>NZ_JBFAHM010000017.1:0-182039 GCF_040654195.1 Hamadaea sp. NPDC050747
GAAGCGCCCAAGGGAAGCGCCCAAAGGGAAGCGCCCAAAGGGAAGCGCCCAAAGGGAAGCGCCCAAAGGGAAGCGCCCAAAGGGAAGCGCCCAAAGGGAAGCGCCCAAGGGAAGCGCCCTAGGGGGAGCGTCCGAAGGGAAGCGCCCAGGGGTGGTGCCGAGCTCAGGCGGGCAATGGTTTGCGCAGTCCCGGGCTCACCAACGCCACGACGGTGATCGTCAGTACGCAGATCACGCCGGCGGCGACCCGGGCGGCCGCCGGGACGTCCGGCACGAAGAACGCGGGAACCGCCGACAGCGCCGACAGCACCCGGGTGACGACGACGGTGACCGTCGCGACCCGGCTGCCGCGCCAGGCGTACACCGCCGACACGACCGTGATCAGGCCGAGGACGGCACTCGCGATCGCCACCGGCAGCGGCGGGAAGTCGGCGTCGCCGAAGGGCAGGGCGAGGTCGGCCAGGCCGAGCAGCATCGCGAGCACCAGACCCGTACGCAGAGCAGTCATCAGAGGACTCCTTTCAGGCGGTGGGACCCAGGTCCCAGTCGTCGTTCGAAGTACGCAGGACTCCAGCCGCCGCGACGGCGAACCCGAGCGCGGTCAGACCCCATGCGCCGGCGTCGAGGAACGCGTTCGGGACGATCGCGGCGAAGACCAGATGCAGCGGCTGGGACACGATCACGCAGATCCCGGCCCACGCCGGAATCGCGCCGGACCGCCACAAGGCCGTGCCGAGCAGGATCGCGCCGAGGATGTGCCCGGCGACGAAGATCACCCCGGCCACCGCCGCCGCGCCGTGGGAACCGGCCGCGTCCAGGATGCGCAGTGCTGCTGTCCGATCGGCGTCGGCCGCCGCTGTGCGTACCAGAATGTCGTTGTTGACGATGGGAAGCACCAGATAGGCCGGCACGAGCAGAGTGAGCCCGGCGAGCGTCAGCCTGGGTGCTCGGCGGTGCGCGAGCCGACCCGCGGCGAGCGCCGACGGCACGAGCGTGAGCGTCGCGAGCAGACCGAGCCAGACGACCGCGTCCATCCGCCCGAGCGCGGACGCCGTGTGATCGAGCAGGCCGGAGCCCTCGTCGGTGGTGTGATAGGGCAGGATGCCGCGCAGGATCGCGACCGACAACGGCCCGAGCGGCAGCAGGACCGCTGCTGCGACGCGCCGCACGGTACGCGTGTCGGCCCGGGTGGCCGCCGGTGAGCGGGTGAGTGTCGTAGTCATGGCTTCCACGCTGCGACCGCCCGGCCCCCGAGCGCCCGGGGCCGCACGCCGGACGCGGCGGGAAGATGCCCGGTGCGTCTAGGGGCTCGCCCCCAGCCCTGCGGGCCGCTCAGGCCGCACCATGGAACCGTGACCCGAACGCGACCGCTCGCCTGGCTGCTCCTCGCACTGGCCGCCCTGCTGGCGGTCGTCGCCGCGGCCGGTGCCGTAGCCCTGCGCCTGTCCGCGGCCGACATCGTGGACAGCTACCTGCTGACGAACTCGGCGATGGGCGTCGGCTTCGCGACCTGCGGCGCGATCCTGGCGGTGCAGCGCGGCCGCAACCCGATCGGCTGGCTGCTGCTGGCCGCCGGGATCGCGCATCTGCTGACCGCGGCCAGCGGGACGCTCGGCGGCTACGGGCACACTCACGGCTGGCCCGAGCCGCTGCTGCGCATCCTGGCCAGCCTGTTCGTGTCCGGCTGGCCGTGGGGCATCTGCCTGCTGCTGCCGCTGTCGTTGCAGCTGTTCCCAAACGGCCGCCCGGTGTCACCCCGGTGGCGCTGGCTCGTGGTGGTGACGGTCGTCGCCGGCGTCGGCTTCGTGGCCGCCATGTCGCTCGACCCCGCACCGGTCGAGTTCGGACCCGGCCTGGCGATCCGGACCTACCTCGGGGCTCCGTTCTTCGACCGGCTCGGCCCGCTGTGGGCGGCTGCCAACACCGCGCCGCTACTCGGCCTGCTCGGTGCGATCGCCGGGCTGGTCGTGCGCTACCGGCGCGGCGACGAGCGCCTGCGCCGCCAGCTGCTCTGGCTCGTCCTGGCGCTCATCGTCGCGGTCGCGGTCAACCTGCCACGCTGGATCGTCGGCGACGGCCCGATCCTGCTGCTGCTCGCCGTACCGCTCGTGCCGATCGCCATCACCATCGCGATCCTGCGCTACCAGCTGCTCGACATCCGGCTCGTCGTCTCCCGCACGCTGCTCTATCTGCTGCTCACGCTGGGCGTCGTGGTCGCGTACCTGGGCCTGGTGGCGCTGTTCGACGCCCTCCTGCGCGGCGTGGGGGCGCCACTCGCGGCCACCTTGCTCATCGCGATCCTCTTCAATCCAGTGCGGGTACGCCTTCAGCGGGCGGTCGATCACCTCCTCTACGGGTCGCGGTCGGACCCGGTCGCAGCTGTCACCGCGGTCGGGGCCCGGCTGGCCGCCGACGACCTCGGGGGAGTGCTCACCGGTATCCGCGAGACGCTGCGGCTGCCGTTCACGGCGGTGCGCTCCCGATCGGTGGAGGTCGCCGCTGCCGGTACGCCACCCGACCACCTGGAGACCGTCGAACTGTCCTACCGCGGGGAGCGCGTCGGCGACCTCCTCGTCGGCGTACGCGCCGGGGAGCGCACTCTCGGCGAAGCCGACCGGGCGGTGCTGAACCTGCTCGCCGCGCCCCTGGCCGCCGCGTTGTCCGCGACCGCGCTGGCGGAGGAGGTCCAGGCCAGCCGCGAACGCATCGTGACCGCGCGGGAGGAGGAACGCCGCCGTCTGCACCGGGATCTGCACGACGGGCTGGGACCGACGCTCACCGGAGCCGGTTACAAGGCCGACGCGGCGCTCAACCTGTCCACCTCGGACCCCGACCGGACCCGGCTGCTGTTGAGCGAGCTGCGCACCGACATCGGAACCGCGATCGACGACGTCCGGCGGCTCGTGTACGGGCTGCGACCGCCGGCCCTCGACGAGGTCGGCCTGATCGGAGCCCTCCGACGGCACTGCGAGCGACTGCCGCTGGAGGTCACCTTCGACGCCCCGCCGCAGCTCGCCGCACTGCCCGCCGCGGTCGAGGTCGCCGCCTACCGGATCGTCACCGAGGCACTGACCAACGTGACCCGGCACGCCGCCGCGACCAAGGTCACCGTCACCATCACCGTCGGCAGCGCGGTCGAACTGTCCGTCCTCGACGACGGCCGCACCGGCGAGCCCTGGCGGCCCGGTGTCGGCCTCACCTCCATCCGTGAGCGCGCCGCCGAACTCGGTGGGCTGTGCACGGCCGGTCCAGGCCCCGACGGCGGACGCGTCGTGGCAGTGTTGCCCCTGGAGGGAGCCGCATGATCAGGATCGTGGTGGCCGACGACCACCCCGTCGTCCGTGACGGGCTGCGCGCCCTGTTCACCTCGCTGCCCGGCACGGAGCTGGTCGGCGAGGCGACCGACGGCCGGGAGGCGATCCGGGCCGCCGTCGTCCAGCGGCCGGACGTGCTGGTCATGGATCTGCGGATGCCTGACGTCGACGGCATCGCCGCCACGGCCGAGATCCGCCGGGTCGCCCCCGACGTGGCGGTTCTGGTCCTGACGATGTTCGACGACGACGAGTCCGTGTACGCCGCCATGCGGGCCGGAGCCCGCGGCTACCTCGTCAAGGGCGCCGCCCAGGAGCAGATCTCGCAGGCGATCGCGACCGTGGCGGCCGGTGGGGCGATCTTCAGCCCCGGGGTCGCCCGGCGAGTCCTGGACTACTTCACCGGCCCGCCGCCCACCGCCGCCGGGGTGCCGTTCCCCGAGCTGACCGCCCGCGAGCGAAACGTCCTGGACCTCATCGCGGCCGGGCTGCCCAACGCCGCGATCGCGAGCCGGCTGGGACTGGCCCCGAAGACGGTCGGCAACCACATCTCGGCGATCTTCGCCAAACTGCAGGTCGCCACCCGGGCCGAGGCCATCGTCCGGGCCCGGGAGGCCGGGCTCGGCCGGACCACCCCCTGAGCCCACCTGACCCGTGACGCCCACGTGATCCGTGACGCCCACCTGACCCGTGACGCCCACCTGATCAGTTTCGGAGAAGCCGCCGCCGCCCGCCCCTCCCTAGCATTACGGTCGACAGGAGCAAGATTCACAGGGAGGAAGCCGACGATGGCCACTGCGAAGAAGGCGACCAAGGCCGATAAGTCCTACGACGGGTTCAGCGCTGAGGAACGCGCGGCGATGAAGGAACACGCCAAGGAGATGAAGGCGGCCAAGGCCGGGGCCGACGCGGAGGCCGAGGTCCTGGCGAAGATCGCCGAAATGGACGGCTCCGACCGGGAGATGGCCGAGAAGATCCACGCCATCGTCAAGAAGCACGCCCCCGAGCTGACCCCGCAGACCTGGTACGGGCAGCCCGCGTACAAGAAGGACGGCAAGGTGGTCTGCTTCTTCCAGGCTAAGGCGAAGTTCAAGACCCGGTACGCCACCTTCGGCTTCCAGGAGGCCGCCCAGCTCGACGAAGGCGGGATGTGGGCGACCTCCTTCGCGTTGACCAAGCTCGGCGCCGCCGAGGAGAAGCGGATCGCCGAGCTGGTCAAGCAGGCCGCTGGCTAACGTGCTACGCCGTTGGCCGAAGGGAAGTCGTCGCGGCCCACATGCGACGGGCCGGCGAGCTTCTCGTTCGGCAACCGGCGGGCGGTGCTGTACCCGGTGACGACGCCGGACCAGATCCGGAACGGCGTCGACGTGGTGATCGACGTCTTCATCCTCGGATCGATCACCGGGTAGGAGCCGGCCGCGTTACCGGTCCAGATCGCCACGGTGAACTGCTTGGTGAATCCGACGAGCCAGGCGTCCGAGTTGTCGACGGTGAGGACCGGCTTGCCGGACACGTCCAGCTTGGCACCGCCCCAGACCCCGCCCACCGTGGCGATCTCCCGTCCGCCCACCGCCGCACCCCAGTTCCGGTCGGCCGCCGCACGCGTCATCGCGTAGGTGACGTCGTCGGCGACCGCCCGGCGGATGACCTGCTTAGGGGCGAGCTTCGTGCCGACGCCGGGCACTTCCAAGTACTTGCCGGTCGTCGGGTCACGGCGCTCGACCTTCGCCACGAAGTGCGGCTTGTTGTAAATGCCTCCGTTGGCGATCGTCGCGACGCCGGCCGCGTTGTCCAGCACCGTGACGGGATACTGTCCGTAACCGACCTGCCGGTCGAACGGACTCCGGGCGGGAGTGTCCTGCACGCCGCCGCCGGCCAGCCGCTCCACGCCCTCGTCGTTCCACATGCACGTGATCCCCGCCAGATTCGCCGTCTTGACGACGGCGCCGGGACCGATCTGCCGGGCGATCCAGTAGAACGGCACGTTGTACGACTTCACGAAACTCTGCTCGAGCGTGCAGTTGTCCTTGCAGGTGGTGTTGACGGCACCACCGTTGCCGACCTTGAACCCGTCGTCGGTCGTGAAGGGCAGCGCCTTCCACCGCGACTGCAGTGAAGCGCCTGCCTCCAGCGCGGCGGCCAGCGTGTACACCCTCATGGTCCCGCCCGGCGGGTGCCCGCCGATCAAGGAATTGGCCGTGTTGACACCGGCCAGGTCCAGCTCCATGGCGTCGAGGCCGCCGTAGTAGGCGAGCACGGCGCCGCTCGTGTGATCGAGCACCACGCCGGCCGCCTCGAGATCCTGCTGGACCTTGCCGCTCGCGTCGCGGACGACCGTGCGTCCGTAGAGTTCGGAGCCCTTCAGATCCGGCCGCGCCGCCTGCTCCAAGGCCAGCTGGGCTCGCGGATCGATCGTCGTGATGACCCGATAACCCCCGGTCTTGAGGTCCCTCGGCTCGATTCCCTGTGCCTTGAGCTCGGCGTACACGTAGTTGACGACGTTGCCGGTCGCGCGGCCGGCGCCCTCGCCGGGCTTGACCCGCAGGCCCCATTCCGCAGCGGGCGTCACCGTCGCAGCCGCCTGGACCTGGGGGAACTCCAGTGTGGACCGTTCGGCCGCCGGGAGCCAGTCGGGAACCATCGTGTCCAGCACGTACGCCCACCGGTCCCGGGCCTCCGCCGGATGCGCCTCCGGGTCGAACGGGCTCGGCCCGCCACCGGCGTCGTAAGGCTGGTGAAGCACCGACCCGAGCACGGCGGCCTCGGCCACCGTCAGGTCCTTGGCGGATTTGCCGAAGTACGCCTGAGCGGCCGTCTCGACACCGACCGCGCCACGGCCGAACTCGGCGCCGTTCAGGTAGAACCCCATGATGGAGAGCCGGTCGTACTTGTCCTCCAGCTTCCGGGCCAGCACCGCCTCCCGGGCGGAGCTCAGCCGCTCACCGACAGCCTGCCGCACATATAGGTGAGTCAGGTGCGAACCGCGGAACGAGTCGTGGAAGAAGTCTTTGTCCTCGCCCGCGATCAGAGCGTTGCGTACCTTGTCCGGCATGACGCTCATCGGCACGTCGATGCGGTTCACCGTGCCCAGCTGCGCGAGCTGCGTCTGGCCGTCCGCGGCCATGATCGCGGTCGCCTGGGTCGCCGCGACGTTCTCCGGGATCAGCTCCGCCACACTGTCCACGTAGTACGTGACGCCGATCAGCCCGGCGCCGGCTACGACGACCAGCGTCGCGACCGCCGCCGCCAGCACCTTGAACCGCCTGGTCCGTCTGCCAATGACCTTGCCCGGCTGTTCGTTCGGGGTCATATCCCACATCCCGTGTCGTCGTGACGGTACGTGCGCCGAGATGCCAGACGCGCGGACCGGCGTCGATGGTTGCCGGTCCGCGCGTTGTTTCTGCCGACGCCGGTCTGACCCGGCGGCTCTACCTCGTTAGCGAAATCAGCCCTGCTGCTGTGCCGCCCACTCCGCCACGCGCCGGGCGCTCTCCTCCGGGGAGAGATCCTCGACCCGCGTCATGATCGTCCAGCGGACGCCGAACGGGTCGCGGATCGAGGCGTACCGGTCGCCCGAGACGAACGTCATGAGCGGCTCGCGTACCGTCGCGCCCGCGGCCTCGGCCCGCGCGACGAGCGCGTCGGCGTCGGCGCAGTAGAGCCCCATCGAGTAGCAGTCGTCGTCGCCCTCCGGGGCGGCGATCAGGTGGTACGCCGGGCTGGGCTCGCCCAGTTGCAGATGGCCCTGGCCGAAATCGAGATCGGCGTGCGCGACGGCCTCGCCGAACTTCGTGACGTCGACGACCTTCGCCCCGAAGACGTCCTCGTAGAACTTGATCGCCGCGGCGGCGTTCGGAATCGTGAGGAACGGCGTGAGGCTGGTGTGGCCGTTGGGAATGCCGTTGGTGGTGTGCTTTCCGTTCATGTGTTCGACGCTAAGCCTCGGCGTTGGCGCCCGGCTTGGAGATTCGTGCCAGCCTTGCCGACCGGCGCTGCGCCCGGTCGCCGACGCGCCGATCTCCTTCAGTAGGCTCGTCGGGTGAGTGGCAAGGACCGCGGCATCCTCTACCCGGCGCGCCTGCCGGAGTTCCGGCGGATGCCCGCGCCGGAGCCGGTTGCCGACCTGGTCCGCTGGTTCTGGATTCCCGAATGGGACATCGCGCCCGGCCGGTCGTCGCGGCAGCACCTAGTGTCGTTCCCGGCGAGCAATCTGGTGGTTGAGCCGGGTGAAGTCGTGTTCTCCGGGCCGACGACGCGGGTGTCCCACCGGGACCTGACCGGCCGCGGCTGGGCGGTCGGCGCGCTGCTGCGCCCGGCGGCGATGCCCACGTTCACGGAGACGCCTAGCGACCTGCGCGACACCGTACGCCCCTTCGACGCCCCCGACCTGCGGGAAGCCGTCGCCGACGCGATGACCGTCGCCGATCGCGACGAGCGGCACGCCGCCGCGGTCGAGGCGTTCGCCACCTGGCTGGACAAGCACGCGCTCCCCGTCACCGAGCAGGGCCGGCAGGCCAACGAGCTGGCGGAGCTGCTCGATGGCGACGCCGAGGTGCGTACGCTCGACGACGCCGCGACGCGCATGCACGTCGCTCCGCGTACGCTGCACCGCCTGGCGACTCGGTATGTCGGCCTGAGCCCGGCCGAGATGATCCGCCGCCGTCGCCTGCAGGAGGCCGCCGAACGGGTCCGGACCGAACCGGGTGTGAACCTGGCCGAGATCGCCACCGAACTCGGCTACGCCGACCACGGGCACCTGACCCGCGAGTTCCGGGAGCGGCTGGGGTTCACCCCGAGCGGCTACCGCGCCGAGACCGGCGCGGCCTGATCCCAGCGCCGGCCGTCAAACGACCAGCCGGTGGTGGTAGTTCCAGTCCGGGCCGCCGTAGCCGTGCGGCGTCTCGTTGTCCGGGCGTCCCTCGGGGCCGAAGTCGTGGTCGGCCACCGACACGTGGTTGTGCTCCGACGCGAAGTCCGGTTCCAGCGCGAGATCCAGCAGATCCTCGGCGTCCGGCCGATCGGGTTCGCCGAGCCGACGGTCGATCATGATCAGCACCCCCCGTTCATTCTCCCTCGCCGGGTGGCGTCGCGCAGGGGGAAGCGCCCGATCGCGGGCTCGACCCGGCCGTGCCATGATCGACCTCATGACGGACAAGACGACAGTCGCAGTGCTGGGCACCGGGATCATGGGCGCGGCGATGGCCCGCAATCTCGTACGCGCCGGGCACGCCGTCCGAGCCTGGAACCGGAGCCGGGACAAGGCCGAGCCGCTGGCGGCCGACGGCGTACTGGTCGCCGAGTCGCCCGCCGAAGCGGTGCAGGACGCCCACGTCGTGCTCACCATGCTGTTCGACGACTCCGCCGTGCTGGCGGTGATGCGCCAAGCAGCTCCGGCGCTGCGGCCCGGGACTGTGTGGGTCCAGTCGACCACCGTGGCCGTCGACGCCGTCGCCGAGCTGGCCGAGTTCGCGACCGAGCACGGGCTCGTGTTCTACGACGCCCCGGTGCTCGGTACGCGTCAGCCCGCCGAAGCCGGCAAGCTGCTGGTCCTCGCGGCCGGACCGGCCGGCGCCCGGGACGTCGTCACACCGGTGTTCGACGCCGTCGGCGTGCGGACGATGTGGACCGGCGAGGACGGCGCGACCGGCGCGTCGACCCGGTTGAAACTCGTCGTGAACAGCTGGGTCCTGGCCGCCACCAACGCCGTCGGCGAGGTGCTGGCCCTGGCCGGGGCGCTGGGCGTCGACCCCGACGGCTTCTTCGAGGCGATCGGCGGCGGTCCGCTCGACATGGGGTACGCCCACGTGAAGGCCGACCTCATCCGCAACGACCAGCTGACTCCCGCCTCGTTCGCGGTCGCCACGGCTGCGAAGGACGCCGGGCTCATCGTGCTGGCCGCCGAGCAGAACGGCGTACGCCTTGACGTGGCGGCCGCGAGCGCCGAGCGCCTGCGGCGGGCCGCCGACGCCGGGCATGCCGACGACGACATGGCGGCGGCGTACTTCGCCAGCTTCTCCTGAGGCTGAGTGGGGCTGACAACTGCTGGCGTGGCGAGAACCTTTAGCGCTCTTTGGAGAGCTATAATGGTCGCGTGAACTTGAAGGAATGGGCTGCGTCCACCGGTATCGCGTACATCACCGCTCGGCGGCAGTACGCGGCTGGGACGCTGCCTGTTCCGACGTACCGGATCGGCCGTTTGATCATGGTCGGCGAGCCGGTCACCGGGGCACCGACCAGAGACGCGCAGACCGTGGTGTACGCCCGGGTGCCGTCCGCTGATCAGAAGTCTGACCTGGACCGGCAGGTTGCTCGGGTGACCGTGTGGGCCACTAGCCAGAGGCTCGGCGTGGACCGAGTGGTGACCGAGGTCGGCTCGGCGGTGAACGGGCACAGTAAGAAGTTTCTCGCGCTCCTGCGTGACCCGGCTGTGTCGACGATCGTGGTCGAGCACCGCGACCGGTTCGCCCGCTTCGGTGCCGAGTACGTCGAGGCGGCCCTGGCCGCGCAGGGTCGGCGGCTGCTCATAGTCGACCCAACCGAGGTAGAAGACGACCTCGTGCAGGATGTGACCGAGATCCTGACCTCGCTGTGCGCCCGGCTGTACGGCCGGCGCGCTGGGGCGAACCGCGCCCGCCGTGCGATCGAGGTGGTCACCGGCGAATGCGAAACGGCATGAAGACGATCCAGGCCTACCGGTTCGCCCTCGACCTCACCCCCGGCCAGCAGCGCGATGTCCTCGCGCACGCTGGGGCCGCCCGGGTCGCCCACAACTGGGCGCTGGCCCGGGTCAAGGCGGTCATGGATCAGCGGGCGGCCGAGCGTTCCTACGACGTGCCGGACGAGCAGTTGACGCCGCCGCTGTCGTGGTCGTTGCCCGCGCTGCGCAAGGTATGGAACGCCGCGAAACCCGACGTGGCGCCGTGGTGGGCGCAGGTGTCGAAGGAAGCGTTCAACACCGGCCTGGACGCCCTCGCCCGCGGCCTGAAAAACTGGGCTGACTCCCGCAAGGGTGCGCGGGCTGGTCGGCCGGTTGGCTTCCCGCGGTTCACATCCCGCCGCCGCACCGCCCCCAGCGTGCGGTTCACGACCGGCGCGATCCGGGTTGAGCCGGACCGCATGCACGTCGTGTTACCGCGACTGGGCCGTCTGAAGCTGCACGAGTCGGCCCGCAAGCTCGGCCGCCGCCTTGAGGCGGGCACCGCGCGGATCATGTCGGCGACCGTGCGGCGCAACGGCGGGCGCTGGCATGTCGCGTTCACCGTCGAGGTCGAACGCGCCGAACGACGACCGATTCGGCAGGACTCGGTGATCGGTGTCGACGTCGGCATCAAGCACCTGGCAGTCGTCTCGACCGGTGAAATGGTCGACAACCCACGCCACCTGCTGGCCGCCCAGCAGCGTATGCGGGTTCTCGGCCGGGCGGTGTCGCGTAAGACCGGCCCGGACCGCCGAACCGGCCGGTGCCCGTCGAAACGGTGGGAACGCGCGGTGGCCCGGCTCGCACGGGCGCACGCCCGCGTGAGTAATCTGCGGCGCGACGCCCTGCACAAGCTCACCACCCGGCTGGCCCGTGAACACGGCACCATCGTGGTCGAAGACCTCAACGTCACCGGCATGCTCACCAACCGCCGGCTGGCCCGGCACATCTGCGACGCAGGGTTCGCCGAAATCCGAAGGCAACTCGCCTACAAGACCGCTTGGAACGGCGGACGGCTCCTGGTGGCCGACCGCTGGTTCCCGTCCAGCAAGACCTGCTCGGGATGTGGCGCGGCGAAAGCCAAGCTCGCCCTGTCCGAGCGCAAGTACCACTGCCAGGCGTGCGGCCTGATCGCTGATCGGGACCACAACGCCGCGCTCAACCTCGCCGCGCTTGCGGCTGAGTTCGACACTGCCGGGAGTGGCCCGGTGGCTGGACGTGGAGCCGACCAGAAGACCCGCGTACGCGGGCAGGTGGCTGTGAAGCGTCAACCCGGCACGACGTCAGTCGGTCAGACCGGGACCGTCCCGCCGCAAGGCAGGACTACCGATCGTGTGCTCACCAAAGCGCACTGAGAGGTAACGGCTGCGCTGCCCGGATGGGCGCTGGATCACGGTTTCCGGTCGAATCTTCCCCCAAGATTCGACCCAGATCCCTGATCCAGCCCGTCGAGGGCGGCGGCGAACCGGGCTGCGACCGCGGCCACCGCCGCCCGCAGTTCCGGCCCGCCGACGACGTGGAACGCGAACGGCACGGCGGCCAGCCACTCCTGCGCATACATCGCGGGGTTGTTCGTCGTGCCGACCACTCGGCAGCCGTCGCCCCACGGTTCCAGCCGTCCCATCGTCGGCCGGATCCAGGGCGCGACCTCGGCGAGGGGTGCGTCGAACACCACTTCGGTCACCATCGGCCAGCCCGAGCCGAGGTTCTCCTCCAACGCCCGCACCGGATCCAGCCCGTCGGGTGGATCGAACTCGTGGCCGGTCGGCTCGACCGCCCGGATGCGATCCACGCGATAGGTGCGTACGGCGTCGGCGCGCAGCGAATGGCACAGTAGGTACCAGCGTCCATATCGGACGACGACCGCCCACGGGTCGACGTCGCCCTGCCATGCGCCGCTCTCGCCCCGGGGACTGTGGTATGTCAGCCGAACCCGTCGCCGTTCCGCGACGGCGGCGATCAGGGCGCTGGTGGTGGCCGGGTCCGGGCGGGAGGCGTGCCGGTCGGGGGTGGCCGCGATGTTCTCCCGGAGCGCCGCCGCCTCGCGGCCGATCCTCTCCGGCAGCGCCCGGATGACCTTGACGAGGGCCGATCCGACGGTGTTCTCGGCGTCGGTCGCGGCGGGCTGGCCGTCGAGCACCGCCATGACCAACGCCAGCGCTTCCTCTTGCGAGAAGACGATCGGCGGGAGGCGTACGCCGCGGCCGAGCCGGTAGCCGCCGTGCGGACCACGCACCGACTCCACCGGTACGCCCGCCTCCCGCAGGATCTCGACGTAGCGGCGGGCGGCCCGCTCGGTCACCCCGAGGCGCTCGCCCAGCTCGTCGGCGGTGACGCCGGGCCGGCTCTGCAGGATCTCCAGCGCGCGCAGCGCGCGGGCGGTCGGACTCGGATCGGACGGCACCCGGCCAGCCTAAACCGGCCGAAACATGAACCGGAAGTAGAACGTCCGGAATAGGGTTTACGGTGACCGGGTAAGCCACCCAGTTGTCTGGCAGAAAGCGACTTCGACATGGACATCCTGCTCATCGGCGGCCTCTGGCTCACTGGTTCGGCTTGGGACGAGGTGGTGCCCGCACTGCAGGCGCTCGGCCACAAGCCGGTCGCCGTCACCCTGCCCGGCCAGGGCGCCGAACCCGTCGACGCCACGCTCGACGACCAGCTCGCGACGGTGGTCGCCGCCGTCGACGGGGCTGCCGGGAATCCGCTGGTGGTGGGTCACTCGGCCGCGTCCACGCTGGCCTGGCTCGCCGCCGACGCCCGTCCCGAGCGCGTCGCCAAGGTGGCCCTGATCGGAGGCTTCCCGTCCGCCGACGGCGAGCAGCACGCGGCCTTCTTCGAGGTCGCCGACGGGGTCATGCGGTTCCCCGGCTGGGGGCCGTTCGAGGGCGCGGACTCGGCCGACCTCGACGAGGCGACCCGGGACCGGCTCGCCGCCGGCGCCGTCCCGGTGCCCGAAGGCGTCGCCCACGCCGTCGTACGCCTCACCGACGAGCGTCGCTACGACGTCCCCGTGACCGTCGTGTGCCCCGAGTTCAGCCCAGCCCAGGCCCGCGAGTGGGTCGACGGCGGCGACGTCCCCGAACTGGCCAAGGCCAAGCACGTCGAGTACGTCGACATCGACTCCGGGCACTGGCCGATGTTCAGCAAGCCCGTCGACCTCGCCCTCGTCCTGGCCCGCATCGCGGAGTAGACCGCCACCGCGGAGTGGACCCCCACCCGCGTGAGTGGACCCCCACCCGCGTAAGTAGACCGCCACCCGGGGAGTGGGCCGCCCTCGCGAGAGCGGACCGCCCTCGCGGGAGGCAGGCCACGCGTGGCCGCTTCACAGCTGGGCGGGTAGCCCGAACCACGGCAGCGTACGGTCGTCGAACCGGGTCAGCGAGCGGATCCGGTCGCCGCTGAGCGTCACCGCCATCAGGCCGAAGGCGGTGTGCGTACCGTCGGGTGACGGCTTGTAGATCCCGAACGCCGGCGAGCCGTTGGCCCGGGTCGCCACCAGCGTGTAGCGGCGTCCCGAGCTGAAGACGGTCTCGCAGAAGCGCGTGGCGGCGGCGATGCCGAGGTACTCGAACGGCACTGGCGGCATCGCGATGAACACGTCGTCGGTGAGCAGCGCGACCAGCGCCTCGACGTCGGCCGACTCGTACGCGCTGACGAACTTCGCGACGATCGCGTCCTCGGCGGCCGAGGCGACGGGCGGGGCGGGAACACGGTCGGCGACCTCCGGGAGCCGAGCGTGCAGCCCCGCCCGCGCCCGCCGCAGCGCGCTGGTCACCGACTCGACCGTCGAGTCGAGCATGTCGGCGACCTCGGCGGCGTGGAAGCCGAGCACGTCCCGCAGCACGAGGACCGCCAGCTGGCGGGGCGGCAGGATCTGCAGCGCGGTGACGAACGCCAGCGAGATCGACTCGGTCTGCTCATACCGCGCCTCCGGCCCGACCGGTACGCCCGACGCCCCGGCCAGCAGCGCGTCCGGATACGGCTCCAGCCACGGCACCTCGCCGAGCCGGGTCGGCTCCGGTGGTTCCAGGCCCGGCCACCCCCACTCTTTGGCCGGTCGGCGACGGGCCGAGCGCAGCGTGTTGAGGCACCGGTTCGTCGCGATCCGGTAGAGCCAGGTCCGGATCGACGACCGCTCCCCGAACCCGGCCAGCCCCTGCCAGGCCGCCAGCATCGTGTCCTGCAGCGCGTCCTCGGCGTCCTGGACCGAGCCCAGCATCCGGTAGCAGTGCACGTGCAGTTCCCGCCGATGCGGCTCGGTCAGCGCCCGGAACGCGTCGCCGTCGCCGGCCCGCGCCCGGGAGATCAGATCCGTCGTCCCCACTGTCCAGTCCTTCCGCTGTGCTACTCCCATCCTGACGACACCCCTAACGGCTCGCACGCAGGGTCTCCGGCGGAGTGGCCGCCGCCGGGGCGGTGACCTGGGCAGCCGGAACCATCCGGCGGCCGGGCGTACCGACACCGGCGAGGATCGCTCCCACAGCGAGCACGGCGCAGCCGACCATCGCCGGGGCGAACCCGCCGACGAACACGCGGGCCGAGGCGTACCCGCCGGACGCGGCGAACACGGCGACGACAGCCGCGACTCCGAAGGCCCCGCCGAGCTGCCGCAACGCGCTGTACGCCCCGGACGCCTTCCCGAGGTCCGGGGGAGTGACCGCCCCCAGCACCGCGCTCTGCGTGGCCGGGATCGCCGCCGCGACGCCGATGCCGGACAGGATCAGCGGCGCGACCATCCGCCAGTACGCGACGTCGGGCGCGGCCAGGACGGCGATCCACACCATGGACGCCCCGTGCAGCACCATGCCGCCGACGATGAACGGGCGCTCGCCGTACTTGTGGATCAGGGAGCCGACCGCCCGCGGCACGAGGACCGTCATCGCACCCCACGGCATCAGCCGCAGCCCGGCCTCGAACGGCCCCGCCGACTGCCCGACCTGGAAGAACTGGGCCATGAAGAAGACCGAGCCGAAGGTCGACGCCCACAGGAAGAAGATCGCCGCGTTGCCCGCCGTGAAGGCGCGTATGCCGAACAGCCGCAGCGGCAGCATCGGCTGCTCGGTCCGGCCCTCCACCAGAAGGAACGTCACCGTCAGAACGACTCCGGCGCCTAACGCCAGCAACGTCTCCGGGGCCGTCCAGCCGGCCGTGTTGGCCCGGACGAGTCCCCAGACCAGGCCCAGCGCGGCCCCGGCCGACAGCAGCAGACCCGGCAGATCCAGGCGTACCCGCGGGCCACGGCTCGGCGCGACCCGGGTCAGCACCAGCGGGACCAGGACGGCGACCAGCGGCACGTTGAGCCAGAAGATCCACCGCCACGACGTGCCGTCGGCGATCGCGCCGCCGAGCAGCGGCCCGGCCGGAACGGACACGCCGACGACCGCCGAGAACATGCCCAGCGCCCGCGCCCGGGTCGACGCCGACACGACACCGCCCAGCAGCGTCAACGCCAGCGGCATGACCGCCGCCGCCCCGGCGCCCTGCACCGCCCGCCCGGCGATGAGCCAGCCCGCGTCCGGCGCGAGCGCACAACCCGCCGAAGCCAGCGCGAAGACGCCCAGCCCGGCGACGAACACCCGCCGCCGCCCGAACCGGTCACCGAGGGCCGCCGCTGTCAGCAACAGCACGGCGAAACTCAGCGTGTACGCGTTCACCGTCCACTCGAGCTCCTCGGCGGACGCGCCCAAATCGAGGCGAAGAGTGGTCAGCGCGGTCGCCACGACAGTCGTGTCGAGCCCGACGAGCAGGGCGGCGATCGCCGTAAGCCCGAGCACCCAGCGCTGCGAAGCAGTCAGTCTTTCGTGAGTCATGGCAGTGCTGACACCGCCGCGCCGCCGAACTGGGCGGTCCCGCCGGAATGAGACGGCCGTCACGGTCGCGCTCTCATTTTGCGGGCTCGAACTAGGGTACGCGTGTGCGAACGGTCAAGGTCGACACCCCCAGCGGCCAGACATGGGGCGTACGCGTGGTGTGGCAGCCACGGTGGAGCGCACTGGTGCGGCGATTCGGGGCGTGGCGCCGCAAACGCAAGGGCGAGAAGGGTTCCGGCATCGACGACTTCAGCGGCTGCGGGGACCTCGGCGGCTGCGGTGGCGACGAGCTGGGCGCGATCGTGCTCGGCATCGTGCTGTTCATCGTCGGCGTGCTGCTGTTCTGGTTCATCCTGCTGCCGTTGCTGCTGCTCATCGTCGACATCCTCGTCGTCGTCCTGCTCCTGCTGATCGCGATCCCGGCCCGGGTGCTGTTCCGGCGGCCGTGGACGGTCGAGGCGGCGTACGACGACGGGCAGACCGAGCAGATCTTCTCCACCGACGTGGTCGGCTGGCGGCGGGCGCTGGAGACCCGCGACGACATCGCCGCGAAGCTTCGCCAGGGCTACCCGGCGCCGATCGTGGGCACGCTGCGGACTCGCCTCAGCGGCCCGCCGGCCCAATCATGACCCGGCGGCTGGGCAGCGCGATGCTGCCGTTCGCACTCGTGTTCTTCAGCGTCGGCGTCTCGACCGCGCTGGTCTACCCGTTCCTGGCGTTGTTCCTGGACTCGGCGGTGCACGCCAGCCCGATCCAGATCACCGTCTTCCTCGTCGTCGGGCCGCTGGCCAGCGTCATCGTGGCCAGCGGCCTGGGCCGGTTGTCCGACCGGCGGGCGATCCGGCGCGCGCTGATGCTGCTCGCCGCGCTCGGCGGCTTCGTCAGCGCCGGGCTGACCGCCGTCGTACACGACTACTGGCTGCTGCTCGCCGTCAACGTGACCGGCTGGGCGCTGGCCGGGGCGCTGTTCCCGCAGACCCTCGCGTACGCCCGCCAGGTGCTCGACAGGGATCGGCCCGACCGCGCCGCGCTGGGCATGAGCGCACTGCGGACAGTCTTCTCCGTCGCCTGGGTGATCGGGCCGTCGCTGGCGGCGTTCGTCATGAAAGCGGGCGGCTTCACCTGGCTCTACGCCCTGTCGGCGGCCATGTACGCCGTCGCCGGGCTGCTGGTGCTGGCCCGGTTCGACAAGGACGAAGCCCGGCCGCCCGTCGAGTACGAGGCGGCCGACGGCTCAGCGGTGGAGCAGCCGGACCCGACCGGGCCGCTGGAAGTGTCCTGGTGGACGCTGATGGCGACGGCCGCCGGATTCACCCTGCTGCAGGCCCCGCTGACGCTGATCTCCCAGGTACTGCCGATCTACATCGGACGGTATCTGGACGGCGACGTCAGCGACACCGGCGTGATCCTCGGCGTGTGCGCCTTCCTGGAGATCCCGTTCATGCTGACGCTCGGCGCGATCACCACCCGGATCAGCGTACGCACGGTGGTCCTCGCGGGCAGCTGCTGCGGAGTCGCGTACTTCGCCGTCGCGTCGGCCGCCACCGCCGTGTGGCAACTCGTGGCAGCACAGATCCTCAACGCGCTGTTCATCTCGGCCGTGGCCGGCGTCGGCATCTCCTACATGCAGAACATGCTGCCGCGCCACCCCGGACGGGCCACCGCGCTGTTCACGAATTCGTTCCCGATCGGGGCCATGCTCGCCGGTCCGCTGTTCGGCCTGGCCCAGCACTTCGGCTACCGCACCGCCTGGCCGATCGCCACGGCGGTGTGCGCCGTCGGCCTGGTGCTGCTGTGGACGACCCGCCCCACGCGTACCGCCCGGCCGCTCGCCACCCAGCCGGGCTGAGCCCGTAGCGTTGCGGCATGTCACCGCAGGTTCCCGCCGACGCCGCGATCGTCGCCGTGATCGGCGTCGGCGGCACCATCGCCATGGTCCCGACCAGCGACGGCGGTGTCAGCCCGCAGCTCACCGCCGCCGACCTCGTCCGGGCCGTTCCCGGGCTGGCTGAGCACGGCGACCGCCTGCACGTGGTCGACTTCGGGCGAATGCCGGGCGCGTGGCTGAGCTTCGCCGACCTCGACGACCTGCGGACCGCCGTGGACCAGGCGATAGCCGGGGGCGCCGCCGGGATCGTGGTCACCACCGGCACCGACAGCATCGAGGAGATGGCCTACTACCTCGATCTGCGCCATACCCGGCCCGAGCCGCTCGTGGTCACCGGCGCCATGCGGAATCCGGCCACCGCCGGGGCCGACGGCCCGGCCAACCTGCTGGCCGCCGTCGCCACCGCCGCCGATCCGGCCGCGCGGGACCGTGGCGTGCTCGTCGTGCTCAACGACGAGATCCATCTCGCCGCGCGGGTCCAGAAAAACCACACCACCTCGCCGTCCGCGTTCACGTCACCCAACGCGGGACCGGCGGGTCGTCTGGTGGAGGGTACGCCACGGTGGCTGACCGGTCCGGTTGCCCGGCGTTCGGTGCCGGCGGCGTACCCGGGTGCGACGGCGCGCGCAGTCAGAGTCCTGCTGCACACGATCACCCTCGACGACGATCCGGTATTCCTGGCCGACGCCGAATCCAGGATGGACGGGCTGGTCGTCGCGGGCATGGGAGTCGGGCACGTCCCGGCCGTCCTCGTGGAACCGCTGACGAAGGCGGCGGCGGCCATCCCGGTCGTGCTCGCCTCCCGGATCGGCCGTGGGCCGGTGCTGACCTCGTCCTACGGATTCCCGGGCTCGGAACGCGACCTGCTCGGCCGGGGGCTGATCCCGGCCGGGTTCCTGGACCCGCTCAAAGCCCGGGTGTTGCTGCGTACGCTGCTGGCCGCAGGCGCGACCGGCGAACAGATCCGGCGGTCGTTCGCCGAGGACGTCAGCTAGCCCGATCCAGCCGGGCGCGGACCTCGGCCGCGTCGACGTGCGCGCCGAACATCTCGGTCCCGGGCTGCAGGCGTACGCCGGCCGCCAGCGGACCGGCGATCACCGGGTCGAAGCCGAGCGAGTCGACGAGGTGCGCCACGGTCGCGAGGTCGGCCGGATCGTCGCCGGCGATCGCGATGGCGGTGCGCTTGGGGTCTCCGGGCGGCAGCGCTCCCTCTTCGAGGTCGTGATAGCCCATGTGGTTGAACGCTTTCACCACCCGTGACCCGGCCAGGTGCGCCTGCACCAGTTCGCTCGACGACGTCTGCGGATCGGTCAGATCCTCGCGTACGCCGTCGATCTCCCACCAGTAGTTCATGGCGTCGACGACGAGCTTGCCGCGCAACGCCTCGACCGGTACGCGCCGGTATTTGCCCAGCGGCAGGGCCAGGATCACGAGGTCCGCCTGAGCCGCCGCGTCCTCGGCCGTCGTCGCGATCGCACCGGGCGTCAGCACCTCGATCGTGAGGGCGATCTTCGCTGGGTCGCCCGAACCGGCGACCAGCACGCGGTAGCCCGCGGCGAGGGCGAGCCGGGCCAGCACGGTGCCCAGCTTGCCCGCCCCCAGGATGCCGATCGTCTTCACCTGTTCGTCCGGTCGCATGTCAGCCGGCCAGCAGGTCGCGGACCATCGGGATCACCTTGGTGCCGTACAGCTCGACGGCGCGCAGGCGGGCGCTGACCGGCTGCGCGCCGGCCGTGTAGATCAGGTCGAACCGGCCGACGCCGAGGTCCTGGATCGAGCGGGCCATCTTGCGGGCGACCGTCTCCGGCGAGCCGATGTAGAGCGAACCGTTCTCGATCTCGCTCTCGAATTCGGCCTGGGTGATCGGCGGCCAGCCGCGCAGGCGGCCGAGGCGGTTGCGCATCACCCGGTAGTGCGGCCAGAAGATCTGCTTGGCCTCGGCGTCGGTGTCGGCGAGGAAGCCGGGGGAGTGCATGCCCACCGGGTACGCCGTCGTGCCGAGCTGCTCGGCCGCGCGCCGGTAGAGGTCCACGTACGGCGCGAACCGCTTGGCCTGCCCGCCGATGATGGCCAGCATGAGGGGGAGTCCGTATTGCGCGGTCCGGACGACGGACTGCGGTGAGCCGCCGACGCCGACCCAGGTGTCGAGGCGGCCCGATTCGGTCTTCGGGAACACGTCGGCGTCGTCGAGCGGCGCGCGTACGGTGCCGTTCCAGGTCACCGGCTGTTCGTCGAGCAGCTTGACGAACAGCTCGATCTTCTCCTCGAAGAGCACGTCGTAGTCGGCCAGGTCGTAGCCGAACAGCGGGAAGGACTCGGTGAACGAGCCGCGGCCGAGGATGACCTGGGCGCGCCCGTTCGACAGCGCGTCGACGGTCGCGAACCGCTGGTAGACCCGGACGGGGTCGTCGGAGCTGAGCACGGTGACGCCGGAGGCGAGCTTGATCCGCTCCGTACGCGTGGCGATGCCGGCCAGCACCGTCTCGGGGGTGGAGATCGAGTACTCGGGGCGGTGGTGCTCGCCCAGTGCGATCACGTCGACGCCGATCTGGTCGGCGAGCACGGCCTCGGCGACGACCTGCCGGATGGCGGCGGCCTGCGAGGTGGGCTTGCCGGCGTCGTCCTGCGGCACGTCGCCGAAGGTGTCGAGGCCGAAGACCAGCTCAGACATGCGTACAGCTCCTTTGTCGCGGTGGCGCGCCCAGTATGGCACGTCTTGTTGAACCGTCAACAAACGCCGTCGGTGGAATGTTCCGCCAGCTGCTCGGGTCGTGTCCCCGCCTTCTCGATTCTGAACCCGGTGATGCCGTAGAGCACGCTCAGCGCCGGGCTGGCGTAGTTGAAGATCGCGTACGGCAGGTAGGACAGCACCGGCACACCCAGGACGGCACCCATGAACGCGCCGCAGGAGTTCCACGGCACCAGCGGTGAGGTGACCGTCGCACTGTCGGCTGCCAACCGCGACAGGTTGGTCGGCGCCAGCCCTCGCTTCTCGAACTCCAGCCGGAACACCCGCGACGGCAGGACCAGCGCGATGTACTGATCCCCGGCGACCACGTTGAGCCCGAAGCCGCACGCGAACACCGCCACGAACAGCCGGCCGGTGCTGCGCGCCGAGCGGATCAGCGGATCGATCAGGCGGTTGATCAGCCCGAACTCCTCCAGCACCGCGCCGAAGGTGACCGCCCCGATGATCAGCCACAAGGTCGGCAGCATGCTGTCCATGCCGCCGCGCGACAGCAGCCGGTCGATCTCCCCGATGCCCGAGTCGATCTCGAAGCCGTTGGCCATCGCCGACCAGATCCCCTTGATCGACCCAACGACGGCGCCTTCGCCACCGCCGACGAAGTCCCGCATGACCTGCGGCTGCAGGAACGCACCGAGGACTCCGGCGAACAGCGCCGACACCATGAGGGCCAGGGTTGCCGGAACCTTGCGGATCGACAGGGCCGCCAGCAGCACCAGAGGCAGCAGATTCCACGGGGTGATGTGGTAGATGTCGCCCAAGCCGGCCAGCTCGACGTCCTTGCCGACCGGGTTGTGCACGTTCGGCGCGCGTACCAGGCTCAGCACGAGAAAGACCGCCGTGGCCAGGACGAAAGCGGGGACGGAGGTCCACGCCTGGCGTTTGATGTGCTCGTGGACGTCCACCTTGACCATCTGGGCGGTCAGGATGGTGGTCTCCGACAGCGGCGAGAGCTTGTCACCCAGGTACGCCCCGGAGATCACCGCGCCGGCGGTGATCGCGGGGGAGACCCCGAGCATCGCGGCGACCCCGATGAGCCCGGCGCCGATCGTGCCCGCCGTCGTCCACGAACTGCCGATGCTCATCGCGACCGCGCCGCAGATGATCGCGGTCGCCGCGTAGTACCACGACGGTGACAGCACCTGAATGCCGTAGTAGACCAACGTGGGAATCGTTCCCGACAGGTTCCAGATGCCGATCAGCGCCCCGACCGCGAGCAGGATCAGCACCGCGCTGGTGATCGAGGTGAACGCGCTCTGCGCGGCCCGTTCGACGTCGGCCCAGGTGTGACCGTTCTTCATGCCGATCAGCCCGGCGACGAGCACGCAGACGATGAGCGCGGCCTGGATCGGGCCGTCCAGCGCGTCGAGCCCGAACAGCGCCAGCGCCGCGGCGATCAGACCGGCCAGGACGACGAGCGGGATGATCGCGTCCAGGAGCGACGGCTCCCGCGGTTGTTTCGGCATCAAGACCCCTGGTCGAGACTCTACGGAGGGATCCGAGCGGTTCGGGGGGTTTCGCGAGCCTTTCCCGAGTACGCCGAGCTTTGGCGGTTTCGTGGTTGCGGCCGGGACGCTCGGGTAACGATGGCGGTATGACCGAGATGCCGCAGTCCGGCGACAAGGCGCCCGACTTCACCCTGCCCACCGCGCCGGGCGAGACCGTCAGCCTCAGCTCGCTGCGTGGCCGCCCGGTCGTGCTCGCCTTCTATCCGGCCGACTTCAGCCCGGTGTGCAGCGACCAGATGGCGCTTTACCAGGCGGTCAAGTCGGAGTTCGACCGCTACGACGCCCAGCTGTTCGGCATCTCCGTCGACGGCGTCTGGTGCCACCAGGCCTTCGCCGGCAGCCGCCGGCTGCGGTTCCCGCTGCTGTCCGACTTCGAGCCGAAAGGCGAGGTGTCCCGCGCGTACGGCTCCTACGACGAGAAGACCGGCGAGTCGCGGCGCACCCTGTTCGTCATCGACCCGTCCGGCACGGTGTTCTGGAGTTTCGAGTCACCGGACGGCGTCAACCCCGGCGCGGACGGCATCCTGGCCGCGCTGGAAGCCCTCGGAGGTGCTTCGTGACCACACCGTTCGACATCCAGACCGGGCGGCTGACCATCCCGGTCGGCGCCGGCGACCACATCCGCGGCGTCGAGTCGGCGCCGGTGACCCTGGTCGAGTACGGCGACTACCAGTGCCCGTACTGCGGGGCGGCGTACCCGATCGTCGAGGAGCTGCTGCGGGAGCGCGCCGACGTCGTCCGGCTCGTGTTCCGGAACTTCCCGCTCAGCGACATCCACCCATATGCCGAACCCGCCGCCGAGTTCGCCGAGTCCGCTCCGGCCGACCGCTTCTGGGACGCGCACGACTGGCTGTTCACGCATCAGGACAAGCTCGATCCGCCGCACCTGGCGGCGGCCGCCGCCGAGCTGGACCCGTCCGGAGGCATGGTCAAAGCGATGGTCGGGCGCGTGTTCGCCGACCGGATCCGGCACGACTTCCTCGGCGGCGTACGCAGCGGCGTCAACGGCACGCCGACGTTCTTCCTCAACGGAGTACGCCACGACGGCGGGTATCAGCTGCCCGACCTGATCCGCGCGGTCGACGCCGCCCGCCCGCTCTGACGCGAGGCGCCGCCGGCGAAGACCTCGGCCAGGTCCTCGCCGGCGGCCTCCCAGTCACCCTCGGTGACCTACCGGCTGGGCACGTCCCGTTCCTCGATCACGTGGTCGATGAGGCCGTACTTCTGGGCGGCCACAGCGGTGAACACGCGGTCATGGTCGGTGTCGGCTCGCAAAGTCTCAGCGCTCTGCCCCGTATGCCGCGCCAGAACCTCCTCGATGTCGGCCCGGACCCGGACCACCTCGTCGGCCTGGAGGATCAGATCGGGGATCGCGCCGCGGCCCTGCGCGGCGGGTTGATGCAGGACGATGCGGGCATGCGGCAACGCCGCGCGCTTGCCGGACGTGCCCGCTGCGAGCAACACCGCGCCGACGGCGACCGCCTGCCCGACACAGATCGTCGCGATCTGCGGCCTGATGTAGCGCATCGTGTCGTAGACGGCCAGCATCGCGCTGGGATCCCCGCCCTCGCAGTTGATGTAGAGCTGGATCTCGCGCTCAGGATTGTCCGCCTCCAGGTGCAGCAGCTGCGCGACGAGCGCGTTCGCGACTCCGGCGTCGAGCGCCGTGCCGAGGTAGACGACCCGCTCGGTCAGCAGGTGCGAGTAGACGTCCATGATGCGATCCCCGCGCGGATGCTGAGCGATGACGTTCGGGATCATGTAGCTGCTCATCGGGACGTCGCCTCCTCAGCCGCGCGGAGGCCGACGTAGCGGCGGCGGCCCCGCGGCGCGATGTCGTCGAACTCCGCGACGATCTCGTCGATGAACCCGTACTCGAGGGCCTCCTGAGCGGTGTACCAGCGGTCGTGCAGGGAATCCTCGAAGACGCGCTCGACGGGCTGGCCGGTGTCCTCGGCGATCAGCCGCAGCACCGTGTCGCGGGTATGGCGCAGGTCGTTGGCCTGCAACTCGACGTCGACCGCGGTGCCGGCGATGCCCGCCGAGCCTTGGTGCATGAGCACCCGGGCGTGCGGCATCGCCCGCCGCTTGCCGCGGGTCCCGGCCGAGAGCAGGAACTGGCCGGCGCTGTATGCGATGCCCAGCGCCAACGTCGACACGGCGCACGGGAGCACCCGCATGACGTCGCGGATCGCCAGCATGGACGGCACCGACCCGCCCGGCGAATGAATCCACAGGGCGATGTCGGTGGACGGATCATCCATCGCCAGCGTGATCAGCTGTGTCGTCAGGAGGGTGCCGTTGTCGTCGTCGAGCGTGCCGTCCAGGACGAGGACGCGCTGCTCGTACAGCTCACGCCGGACGCGCTCGGTGAACATCGGGGGTCTTTGCTCGCTCATCCGTCCACCCTGCCCGCCGAACACGGCCGGACGGGGTGTCGTCTGCCGTCGGCAGATCTGCTCACAGCAGCGGAAACCACGTTCGGCTGTGGGCGGAAGAACCACTCCTGGGGGCACCGCCCGCTTTACCATGAGGCGTGGCTCAGACCCCCTGGACAGACGACACCCTGACCGGCAGCGACACTCGAGCTGACCATGAGACTCGGTCCGACGGTGAGACTCGATCCGACCGTGAGCAAGGGCTGATGACGGCGCCCCGCCCGGCCGGCCACCCTGATCGCGAGCCGCTGTGGCGCCACGTCCTCGGCGAGCACCTGCGATCGCTTCGCCAGGAGCGCGGGGAGACGCTCGTCGAGACGGCGGCCCGGGCGGGAGTGTCGCCTCAATATCTCTCCGAGATGGAGCGCGGCACCAAGGAACCGTCCAGCGAGATGATCGCCGCGGTCACCGGAGCGCTGGATGTCACTCTCGTCGATGTCGCGGCGGCGATCGCGGAGAACCTCCGGAACCTGCGGCCGAGCGTGTTCACCGGTCCCACCTGCCGGGCGGCGTACGCGCTGGCCGCCTGACGGCGAGGTCGTCAGCGCAGGACCGAGTCGACGATCACGCGTACCGCCTCTGGCGTCGGCGGCCCGGCGGTGCGGTCGGCGAACTGCAGATGAGCGGTGCCGATCAGCATCGCGCCAAGAGTTTGCGGGTCGGCGGCCGGATCCACCCGCCCCAGTCGCTGTTCGGCCGCCAGATACTCGCCGAGCATGATCGCGCCCTCGGTCAGCACCGGCACCCCGGCCGGCCAGGTACGCCGCAGCCGTACCCGCAGCTGCGACCGGAAGGTGACCAGCGGGACGATCGCCAGGGCGACCGAGCTGAGCAACGCCGTCAACGCCTCGGTGACGTTGTCGGCGACGGTTCCGACGCCGACCGCGTCGGTGAGCGCGGGCGGTGTCTGCCCGACGCGGTCGAGGACGAACTCGGCGAGGAACTCGTCGAAGTCGGCGAAGTGCTTGTGCAGTACGCCTTTGGCCACCCCGGCCTCGTCGGTCACCGCCCGGCTCGTCAGCGCGCTCGGCCCGTCGCGGAGCAGGATGCGCTCGGCCGCGTCGAACAGCTGCTGGCGTACGTCGCGCAGGGCTACGCCGGTCGGCACAGGTGACTCCCATTGCAGAGTGGGCAAGCGCCCACTAGTGTGGGCACATGCCCATTCTAGAGCCTCACCAAGATCGCAGGACGGCGGAGTCGTTCGGCGTCGACGCAGACCGCTATGACCGCACCCGGCCGGCCTACCCGGCCGACCTGATCGGGCGGATCGTCGAGCTGAGCCCCGGCCGGGAGATCCTTGACGTCGGCTGCGGCACCGGCATCGCCGCCCGGCAGTTCCAGGCCGCGGGCTGCGCGGTCCTCGGCGTCGAGCCCGATCCGCGCATGGCGGCGTACGCCCAGACCACCGGCGTCCAGGCCGAGGTGGCGACCTTCGAGGACTGGGACGCCCGCGGGCGGCGGTTCGACGCCGTAGTCGCCGGAACAGCGTGGCACTGGATCGACCCCGTCGCCGGCGCGGCCAAGGCCGCCGACGTGCTGCGGCCGGAGGGCGTGCTCGCCCCGTTCGGCCACGCCTTCGAGCCGCCCGCCGAGATCGCGGCCGCGAGCGCGGACGTCCTCCGCCGCGTTTTCCCGCAGGCGCCGGTGCCACCCGCCGGGATCTCCATCCTCGACGGTTACCAGGGGATGTACGTCAAGTTCGCGGCGGCGGCGCAGGAGACCGGGCGGTTCGCCGACCCCCAGCCCTTCCGGTTCGACTGGCAACGTGCGTACGCCCGCGACCAGTGGCTGGCGCAGCTGCCGACCTCCGGCGGCCTCACCCGGCTCGCGCCGGACCAGCTGGCCGAAGTGCTCGCCGCCGTCGGCGCGGCGATCGACCAGCTCGGCGGCACTTTCACGATGCGCTACGCCACCGTCGGCTTCACCGCCGTCCGCCGTTAGCCGATCCCGCTCAGCACGCGCGCCAACCCGTAGCGGAACAGCCGGTCCGGCCGGTCCTCGGCATGCGGGGTCTCCGCGTCGAGCATGATGCGGCTGAGCTGCGGATACCGTCCACTGCCGATGACGGCGTCCCCGTATGGCTCGCGAGATCGAGGACGTCGCAGCCCTCGCCGAAGCGACGGGAGCGAGCCGGGTCTTCGGCCTCAGCTCCGGCGGCTTGATCGCCCTGTACGCCGCCCGCACCCTGCCGCAGCTCCACCGTGTGGCCGCTTACGAACCGCCCCTGTCCATCGGCGGCTCAGTGCCGATCGCGTGGCTGGACCGTTTCGATCGAGAGATCGCCGTCGGCGAACGGGGTAGGGCGCTGGTCACCGCGCTCAAGTCGATGGGCGTCGAGCCGCTGTTCAACCGGGTGCCCCGGCCGGTGCTCGACCTGGTGATGCCGCTGACGGTCCGGCTGCAGCGCGACGCCCCGGCAGGCGACGTGACGATCGAGGCGCTCACCCCGACCATGCACTTCGACATGGCACTCGTCCGCGAAACCGCCGACACAGCGGACGAGCTCGCCCATCTCGACGCCCAGGTCCTGCTGCTCGGCGGCAGCCGCAGCCCCGCCTACCTCGGCACCGCCCTCGACGCGCTCACCAGCGCCATCCCCGGCGCGCAGCGCCGGACGCTGCCCGGCCTCGGCCACTCCGGCCCCGAAGACGACGGCCGT
Source organism: Hamadaea sp. NPDC050747 (assembly GCF_040654195.1). Classification (NCBI taxonomy): domain Bacteria; kingdom Bacillati; phylum Actinomycetota; class Actinomycetes; order Micromonosporales; family Micromonosporaceae; genus Hamadaea; species Hamadaea sp. NPDC050747. Next base: position 27,061 of record NZ_JBFAHM010000017.1, read on the forward strand.
CCGGAGCTCGTGGCCGAGGTGCTCCGCGACTTCTTCCGCTGATCCGTCTCGGTTAGTGCGTCTCGGCTCGGAAATTGTGCCCGAGCCGCTCGCCCAGCCCGAAGTAGTGCCGGAAGTTATAGATGAGCGGACTCCACCGGCGGGGATCGACGTGATCGGTGCCGGGCACGACGATCTCCGGGTCGGCGTGCACGGCCACGACGCTCGCCTGCGCGATGAGGAAATCGTCGGCGGCGTTGTGGCTCACCGCCTCGACGTGCGCCTCCAGCTGCAGCGGGCACTCCGCGACGCGCGGTGGGCGTACCTTCACCGACGGCACCGGCGTCAGCCCGGCCGCGCCGAACTTGTCGCGTTCATGCCGATAGGCCGCCCGCTTGTGGTCCGGCACCGGCCACGCGCCGGTCAGGTCCGCGAGGCGCTCCACGGCGGCCCACTGCCGTGGTCCCGGCACGCTGATCACGACTTCCGGCCGCTTCGCCAAGTTGTACGCCGTATGCCCGGCCGGTCCGAGCCCCAGCACGAGGGTGTGCCCGAGCGCCCAAGCCGACGAGTTCGGGGCGAGATTGGCGCTGCCGTCGTCGTTCTCGGTGGACAGCAGCACGACCGGGGTGCCGAAATAGAGGATCTTCGGGGCGATGATCATGTCGCCGACGCTAATCCCGGTACGCTTCGGCGCCGGCCGAACCGTGACTGCGGCATCATTGCCTGATGACCACGCCTGACCTGGCCGGATTCGCCGCCCTGCTGGCCGACCGCACACGCGCCGGCTTCTGCCTGGCGCTGCTGGACGGCCGGGCGTGGACCGTCTCCGAACTCGCCCGCCACAGCGGCGTGGCCGCGTCGACCGCCACCGAACACGTCCACCGCCTCGTCGCCGGAGGCATCGCCGTCGAACACCGCCAAGGACGGCACCGCTACGTCCGCATCCGCGACGAGGAGACCGCCGCCCTGATCGAAGCCATGGCGCAGGCGGCCCCGAAGATCCGCGTACCGGTCCGGGGACTGGCCGACGACCGGCGCGGCAAAGCACTGGCCTACGCACGCACCTGCTACGACCACCTCGCCGGCGCGCTCGGCGTCACCCTCGCCCGGGCCATGACCGAGCACGGCTTCGTCACCTGGACCGACGGCCCCGCGCTGACCAAGCCGGGCGCTGCCTGGCTCACCGACCTCGGCGTGGTCCTGCCCGCCCCGTCCCGCCGGCCGCCGTTGCGCGGCTGCCTGGACTGGACCGAACGCGTCGAACATCTCGGCGGCGCCATCGGCGCGGCACTGTGCGCGTATGCCAAAGCCGACGGCTGGGTCACCCCGATCGGCACCGGACGCGCGCTCGCCGTCACCGAGCGAGGTCGCGCCGTCCTCGGTCCCTGGGGCGCCATCCCCTGAGGTCCCGATTTCGCCACCGGACTAGATCCGCATCCCGGTACGTGTCGGAGTCCGGGCTGCCCGCGACACATTTCGGGCTGGCGATCACGGTCCGTCGCGTGTGGACAGTTCGGAGGTCAGCGGCCGTCTACGCGGCGGCCGGCTTCGCCGAAGACCCAGTCGCTGGTCTGCGCGATGAACTCGGTGGGGAAGCCGACGGAGAAGTCGGCGGCTTCGGTCAGACGGCGTACCACTTCGTCCGGGAGAGTGAGGTCCAGCGCGCCGAGATTGTCGGCGAGCTGGGTGACGGACCGCGCGCCCACGATCGGGTGGACGGTCTGCGAGCGGGCGCGGACCCAAGCCAGGGCGACCTGCGACGGCGTGGCGCCCAATTCGTCGGCGGCCTGCTGGACCGCGCGGGCGACCGTGTGATCGCGCTCGGACAGGTTCGCCGCGGTGAGGCGGCTGGTGGCTTCGGCGGTCCCGTCGGTGTACTTGCCGGACAGGATGCCGCCCGCGAGCGGACTCCACGCCGCGACGGACATTCCGGTGGCCTCGGCCATCGGCAGCAGTTCCCGTTCGATGTCGCGGTTGAGCAGGCTGTAGGGGACCTGCAACCCGGCGAACGCCGTCCAGCCGTGCCATTGAGCCAGCACGTTCGCGCGAGCGACCACCCAGGCCGGCGCGTCGGAGATGCCGATGTACAGCACCTTTCCGGCCCGGATGACGTCGTCGAGCGCGCGCATGGTCTCCTCGACCGGGGTGTGGCGATCCCAGAGGTGCACCCAGTAGACGTCGACGTAGTCGGTGCGCAGCCGCTGCAGGCTGGTCTCCAGGGAGCGGACCAGGTTCTTGCGGTGGTTGCCGGCGGCGTTGGGGTCGCGGCCGTTGCGGGAGACGGTGTACTTGGTCGCCAGCACGAAATCGTCGCGGCGGCCCTCGAGCAGTTCGCCGAGGAACTCCTCGCTCGCGCCGCCCCGGTAGTTGACCGCGGTGTCGACGACGTTGCCGCCGGCCTCGGCGTAATGGTCGAGGATGCGGCGGCACTCGTCCAAGGGTGCGCCGACCCCGCCCTGCTCGCCGAAGGTCATCGCGCCGAGGAAGACTTCCGAGACGCGGAGGCCGGTGTTGCCGAACAGGCGATAGCGCATGATCATCAGCGTACCGTGTGGCGGTCTCCCGCTGCGAGCGTGACCCGTTCCCGGCGTCCACTTGCGACAACGTCCACAGTGGTGGGAACGGTCGCGATCAGGCGGGCGCCGGCGAGCCTACCATCGGCCCAGGTCAGCTCCTCGATCGTCACACCGCCCCGGGCGCGCAGACCGGTGACACGGCCCGACGGCCACGCCGACGGCAACGCGGGCAGCAGCTCGACCACCGGTACGCCGTCCGCCAGCCCGTGGCTCTGCACGAGCAGCTCGGCGATGGCGGCGGTGACGCCGAAGTTGCCGTCGATCTGGAACGGGGGATGAGCGCAGAGCAGCGCCGGATAGACCCCGCCACCCTGGAACTGTCCGTCCGACCGGACCGGGGTGAGGTATTCGCCGATCAGGCGGTGGGCGGCGTCGCCGTCGCGCAGCCGGGCCCAGAGCCCGATCTTCCAGGCGATGGACCAGCCCGTTCCGGCGTCCCGCCGCAGTTCCAGCGACCGCCGCGCGGCGGCTTCGAGCGCGGGATCCCCGGTGGACGCACGGCCCGGGTAGAAGCCGACAAGGTGCGAGACGTGCCGGTGGTGCGGCTCGACCTCGGTACGCTCGGCCGACCACTCCAGCAGCTGACCTCGACCGCCGATCCGCACCGGGGAGAGCCGGGGGAGTGCCTGCCGGGCCTCCTCGATCGCGGCCTGGTCCCCGGGTTCGACCGTTCCGAGCGCGGCCTCGGCCTCGATCAGGAACTCGAAGAGTTCCCGGGCCAGCACGAGGTCCATGACCGTGCCTTCCTCCACACTGGCCGCACCGTCGGGCGTCACGAACTGGTTCTCCGGACTGGTCGACGGCGACGTGATCAGGTGGCCGTCGGCGTTCTCGACGAGCAGATCAAGGACGAAGCGGGCGGCGTCGGCCGCGATCGGCAGCGCCTGCCGCAGGAAGTCCAGGTCACGCCCGAACCGCCAGTGCTCGGCCAGATGCGTGACCAGCCACGCCCCGGCCATCGGCCACTGCGCCCACATCGGATCGCCCTGACCGAGCCCCACCGGGACGGTGATCCGCCACAGGTCGGTGTTGTGGTGGCACGTCCAGCCGCGGGCGGCGTAGATCCCACGGGCGGTCGCCCGGCCGGACTCCGCCAGTTCACCGATCATCCGCAGCAGCGGCTCGTGGCACTCGGCCAGCGCCGTCGTCTCGGCCGGCCAGTAGTTCATCTCGGCGTTGACGTTCACCGTGTACTCGCAGTTCCACGGCGGCACGACATGCGGGTTCCAGACGCCCTGCAGGTTCGCCGGCTGCGTACCGGGGCGGGAGGAGGCGGCCAGCAGATATCGGCCGAACGCGAAGGCCAGGACCGGCAGCTGCTCGTCGGTCTCCCCGGCGGCCCGGCGCTCCAGCCGTTCATCGGTCGGCCACCCGGATCGGTCGTCCTCGGTGTCCACGGTCAGCGTGACCCGGTCCATCAGCGCCCGATGCTCGGCGACGTGCGCTGCCTTGACGGCGGCCCAGCCCGCCTGGCGAGCCCGATCGACATCGGCCCGAGCCGCCTGCTCGTAACCGTGTTTGGCCGGCGGCCGATCCCAGCCGTCGAAGCTCGTCCGGATCGCGACATAGACGGTCGCCGACCGGGCATGCCGGATGCTGACCGTGTCCACAGTGGTCTGGACTTCGCCGCCGTCCGAGTCCAGCTGGAAGACGGCGTACGCCCACATCGAGTCGTCGTCGGCGGCCACTTCGCCGTCCCGGCGGGGCCACGGGATCACATGCCGGGGTGCGGACACCGTCAGCGAAAGGCCGTCGCCGTCCGGCCGGATCTCGGCTCTCTGCTGCGGCGTCGTCCAGCGCAGGTCGGCGTTCACACCGTCGTCCCCGTGGCTTTCCAGCCGGATCACGACGACCTGGTGGCCGGCGCTGGCGAGCACCTCCTGGCGGAACCCGCCGCGGTCGACGATCGAGACGCCGTCGCGCAGGTCGAGGCTCCGCCGGTAGGTCCCGCCGCCCTCCGGGCTCACCAGGGTCATCTCCAGATCCCCGACCGGCTGGTACGCCTCCGCGTCCGCGCCCTGCGTCCGCCGGAGCAGGTCGCCCGCCGCGACGAATGCGCCCTCCCGGACGAGGCGGCGTACCTCGTCGAGCAGGCCCGCAGGCACCTCGGGAACGGTCGTGTCGCCCGGGCCGGACCAGAAGGTGTCCTCGTTGAGGCTGATCCGTTCGACGGGGAAACCGCCGTGCACCATCGCACCCAGGCGGCCGTTGCCCACCGGCGTCGCCTCTTCCCAGGCGGCGGCGGGACGCGCGAAGATCAATTCCGGCACGGTCGCCAGGATAGGCTTTGTTTGGCGTCCAACCAAATGTGGTCAGCCGCCAAGGCGTCAGGTTGTCAGGTCGGCGGGGACGGCCACATCCGCTGAGTGGTAAAGCTCCCGGACCTGCTCGGTGTCGGCCCCGGCGCACACTTCCGCGACGCGATCGATCAACTGGTCGTAGTCGGGGCCGGTCGCGCCTCGATAGGAGGCCTCCATGCGACCCCACTCGTCCCAGGGCAGAGTCTCGATCTGCATCAACGCCGCGAGGTCGCGGATGGCGTTGCCGCGGATCTCGGCCGGTCCCCATGCGTCGTCGGTGTGGTTGACGCCGAACGTGGCCGGATCGGCGTCGCCCCTCCGCACGAGCTGCCAGGCCTCGCCGCCGGTCAGGAACTCGCCCGGCGCGAGGTCATCGGGGCGCGGCACAGCGGAGCCGTCGAGGATCTCCGGATCGATCCGGACCCACCGGCCGCCGGACGAGTCGTCACCAGACCAGTATTCGACGACCCAGTGGTCGACGTGCCGGCCCGGCCGGAAATAGGACGCGAATCCGCATCGAGCCCGCGCCGGGATGCGGTGCGCCTGCAGCAGAGCCACCGAGACCGTCGCGAAGTGGCGGCACGTGCCGACCACCCGTTGCCGAGGCTCGCGGTGCTTGGTCAGCGGCGCGGGATCGATCGCGAGCAGCTCGTCGAGGATACGGGTCACCGGCCGGATCGCCTGCGCGCCCAGACGGATCTCCGGCAGACCCAGTGAACCGGTCTCGGCCGGGTGGACGATCAGCCCGGCGACGGCGCGGCAGACCGCGACGGGGTCGCCGGGCACCTCGGCGGCCAGCTGCCGCTGATCCGGCGTGAGCGCGGTGAAGACGCCGGGAGTTGAGTAGTCGATCGGCATGGACGCCACGCTATGCGCCGGGTACGACATCCGCGCCTCCACCGAGGAAGGGCACTACCTCGCAGATCCGCCTTCGACGGTGCGGCGGATGTCGGCGATCCCGTACTCCATGCGCGTACGCACCTCGGCCGCCCGCTCGGCGGGCAGCACCCGGGCGGTCCACACGAGACGGCTGCGCCCTTCCGCGGCGGGGAAGACCTGGAACTCGGCCTCATGGTGATCCAGCGGCGGCCGGGCACCCTCGACGACGGCGTACGCCAAACGACGGGAGGAGTCGTCGACCGCCCGGATGATTTCGCGGATCACGTGACCGTCGGGAAAGGTCAGGAACCGCTGGCCGCCGTCGATCCGCGTACCGGTGACCCGGTCCGGCAGCAGCCGGGTGTGGACCGCGCCGACGTCGCGAATGACGTCCCAGACCCGCTCGGGGCGTACGCCGATGTCGGTCTCCACCTCGATCGCCGGTGCGACCGACTCCAGCAGCGCTGACGCCCTGGCGCGGTCGGCTTCGACCACGTCGTCGAGTTCCGGAGGAGCGGATACGGCCAGACACATGGCGAGCGCCGTCGCGGCTTCGGCGTGGCGCCCCTGGTGGAGCAGCAGATCGCCGAGGGCACACCAGGCGGTGACCTGCGTGACCGCGTCGCCCGCCGTCGCCGCCGTGCGCAGCTCCGCCTCGCCCCGGACGGCATCGCCTGCGTCCAGCAGGCGCAAAGCATTCGTCAGGCGGAGGCCGGCCAGCATTCAGGTAGCTTAGCGACCCATCCTTCGCCGTCCCGACACTGCTACTCGATGGGCGGAACAGTCGGGTTTCCGCCACCCGGGCAAGCCGTCCGCGGCCACACTGCTCGGGTGATGCGTAGAGGAGTCGCGACGATCGCCGTCGTGGGACTGCTGCTGTCCGGGTGCGGCGGGCCGCCGGCCGGGTCTGTCGCACCCGGACAGACCGATGCGAGTTCCCCGTCCGCGGACGAGACGGTGGGTCTGTCGTCCACCACCGCGCCGACAGCGGCCTCCTCGAAGACTCCGACGAAGAGCCCGAGCCCGGTCGTCCCGCCGAACGGACGCAAGATCAAGGTGATGGTGCTGGGCGACTCGATCTCCGCCGGAGCCAAGGACGAGGTGATGAACGGCTACCGGCTCGACCTGCTGAAGAAGCTGCCGGCGTACGCAATCGACTATGTCGGCTCCGACGAGCGGGGCGACAGCCGCCTGGCCGACAAGGACATGCAGGCCGAGGGCGGCGCCTGCATCCACGCGACGCCCTGCAACAGCACCAGCATGTACGAGCAGACGGCGGGGTGGGTCTCCGCCGCGCAGCCGGATGTCGTGATCATGCAGGGCGGCGGCAACGACTACTGCTGCGGGCGTGGCGACCAGCCCGACGCGGTGGTGATCCAGGCGATGACCGATTGGATCAACCTCGTCTTTCAGACCAAGCCCGGCGTGTACATCGTGGTCATCGGGATGACGGACTACCACGACGGCTACAAGAACTGGATCCCTACGTACGTCAAGAGCCAGGCTCAGGCGGGCAAGCGCATCGCGTACGTGTCGTTCGACGGGATCTCCACCTACGACACCGTCCACCCGAACGTCGCCGGATACCAGCAGCTCGCGGGCCGGATCGCGGCTGTGGTGAAGCCGATCCTCGACAAGATCCTCCGGTGACCGTGGGAGCACGGTCGCTGGGCGTACCCTTCGACAATGGCTGACCAACGACCGCCGCGCCTCGTCACCGGCGAACGGGAGAACCTCGTCCAGCTGCTCCAGTTCCAGCGGGAGTCGCTCGTCCGCAAGGTGACGGGAGTCGCCGAGGAGGCGGCACGGCAGTCCCCGGTCGGCAGCGGCACCTCGCTGCTGTGGCTCGTCAAGCACCTCACCGAGACCGAGTACTCCTGGTTCCGGCGGCGCTTCGCCGGCGAACAGGTCGAGCTTCCGTCGGCGGAGGTGCTGCCCGATGACACCATCGGGGCCGTGGTGGCGGCGTATCAGCAGGCCTGGGTGGACGTCGCGCCGATCCTCGCGACCGGCGACCTGGACGCCGAATGCCGTGAACCCGGTTCGCAGCCGCCGATGAACCTGCGCTGGGTCATCGCGCACATGCTGGAGGAGACGGCCCGGCACGCCGGTCACGCCGACATCATCCGCGAGCTGATCGACGGCTCGACCGGCCGCTGATCCGGCCGGTCGGGACGGAAATCCGTTGCCCGACGCGGTGAATCACGCCGCCGGGCGGGTGCAGATCAGCAACAACCGCGGACGCGTGAACGGCTGGACCAGCCACGCCCGCGTCTTCGGCATCTGCACCTCCGTCGACGGCGTGGCGCGGCCCCGGATCGCCACGAAGGTCAGGTCCGGGGCCGAACCGGTTTAACCGAGCGGCACCCACGTGCCGTGCGGGGCCGTCCGCAGCAGCGCCGACAGGCCGGCGTCGTCGAAGGCCCGCTCGATCTCGGCGAGCCCTTCGGAGAAGTGCGCCCAGCCGTCGTAGTGCGCGGGCACGACGACGTCCGCGCCCAGCACCGCGGCCGCGGCCGCGGCCCGCTCGCCGTCGAGGGTCAACGCGCGTCCGTTGAACCGCCGTTGTACGCGGGCCGCCCCGACGTTGAGCACCGCGACGTCGATGTGCGGTACGCGTTGAGCGATCTCGGCGACCGTGCGAATCGAGGCGTTGTCCCCGCTGACGTAGACCGTGGGCAGCCCCGGTCCGGTGAGGACGAACCCGACGACCTCGCAGTTGACGTTGCCGTCGGCGTCCCGGTCGCCGTCCTCGGGCCCGTGCACGGCCGGCACGACTTGCACGGCCAGCTCGCCGCCGTCCGGGCGGGTCACCGTGTGGCTGTCCCAGGGGCGTACGCCGATCGCGGGCGAGCCGAGCCGTCCGGCGGTGACCGGGCCGGCGATCACGAGCGGCGACCCGAGCGCGTACGCCCGGCCACGGTCGTCGAGGTTGTCGGGGTGCAGGTCATGACTGACGAGGACGAGGTCGGCCGGGCCGACGACGTCCTCGGCGGCGGCCGGCCCCGCGAGTTTGGTGAGGTATCCGTGCGGTCCCGCGTCGTCGAACGTCGGGTCGGCGACGATACGCAGTCCGCCGAGGTCGATGACGGCGGTCGGCCCGCCGAGGACGGCGATGGCCCCGTCCTGACGGGTCAGGCTGATCTTGGCATCCACGACCGAACTCTAACCGTCGCGACGGCTCGGCAGCCTGTGGTGGAAGCGAAGATCACGGTCGCAAACCAAGCGACGAAGTCGACCAGGTCGTCACAAGGCTGTCGTCGCGGCGTCGTCGTCCTTACGAAGTCTCGGTCAGCCGCCGGCGAAGCTCGCCTTCGAATCCCTCGTACGCGGGCACGACGTCTTCCAGATCCAACTGCGGCGGCAGATCGTCGGGGCGTTGGCGGGTCAGCAGATAGTCGATCGTCGCCTCGACCACGCGTACGGCGGGGACGCCGTCCGGTGCGATGCGCGCGACGGCGTCGGCGGACGCCCGGACCAAGATCTCGACGGAGTCGTCTTCGAACGGGATCCGCACGAGGTGTTGTTCGCCGTCGAGTTCCTCGATCATCACCTTGATCATCTCCTTGGTGCGTGGCCACGATCGCCTATGGATCATGCTATGCCTGCGCTTCCGGGCAGGTGATCGCACATTCGCCCGGCCCGGCCTGTTTGCTGCGAAGGTGCGAGGGTACGCGTCGCCAGATCCAGCGGCTGGGCTCACCATCTAGGCCCTCACCAGCGAAAACAAGGCTTCCATCGGTGCGTCCAGCCGTACATGAGATGGGAGGACATCGATGAAACCGACAGTGGCGATTCCCCTCGCCGTCGGCGTCGGCTACGTGCTGGGACGAACCCACAAGCTGAAGCTCGCCATCCTGCTGGGTGCGGCGGCGGCTGCGGGAAAGTTCGCCGGGCCGGCCAACGAGATGATGCAGCGCGGGGCGCGTTCGTTGACCTCGTCGACTGACTTGAAGCAGCTCACCGAACCGGGCCAACGGCTCATGGAGGCGGCCAAGGGCGCCGCGATGACCGCGCTCACCAGCCGGCTCAACCAACTCAGCGGACGCCTCACCGAAGGCATGCCGAGTATCGGCGCCAAAGGGGGCGAAGAGTCGGACGAGCGGGAATCCGAGGAACAGGAGCCGGAGGAGCGGCGCGAACGCTCGCAGTCCGGTGAATCCCGGCGCGGCCGGCCGGCCGGCCGCCGGCGTGAAGAGCCGGAGCCCGAGGAGGAGACCGACGAGTACGACGAGGGCGACGAGGGCGACGAGGGCGACGAGGGCGACGAGGGCGACGAAGACGAGGACTACGAGGAGCCGGAGGAACAGCCTCGTGAGCAGTCGCGCGGCCGGCAGCCGGTACGCCGCAATCGGCCCGAACCGGCCGGGCGGCGGGGAAGGTAGCCCGAGATGACCGCGCACACCGGTGAACGTCCCACAGGCGTCCTCGGCAAAGCCGTCGAGAGCGTGATCAGCGCCGTGGGCAAGCGGGCCGTCTCCTCCGTCAGCGACCGCATGGGGTCGGCGACCGAGCGTCTGGCCGACTACACCAAGGGGGCGGCGGGAGACGTCAAGGAGGCCGTCCTCGACAACAGCGGACCGGCGGGCAAGGCCCTGGGCCTCGTCGACAAGGTCAAACAGAAGCTCGGCGGTGGTGGCGGCGGTCGCGGCAAGCTCAAGGTCACCAACATCGTGGAGAGCATCGACGTCGCGGTGCCGCTCAGTGTCGCGTACAACCAGTGGACGCAGTTCACCGACTTCCCGAGCTTCATGAAGAAGGTCGAGGCGGTGGAACAGGGCGACGAGCCGCAGAAGCTGTCGTGGAAGGCCCAGATCCTCTGGTCGCATCGCAGCTGGGAATCCGACATCGTCGACCAGGTTCCCGACGAGCGGATCGTGTGGCGGTCGCAGGGGGAGAAGGGTTACCCCGACGGCGCGGTGACCTTCCACGAACTCGGCCCGAACCTCACCCGGATCGTCCTCGTCCTCGAATACCACCCACAGGGGTTCTTCGAGTACACCGGCAATCTCTGGCGGGCGCAGGGCCGCCGGGCGCGGCTGGAACTCAAGCACTTCGCCCGGCACGTCATGACCGACACGCTGCTCCATCCGCAGGACGTCACCGGCTGGCGCGGTGAGATCCACGACGGTGAGGTGACCGCCGAACCAGGCGAAGCCGAAGCCGAGGACGACCAGGTCGGCGAGCCGGACGACGGCATGGAGCCCGGCGACGAGGTCGAGCCGGAGCGGGAACGTCCAGCGGACGAGGAATCCCGGGCGCGCCGTCGGCCGTCCAGCGACCGGCGCGCGGACGAGCGTCCGCGTGGACGAGGACGCTCGCGCGATGAACGTGGCGCCCGGACCAGAACGGAGGCGCGATCATGACCATCTCGACCGACGGCGGTGGTGGTGGTGGCTCGGGCTCGTCCCTGGCCGACGTCGTCGACACCGTTCTCGACAAGGGGCTGGTGATCGACGCGTACATCGGCGCGTCGGTCGCCGGCATCGAGCTGCTGACCATCAACGCGCGGGTGGTCGTCGCCAGCGTCGACACCTATCTGCGGTTCGCCGAGCGAGCCGATCGGCTTCAGCTGGACTCCGGCGGGGCCGGTCTGCCCGAGGTGGTCCAGTCGGCGACCTCCGGCCACGCGAAGGGCAAGGCGGCCAACAGCGCACTGGGCGCGGCCAGCTCGGCACTCGACCAGCTGGCCGACTCGCTCGGCTCCCGGCAACGACAGTAGGGGACGGACATGTCTGATCGCGACACCGGCCAGGGAAGCGTCTGCTACGTGTACGGCGTCGTGCCGGCCGACGTCGACATCGACGAGGAGGTGCGGGGCGTCGCGGCCCCGCCAGCTCGCGTACAGGTGATCCGGCGGGGCCGGGTCGCGGGGCTGGTCAGCGAGATAGACCGCGACCGGCCGCTGGGCCGGCCCGACGACCTCGTCGCGCACAAGCAGGTCCTCGACATGGTCGCGGCGGTGGCCCCGGTGCTGCCGATGCGCTTCGGCGCCGTCGCGCCCAGCGCCGAGGTCGTCGCCGACGAGCTGCTCGACGCGCACCAGGACGAGTTGGCCGCCGACCTCGACGACATCGAGGGGTACGCCGAATACGTCCTGCACGGCCGCTACGACTCGGAGGCATTGCTGGCCGCGGTATTGCAGGAGAACCCGGCGGCCGCCCGGCTGCGGGACGCCCTCCACGGCGTACCGGAGGAGCAGAGCCGGGACGCGCGGATCCGGCTCGGCGAGTTCATCGGTCAGGCGGTGGAGGCGAAGCGGAAGGCGGACACCGAAACGGTGATGCGGGAGCTGCAGCCGCTCGCCCGCGAAATGAGCGTTCGCGACCCGACGCACGAGGACGACGCGATCTATCTCGCCGTCCTGGCCGAGACCGGACGCTCCGGCGACCTCGAACAGTACGCCGAGGACTTGGCACACCGCTGGGACGGCTGGATCACGCCGCAGCTGCTCGGCCCGATGGCGGCGTACGACTTCGTCGCCGCACCGGAGGCGTGACATGGACCTGTTCGCGGCCATCGCCACGTTGCCGCTGGCACCGGTACGCGGCCTGCTGGCGGTGGCCAAGGTCATCCAGGGTGAGGTAGACCGGCAGCTCTACGACCCGGGGAACGCCCGGCGGCAGATCGAGCAGCTGGAATCCGCCGAGCAGAGCGGAGACCTGTCCGACGCCGACCGCGAACAGGCCGAGCGGGAGATCGTCGGGCGGCTGGTCGCCCAGCCGTCCGACACCACCTCGGACAACGGTGAGGAGGAGCAAGGATGAGAACCCATCACGACACCGACGTCTCCGGGCGGCGCCGCAACGGAGCGGACCAGGACCTGACGACCGCCGAGGCGGCGCAGGCCGGGCTGCGGCACGTCGCGGACCTCACCGGCAACGAAACCGTGGGCATCGTCTCGGTGGAGCCGTCCGACCAGGGTTGGCTGATCGGCGTCGAGACCGTCGAGGAACGGCGCGTCCCGTCCTCGACCGACGTCTTGGCGTTGTACACGGCGGAGATCGACCTCGATGGCGAACTGCTGTCCTACCGGCGCGTCCGCCGGTACTCACGGGGTCACGGCGACGACGGGGTCTCCTCATGACCGAATCCACCACAGGCATGGCACAACCGCTGGGCGCCCCGGCGACCGGCCAGCAGTCGGCCAATCTCGGCGACATCCTGGAGCGCGTCCTGGACAAGGGACTCGTGATCGTCGGGGACATCAAGGTCAACCTGCTCGACATCGAGCTGCTGACCGTCAAGCTCCGGCTGCTCGTCGCGTCCGTGGAGACCGCCCGTCAGCTCGGCATCGACTGGTGGCAGCACGATCCGTGGCTCACCTCCGGTGCACAGCCGGCCGTCGGCGGCCCGACGAGTACGCCGGTCACCGGTCCCCGGCGGGAGGCTATCGCGAACGGCGACCACTTCGCGGAGCAGCGGTTCTCGGACGATCGACTATCGGAGGAGCAGAACGATGAGTAACCGAACCGGCCTCTGGCTCTACGCGGTCACCCGTCCGTCCGACGACCTGGACGGGCTGGCGATCACCGGGATGAGAGGTCAACCCGTGTGCCTGCGGGATGTGGGGGACCTCGTCGCCATCGCGACCGTGCTGGACCTCGACGCCGCACCGGCCGCCGACCTCGGAACCGCGCTGAACGACCTGCCGACGCTCGAGCCCATCGCGCGTGCCCACCATGCGGTCATCACCGTCGTCGCCCGGATGGGCGCCACCCTGCCGGCCCGGCTGGCCACCGTCTTCGCCGACCACGACAGCCTCGACGCCCTGCTGGCCGAGCGGCGATACCAGCTGCACGCCGCCCTCGACCACGTCGCTGGGCGTACCGAATGGGGGATCAAGGTCTACCCGCGAGCCATGGCGGCGGATGCCGCCGACTCGGCCGACGACGGCTCGGCGACCGGCGCGGGCGCCCGATATCTGCAGCGGCGCCGGGCCGAGCTGGACGCCGGTCGCCGGGCCGCCGCGCGGACCGCCGCGACCGCGCAGACCATCTATCGCGTGCTGGCCCGGCACAGCCAGCAAGCCCAGCAGAACCTGGTCGGCCGGGTGCCGCGGGCCGAGGTCCCGGTGCTCAACGGCGCCTTCCTCGTCGACGATCGCGATGTCGGCGTCTTCCTCGGCGCGGTCGACGGCCTGCGCCACAGCAATCCCGAGGTACGCGTGGACATCACGGGTCCGTGGCCGGCGTACTCGTTCGCCGAGCTGAACCTCGAGCAGACCGATCTGCATCTTGACCAGGCCGAGCTGAACCCGGAACCGGCCGAGCTGAGCCTCGAACGAACCGAGCCGAGCCGGGCAGCCGCAGCGGGATTAGGGGCGGACCGTGCAGCCCTATGACGACCCGGTCGATCAATCGGTCGTCCTCCCGCCCGCGCAGACGTCCCTGGTCGACATCCTGGACCGCGTCCTGGCCGCCGGCGTCGTCATCACCGGAGACGTGACGATCTCCATCGCCGAGGTCGACCTGATCCACCTCTCGCTGAACGCCCTGCTCGCCTCCGCGGCCGGCGTCGAGGATCCGCGATGACGGCCACCGGTCCGCCGAGCAGCCGCCGGATCGAACTCGACCGCGACTCCGCCGAACGCGGCTTCGCTGCCCTGGTGCTCACCATCGTCGAGCTGATCCGCCAGCTCATGGAACGGCAGGCGTTGCGCCGCATCGACCACGGCGACCTCACCGACGACCAGATCGAGCAGATCGGCGCCACGCTGCTGGCCCTCGACGAGCAGATGACCGTGCTGTGCGAGCATTTCGGGCTGCGGCCGGAGGACTTGAACCTGGATCTGGGCCCCCTGGGCACACTGCTGCCGCCGGAACACCCGCGTTCCTCCTAACGAGCAGCGGTCCAAACGCGCGCCGGGCCGGATTTCCCCTCCCGGTGGGGCACACAATGGTCGGATGGCTGACCAGGAACCCGGCCCACCGACCATGGTGGTCGTCAAGCTGCACGGTGCGCTGGATTTGCAGACCAAAGACGCGGCACTGGCGCAGCTGCTCGACGCCGTCCGGGGCCGGCACCACGTCGAAGTGGACATGAGTGAGGTCACCTTCGTCGACTCGACCGCGATCTCGATGTTGGTGCGCGTACGCGACCTCGCGGCGGCCGACGGTCTACGGCTGCGGGTGAGCCACCCGGCGCCGCTGGTGCTGCGAGTCCTGCGCGTCACGGGCGTACACGATCTGCTGACCGGCCGGTGACATCGGACGAGGGTGTGGAATAGGGTCGCGCCCATGACGGGGATCGAGGAAGTTCCGCGCGGCGTACGCCTCGCGACGCTGACACTGTGGCTGACCGCTCCGGTCGGACTGCTGCTGGTACTGGTCGGGCTCCTGGAGATGTACTGGTGGGGCACCGACGACGCGGCCCGGCTGGCCGAGGTCTTCCGGCAGGTCCACGAGGAGTTCGGGCTGCTGACCCCGGCGCTGATCCGCGACCGGCGGGGAGCCGCCGAGCTGATCGTCCTCGGCGTGGTCTGCCTCGCCGGCGCGGCGCTGGCGTTGTTCGTCCGCCGGGGCTCGGCCATCGCCCGTACCTCGGCGCTGGTCCTCAACGTGGTGACCCTGCTTTACGGATTGTTCGGCATCGGCGCGGACCTGAGCGCGCCGCTGCGGTTGGGCGAGTACCTCGACCAGCTGCGTACGCTGGCCTCCGGTGCCCGGATCCCGGAGATCCAGGCGCTCGTATATCCCGCCTGGTACGCCTGGCTCGAAGACGTAGCACAGGGACTGCAGGTGCTGGCCGCGCTGGCCGTGCTCGTGACGCTCGGCTACGCGATGATCTGGCACCCGCATTTCTTCCGCAACCGCAAAGCGGATGCCGCCGCCGGCGACCAGTGGGGCGACGCCCTGCGGCGTATCCGCCAGGAACGGGCGCAATCCAAAGCCGACGCGTAGGTTGGGCCGGTGACCGAAGAGATCGTCGACAGCCCGGTCGGCTGGGTGGCCAAGCACATCAATTCCTATGTAGACAGCGATGGCGGCCGGGGACACGAGTACTACGGCGTCAACGCCTTGCTCCTGACGACACGCGGGCGCAAGTCCGGCAAGCTTCGCCGCACCGCGCTGTACTACGCAACGCGTGGCGACGACGTCGTGCTGATCGCGTCCAACGGCGGATCCGTGGGGCATCCCCTGTGGTATCGCAACCTCACCGCCGACCCGAACGTCACGCTGCAGGTCAAGGACGACGTGTACGCGGCGGTGGCGCGTACCGCCGAAGGCGCAGAACGGGCCGAACTCTGGGACCTGATGGTCGGCGTCTTCCCGAAGTACGCCGAATACCAGGCGAAGGTCGAGCGCGAGATCCCCGTCGTCGTCCTGACGCGTACGGCGGGCTGACCGGGGGCCGCCGGGGAATCCGGCGGTCCCCGGCTCATCTCACCCCGTAACGGCCTGCTCGAGCAGCGTACGGTGGCGGATCATCCAATCCGCGGCACGCGCCCGCCAGGCGAGCGACCACAGCGGACCGGGGTCGGCCGACTCCGGCGTGATCCCGGCCCGGGCCGCCTCCGCGGCGCAATCCCGGATGGCGATCTCGATCATCCGGGTGACGAGGCGGGCGCGGTCGTTCCTCGGCAGCTCGTAGCCGTCGAGGAAGGCCCGCACCTGCCGCGCCCGGGTGTCCGGGTCGGGCAGCGCGTGCCGGGCGGCCACGTCGTCGTCGTGCAACTGCGCATGCCACCAGGCGGTGGCCGCGACCTCGTCGAGCCGGTCGACCGGACCGGCCAGGGTCCAGTCGATGAACGCGACCGGCTCGCCGTTCCGGGCGACGACGTGCCACGGCCCGGCGTCGCAATGCCCGATCACCGAGTCCGGCCCGGAACGGTGCATCCACCACGGTTGCCACTGCGCATCTGGCGGCGGCTCGAAGGTGGAGCCGGCCGTGTGCAGGTCGTGCAGCATCCGTCCGACGCGGTGCACGGCGTCCTCCGACGGCCACGCGTGCGGATGGACGATGTCGCCCTCGATCCAGGTCAGCACTTCTTCAGCACCGCCCGGCCCGGCGGCTGGAGCGCCGTCCGGCTCGGCGAAGCCGTCGCCGAGCACGCGGGGACTGCCGGTGAACCCGGCCTTCTCGAGATGGCGCAGCAGGGCATGGATCGTCGGCGTCCACGGGCCGGCGGCCCGGCGGGACGTGTCGCCGAGACGGCGGGTGTGACTGGGTCCGCCTTCGGCCGCGGGCAGCGGCTCGAAGGACGATGTGGAATCCACGGATTTCTCCTCAAGGTCAGCTTGGCGTGCGAAAACGCGGCACCTCGAACGGGTGCCGATCGAAACGCCGCCACGACGCGGGGAGAAGCGAGGTCAGCTCTCCGGCGTCGCGACGGTGGTGGCAACCAGGCTGATGACCATGCATGTCATGGCAGGCCTCCCATCGTCGGACTGACTGGAGCACAGGTTAGCGGCCGTCGATCTGCCGCGCGACCGATTTCACCGGCGGTGGTAGCGCGGCCCGTCCGGGTTGTTCATCTCGCCGCGGTAGACGCCGTCGCGGATCTCGGAGGTGTACTCCGCCAGCTCAGGCATGCCCAGCTCGGCGGCGACGGCGAGTTCCGCCTCGACGTCGTACGGGACCCGCACGAACTGGATCGAGAAGGGCGCCTCCTCGGCCGAGCCGTAGACGCCTTCGAGGATGACGTAGACCGGGGTGGGGTCGTCCATGGAGTTGCCGACGCTGCCCGTGTTGAACACGGTGCGCCGCTGCCGGTCCACCTCGTAGTACGGGTCGTGGGTGTCGCCGTATCCGACGACGTCGGGCACCGGCCCGTCACCGGTGGCCGGAGTGTTGGCGAACAACTCCAGGAACTCGGCCTCGGTGTGGTCGAAGCGTACGCGCCGGTGCACGCTGGTCGAGGAGGCGTGGAACAACCGCACCCGGCGGCCGCTGAGCAGGAAGTCGAAGCTGAACGGCAGCTTCCGCAGCCAGTCGCCCTGCCCCTCGGACAGCTGCGCCAGCCACCACCGGAACGCCTCGCTGTCGTACTCCCGGTCGGGGTCGGGCAGCGCGTCGTCCCAGTTGCCGAGCAGGTTGACCTCGCACACCTCCCGGCAGCGGTCGATCACCTCCCGCCCGCGCGGGCCCTTGCCGACGTAGTCGCCGAGGTTGAAGATCCGCTCGATGTCCCGGTCCCGGATGTCGGCCAGGACAGCCTCCAGTGCGGTGAGGTTGCCGTGGACGTCAGAGATCAGGGCGATTCGGTCGAGGACTCGGCGCATGCCTCATCCTGGCATGGCCCGTCACTCGCCCGGACGCCCCACCGAGTCCCGCAGCACGGCCAGGACGTCGCCCCACATCTGCTCCGAATGCCGGACCTCCTCCTCGCTTCCGGCGTTCGTCTGGGTGATCGTCACGGCGGTCTCGTCGCCGACCGGCACGAGGTCGAAGGTCACGACGTGGTAGTTGTCCGGCTCGTCCGGCAGCCCGGACAGCGGGCTGAAGTGGGTGAACCGGAGGTACTGGCCGGGTTCGGCGTCCAGGATCTCGCCGTGGTCGTGGAACTCGCGGCCCTGCCAGTCGCCGTCGAACCGGATCGGCGACCCGGGCTCCCAGTCGGTCGTCACGTCGGCCCCGAAGAAGGCCTGGCTGACAGTCGCCGGATCGGTGAGCGCGTCCCACACGGCGGTGGGATCGGCGGGAATGCTGACACTGCTGGTCGCGATGAGCTTGCTGGTCACGGGCGGACCTCCCTTCGCCGTCAAGCTCAGTTCCCCGCCAGGCGCGCGGCAAACACCGGGCACAACCGTCGATGGCGGGGCAGACTGGTACGCATGCCGAGCGTGGCGCGGAAGCTCATCGCGGCCCACCTGGTGTCCGGCGAACCCACCCCGGGCACGGAGATCGGGCTGCGCATCGATCAGACCCTCACCCAGGACGCCACCGGCACGATGGTGATGCTGGAACTGGAGGCTCTCGGGCTCGACCGGGTACGCACCGAGGTGTCCGCCCAATACGTCGACCACAACCTCGTCCAGGCCGACGAACTCAACATGGCCGACCATCTGTTCCTGCGCTCGGCCTGCCGCAGGTTCGGCATCTGGTACTCCGGTCCCGGCAACGGCGTCTCCCACCCCACGCACATGCAGCGATTCGGCGTACCCGGGAAGACGCTGATCGGCTCGGATTCGCACACCTGCGCGGCCGGGTGCCTCGGCATGCTGGCGATCGGGGTCGGCGGCCTGGAGGTGGCCCTCGCCATGGCCGGGCAGCCGCTGTTCGTCCGGATGCCCCAGGTCTGGGGCGTACGCCTCACCGGCGAGCTGGCGCCCTGGGTGAGCGCGAAGGACGTGATCCTGGAGATGCTGCGCCGGCACGGAGTCGGCGGCGGAGTAAACAAGATCATCGAGTACCACGGACCGGGCCTGGCGACGCTGACCGCGATGGATCGGCACGTCATCGCCAACATGGGCGCCGAGCTGGGCGCGACCGCGACCGTGTTCCCGGCCGACGACCAGGTCGCGGCGTTCCTGCGCGGCCAGGGCCGGGAAGCGGACTTCGTCGAACTGCTCGCCGACCCCGACGCCGACTACGACCTCACCGACGAGATCGATCTGTCGACTGTGGAGCCACTCATCGCCGCACCCCAATCGCCGGGCAACGTGACCCCGGTACGCGAAGTCGCCGGCGAGCCGGTGCACCAGGTGGTCGTCGGCTCCTCGGCGAACCCGGGCCTGCGGGACGCCGCCGTCGTCGCCGCGATCCTCGCCGGGCGGCGTACGCACCCGCAGGTGTCGCTCGACGTCAACCCGGCGAGCCGGCAAACCCTCGCCGAACTCACCACGATGGGCGCCACGCTCGACCTCATCCGCGCCGGGGCGCGCCTGCACCAGACCGGCTGCCTCGGCTGCATCGGCATGGGCCAGGCGCCCGCCATCGGGCGCAACAGCCTGCGTACCTTCCCGCGTAACTTCCCGGGCCGCTCCGGCACCCACGATGACCGGGTCTGGCTGTGCTCGCCGGAGACCGCGGCCGCGGCCGCGCTGACCGGCCGCATCACCGATCCCCGGGAGCTGCCGTCCCTGCTGGGCATCGACCATCCGCGGCTGCGCCTGCCCGCGCCCATGCCGGGCATCGCGACGATCGAACCGCCCCTGCCGGCGGCGCAGGCGGCCGACGTCGAGCTGGACAAGGCCCCGAGCATCGGCAGCCTGCCGGACCTCGACCCGCTGCCGGACCGCCTCGAGCTGCCGATCGCCCTCAAACTCGGCGACGACGTCTCCACCGACGAGATCATGCCCGCCGGAGCGCGAGCCCTGCCGCACCGCAGCAACATCGCGCGCCTCGCGGAGTTCGTCTTCGACCAGGTCGAGCAGGGGTACGCCGCCCGGGCGCGAACGCTGGGCCCGCATGCCGTGGCCGCCGGGGACAACTACGGGCAGGGCTCCTCGCGAGAGCACGCCGCCATCGCCCCCCGCTATCTGGGACTGCGCCTGGTCGTCGCCCGCTCCTACGCCCGAATCCATTGGCAGAACCTGGCCAACTTCGGCGTCCTCGCGCTGGAGTTCGCCGACCGCGCCGACTACGAGCGCCTCCAGGCTGGGGACGTGCTGGTGCTGGACGGCGTCCGGGCCGCCCTCGCCGCCGGAGCCGACCTGACGGCGTCCACTGCGGACGGTCAGACCCTACGGCTGCGGCATCGCCTGTCGGAGCGCCAAGTCGCGATGGTGCTCGCCGGCGGACAGATTCCGCTGCTGCGCGAAGCGGGCTGAGCGCGGCTGCGCGCTAGGCGGGCCGGTGGACCACCGCGACCGGGCTGGCCGCGTGATGGGTCAGCGCCCGCGAGGTCGACCCGAGCAGGATGCTGCGCAGCCCGCCGAGGCCACGGCAGCCGACGACGGTGAGGACCGCCCCGGCGGACGCCTCGATCATGGCCTGGTCGACCCGTCCGGTGTACAACGGACGCGTCTCGACCCGCAGCCGCGGATGCAGGCTGTGCAGGTCGGCCGTCGTCGTCGCGAGCAGGCGTTCGGCCTCGGCCCGGCCCTCGGTCATCGCATCCGTGGCCCGCGGATGCAGCGCCTCGGTGTACGCATGCAGCACGACCAGGTCGGCGCCGCGGAGCGCGGCTTCGCCGGCGGCGTACCGGAGGGCTCGCTCGGCGTGCTCGGACGCGTCCACGCCGACGAGGACCGGGCCGCGCTCGGGCGCCGGTCCGCGTACGACGATCACCGGACCCAGCCCGTGCACGGTGACCTGGTCGGCGACCGAGCCGAGCAGCAGATGGGTGAAGCCGCCGCCGCCCCGGGCGCCCACGACGGTCGCGATCGCCTCCCGGGACGCGTCGACGAGGACGGCCGTCCCGCCGCCGGTCTCCATCCGCGTGTCGACCTGCAGCCCGGCGTACGCCGTCCGCAGCCGCTCGGCCACAGTGCCGAGCATGTCCTCGGCCTGCCCGCGAGCGCGGGCGTCGAAGTGCTCCATCTCCCCGAGCGTGCCGATCGGAGAGAAGCCATACAGCGGCAGGTGGTATCCGTAGACGCAGCACAGCGACGCGCCGTGCCGAACGGCGTACGCGGCCGCCCAGCGGGCGGCATCCATAGCCGTGGGTGATCCGTCCACGCCGACCACCACCGGGGGTTTGGCATCCACGCGATCACCTTCTCCCGCGCGCGCATACCCGACCCCGGGAGGGCACAAACGCGTCTTGCGCAGGCGGTCCGGCGGGGCGGACGATAAGGGAACAAGCCCCCATGGAGGCGCGATGCTCAGCCCGCGCGAGGAGATTCAGCTGGCGGAGATCGAGCGGCAGCTCGTCGCCGATGATCCAGCTCTGTCCGCGCGCCT
This sequence comes from Hamadaea sp. NPDC050747, assembly GCF_040654195.1. Classification (NCBI taxonomy): domain Bacteria; kingdom Bacillati; phylum Actinomycetota; class Actinomycetes; order Micromonosporales; family Micromonosporaceae; genus Hamadaea; species Hamadaea sp. NPDC050747. The sequence continues at coordinate 48,587 of NZ_JBFAHM010000017.1, forward strand.
TGGCGGGATGCGCCGGCGGCACACCTGGCTTCGCGCGCTCACCCATGTGGTTGCCGCGCTCCTGACGATCTTCGTCGGGCTGTTCGTCGGCATCGAATGGGCGATCGCGATCCTGGCCCTGACGGCCTTGATCGCCGTGATGATGATCCACAGCCGCCGTTCCTGAACCCGCTGCCGGCGAATCTATGCTCGCCCCGTGAGTTCCTACACCCCGGCGGAGGCGGTCGAGCTGACCGGCTTCAGCATCCACACTCTCCGGTATTACGAACGCATCGGGCTGCTCGGCGACGTCAGCCGGACGTCGGGCGGGCGCCGGGTGTTCTCCGACGACGACCTCGGCTGGCTGGACGTACTGCGTTGCCTGCGCGACACCGGCATGCCGATCAGTCAGCTGCGGCGCTACTGCGATCTGGCGCGCGCGGGGGAGGCCACGCTCGCCGAACGGCTCTCCTTGCTGGAAGAGCACTCACGCGAGGTGGAGGAGCGAATGGAGCTGCTGCGACGGCAGTACGAGCATCTCCAGGAGAAGATCGCCTGGTACCGGACCCAGGGCTGATCAGCCTCGGCTGACACCGCGGTCGGCAACCGTGACGCGATGATGATGATCTTGCTGGCCGCCCGGCCGAGTCCCTCCGCCCGTGAGCCGCTTTAAGGTCCATGATCGAGCGGGGCGTTCACCCCCCTGGCACGCCCGGCTCACCGCGGGTCGTGGTTCTCCCGCCGTCTGGGCAGCCGCCCCACCGCACCCACCCCCCAGGTGGGGCGGCCGCCCAGACGCACCCAGACGCAATCACGTGCGTGGTCAGCCGATCAAGCCTTCTCCGGCACCGGGCGCATCCGCAGTTTCGAGCGCGTCGGCGACGAGGGCAACGCGGGAGCCGAGCCGGCGCGTTGTAACGGCATGACCCTGATCGACTTGGATGCGCCGCCGCCCCCGACGCCCGCCGGGGAACGACCGGCCCGGCTGGCCGGCGTACGCGCGGCGCTGCGACGGCAGCGGACCGCCGTCGTCGGTGGAACGCTGCTGGCCCTGGTGCTCGCCACACAGGCGGCCGCGGCTCCAGGCGTACCGGCGGTGGCGCCGATCCGTCTGCCCCCGGTGTCGGTGGACGGCGACGTGCTGATCACGGGCGACCGGGCGTACGTCGTGACGGGGCAGGACTTCGAGCTGCGGGCGTACTCGCTGGCCAGCGGGCGGCAGCTGTGGGCGTACCAGTCGGGGCGGCCGATCGAGGAGCTGCGCGACGCCGGTGACCTGGTGCTCGTGGTGAGCCCACAGATCACCCGGGTCGGCGCGAACCAATCGCCGGAGATCACGCCCGGGCTGATCGCCGCGCTCGACGGTGTCACCGGGGCGAAGCGCTGGGAGCATCGGGGAGCCCTGGTGCTGCCCGGTACGCCGGCCTCTGGCGTCCTCGTAGTACAGGACGACACCGGGCTCGTCGGGCTGACTTCCGGCGACGGGCACGTGATCTGGCGCAATGGAGACGGTCAGCCCTATCCGGCGTACACGCCCGCCGCGGAGATTCTGATCGGGACCTTCGTGGCCGACGAGCCCGGGTCCCCCGAGGGACGGACGCAGCTCGGCCGGCTGGATTCACTGACGGGCCGAGTCACGCCGGTGGGCTCGCTGCCGCTGACGGCCATGGCGTTGATGGCCGTCGGTTTGTCCGACGTGCTGGTGTTGGACGGGCGTGCCGGGCTGTCGTATGGGCTTGCCGTCGCCGGAGCTGATCCCACGGCGGTCATGAGGGTCACCACGGTGGCGGCTAGCGCTTCGATGGAGATCGCCGGCGATCCTCGCTGTGGCCGGTTGGTGTGCCTGGTCGCAGGCCCGGAGTTGGTGGCCGTCGACCTGAAGGCCCAGGCGACGGTCTGGCGGCGGGCCGGCGCATGGACCGGTGTCCAGATCGAGGTGGGGGACGCGACCCTGCTGCCGCTGATACCCGCGCAGTCGATGGCGACGGCGCTGGTGGACGCCGCGACCGGGCAGACGCGGGCCGACTTGGGAGTGTGGCGGGTCGCCGGAGTGGTCGAAGATCGGATCTACACCTTGTTCGAACCGAAACGCGGGGGCCGGGCGTGGCTCGGCGTGGTCGAGGGAAGCCGGGTTCGCGCCGTCGCCGACCTCGCCGACGCCCGCAACTGCCGGGTCGGCGCCGGCTGGCTGCTCTGCACCGGCGACGGCACCTCGGGCACTCGTGCCTGGCGGCTCACGGAGGCCGGCTTGACCGGAATAAAGTAAGCGCGCATACTATCTGTCATGGAGAGGTACTGGCTGGGAGTCGTCTGCCGCGACCACGTACGCCGCGGCACCGGACTGGGCATCGCCCAACTTGGGCACGGCAGACGGGACGGGCTGGCCCGGCTGTCGCCGGGGGACTGGCTGGTCTACTACTCGCCCCGCACCGGCCTGCGCGGCGGTACGCCACTCCAGGCGTTCACCGCGATCGGGGAAGTGGCCGACGACGAGATCTGGCAAGCCGACGAGGGAGACTTCCACCCGTGGCGTCGTAGGGTGTCCTACGTGGAGGACGCACGGGAGACCCGCATCATGGATCTCGATCTGGCTTTGACCCGCGAGCGCAACTGGGGCTACCAGTTGCGCCGCGGATTGGTGGAGCTGTCCGAGGCGGACTTCGCGGTGATCCGGTCCGCCCTGGCGGGCCATCGGTGAGCGGCCTCGACACCGAGTTCCGCAGCGCCGACGAGAGCCCCGGGCTGCTGCTGTGGCAGGTGACGAACCAGTGGCAGGCCGCCATCCGCGCCGCGCTCAAACCGTTCGGCCTGACGCACGTGCAATTCGTGCTGCTCGCGGCGCTGACCTGGCTGCAGGACTCGGGACCGGTCACCCAGAAGGCATTGGCCGACCTGGCGGTCACCGACCCGATGATGACCTCCCAGGTGCTGCGCGCGCTGGAGGGCCGGGCCCTCGTCCACCGCCCGCCCCATCCGCAGGACCGGCGGGCGCGGGCGCTCGAGGCGACCGAAGAGGGCCGGGCTCTGGTCAACCGGGCCATCGTCGCCGTCGAGGCGTGTGACCGGGAGTTCTTCGGCGCTCTCGGCGACGGCGTGGAGCGCTTCGCCGGAGCGCTGCGGGCGCTGCGCCGCCCGTAGGACGCGGAAACGCGAGTTTACGTCAGCTTGACCGGGGGAAACCCTGGACCGTGGATTTCTTACTTTGGATCATCGCAGTAATCCTCGTGATCGCCGGCGTGTTCGCTCTGATCCGGCGGCAGATCATCTGGGGCATCGTGCTCATCGTTCTCGGCCTGCTGGTCGGGCCGGGTGGCGTCAGCCTGTTCAGTTGACGCGGGGGGCCGGCTGACGCGTGGGATCAGCCGGCCCCAGTCACGGCCATCCGGCGCCCGGCACGTCCACGTCGACGGCGAGCACCTGGCCGCTGCCGGGCCGCACCGGTTGAGCCTCGGTCATGCCCTGCCAGACCGCCGTCACGATGAACAACGTGGTACCCGCTGGACCGCCGAGCGCGCAAGCGAATCCGCCCCGATCCAGGTCGATCGTCTGCCGGACCTCGCCGCCTTCAGCCACGCGTACGCACCGGCGGTTGGGCACGTCGGCGTACCAGACGGCGTTCTGGGCGTCGAGACAGATGCCGTCCGGCGCTCCGTCGCCGAGATCCGCCCAGATCCGTCGATTCTCGAGGGTCCCGTCCGCCCCGATGTCGAAGCCCAGAAGACAGTTGCGGAACGAGTCGGCGACGATGAGCGTCGAGTTGTCCGCCGTTACCGCCATTCCGTTGGGAAACAGGACGTCGTCGGCGACCTCGCGTAGGCCGCCGTCCGGGGTCACCAGCGACACCCCGCCCGGCCGGACCTCCTCGCCGGCCATCGGATCGAAGCCCGCCCGGTTCACGTAGACGTTGCCCCGCCCATCGGCGACCACGTCGTTCCAGCCCGGACGGCCGAGGTCGGCGTACCTCGTCAGGCCCCCGTCCCCGGCCTGGACGAGCAGCCGCCCCTCGGCCGACGAGACGATCACCATCCGGCCGTCGGGCAGCCACGCTGTGCACAGGGGCAGCGACGGCACGCGCGCGACCACCTCGCTCTGGCCCGCCAGGTCAGTCGCGAGGATCTCACCGGCGGACCAGTCCGAGAAGTACAGCCGGCCGCCGTGCCATCGCGGGGACTCCACCAGCCCCCGGCCACCCAGCACCACCCGAGCCTCACTCATCGCCGACCACCTCACTCATCCGTCTCACCTGCTTATACGAACGAGCCCCCGCCGAATCGACAACCGCCCCCACAGATACGGTCGCGATCATGGAAAACACCCCTCGGGCCGCCCCCTGGCCGCTGGCCAGCCTTCTGCTGGTCGCCGCCGGGACCTTCCTCTCGGTCACCACCGAGATGCTGCCCATGGGCCTGCTCAGTTCCATCAGCCACGACCTGCGCGTGAGCGAGCCGTCGGTCGGGCTGCTCGTCACCGGGTACGCCCTCATGGTGGCCCTGTTCGCGGCCCCGCTCGGCCGGGCGACCGCCCGCCTCCCGCGGCGTGCGCTGTTCGTCGGCACCCTCGTCGCGTACGCCGGAAGCAGCGTCTTGATGGCGGTGAGCACGGCCTACCCGATCGCGGCCGTCGCACGCCTGCTCGGCGGGCTGACCCACGGGGTGTTCTGGGCGATGGTCGCCGGATACGTGGCGCGCCTGGTTCCGCCGGAGCGGCTCGGCCGGGCGGTGACCATCGTGTTCAGCGGCGGAACCGTGGCCGTCCTGGTCGGAGTCCCGCTGGGGACCGGGCTCGGAGTGGCGATCGGCTGGCGGGCGTCGTTCCTGGCGCTCTCCGGGGCGACCGCGCTCGTCGCACTGGTCGCGTCGCGTCTGCTGCCGCCGATGCCGGGCGAGACCTCCGCAACCGAGACCAGTCTGGTACGCGTACTGCGAACGCCGTCCGTGACCGTCGTCGCGGTCACCACGGCGCTGACCATGCTCGGCTACTTCGCCTTCTACACCTACATCTCGCCGTTCCTGCAGGCATCTGGGGTCGCCGAGAAGACGCTCGGCCCGGCGTTGTTCGGCTACGGCGTCGCCGGGGCGGTCGGCTTGTTCCTGGCCGGGATGCTGGTCGATCGGCGACCGCGGCTGGCGATGCTGTCCGGCGGCGGCATCCTCACCGCGGCGCTCGTCTTCCTCGCCGGCGCCCCTGACGGGCCCGTGCTCGCCGTCGCCGGGGTCATGGTGGCCGGGCTCGCCCTGAACGGGCTGGCCGTACTGGTGCAGGCCGCCATCCTGCGCGCAGCCCCGCCGCAGGCGGGGGACACCGCGTCGGCGCTCAACGCCTCGGCGTTCAACCTCGGCATCGGCGGTGGGGCGCTGCTCGGCGGGCAGGTCCTGGCCGGCTGGGGAACCGGTGCGCTGCCGGCGGTCGCAGCCGTGCTGACGGGGGCCGGACTGCTTGGCGTCCTTTATGGACGGCGCGACGGCTTCCCGGCCGTCATCGAGACGGTACGCCCGCCGGCCCCACGGTCGCCGGAGGATCGTCCCGCCGAGTACGGCGCTGGGCGTACCGGTTGATCTGACGCGGAGCGGCCGTCAGTGCCCGTTGTGAGCGCGCATCGCGGACGCCGCGGCGGTCTGGCCCTGGTCCGTCAGTCCGTCGATGACGCCGCCGACGTCGGCGGCCGAGCGGTTCTGGCTGAGCTTGGCCTTGGCCTCGACCCGTTGGATCACCAGCTCGACCCCGACGATGGCGCGTGCCTGACCGGCGACGAAGGCCGCCGGAGCGTCGTCCACCGACCACGGGTGCGCCCGGCCGGCCTCATGGTGGTCGGTCAGCCGCCGGACGAGCCCGGTCACCCACTCGGCATCATCGTGGACGATCAACTCGCCGTAGACGTGGGCGGTCACGTAGTTCCACGTCGGCACGACCCGGCCGTGCTCGGCCTTGGTGGCATACCAGGAAGGGGAGACGTACGCGTCCGGGCCGCGCACGATCACCAGCGCCTCCCCGAGGACGGGCCGCTTCCACTGGTCGTTCGTCCGCGCGACGTGGCCGAGCAGCGCGCCGTGCTCGCCGACGGCCGGGTCGAACAGGAACGGGAGCATCGTCGCTATGAGTCCGTCCGGCGTCGCCGTGATCAGATCGGCCGCGCCAGGGTGACGAAGCAGCTCGCCGACGGTTGCGTCGTCTGCGGCGAAATGGCTGGGAATGTACATGGATGTCGTCCTCGCTCGAACGCCTGCGGCCTCCACCAGCCTGTCATACGGTGAGGGCTGACCTGACACCCGACGAGGGAGTGCCTGATCATGGACTTGCACCACGACAACGGCACGATGGCGCAGGGCGTCTCGGCCGCACTGGAGTGTCACCGGATCTGCGAGGAGACCATCAACTACTGCCTCCAGCAGGGCGGGCGGCACGCGGAGGCGGCCCACATCCGGCTGCTGACCGACTGCGCCGACATCTGCCGCATGGCGGCCGACTTCATGGCCCGGTCGTCGGAGTTCCATCCGGCCATCTGCACCCTGTGCGCCGACGTCTGCCGCCAGTGCGCCGCCGCCTGCGAGGCGTTCGGCGACGACGTGCAGATGCAGCGCTGCGCCGACGCCTGCCGGGAGTGCGAGCGCTCCTGCCGCCAGATGGCGGCCGCGCACGCCTGAGGTGGCGGCCCGGGCCGGATCCGGGAATGCTTGCGGGCATGACCTTCGCCATCGGCGGCACGCTGCCGGTAGACCGGCTCGGCTTCGGCGCCATGCAGATCACAGGCCCGGGGATCTGGGGCCCGCCGCGCGACCACGACGAGGCGATCCGCGTCCTGCGCCGGGCGGTCGAGCTGGGCGTGACCTTCATCGACACCGCGGACTCCTACGGACCGGGCGTCTCCGAGGAACTGATCCGGGAGGCACTGCACCCGTACCCGGAGAATCTGGTGATCGCCACGAAGGCCGGGCTGGCGCGGACGGGACCGGACCAGTGGCATCCGCTCGGGCATCCGGCGTACCTGCGGCAGCAGGCCGAGCTGTCGCTGCGGCGGCTCGGACTGGAGCGGATCGACCTGTTCCAGCTGCACCGCATCGACCCGGCGGTGCCGCTCGCCGATCAGCTCGGCGCGCTGACCGAACTGCAGAAGGACGGCAAGATCGGCCATATCGGACTGTCGCAGGTCTCGGTCGCTGAGCTGCGGCAGGCCCGGGCGCATACCGACATCGCCACCGTCCAGAACCTCTACAACCTGGCCAACCGCCGGGCGGAGACGGTGCTCGACTACTGCGAAGCGGAAGGACTCGGGTTCATCCCGTGGTTTCCGATCGCCACCGGTGAGCTGGCCCGGCCGGGCGGTCCGCTGGACGCCCTCGCGTCGGCGGCCGGGATCACGCCGGTCCAGTTCGCACTGGCCTGGCTGCTGCGCCGGTCGCCGGTGATGCTGCCCATTCCGGGCACCTCCTCGGTCGCGCACCTGGAGGAGAACCTGGGCGCGCGAGCCGTCGAGTTGACCGACGAACAGTTCAGCGCGGCCCTCGAGCTGTCGTGAGGTACTCCACCCAGGTCTGGCGGCCGACCGCCTGATCCGGGGCCGTGATCGCACCGGCCGCGATGGCGTGCGCGGCCGCGCCCGGCAGCGGAATCGGCACCAGCGCCCGCCGCTTGCCCTTCACCTGGAGGTAGTCGCGCACGAAGACGGCCATGTCGGCGACGACCGGCCCGGCGACCTCGGGGACCAGCCCGGCCGGATCGCCGCGGATCAGCTCGGCCATGCGGTCGGCCACGGTCTGCACGTCGACCGGCTGGAACTTGAGCCCGCGGAAGGTGGGCACGACGGGAGACTTCGACAGGGCGCCCGCCACGGTCTCGATCAGCTCGAAGAACTGGCTGGCCCGCAGAACCGTCCACGGCAGACCGGACTGCCGGACCACGCGCTCGGTCGCGAGCTTCATGGCGAAGTAGCCGAACAGCGTCCGGTCGATCCGGCTGCGCATGGGCACACGATCGGCGCCCACGACGGAGACCGACACGATGTGCGGCGCACCGGCCTTCTTGGCCGCCGCGACCAGCGTACGGGTCAGCGCTTCGTCGTCCTTCGGGCCGCCGGCGCAGTGGGCGATCACGTCCACTCCGGTCACCGCTTCGGCGATGCCGCGCCCCGTGGCGAGGTCGCCGACGACACGCTGGACGCCGGGTTCCCCCGGCGCGCCGGGTTTGGCGGGATGGCGGGACAGGATCCGGACCTCGTCGCCACTGCGGCGTACGCGGTCGGCGACCTGCCGGCCCAAGGTGCCGGTGCCGCCCGTGATCAAGACGAGGGCCATGACGGCGAGCCTACTCGCGTACGCGGGCCGCGAAACGTCATTCGTCCAGCGACAGCATGACCTTGCGCAGCAGCGCGTTGAGCTGGACCAGCTCCTTTTCGGTCAGCGCGGACAGCAGCCGGTTCTCCCGTTCCAGGCCTTCGGTGAGGTGCCGCTGCCAGACCGTACGCCCCGCCGCCGTGGGCCGGATCAGCACGCGGCGGCGGTCGTTCGGCTCGCTCTCCCGGGTGATGAGCCCGGCGCTCGCCAGCCGGTCCAGCCGGCTCGTCATCGCGGCCCGGGTGACCGCGGTCGCCTCGGCCAGCTGGCCTGGCGTCGCCTCATTCGGGTACGGCTGCACCATCAGCGCGTGCAGCGTCTTGTAGTCCTCGATGGTGAACTCGGAGTCGGCGAACGCGGCCACGTCGTCGCGGCGCATCCGGCGCAGGATGTGTCCCATCCGGATCACCGCCGCCTCGACCTCGGGGGAGAAGGCCGGGTCGTCGCGGAGATAGTCGGCCCAGCGTGCGACGTGATGATCGGCGGCGTCCCGATCCGGTGTGCTCATCTCCCCATGATGTCAGCTTCCGACGACGTCTGATAATTAGTTGTCAAATAGTTCGACGCTGAACTACCGTGCGGGCATGAGACGAATGAGCCGCGACTTCCGCATGCTGGCCCTGGGACAGGGACTGTCCTGGCTGGGCAACGGTTTCCAGACCGTCGCCCTCGCGGTGGCGATCCTGCTCGCCGGCGGCGGAGCCGGCGACCTCGGCCTGGTCATGGCCGCGTCGGTCGTCGCGATGCTGGCCGGCACCCTCTTCGGCGGCGTCTGGGCCGACCGGATGCAGCCCCAGCGGGTCATGGTGCTCTCCGACATCGTCCGCGCCGCCGCCGCGACCGGCATCGCGCTCGTCTTCGGCACCGGCCACTATGCGCTGCCGCTGATCATGGTGCTCGCCGCGGCCTCCGCCGGAGCCGGGGCGTTCTTCGGCCCCGCATTCACCTCCCTCAAGCCGATGCTCGTCCCCGCCGACCAGCGGCAGGCCGCCAACGCGACCCTCAGCCTGCTCCAGACCTCGTGCGCGGTCCTCGGCCCGGCACTCGGCGGTCTCGTGGTCGCCCGGTTCGGCGCCACCACCGGCTTCACCGTCAACGCGATCAGCTTCGTCGTCTCCACAGTGACCGCGCTGCTCATCCGCGTCCGCGTCACCCGCCCGCCCCGCGAGGGGATGCTGCGCGAACTCGGCGCGGGCTGGCTGGAGATCCGGCGACGCGACTGGCTGCTGGTGGGAGTACTGGCGGCCACGGTCTATCACATCGCCAACGGCGTGGTCCTCGTCCTCGTGCAGGTCCTGGCGATCGAACGGCTCGGCGGCGCGAGCGCGGCCGGTCTCGTGGCGGCGGCCGAAGGACTCGGCGGCGTGGTCGGCGCGGCCGTCGGCATGCGCTTCAAACCCCGGCGGCTCCTGCGCGCGGGCTGGCTGACCCTGCTGCTGATGCCGGTCTGGGTCCTCGTCTACGTCTGGCCCGGCGTCCTCACCGCCGTCGCGGCCGGAGCCGTCGTCGGATACGCCGGACTGGCCTTCTTCTCCGTCGCCTGGGACACCGCGCTGCAGGATCACATCCCGCACGACCGGCTGGCCCGGGTCGCCTCGTGGGACATGCTGACCTCGTTCCTCGCCATGCCGATCGGCAACGCCCTCGCCGGACCGCTGGCCTCAACCTTCGGCTACGACCCCGTGCTGACGGTCTGCGCGCTCGTCCTGCTCGGAGCCGGGATCGCGCCCTTGGCGGTCGCCGGTACGCGCCGCCTCGTCCGCTCCACTGTGGAGATCGCGCCGACGCCCCGGCCGTCGCCCGAGTCCGCCGAGGCCGGTATTCCCTCGTGACCCTGCGATCCTGCTGATCTTGAACAGAAAGCGGTGCGGGGGCGACGTCTTCCGTTCAAGATCACCTGCGACGGCCGCCCCGCCCCGGCTACAGTCGGCTGATGGATCATGAAGACCCTCACGTGCACGGCTCGTCGTTCGGCGCGGCCGCGACCGCGTACGCCGAGCACCGCCCCGACTACGCGCAGACCGCCCTGCGCTGGGCGCTCGACCTCGCACCCGGTTCGCGCGTGCTCGACCTCGGCGCCGGCACCGGCAAGCTGACCGCCTCCCTGGTCGCGCTCGGCCTCGACGTCGTCGCGGTCGAACCTGATCCGGCCATGCTCGCCGAGCTGCGCCGCGGACTGCCCACTGTGCAGGCACTGTCCGGCAGCGCCGAGTCGATCCCGCTGCCGGACGCGTCCGTCGACGCGGTGGTGGCCGGCAACGCCATGCACTGGTTCGACATGGCCGTCGCCGGCCCCGAGATCGCCCGCGTCCTAACGCCCGGCGGCACCCTGGCCGGCCTCTGGAATGTGATCGACGACCGAGTGGACTGGGCCGCCGGGCTCGACCAGGTCAGCGGGCCGGCGGCGATGGGCCCCCGCGACACGTTCAGCCGCTGGCGGGCGGCGACGGCACACCTGTACCTGACCCGTGACGGCGCACCGGCCGGGTTCGGCTCCCCGGAACAGGCCGAGTTCCCGCACGGGCAGCGGCGTACGGCCGACTCCCTGGTCGCGACCCTCGGGACGCGAGCCGGCATGCTTGTCATGCCCGAGCCGGACCGGGCCGCCGCGCTGGACCGCATCCGTGCCTTCCTGGGGAGCCGGCCCGAGACCGCCGACGGCGAGTTCACCCTGCCGATGCTGACCGGCGTGCTCCGCGTACGCCGAACCTAGGCCGACACCAGGTCGGAGCGCTGCGGCTGGACCAGCTGGGTCGCCGCGATCAGCCCGACGATCGTGCCGCTGAGCAGCCGCAACAGGGAAACCAGCCCGAGCACGCCCATCGGCCCGCCGTCAGCGGCCAGCGGCGAGTCCACCACCAGGTTGAGCGTCAACCAGAGACCCCAGGCGAAGGCGGCGCCGGAACCGAGCCAGGTCAACGTGAGGGCGGTCCACGTCGGGCCGCCCTTCATCCGATGCAGTCCGACCGCGCCGGCCATCGACAGCAGCCCGAAGATCGCCATCAGGAACCGGCCGCTGAAGCTGGTCGATCCGGCGGGCAGTCCCGCGTTGCCGCCCAGTCCCCAGTAGAGGCAGATCAGCCCGAGAGCGGCCTGCAGGCCGATCATCGTCTTGGTGAGCAGCCCCAACTCGGCCGGCAGGGGTCCGCCCGGCAGTCGCGGCCAGCGTTCGCGGGCGTACAGGACGAAGGCGGTCAACAGGCCGACGCCCTGGCTGACGAACCCCACGTAGACGACGGCGTACACCCACGGTTCGACGATGCCGCCGCCCTCGGCGAACACGTTCAGCCCGCGTAACGCGCTGATCGCCGCAGCGGCTGGAAGCGCGAGGACGATGGCTCCGAGGAACCCGACGCCCACCCACATCGGGAACAGGACCAGGGGAGCCGGCAACCGGCGCCCCCAAGGGCGGGTGAACGCCAGCGCGAGCACGACCGCCGTCACGTCCATCAGCACGGTGAAGGCGTTCATCGCGAAGAAGGTCGCGTCGTCTGGAGTGGACTCGTTCGCGCCGACGGTGCCACCGGACAGCCATATCACCTTCAGGACCAGGTAGGGCAACGCGGCGGCGACGGCTGCGAATGCCGCGATGTTCTTGGCTCTTGTCATGCCCTCAGCGTCGTCTTGGGCCGTCCGCCAAGACTCCCCAGTACGCGGGAATCGCCTCCCCCGCCCGAGGGATCTTCAGGCTCCTGGGACGACCAGCCCGCTCTCGTACGCGGCGATGACGAGCTGCGCCCGATCCCGGGCGCCGAGTTTGGTGAGCAGATGCCCGACGTGTGTCTTCACGGTCGCCGCCCCGACGTGCAGCCGATCGGAGATCTCCGCATTGGACAGCCCGCGCGCGATCAGCTCCAGCACGTCGCGTTCCCGATCGGTGACGCCGGGCAGATCCGCACGGGGCACCGGTTCGGGGCGGCGGGCGAATTCGGCGATGAGCCGCCGGGTGACGCCCGGGGCGAGCAGTCCGTCTCCGGCGGCGACGACCCGGATCGCGGTCAGCAGGTCCGCCGGTGGCGTGTCTTTCAGCAGGAATCCGCTGGCGCCCGCGCGCAGCGCCGTGAACACGTACTGGTCGAGGTCGAACATCGTCAGCATCAGCACTCTGACGGTGCTGCCGGGGTCGGCGCAGATCTGGCGGGTGGCTTCAATGCCGTCCGTTCCCGGCATCCGCACGTCCATCAGGACGACGTCCGGGTGCTGGCTGCGGGCGAGGCGCACGGCCTGCTCGCCGGTGGCCGCCTCGCCGGTCGCCACCATGCCCGGCTCGGCGTCGATGAGCACCCGCAGGCTGCCGCGCAGCAGGGTCTGGTCGTCGGCGAGCAGCACCCGCAACGGCTCGGTCATTGGGCCGCCTCGTAGCGCAGGGTGGCGCGCACGGCGAACCCGCCATCGGGTTCGGGGCCGGCGACGAGGCTGCCGCCGTACATGCCGACCCGTTCACGCATGCCGATCAGGCCGTGGCCGCCGGCGTTCGGCGAGGCCGGGTTCGTGCCGTCGTCCACGACGCTCAGGCGTACCTCGCGGCCGTCGGCTTCGACCACGATCACGCAGCGGGCGCGCGGACCGGCGTGCTTGGCGACGTTCGTCAGCGCCTCCTGCACGATCCGGTGCACGGCCAGGCCCACCCCGTCCGGCAGGTCCGCGAGCCCGCTCGCGGTCAGCTCGGCTCCGGCTCGGCGTGCCAGCTCACCGAGCGCCGCCGGGCCGGGGGCGGGCGCGAGGTCCGCGGTCTGTTCGTCAGATCTGAGTACGCCGAGCATGCGACGCATGTCGTCCAAGGCGTTGCGGCTGGTCTGCTCGATGACGCGCAACGCCTCGTGGGCCTCCTCGGGGCGCGTACGCACGACGTGGTTGGCGACTGCGGCCTTCACCGCGATCAGGCCCATGCTGTGGGTCACGACGTCGTGCAGTTCCCGGGCGATGCGCAGCCGCTCCTCGTCGACCGCCTGCCGGGCGATCTGCTGCGCCGTGCGTACGGCGTCGGCGCGTCGCTGGTGGGCGGCCCGGCCGAGTTCGGCCGCGGCGAGCAGGGCCAGGAAGCCCAGTGTCAGCAGCCCGGCGTTGCCCCGCCACCAGTCGCCGCCGGATTCGCCGGTCGCGCCGACGGCGGCCGCGGCGAACAGCAGCCCGATCGACCATCCCGGGAGCCACCGTTCCCACCAGGTCCGGGGCGTACGCGCGGCGGTCACGGCGTACAACGCGTACGCGGCCGGCAGCAGCGGATCCCACAGGTGGTTTCGCACCACGGCGACGACGCTGACGGCCAGCGTCACCAGATACACCGGCAACGGCCACAACCGGCGTACGACGAGCGGGAGGAGAGCCGCCCCGGCCAGGGCGAACTGCTCCCACGCAGCGCCGGTCGCCGGGTGTGCCGCCGACGGGCCGACCGGTCCGGTCGCCAGCAGCACGGCCACATACGCCAGCACGGCGACGCCGTCTACGGCGATCAGCCGGGCGTGGCGGGCCTGCTGCCGGGGATGCACCGGTCGACAATAGCCACGTCCGGCGACGACGCGCCTCCACCCACGGGGGGAGCGGCGGCGGCCGCCGCTCCGACCCCGGTCCGATGCGGCCAAGCCGTCCGGCGGCCCACGATGGCAGCCATGATCGAGGTCTCTCACCTGACCAAACGCTATGGGCGCACGACCGCCGTCGACGATCTGACCTTCACGGTCCGGCCCGGTGTCGTGACCGGCTTCCTCGGCCCCAACGGCGCGGGGAAGTCGACGACGATGCGGCTCATGCTGGGCCTGGACCGGCCGACCGCGGGCGAGGTACGCGTCGCCGGGCAGCGGTACGAGCGCCTGAACCAGCCGCTGCGCACGGTCGGGTCGCTGCTCGACGGCCGGTCCGTCCATCCGGGACGATCCGCGCTCAGTCATCTGCGATATCTGGCTCGCAGCAACGGGATCGGGCGTTCTCGCGTACAAGAGGTGATCGACCTGACCGGACTGACCACGGCGGCCCGGCGGCGCGCGGGCAAGTTCTCCCTGGGCATGGGGCAGCGGCTCGGGCTCGCCGCGGCGCTGCTCGGCGACCCGGCGGTGCTGATCCTGGACGAGCCGGTCAACGGCCTCGACCCCGAGGGCGTGCGGTGGATCCGTGACCTGCTGCGCGGGCTGGCCGCGCAGGGCCGGACCGTGTTCGTCTCCAGCCACCTGATGAGCGAGGCCGCGCAGACCGCCGACCATCTCGTCGTCATCGGCCGCGGCCGGTTGCTGGCCGACGTCGCCACCGCCGACTTCGTGGCCGGGGCCGAGTCGCTGGAGGACGCGTTCCTGAAGCTCACCGCGGACGCGGTGGAGTACCGGGGGCAGCGATGAACCTGCTGGCCGCCGAATGGATCAAAGTACGCAGTGTCCGCTCCACAATGTGGGCGTTGCTGGCGACGGCCGGGCTCGCCGTCGGGCTGAGCGCGTTCATCGCCTCGAACTTCCGGGCGAACATCGAACGGGTGCAGAACTTCGACCCGATCGTGACCGCGCTCTACGGGCTCACGCTCGCGCAGTTGGCGCTGGTCGTCTTCGGGGTGCTCGCGGTCGGCTCGGAGTACTCGTCGGGCTCGATCCGGCCGAGTCTGGCGGCGGTGCCCCGGCGCGGCCGGTTCTACGCCGCCAAGGCGGCCGTCGTCGGACTGGTCGCGCTCGGAGTGTCGGCGCCGTCGGTGCCGGCCGCGTTCCTGGTGGGGCAGCGTGTGCTCGGCCCGTACGCCGTCGCCGACGGTGATCCCGACACCGTGCCGGCTCTGCTGGGCGCGGTGGCGTACCTGCCGTTGATCTGCCTGTTCGCCGCAGGAGTCGCGACGATGCTACGCAGTTCCGCGATCGCGCTGGGCGTGCTCATCCCGGTGCTCTTCCTCGGCTCCCAAGGCCTGGGCAACGTGCCGGGGCTGCGGCCGGTGCTGCAATACCTGCCCGATCAGGCCGGGATGGAGCTGATGCGGATCGCCGGGGGACCGGAGAGCGGCTTCGGCCCCGCCTACGGCCCTGGCGTCGCACTGCTCCTTCTGCTGGGCTGGACCGCGTCGGCGCTGCTCGGCGGCTATCTCGTCCTGCGCCGCCGGGACGCTTAGGGCGCTCGCGTTATCCGGGATAGCGTCCCCTTCCACCACCGGCGAGGGGACGTTATCCCGGATAACGCGCCGAGCGGCGAGCAGCGCGCCGAGGGGGAGGGGCAGGCGAGAGGTCAGCGGACGGAGTGGGCGGGGAGTGTCACGCACACCTGCAGCCCGCCACCCGGCCGGGGCGTCGCGCTCACGTCGCCCTTGTGCGCCTGGGCGACCGCGCGGACGATCGACAGCCCGAGACCGCTGCCTCGAGCCGAGCCGACCCGGTCGATGAGCCGCCGGAACGGCTCGAACAGCGTCGGCACTTCGTGCGGGGCGATGACCGGGCCGGTGTTGACCACCATCACCTGGACCTCGTGGACGAACGACCGGGTGCGGATCTCGACCTGGCCACCGGGCACGTTGTAGCGCACGGCGTTGTCCACGAGATTGCGGATGACTTGTTCCAGCAGGATGGGGTCGCCGATCGTCCGCGCCGGGCGCAGGTCGGACACGATGATCGCGTCCTGTGTGTCGGTGGCGGCGATGGCCGACTGCGCGAGATCGGCCAGGTCGGCCGGGCGCGGCTGGGTGATGGCGTGCCCGGCGCTGGCCAGTGTCAGCAACGACTCGATCAGCCGCTCGTGCCGCAGGTTGATCTCCAGCAGGTTCTCGCCCAGCCCGTGGATCTCCGGCGGGGCGGTCCGCTTGCGCATGGCGACCTCGACGAGCGTACGGCTCATCGCGATGGGGGTCTTCAGCTCGTGGGCGGCGTTGGCGATGAACCGCTCCTGGCCCGAGAACGCATCGTCGATCCGGTCGAGCATGCTGTCGAACGAGTCGGCCAGCGTCTTGACCTCACCGGGCGGATGCCGCAGGGCGATCCGGCGATGCAGCGTACGCCCCGCGATCCGTTGCGCGGCCGCCGTGATGGTGTTGAGCGGCCGCAGCACCCGGCCCGCGAGGAACCAGCCGGTCGCCGTCGCCACCAGCCAGACCCCGAGGACGGTCGCGCCGCCCTTCTTGATCAGGTTGGTCTGCATGCTGTCGATGATGATCCGCTTGGTGGCCTGGTCGGCCTCCAGCTGGTCGTAGAGGGCTTCCTTGTCGAGCTGGTCCTCGCCCATGCGCGGCGTGCGGAAGCTGCCGTCGTACTTGCTCTCGATCGCGCCGTTCAGCGCGTAGCTCATGCTGTTGCGGACCAGGATCACCGAGCCGAACAGCACCGCCGCCCCGCCGAACAGGAAGATCAAGCTGAAGGCGAGGGTCAGCCGCAGCCGCAGACTGCCCCGGGACAACGAGTTCATCGGACCCGGTACCCGACGCCGGTGACCGTCTCGATCAGCTGCGGCTCGCCGAGCTTGCGGCGCAGCGAACTCAGCGTGACCCGGACGATCGTGGTGAACGGGTCGGCGTTCTCGTCCCACACCTTCTCGAGGAGGGTCTCGGCCGAGACCGTCCCGCCGTCGGCCCGGAGCAGCTCCTCCAGCAGCGCGAACTCCTTGCGGGAGAGGCTGACGTAGCGGCCGTCGCGATACGTCTCCCGGTGGTGCGGGTCCAGCCGGATCCCGGACCGCTCCAGCACCGGCGGCAGCGCCGGCCGGGTGCGCCGCCCCAGCGCCCGGATCCGGGCGACCAGCTCGTCGAAGTCGAACGGCTTCGGCAGATAGTCGTCCGCGCCCAGGGACAGGCCGTTGATCCGCTCGGCGACCGTGCCCGAGGCGGTCAGCATCAGCACCCGGACCGCCCCGTCGCCCGCCGCCACCTGACGGCACACCTCGTCGCCGTGCACCACCGGCAGATCCCGATCGAGCAGCAGGACGTCATAGTCGTTGATCGAGAGCCGCTCCAGCGCCGCCGCGCCGTCATGCACGACATCGACCGCGAACGCCTCGTCCCGCAGCCCGTCGGCGATCGCCGCGGCCATCATCGGCTCGTCCTCGGCCACCAGTACTCGCACCCGCGCAAGTATGCCAGCGGCGTGTTAGCCCAGCGTGAGGACTTTTGCTCGCGGCCGATTCACACCCGGCCTGGTGAACTCACCCCATGATCGAACAGACGGCCCGGCTCGTGGTCGACCTCACGGCCGTGCGGGCCAACGTCCGCGCGGTCTCAGCTGGTACGCGAGCCGCGGTGATGGCGGTCGTGAAGGCGGACGGGTTCGGCCACGGCGCGGTTCCGGTGGCCCGGGCGGCGCTGGACGCCGGGGCGACCTGGCTCGGGGTGACCTCCGCCGCCGAGGCGTTGCGGCTGCGCCAGGCGGGGGTCGACGCCCCAGTCCTCAGTTGGCTGCACCCGATCGAGACCGATTTCGAGCCGTTGATCCGCCGGGAAGTGGATCTGGGCGTTTCCACGGTGGCCCATCTGCGCCGGATCGCCGTCGCCGCGGAGGCCGCGGGTCGGTCGGCGCGCGTACACCTGAAAGCCGACACGGGCCTGACACGCAACGGCGCGTCCGCGGACGACTGGCCGGACCTGGTGGCGTGGGCCGCGAAACTCGCGGCCGAGGGGTGGCTGACCGTGACCGGCGTGTGGTCGCACCTGGCCGCGGCCGACGTGCCCGGCGACCGGACGACCGACCTGCAGCTCGCGGCGTTCCGCGACGCCGTCGCCGCCGTGCACGCCGCGGGCCTGCGCCCGGAGCTGCGCCATGTGGCGAACTCGGCGGCCACCCTGACCCGCCCCGACACCCACTTCGATCTGTGCCGCGTCGGGCTGGCCCTCTACGGGATCGAGCCCGTCAGCGGCCGGCGGCACGGCCTGCGCCCGGCCATGACGCTCACCACGAGTGTGATCAACGTCAAACGGGCACCCGCCGGAACCGGCGTCTCCTACCGGCACGAATACACCGTCCGGCGGCCGAGCACGCTGGCGCTGCTGCCCGTCGGGTACGCCGACGGCCTGCCCCGCACGGCCGAGGGCCGGGCGCACGTGTGGCTGGCCGGGCAGCGCTGCCCGATCGTCGGCCGCATCACGATGGACCAATGCGTCGTCGACGCCGGGGGGCTGCCGGTGGCGATCGGCGATCCGGTGACCGTCTTCGGGCCCGGCGACGCCGGAGAGCCGACCGCCGCCGACTGGGCGACCTGGGCCGGAACGAATCCGCACGAGATCTTGACCGGCGCGGGCGCGCGGGCCGAACGTCAGTGGGTGATCGCATGAGCAGCCGCAGGCTGGTCATTGGTAGGCGCAGTTTCGCTCATGCGGTCGCCGGCCGCAGGACGGTGATCGCATGAGCAGCCTGAAGGTAGGGGTGTTGTCCGGTGGGCGCAGCGGCGAGCACGAGGTCTCCCGGAACTCCGCCCGCAGCATCATCGCCCACCTGGACCAGGAGCGATACACGGTGACCGATGTGGTCATCGGGCGCGACGGCGTCTGGTCCGTCGACGGGACGCCGACCTCGTTCGGTCAGGCGCTGGGCGTACTGGCGGAGCAGACGGTCGTGCTGCCCGCGATGCACGGCCCCTACGGCGAGGACGGGACCGTCCAGGCCATGCTGGAGCATCTCGGGGTCACGTACGTGGGCAACGGGGTGCTCGCCAGCGCGGCCGGGATGGACAAGGAGTTCACCAAGAAACTGCTCGCCGCGGACGGCTTGCGGGTCGCGCCCGGCGTCGTGCTGCGGCGTGGTTCGGTGCTGCCCGAGTTCCGGCTGCCGGTGTTCGTCAAACCCGCCCGCGCGGGCTCCAGCCTCGGCGTCTCCCGGGTCACCCGGGCCGAGGACCTGGCCGCCGCCGTCGACCTGGCCTTCGCCAGCGACGACAAGGTTCTCGTCGAACCCGAGATCGCCGGGCGGGAGATCGACGTCGCGGTGCTGGAGTTCCCCGACGGCCGGATCGAGGCGGGACCGCCGCTGGAGATCCGGGTGACCGGCGACGGGTTCTTCGACTACTCGGCCAAGTACGCCGCCGGCGCGACCTTCGACATCCCCGCCCGGCTCGACCCCGCGACCACGGCGCTGCTGCAGGACACGGCGATCCGGGCGTTCCGCGCGTTGGACTGCCGGGGTCTGCTGCGGGTCGACTTCTTCCTCCCGCCGTCCGGCGAGCCCGTCCTCAACGAGGTCAACACGTTCCCGGGCTTCACCGCCGCCTCCCAATTCCCGCAGATCTGGGCGGCCGCGGGCATCCCGTTTCCGCAGTTGCTCGACATCATCATCGGTACCGCATTGGGGGCGTCCCGTGATTCTCTTGTCTGACCGCCGGATCGCCGAGCTGCCCGTCGCCGACAACGGCGAACCGCTGGTCGACGTGCGTACGGTGGACGGTCTGCGGGTCGACGGCCGCCTGGCCGACGCCGATGGGGCCTACGCCCACCTGCGCGAAGGCGTCGTCGACCGCCTTCTCAGCGCGCAACGCCGGCTGCCGGACGGCCTGCGGTTGCTGATCGTCGAGGGCTACCGGCCGCTGTCGCTGCAGGCGTCCTACTTCGCCGAGTACCGTGACCGGCTGCGGTCGGCGTACCCGGCGTGGGACGGCGAGCGCCTGCACGTCGAGGCGAGCAAGTACATCTCGCCGCCCGAGGTCGCCCCGCACAGCACCGGCGGCACCGTCGACCTGACCCTGTGCACCGAGGACGGAGCCGAACTGGACCTCGGTACGCCGATCAACGCCACGCCGCTGGAGAGCGCCGACCGGTGCTTCACCGCCGCGCCCGACATCCCGGAGGCGGCCCGGCGAGCGCGATCGGCGCTCGGCGCGGCGTTGACCAGCGCCGGGATGATCAACTATCCGACCGAGTGGTGGCACTGGTCGTTCGGCGACCGGTATTGGGCGCTCCAGGCGGGCGCAAGCCGCACCTGTTACGGCCCGACCGAACTCTGATCGGGCCGCCGTCCGCCCGGCCGCCCTGGGGTCAGCCGTGTTCCAGCAGCGCGCCGAGTCGCTGGAACATGTCCGGGACCTGCTTGCCGAGCTGGGCCCGGACCAGGTGCTCGGCCAGCTTGGGCACCCCGTCGAGGTCCAGCCGGAACACCACCCGGCTGCCCTGCGTCCCGTCCGGGTGGACGGTGTACGCCTGGCTCACGGCCGGTTTGGCGCCGGGCTCGGTCCGCAGCGTGATCTGCTCGCCGGGCTCGTACTCGGTGACGGTCAGGGCGACCTCGGTGCGGCGGCCCATGACCTTGCGGGTCTGGACCAGCCGGGTGCCGACCGCGACGGGCGCGGTGTCCACCTGGGACACCTCGAGAACGTCGGGCTGCCAGGCCGGGTAGCCGGTGAGGTCGGTGAGGGCGGCGACCACCGCCGCCGGGGTGCTGGGGTAGGTGGTCTCGTGCTCGACGACGATCATGTGCAGGCTCCTACTTGGTCGCGTACAACATCTGAGCGGTGAGGGGATTGAGTTCGACGGCGCCGTCGTCGCCGATGACGACCGTGCCCCCGAGGTTCGCCAGCCGCCCGCCGACGACGGCGTTGGGCTCGAACGCGAAGGTCATGCCCGGGGCGAGCGGCAGCTCGCCGCCCATGGTGGGGACGTCGAAGAGCCGGCCGTAGGCGCGGGCCTCGGGCACGCGGCGCAGCCCCGAGCCGAATCCGCACACCGGGCCCATCGGGTTGAGCGAGTGGATCAGCGGGTGCACGTTCCAGGCGTCCGCCTCGCGCAGGGGGACCTGCATCGCCTCGACGACGTCGCCGAAGGTGTTGCCGGGCCGGGCGACCGCGAGGCCGGCCTCGTAGCTTGCCCGCGCGACCTCGGCGGCGGCCCGCACGTCCGGGTGCGGTTCGCCGATCGCGATCGCCACCTGGTGCTGGGTCTCCTTCATGCCGAACCGGCAGAACACCTCGGCCATGATCACGTCGCCGGCGGCGAGGACGCGGGGTGGCTGCGGCCGGTAGGACCAGACCGGCGGGCCCCAGGAGACGAAACCGGGACCGGTCGACAGCAGCATCCCCGGAGCGGCCACGCCCAGCCGGTACGCCGCGGCCATGCCCGCCGCGTAGACCTCGGCCTCGCTGACGCCGGGACCGGCCGCGGCCCGCATCGCCTCGGCCATCGCGTCGCCGGCCGCCGCGGAGTAGCGGATCACCGCGAGTTCTTCGTCGGACTGGCACACCGTGGCGAACAGATAGCCGAGGCCGACCGGCACGAACGTGGCCTCCGGCAGCTCGGACAGCACCTCCGTCCACATGCGGTACGGCAGGATCGGGTTGATGTGGAACGGGGGATAGGGGTCGAGCCCGAGGACACCGACGGTGCCCGACTCCAACCGGTGTTCGCGGAGCACCTCCACGATTCCGGCGGCGTTCTTCGCGACCCGGATGTCGCGCGGGGCGATCCAGAGGTCGTCGCCGCGCCGGGTGGCCTCGATGTGATCGGTGATCGGCAGGTTCGACCAGGTGAGCTGGATCGGGTCGGCGTCCCGGCAGAAGACGACGACGGAGCCGGGCCGGTCGTTGGTGAAGTACGCGTCCGGGGCGAACGGTGCGAGGTCGGCGCACTCGTGCTCGCCGTACGCCACGAGCGCGTCGAGACCTTCGGCGGCCATGATGTCGCGGGCCAGACTCCAGCGGCGATCCCGCTCGGCGAGACTGTAGCGCGGTACGTGCGGTGCGGAACTGATCATGCGCCCACGCTACGAAGACCAGCCTCACCAGGGCGTCTGTCGCCCTACCGGGTTCTGCGCGGCTATCGGCGAGCCCGCTTAGGTCATCGGCCCGGTCTGGTTCAGTACTCGGTCTGGTTCGGTACCCCGGTCGCGTTCAGTGTTCGGTCTCGTTCAGAACATTCGCAAGGTCGGCGCGCGAGGCGATACCCAGCTTCGGGTACGCCTTGTACAGGTGGTAGCCGACCGTACGCGGACTGAGGAAGAGCCGCGCGGCGATGTCGCGATTGGACAGCCCGGCCGCGGCCAGCCGGACGACCTGCCGTTCCTGCGGGGTCAACGTCGCCAGCGGCTCGGCCGCGGCCGGCGCATGTTCGGCGTACCCGGCGGCGCGCAGCTCGTCGTCCACCCGGCGCTGCCAGCCGGAGGCCGCCAGCCGCCCGAAAGCCTCCCGGGCGGCGGTCAGCTGCGCCGCCGCCTCGGCCCGTCGCTGCCGACGCCGCAGCCATTCGCCGAACAACAGCCGCGTACGCCCATGTTCGAAGGGATGATCTTCCGCCGCGTGCAGGGTCAACGCCTGGTGGTAGAGCGGTTCGGCGTCCTCGGCGAGCAGCGCCGAGCAGCGGGCGGCGACCGCGAGCGCCCAGGGTCGCCCGGTCGCCTCGGCCCAGGCGGTGAACCGGGCGGTCGCATCGGCGGCGTCGGCGTTCCGGCCGAGCCGGGTCGCCACTTCGACCCGGTCGGGCAGCGTATGCAGTTGAACGCTGACGCTGTGGC
Source organism: Hamadaea sp. NPDC050747 (assembly GCF_040654195.1). Taxonomy (NCBI): domain Bacteria; kingdom Bacillati; phylum Actinomycetota; class Actinomycetes; order Micromonosporales; family Micromonosporaceae; genus Hamadaea; species Hamadaea sp. NPDC050747. The sequence goes on from NZ_JBFAHM010000017.1 coordinate 71,262, forward strand.
GGGCCGAGCCCGCGGCGGCGTCGTTCAGCCGATCCAGGGCGGTGTCGTACCGGCCGTCCTGTAGGTCGAGCAACGTCAAGGCGTGGGCGGCCCAGCCGATCCCGGCCGTCCAACCGCGCTGACCGGCGACGACCAGCGCCTGCCGGGCAGCCGCCTGCGCCGGTTCCTGCTCCCCGCGTACGGCGTGCGCCCAGGCGGTCAGGCCGGTCAGGTGACTCAACCGGTGCCGCTGTCCGGTGTCCGCCGCCGTGCGGACCGCCTCCTCCCGGGCGGCGAGCGCCTCTTCAGGCTCGCCCAGCAGCAGCTGGGTGACGGCGAGCAGACCCAGGGGCTGAGGGAGGAGGGTTGCGCGGCCCTCCTGATAGCAGTCGGCGATGATCCCGACGGCCAGATCCCGGACCCGTCGATGGTCACCGATCAGGAGGCCGGCGTGGGCTGCGGCCAGCCGCTGAGGCACCGGCAGCCGCGGATCCTCCGCCGCGTCGACGTACGCGGTCAGCTCGGCGACAGCCTCGGCCGGCCGCCCGGCGGCCGCCTTGGCGAGGCCGGCGACCAGTCCGGTCAGCGGCCCGGTCGCCGCGCCGAGAAGGCGATCGAGGACGTCGTGCTGTTCGGTGTCGTTCGCGCCGCTCCAGGCGTACACGGCGGCGCGGGCGACCACGGAGGCCCGGAATCCCGCCATTCCGGCGGCGGCCGGGACAGCCTCGTCGACCAGGATGCGTGCCGCCGCGACCGGGACGCCGCGTTCGAACTCCAGCAGTGCCCGGACTCCGGCGAGCCGCCGAGTCGACGCCGGGTCGTCCTCGCGGCGCCCGGCTCGCCGGGCCAGCTGCTCGGCTCGTTCGAGCTGGCCCGCTTCCAAGGCGGTGGTCGCGGCGAAAGCCAGACGGCGGTACCGATCGGCGGGCGAGCCGGACAGTGCGGCGGCCCGTTCCGCGGTGGACGAGGCGATCGACAGCGCGGCCCGCGCGTCGGCCCGCTCACCGACCTCGTCCAGCGCCTGGGCCAGCTCGTCGTCCACACCCGTGGTGGCTGCGGCCCGGTGCAGCAGACCCCGGTCGCCGCCGGCCGCCTCGGCGAGTGCCCGATGGGCGTCAACCCGCTCCTTGATGTCCGCGTCCACCTGCGCGGCGACCCGGATCAGGGGATGCCACAGGATGATCCACGAACCATCGGAGCGGAGCAGACGTGCCCGCTCCAGGATCGCGAAGTCGTCGAGAGTTCCGCCGGCGGACTCGGCGGCGGCCAGGATCGCGTCCCGGTCACCGTCTCCTGCCAGAGCCGTCACCAGCAGGCACCGTCGTGCCGTCGGCGGCAGGAGCGCGATCCGGTCCCGGAAGCCGCGCAACACCCGGCTCGGCAGCGTGCCCGGCTCCACGAACGCGGGGGTCAACGGGGCGAACCCGCCGGCACGCTGCTCCGGCGTCAACGACCGCGGCAACTCCAGCAGCGCCAGCGGGTTGCCCTCCGCCTCCCGCAGCATTTGATCTCGTACGCCCATCGCCAGGTCGGCGCTGTGCTCGGCGAGCAGCCGCTCGGCGGCGTCGGCCGGAAGTCCGGTGACGTGGAGTTCGGGCAACCCGGGTGTCTCGGCGAAACCTCCGTCGTCGCGGGCGGCGAACACCACCGCCACCGATTCCGCGTGTAGACGGCGTACGGCGAACAGCAGTGCGTCGGCCGACTCCCGGTCGAGCCACTGCGCGTCGTCCACGAGGCAGAGCAGCGGCCGGTCGCCGGACAGGTCGGCCAGCAGGGTCAGTACGCCGAGGCCGACCTGGAATCGGTTGACGTCGTCGCCGGAGAGCCCGAGCGCGCCGCGTACCGCCGCCCGTTGCGCCTCCGGAAGGGCGCCGACCCGGTCGACCACCGGACGCAGCAGCAGATGCAACGCGGCGTACGGCAGCTCCGCCTCGGTCTCGACGCCGGTGACCCGCAGAACGGCCGCTTCGTCGCCGGTGGACGCGCCGACGGGCGGCGAAAGGTGATCGGCCAGGTCGTCGAGCAATGCCGTCTTGCCGATGCCCGGCGCTCCGCGTATCACCAGGGCCGCCGCCCGACCCGCGCGAGCCTCTTCCAGCAGCGCGCGCAGTCGGGCACGCTCCTCTTCGCGTCCGTGCACCGGGCCAGCCTAGCCGTCGATGATCATCGCCGTTCCGGTCGTCACGGCGGTGGCCGCCGGGCGTCGGCTGCCGCCGCGATCGCCCACGCGTCGGCGACCGGGCCGAGGTGGCCGAGCTTGTCCGGGTTGATCACGGACCGGATCGTCTGGATACGCCCGTCGAGGATGTCGAGCGACAGGATGTTGAGCACCTTGCCGTCGCCGTCGCGCAGGATGGCGCCCGGCTGGCCGTTCACCTCGTGCGGCTCCACGCGGCCGCCGATCTCGGCGAACCTCGGCACGACGAAGGCCAGCAACGCGGCCACGTTGGCCGCGCCGAAGGCGCCGGTGCCGAACTGCGGCGCCTTGCCACCGCCGTCGCCGACCATGTGCACGTCGGCGGCGAGCAGCTCCATGAGCCCGGCCACGTCGCCTTCCCGGAAGGCGTCGAAGAACCGGCCGGCCAGCTCGTCGCGCTCCCGGCGATCGGTCGCGAACCGGGGCCGCCCGGCCTCCATGTGGCGGCGGGCGCGCACGGCGAGCTGGCGGCAGGCCGCCTCGGGCCGCCCGACCGCCGACGAGACCTCGGCGAAGCCGAACCCGAACACCTCCCGCAGGACGAACACCGCCCGTTCGAGCGGGCTCAGCCGCTCCAGGAGCAGCAACGCGGCCATCGACACCGAATCGGCCAGCTCCGCCGACCGCTCCGGATCCTCGTACGGGTCGTCGACCAGCGGCTCGGGGAACCACGGCCCGACATACTGCTCCCGGCGTACGCGGGCCGACCGCAGCACGTCGATGGAGACGCGGGTGACGACGGCCGACAGGAACGCCTTGGCCGACTTCGGCTGCGTAGCCGAGCCCTCGTAGCGCAGCCACGTCTCCTGCACGGCGTCCTCCGCCTCGCTGACGCTCCCGAGAATCCGGTACGCGATCGCGAACAGCAGCGGCCGCAGCTCCTCGAACTCGGCGGCCCGGCTCACCTCGGGGTTCATGCCAGCTCCGCCCGGAAGCCCTGCCGCCACGACGGATAGCGCAACGTCCAGCCCAGTTCGCGCTTGGCCTTGGCGTTGCTGAAGCCGCGCCCCTCGGTCATCATGATCACCGCCTGATCCCCGGCCAGCAGGCGCGCCAACCACCGCGGTACGCGCATCGGCCGCTTCGCCCCGGCGCACTCGGCCAGGAACGGCAGCCATTCGTTGGCGGGCGCGGGTTCGTCGTCGACGATGTTGAAGACACCGCGGGCCTTCTGTTCGACCGCCAGCACCGTGGCGCTCGCCGCGTCGTCGAGGTGCACCCAGGAGCTGTAGCCGTTGGCCGCGCCCACCAGCGGATACTGGCGTTTGCGGACCAGCTCGACCTGATCGTCGATCGCGCCCGGGCCGTAGAACGCGCCATAGCGCAGCACCGCGCCGCCCACTTGGACGACGGACTCCTCGACGTGCCGCATTGCGAGCAGGCCCGCGTGGGCCGCCGTACCGGGGAGCAGGTCCAGCGGATCCTCCTCGGTCTTCACCCAGCCGCCCTGCCGGATGCCGTTCCAGCTCGCGTACGCCTGTGCCACGAAGTGCGGCACCCCGGTCGTCTCCGCCGCCGCCAGCAGATGATCGGTTCCCTCGGTACGCAGCCGGTTCGTCTGCGCGAACCAGCGATCCGGGTGCTTGATGTCCGGCTTCCCGGCGTGCGTCATGGAGATCGCCGTCATCTGATGCACGATCACGTCCGGCCGGGCCGCCGCGACCGCGCCGCCGACCGCGGATGCGTCGAGCCCGTCCATCACGACGCCCTCCGCGCCGAGCTGGGTCAGCAGGCCCAGCTTCGCCGCCGTCGTCGTTGTGGCGGTCACCTGATGGCCTCGGGCGACCAGCTGCGGCACCAGCCGCCGGCCCAGCACCCCGCTGCCACCGGCCACGAACACTCGCATGTCACTTGCCTTTCGTCGAAGGGGCTTACCCCCACCAGACGACGCAGGCGGCAGTTCTGTGACGTGCTCGGAGGCCGGGTGTGAGATTCAGCTCCGCGCCTTGCCCGGCGGCGACTCGTGGATGTGCAGGCGGCTCGGCTTCTCCCCGCGGGCGGCCAGCCGGCCCGCGGCCACCGCGTCCGCCCGGGTCTCGTGCCGCGACACCATCTCGCCGTCCCGGCGGACCTGCCAGCATTCGCCGTCGGGGAGCACACGGTATTCGATATGGCTCATCGGCTGCCCATCCGTTCGCTGTCGTCTGTCCAGTGTGCTGCGACAGAGGTGTGCCCGAGGGGTGCCTGGCCGGGATTTCCCCATTTCGGGGTCGCCCAATCACGGGTCAGCTGGAAAGGGCGCGCAGGTAGGAGAACTGTGCGCCACAGGGCCGGTAGCCGAGCCACTCGTTGATCGCGAGCATCGGACCGTTCTCCTCGTCGTTGGTGGTGAACGCGTCGGTGATGCCGCGCTCGGCCGCCCGGCGCAGCGCCACCGACTTGGCGTACTTGGCCAGGCCGCGGCCGCGGAACGCCCGCCGTGTCCCGGTCCCGCCCGACCACATGCGCCGATCGAGGTCAGTCTCCACCAGCGTGTACGCGGCCGGCTGCCCGTCGGCGTACACCAGGACGCTCGCCGCCTTGTCGGTGTCGGGCGCGTCCCAGATCGTCGACCGCCACTCGGCGAAGTCCATCGCGTCGGCGGGCGTGTCGCCGGGCTCGTCCAGCACCGCCTCCGAGTCGACCGCGAAGACCTCCTCGGGCGTGGTCTCGGCGAACGACACGGCCCGCACGTGCTCCCCGGTGGCCGGTGTCGGTGGCAGCGGCCCTTCGAGGTTGAGGTGCGAGTAACGCAGTTCGTGCCGCTGTGCGAAGCCCCGCGTCCCGAGGAACCGAACAGTCGCCTCGTCGCCGTCGCCCCAGCCCTCGACGCGGGTGCCGCCGACCTCCCCGAGATGGGCCATGAGCCGGTCGAACAGCTCGCCGCCGAGGCCGCGTCCTCGGTAGTCCGGTCGCACGAGGAGGCCGAGCTGGCTCGCCCCCGGCAGCGAACTGGAGATCGACAACCCGGCCCGGCCGACCCCCGCGACGCGGCCGTCCTCCTCGGCGACCAGGCGCAGCGCGTGCGCCCGAGCCGGTTCCGTCGCCCAGTGATGGCGGAAGGCCGCTTCGTGGACGACGGCGTACGCGTACAGGTCACGCTGGATGGCGACGAAGGCCGGTTCGTCGCCCGGCCCGGCCGGTCGAATGGTGAATGCCATGCCCTTGGTGTATCAGCGGCCGCAACCGCATTTCGCGGCTACACTCGCCCGATGGCCGTCCTCGACTGGCTGCTCGACTCCGATCCCGCCCTGCGCTGGCAGGTCCAGCGCGACCTCACCGACGCGCCGCCGGAGATCCTCGCGGCCGAGCGCCGGCGGATCGCCGACGAGGGCTGGGGCGCACGGCTGCTCGCCCTGCAAGGCGACGACGGCAACTGGGACGGCGGCGCGTGCTTCCCGGCCGGGTGGTGGGCCGCCGACCATCGCGAGGACGAGGCACAACCCTGGACACCCACGCTGCCCACGCTGCAACTGCTGGTGTACTTCGGCATCGATCCGGCCGACGACCGCGTACGCCGGGCCGTCGAGCAGGTGCGCGAGAAGAGCCGCTGGGACTACGACGACCGGCCGTTCTTCGCCGGTGAGGTCGACTGCTGCATCAACGGCCGGACCGTCGCCATCGGCGTCTACTTCGGACAACCCGTCGACGGCATCGTGGATCGGCTGCTGGCGGACCAGCTCGACGACGGCGGCTGGAACTGTTACGCGGAGGAGACGGGCTCGGTCCGGTCCTCGTTCCCCTCGACGATCAACGTCCTCGAGGGCCTGCTGGCGTACGAGCGGGCGAACGGCGGTCCAGCCGAGGTCCGCGAAGCACGCCGCCGGGGCGAGGAGTATTTGCTGGAGCGCGCCCTGCTCAGGCGCAGGAGCACCGGCGAGATCGTCGAGCCGAGCTGGCTGCAGTTCTCCTTCCCGCTGCGCTGGCAGTACGACGCGCTGCGTGCCCTGGAGTACTTCAGCACCGTGGGCGGCCCGCCCGATCCCCGGCTGGCCGAGGCGATCCACCTCGTGCGGTCCAAGCAACAGCCGGACGGGACCTGGCTGCTGGAGCACACGCTGCCCGGCAAGGTCTTCTTCGACCTGGAGGACGGCGACGGCCGCCCGAGCCGATGGAACACGCTCCGGGCGACGCGGGTGCTCGCCTGGCACGACCAGGTGTGATGGGTGTCGTCGAACGATCCTTCCGGATCAGCGGAGCGACCGGGCCGGTTCCCGGCGTCGCGTGGCTGCCGCCCGACCCCGCCGGCCTCGTCCTGCTGGGCCACGGCGGCAGCGGCCACAAACGCAGCCCTCGCATCGTCGAGCTGGCGACCTGGTTCGCCGCCAACGGCCTCGCCGCGGCCGCGATCGACGGGCCGTATCACGGTGAACGGGTGCCCATGCCGGTCCCCGCGCCCGCGTACCAGGCCCGGATGGTCGCCGAGGGGATCGACGGCGTGCTTGACCGGATGACGGCGGACTGGCTGGCCGCAGCGCGGCTGGTCGGCCTCGACCGGATCGGCTACGTCGGCCTGTCCCTCGGCACGCGCTTCGGACTGCCGCTGGCAGCCGCCCTCGGCGACCGGCTCCGCTGCGCGGTCTTCGGGAAATTCGGGCTGCGGCACCATCCGGGCATGCCGGCCGGACTAGCGACGCCCGAGCGCACGATCCGGGAAGCGCGCTCGATCACCGCGCCCGTCCTCTTCCACTCCCAGAAGGACGACGAACTCTTCCCACGCGCCGGGCAACTGGCCCTGTTCGACGCGTTCGCCGCACCCGGCAAACAGCTCATCGCGTACGCCGGCGGGCACGGCGTGACCCCGCCCGGGGCGGTGGAGCACTGGCGGACCTTCGTCCACCGCCACCTGGGCGAGGGCGGGTAGTGCGCTACAGCACCGAGCGCAGCGTGGCGGCGAACCCGTCGGGGTCGCCCTTCATCCACGGGTTGTCGCCGAGGAAGCCACCGTGGTGGCTCGGGAAGGTGACCGGAGCGCTGCCGAGCCGTGCTGCGACCGCCTCGCCGCCCCGGTGGGCCATCTCGCCCACCGACTCCGCCCCGACGCCGACCACGATCCGGGTCGCCGACGCCTTCAACGTGTCGAAGTCGTGCTCGTAGTGCGTGCAGCTCAGCAGGTTCTGCCCGAGCAGCGCGTCGTCGCGGCGGCCGTCGTCCTCGGCCGGCAGCCCGAACGCGGCCGGGTCCGGGATCGGCATCGTGGCGAACTCCGCCGGGTACTCGCCACGGTGGCTGGTCAGCGTGATGAACATCGCCATCGCCGGGCCGAAGCCGCGCTCGGCGTACACCTCGTGCATCCGCTCGGCGGAGGCCAGGGCCACCTCCCGGTCGGGCAGGTTCTGCATCGTGGGCGGCTCGTGCGCGACGAGCGTGCGCACCAGGCCGGGGTGCTGCGCGACCAGGGCCAGGGCGTTGATCGCGCCGCCGCTGCTGGCGAAGATGTCGACCGGCGCGCCGACCGCCTCGATCACCCGGCGGATGTCGTCGGCGTGCTGGTCGGGCGTCGACGGCGACGCGGGCTCGGCCTTCGGGCTGCGCCCGGTGCCGCGCGGGTCGTAGGTGACGACCGTGCGGTCGGGGAACCGGGCCGCCAGCTCGGCGAACCCGCCCGCGTCCATCGGTGAGCCGATCATCAGCAGCGCGGGCTCGGTCGTGCCGTCGGCCGGGCGGACGTCGTAGGTGATGACTGCGCCGGGCGCGTCGACGGTGCTGGTCTGAGCGGTGCTGTTCGAGATGGCGGTCATCGGTGACTCCTTCGGGAAACTGAGGTCTACACCCCTATGACGACCCGGGCCGCCGGAACTCATCGCTCACCAGACGGAAATCTCGTCGAGCACGGAACCGGCGAAGCCGAACCGGTCGTTGCGTACGCACGCCAGCCGGGCGGTGATCGGCGGCGAGATCCGGGTGACCTGGACGTCGTCGCTCGCCGCCTCCCGGGCAGTATGCCCCACGCTGCGGAAACGCTTGCCGTCGGTGGACAGTTCGACGATCGTGCCGTCACTCAGGAACGGCGTGCGATAGACCACGAGCGATACGCTGCGCGCCGTCGCCAGGTCGACGCAGATCCGGTGCCGGGTCGGCTGCGGGCAGGCCGACGCTGCGTCCGGGCACGGAGTCCGGACTTCCGCGTTCGTGGTCAGATCGCCGTCGGTCAGCGCGCAGGGGCTGACCGCCCGCACCAGCGCCTTGCCGGCGTCGCCCACCAGGCAACCCGCTCCCCGTGACGGCGGCACACTCCCGGCCGGCAACGCGACGCTGCCCGCTCGGTAGAGGAAGTTCTTCGCCGAGGCGACGACGATCACGGCCGTCGGCTGATCCTCGTACGGCCGCAGGTCGAGCACCGCCCGAGTGCTGCGGGTCGTCACCCCGGTCGGCTGAGGCTGACCACGCTCGGCCAGCGTCCAGAGGGCGTACTCCGCGCCGCCGGGCAGCTCCGGCCAGGAGACCGTGACCCGGTCGCCCGAACCGTCGACCCGGACCGGCGGCTCCCAGTAGCGCAGATCGGGTACGCGTTGCTGCGTACCGGGGTCGTGCTCGAGCGAGACCGCGACCTCGGCTCCGGCGAGCTGCCCGTCCTCGGCGGCGTGCCGAGCCGTGACGGTGATGTGCTTGACCGGCTTGATCTTCTCGGCCGGAAAGGCGAACCGCCCGCCGTCGCCGACCTTCGCCGGCACCGGGCTGGGGCAGAAACCGGGCACGAGGCAGAACAAGCCGAGCGAGAACATCGCGAAGCCGGTCCGAACAGTGTCCTCATCAGACACCTGGTACGCCTGAACCGTCGAGCGCGTCGCCGCCCGCCCGTCCTGCCGCAGCACCCGCCCGTAGAGCACGCCCGACGGCACCGGTTCGGGAGCCGGTCCGGTCGGCTCCGGAGCCGACGGCATGTCCTGGTACGCACAACCGGCCAGCAGCAGCACGGTGAGGAAGACGAGCAGTCGCCGAGACATCCGTCGATTATGCGGTCCCCGGTACGCCCAGCCGCGCGCCCACTCCGCCGACGGGCAACGGGAGCAGCCCGTCCCCATTACACTCACGCGCCATGCGCTCAGTCCCAAGATCCGTCAACCGGCTCGCGATCCTGCTGACGATCGCCGGGCTGGTCGGCGCCGCCGAGGTGACCATCGGCCTGCTGCAGGTGTTCCGGCTTAACGCGAACGAGCTGGCCGCGTACGCCGCCGCGCCCGCCGCCAGCGACGCGGTCCACCAAGCGGTGGCCAATCTGGAGAGTTCGGCGATGATTTCGCTGTGGACCGGACTCGCCGCCGCGCTGTTCCTCGCCGGGGGAGCACTGGTGGGCAAGGCGCTGCCCTACACCCGGGTCGTCCTGTGGATTCTGTGGGTCGAGGCGTTGGTCGGGAACATGCTGCTGTTCGGCGACACCTCGGTCGGTCTGACCGCGTTCACCGACCCCGATCCGGCCCGTGCGGCGCTGGTCAACGATCTCCTGCTTGCTCCGGGCCGGTCGCTGGTGCTCTACAGCGCCGAGGTGATCATGCTCGGACTGCTGGTCGGGATCGCAATGTTGCTGCGGCGGGAGGAGACGGTGGAGTTCCTCAAGATCCGGACCGAGGCCGCCGCCGATCCCGCCTGGGACGCGATCATGGCGACCCGGCGTCAACGGGAGAACGCCGGTTGACCTGAGCACTCCCGAGATTCGTCACTTCAGCAGGCCCGGAAGTCTTCCCTTCCAGCCGTCCAGGACCGGATCCGGGTCCGCCCCGAGCACGTCGGTCAGCACGGCGGCGTACACGTCACGGAAGTCGGTGTGGAACTTCAGGTCCCCGTCGTCGAGGTCGGTCAGGCTCGGCTGGTCGCCGACGAGCCGCCCGCCCGCCACGGAGGCCCCGGCGATGAGGATGTTCGACGCCGTGCCGTGGTCGGTTCCGTCGGAGGCGTTCGCGCGTACCCGCCGGCCGAACTCGGAGTAGACCAGCACCACGACCTTGCGGCCCTTCTCGGTGCGCCCCATGCGTTCCAGGAACGTCGCGACGGCGGTGTCGACCGTCTTGAGCTGGGTCTCCTGCCCGGTCTTCTCGCCGGCGTGGAAGTCGAAGCCGCCCATCGACACTGAGAACACCCGAGTCATGACGCCCGCCTCGACACAAGTCGCGACGAGGTCGAGCTGCGCCCGCAGGGTCGACTGCGCCCCGCCGGTGCCCGTCGCGGGTTCGTGGTCGCCCTCGTCGTCGTCCTCGGCGAGCGCGGTCGTGACGAGGTGGTCCACGCTGAGAAGGTCGCCGAAGCAGGCCGCGGCGCGCGCCTGGAGGACCGGTTCGCCCGCCGACGTGCCGCCGAGGGCGCGCAGATCGGCGTCGGTGATGCTCTTCGGCACGGCGACGCTGCCGAGCGGCACCGCGGCGCCCGCGCAGGTGGCCCCCGCGAGGACCGGCGGCAGCACCGGTTCCAGCGAGATCGCCGTGCGCGGGTCACGCCCCGCCCGGTCCAGCCAGCGGCCGAGCCACCCGGTGCTGCCGGGGCGTACCGGGTCCGCCGTCTGCCAGATGTCCATCGACCGGAAATGGCTGCGGTCCGGCTTCGGATAACCGACGCCGCGGACGATCGCCAGCTCCCCGCGGTCGTACGCCGCCTTGAGGCCGGTCATCGCCGGGTTCAGTCCGGTGTGCGCGTCGAGGCGAAGCACCTCGGAGGGCTCGTACGCCAGGTCGGCGCGCGCGTCGCGGTAGGCGTCGTCGGCGTACGGGATGACGGTGGCCAAGCCGTCGTTGCCGCCGTACAGCGTTACGAGCACCAGGGTGCGGTCGGCGGCGGTCCCGGCCGGAGAATCGGCGGTCGCGAGGATGTCGGCGACCGTGTACGCACCGGCCCCGGCGGCCAGCGCGGTGCCGCCGACGACGCCGGACGCGAGCAGGAACTTGCGGCGAGTGACGGTGTCCATCCGATCCTCCTCAGCTGACCGCGTACTCGGGACTGATCAGTGCCAGCGTGACCAGGCGCTGCGGCTTCTTGGCGACCTCGGTCAGAGCTTTGCGCGTGCGGGGAGTCCATTCGTCGACGGCCAGCATCCGGCCGAGCGTGTCGACGGTCGTCGCGGCCGAACCGGACCGGAGGGAATCCGCCGTGGGCTCCGGCAGCGCGGCGGCGATCGCGGCCGCGCCTCGCATCCGCGCCTGCAGCGAGGAGGTGGTCAGCCAAGCGGCCCCGGTGGGCCAGCCGCCGACACTGGGTGGCCGCAAGGGGAGCTGGCCCATGGCCCGGGCGGCGTTCAGCACCGAGGTCAGCGTCTTCTCAGCCGGAGGCACGCCGAGTTGCCGCAACGCGCCGACCGCCCATTCCACCGGCGACTTGACGAGCTGACCGGCACTGGCGGCGAACGCGTCGTCGGTGAGCAGCGCGGTCAGCAGTGCGCTCACATCGCGGCCACTCCCATAAGCGGCCACGAGACTGTCCCGTGTGGACGTACGCAGCGGTTCGCCGGAGCCGAAGCGCAGCCAGAACCGGCCGGCCAGAAACATCGGGTGAGCGCGCTGCTCCATCAGTATGCCGACGAACGAGTCGGCGTCGTGGACCCCGCTCCGGCCGAGAATCGTCGTCCGGCCGGTGGCGTGGCGCCGGGGCATGAAGACGGCCGTTCCCCGGGCCCGGTCGAGGGTCCAGCCGGTCAACGCCTTGGCCCCCGCCTTGACGTCGTCCTCGGTGTACGCGCCGACGCCGAGCGTGAACAGCTCCATCAGTTCACGGGCGAGGTTCTCGTTGGGCGCCTTCGCCGTGTTGCGCTGCCCGTCGAGCCAGTAGACGAGCGCCGCGTCCCGCACCATCTGCCGGGCGAGCACCGCGAAGTCGCCGGAGCCGAACATCCGGAACTTCTCCAGCTGCGCCCGCATCAGCCGGGCCGACACGACCTTCTGCGCGCTCGTGGCCCAATGTCCGTGCCAGAAGAAGACCAGTTTCTCGGCCAGCCCGTGATCGGCGGTGATCATCCGGGTCACCCAGGCTCGGGTCAGCTCGCCGAGCAACGCTCGCGCCCGCTGCTGGGCGGCCGCCCGCTGTTCCCGCGTGCGCTTGCCGGGGATCGGCCCGAGCAGCGGATCCTCGGCGTACGCCGGCAGCGGTGCGGCCGATTCGGCGACCGTCGGCCGGACCAGCTCCCGGACCACGTCGCCGTAGTCGCGGGCAGCCGCGGCGTCCACCTCGGCCGCGGTGGGGCCGAAGGTCGCCCGGCGCAACAGGTGCGCGGCCAGCTTCCGATCTGCCATGGCCCGAACCGTACCCACGATCGGCCCGTCCCGCAGCGGCGCAACGTTCGGAGAACGTAAGGGCCTACAGCCTCTCGACGACGCGGAAGCGCACCAGGACGGCCATCGTGTCGTCGGTCACCGTGAACTCCGGGTCGCCCAGCCAGCCCCGATAGTCCGCGCCGTGCCAGAAGTCCTCGTGGCCCGCCCGCCATTCGGCCACCGAGGTGTACCCCTCGCCTTCGTCTCGCGCGAAATCGAGGTCGACGTCGCCGATCCGCGCGACCCGCACCTCGGTCAGCTCGATCACCGCGACCGGCTGCTCGTCGGAGTCGACCACAGCCTCCCGAGCGCCCACCACCGGCAGCGGGTCGCCGTCGATCTCGTAGTCCTGCAACAGCCCGGAGGTCGACGTCTTGGTCCCGTCGAGCACCGCGGCCACCAGCAGGTCCCGCAGCGGGCCGGGGAAGCCGAGCTGGAAGGTCGGAAGATCGCTCATCGGGCGAGGCTAGCAATCCTCACTGCTCGGGCGCGCTCGCTTTTCGGCGGTCCACCTGCTCGACCGCGGGCGTGCCCGGCAGCGGGCGTACGCTGTCGGCGACCAGCGCGGCCAGCCCCAGCATCACGGCGACGACCGTCAACGCCCGCAGCACCGTCAGATGCTCGCCGAGGAACCCGATGAGCGGCGGGCCGGCGAGGAACGCGCAGTAGCCGATCGACGCGATGACGCTGACCCGGGCGGCCGCCCGCTGAGGGTCGTCGCCACCGGCGCTCATCCCGACAGGGAAGCCGAGGGCCACCCCCACGCCCCAGAGCAGCGTCCCGGCGAACGCGTACGCCGGAGTCGGGCCGAACACGAACAGCAGCACCCCGCCGACCCCGATCACGCACAGCACCCGCACGACCGGTACGCGCCCGAAGCGGTCCAGCAGCCCGGGGCCGAACCAGCGGCCGATCGTCATCGCGGTCAGGAACGCGGCGAACGCCAGCGTGCCCAAGGCGGGGGAGACGTGGTGGCCGTCGATCGCGGCGACGCTGATCCAGTCGTTGCCGGTGCCCTCGGCGAACGCGAAGGCCAGCGTGAACACCCCGACGAGCAGCGTACGCGGTTCCCGCCAGGCGGTCAGCGGGCTCGTCCGCAAGGCGCCGTCGCCGGGCTCCGCCGGAGTCTCCGCCCGGTCGTCGAGGAAGCGTTGGGCGTACCAAGGGATGCTGACGGCGATGACCACCGCGACGCCTAGCAGATGCGCGGTGACCGGCACCTTCAGCGCGATCATGAGCGTGCCCAGCAGCGCGCCGGCCACGGTGCCGAGGCTGAACCCCGCGTGGAAGCGCGACATGATCGAGCGGCCGAGCCGCCGCTCCACGACCGTGCCCTGCACGTTCATCGCGACGTCCCACGCGCCGTTGGCGAAGCCGAGCATGGCGAGGCCGATGACCACCGGAAACACCCCGGCGAGCGCACCGAGCGCGACCACCGTCAGCGCCACTGCGAGCAGCGACGCCATCGCGGCCACCGTCTTCGCCGAGCCGAACCGCGTCACGACCGGGCCGGACAGCGGCAGGGCGAGCAACGAGCCCGCCGCGATGGCCAGCAGTACCAGGCCGAGCGTCGCCGGTTCGAGGTCGAGCTGATCACGGACCTGCGGAATGCGCGCCGCCCAGCTGGCGAAGGCGAAGCCCGAACCGATGAAGGCGGCGTAGGTGGCCGTCGTCGCGGCGCGGGTGCTCGTCATGATCTCGAAAGTACCCGAGGTCGCCCGGGCAGCTCAGCGGCCGGGTCACCACTGGGGGCGCAGGGCGGGCAGCGTGTCGCCGGCCAGCTCGCGGATCAGCCGCGCGAGCCCGGTCCGCAAGCCGGACAGCTCCGCCGCGCCGAGGCTGCCCTCGAGTTCGGCCTCCAGCCCGTGCAGGACCCGTCCCGCCGCCCGGAGATGGGCCTCCGCCTGCTCGGTCAGGACGACGAGTTTGCGCCGTCCGCCCGCCGGATGTGGCTCCCGGCGCACGTAGCCGCGCGCCTCCAGATCATCGACGAGCTGCCCGGCGGCCTGTTTAGTGACCCCGAGCCGCTCGGCCAGCTCGGTCCCGGTCGCGCCGGGGCCTTTGAGCGCCTGGAACACCGCGCCGTGGACCGGGCGCAGATCGCTGTGCCCGGCGGCGTCGAGCCGGCGGACGAACTCGCCCAGCACGAGCTGGAAGCCCAGCCCCATCAGGTAGGTCAGCTCGGCGTCGGCGAGCGGATCGGTCCTCACCCCTCCATGTTGACACAGCCGAGTCAAGTTGCTTTACTCAGAAGCGCGAGTAAAGCAACTTGACTCAAAGAATCGGGGAGACACCGTGAGAATCGTCAGCGCGACCGAAGACCGCGTCATCACCACCGCGGCCGCCGTCACCACCGCCCTCGCGGCACCGAGCCAGGGAAGCACCGAACTCTGCAACTGGCGCGTACGCATGGAGCCCGGCACGACCGGGCCGCTGCACTCCATCGACCGCGAACAGCTGTGGACGGTCCTGGCCGGATCGCTCAGCATCACCTCCGACGGCGCCACCAGCCGAGCAGGCGAAGGGGAGACCGTGATCCTGCCCGCCGGCGTCGACCGGCAGGTCACCTCCGGCGACGAAGTCACCGACGTCCTCGTGTGCATGGGCGTGGGCGGGATGGCGACAGTGCCCGGCAACCCCGCACCCGTACCGCTGCCCTGGGCACGCTGACGCCCGCGTGCGCTTGCGTGTCGCGCCCGCGTGCGCTTGCGTGTCGCGCCCGCGTGCGCTTGCGTGTCGCGCCCGCGTGCGCTTGCGTGTCGCGCCCGCGTGCGCTTGCGCGGTGTCCGCGTGCGCTAGCGCGTTATCCGGGATAGTGCGGCCTCGAACACCGTGCGAGACCGCGTTATCCCGGATAACGCGCGGAGGCGTGCGCCCGCGTCAGGGCCAGAGAACCAGAGCGGGATCGCACGCGATCGTGATGAGCTGCTCGAGCGTGACGGGCGGGGTCGGCCGGCTGACCGGCCACCGCCCTTCGGCGTCGGGGGTGTTGTGCGTACGCGCCACCACCGCTGTCTGTCCGGTGTAGACGTAGAGGACGTACCCGATCATGCCGCCACTGCCGGTGGTTTGATAGACCTCGATCACCTCGCCGTGCGGCCCCGTACGCAGACTGCACAGCGTACCGGTCGAGCACCGGTCGGCCTCCGGCCGCAGGTCGACGTGGCCTGCCTCGATCACGATGGAGCCGCGGCCGAGCCGATCGGTCGTTGCCGCTCCCGCCAGCACCCCGGCGACTCCATTGAACGTTGTCGAGGCACCTGCGGTCAACGGCGGCGGACCCGTCCAGTACGCGTCCCGCAACGGCGCGAACGTGGTGTCCGGCAAAGCCGCCACGACGCTCCGGCGTACGGCGCACGTGAAGAGGTCGAGCTGGTCGGCGTGCAGCGGCTCCGGATTGTTCGGATCCGCAGCCGGAATGCTCTCGGTGGGCAGATCGGTCGGATACTGCCCGTCGTCGGCAGGCACACTCGGCCCCACATACGGTACGTCGTCGCCGCGCGGGAAGTCCGAACCTGCCGGCAGTGGCGTCGGGGCGTTCGTCGGCACTGTCGTGTCGCACAAGCTCGCCGCCGGTCCACTGCCGGACGGGTCGAAGTAGAAGGCCGCGCCGAACAGCACGACACCTGCGCCCATCGCGGCGGTGGCCATCCGCAACATCTCCGCGCGCCGCTTGCGACGCCCGGCCGCGATCGCCTGCCGGGCGGTGATGCCCAGCGGCGGCTCCTCTCGCCCGATCTGCTCGCGCAACGCGTCGGTGAACCAGTCCTCGGTCATCTCACGCCTCCTTGACCAGCCACGACCGCAACATCGCCAGGCCGCGCGACGATTGGCTCTTCACCGAGCCCTCGCTCATCCCGACCAGCTCGGCGACCTCGGCGATCGGCAGATCCTCCAGGTGCCGCAACACGATCACCGCGCGCTGCCGGGGCGGCAACTGCGCGAGCAGCGCCAGCACGTCCGTCTCCGGCCCGGCCGACGGCTCAGCCCCGGGGTGGTCAGGCACGTCGGCCACGATCCGCTCGCGCTTGCTCACTCTTCTATTGCTCAGATACGCGTTGAGCAGCGTCCGTCGCGTGTAAGCATCGAGAGTGGTCGCCTGAATCCGTCGCCAATGCCGGTACAGCTGCACAAACGTGTGCTGGACCAAGTCCTCGGCGAGGTGCCAGTCCCCGCACAGCGCGTACGCGACACGGCGCAGCTGCGCCGCGCGAGCGGAGAAGTACTCCGCGAACTCGGCGTCCTTGTCCTGCCCGGCATCCGTCACACATCAAGTACGCACAACTCCCGCCAAAGGTTGAATCGGCGGCCTCGTCCTGGCGTGATCGTGGCACTTTCTCGTGACCTTGACCCCCTGGAAGGTGTCGTACCTTCGTTCTAATGTTGGTCTGTGAACGGGGTGTTGGCGCAGGTGGAGGCGGATGTCGCCGAGCTGCCTGCCGGTCCCCTGTGGACGCTGTCGGACGGCGAGATCACCGACGAGGTCCGGCGCACGTTCGCGTTGATCCAGCGCCTGTCGGGTCGGTTGGCGGCGTTGATCGCTACCGTCGAAGGTCGTGAGGTTCCGTATAACGCGGGTGCGACGGGGACGGTGAACTGGCTGACGTTTCTGTTGGCGATGCGGGATAAGGACGCTCGTGCGTGGGTGTCTCTGGCGGCGATGCTGCCCGCTGTTCCCGTGGTGGAGTCGGCGTTGTCTTCGGGGCAGGTCAACGTGGAGCAGGCGCGGGTGATCGCCAAGACCGTCCACGATCTGCCGTCAGCTGTGGGTGAGGTCGGCAAGGCGAAGGCCGCCGACGCGCTGACTCGGCTGGCTGTCGACGATCGCCTGCGCCCGGAGGTGTTGGAGAAGCACCGGTCGCAGATCCTGGAGATGGTCGCACCGGAGATCGCCGAGGAACGCCTGCGCCGCGATCTCGAACGGGCCGAACGATCGGCGCATGATCGGCGTGACTTCACCCTCATCCCGTACGGCGACGGCGAATACCGCGTGCGCGGCGTGCTCGACGCGGAGATGGCCGCGATCGTCCGCACAGCTCTGGATCCGCTGTCCGCACCCCGCAGGCCTGCCCCGACCGCAGCGGCCACATCCGTGTCCGGCGAGTGCGCCGGTCCAGGTTGCGCGTGCGCCGGTGCTGGCGCGCCGAGCGGGAACCTCGGCACGAACGGGAACGGCGGCGCGAACGGGAACGGCGGCGCGAACGGGAACCGCGGCGCGAACGGGAACCGCGGCGCGAACGGGAACCGCGGGGCAGGAGGGGAAGGCAGCGCGAGCCGCGACGGCGGCGCAGGCTGGGAAGGTAGCGCCGGGTGTGACGACCGCGCGAGCGGAGACGGCCACGCGGGCTGGGAAGGTAGCGCGGGCTGGGAAGGTAGCGCGGGCAGAAACGGTGCTGCGGGCTCAGCTGGCCGGGCGCTGCCCGGCGAGGCAGATTTACGTTCGGCTGGTGCCCGGCGGGCTGATGCGTTGATCGAGCTGTGCCAGCGCATCCTCAACGCCGCAGAGCTACCCGACAACGGTGGCGAGAAGCCGCACCTCACGGTCACCCTGCCGTGGGACGCCCTTCAAGCCAAAGTCGGCGCCGGCCTCCTGGACACCGGCGACCTATTGACGCCGGAGACGGTGCGGCGGCTGGCCTGCGACGCCATGATCATCCCCGCTGTGCTCGGTGGCGACGGCCAAGTCCTCGACGTCGGCCGCGCCCGCAGACTGATCGACGGGCCACTCCGGCGGGCACTCGTGTTGCGAGACAAGGGATGCGCGTTCCCAGGATGTGATCGGCCACCCCAGTGGTGTCACGGTCATCACCTCAAGGCCTGGGCAGACGGCGGCGACACCTGCCTGGCCAACTCCGTCCTGCTCTGCGGATTTCACCATCGCGAAATCCACCACGGGCACTGGGAAGTCCGCATCCGACCCGACGGCTTCCCCGAATTCCTCCCACCCACCTTCATCGACCCACAACGAAGGCCCGTCCGGAACACCCTCCACCGAAGATGCTGACCTCAGGGAGGTCGCATGATCACGAGCCAGGGCAGAACCCTGGACGGGGGATCAGGCGGGTTCCCGAGCGTCGAGGGTGCTGACACCGCAATCCGTCACAAGGCTGGCTTCAGGCTGGCTGCCATTGCTTGATGAGCGCGGTGCCGGCGCGTGCTCGGCGGCCCAGGCGGCGTCGAGATTGCAGCGCGACGCGCGTAGGCGAAGCGGCCCCACCGGCACGGCGATCCGGTCGGCGTCCGGCTCATAGTCGGTGCAGCCCATCACCACGAGGCGGCCGGAGGCGCAGCGAAGACTGGCCCCGGCAACGTGATCGAACTCGTCGCTGTCGGAGACGGGCTCATGGTCGTGCACCTCCACCACCCCGTCGACGAAGACGTTGACAGCGGCGCCCACTGCGATGGCGTCGGTCTCGACCGCGAGGTTCGTGGTCGACGCGGCCTCGGGGCCGCCACGCGTCGGCGAGGCTGGTGGTGGAACCTTCGTCGAAAACGTGGATCTGGTGGTAGTCCGCGAAGAGGCCCGCGCTGTACGGCACCCGGCCAACCCTAGGTGGCGGGTGGGGTGATCGCGACCGGGTGCCGGGGTTCGTAGAGGCCGAGTTCGCCGCCGCCGGGCAGGCGCAACGCCGTACGCAGTCCCCAGCGCTGTTCGGTGATCGGCATGGTGAATTCGACGCCTTTGGCGGTCAGTTCCTCGACGGTGGCGGTCACGTCGTCGCACATGAGGAACAGTTCGTGTGCCGGGTCGCCGTCGGTCGGGTGTACCGCGACCTCGGCCGGTGGCAGCCGGAAGATGAGCCAGCCGTTGCCCGCGTCGACGTGGGGGTAGCCCAGCATGTCGCGGAGGAATGCCCGGTCGGCGTCGGCGTCGCGGCTGTAGATGATCACGTGCGCGCCTTGGATCATTCCTCGACGATAGGACGGCGGCGCGGCTCAGGGGCGCAGACGCGCGATCGTCTCCGGGGTGAGGTGGCGGCCGAGCGTTTCCAGCGCTGCGAGTACTTCGGCCAGTTCGGCGGGGGAGTGGTCGCCCAGGGCGGCTGCGACCGCGTCGTCGACGCCGGCCGTGGCGACCTTCCGGCGGCGTGGCGTCAGCTCGGGATTGCGGCTCAGCAGCTGCCGTCGGCGGTCGGCCGGATCCGGTTCGGCGACGACGGATCCGACTTCACGCAGCCGGGCCACCGCGCCGGAGACCGCGCTTTGCGGCAGGCCGGTACGCCGAGCGACCTCCACGACGCTGGTGCCGGGATGGGCGAACACGTCGCTCATGACGATCACGACGGCGCGCTCGCCACCGGCTGGGCCGCTGTCGGGGGCGGGCAGGGCCTGTTCGCCGATCTTCATCAGCGTACGCCCGAGCAGGATCAGTTCGACGGGGCTCACGTGACCCAGGGTACATCACTCTTGATGCATCAAAAATGATGGACTATGGTCTCGATCATGAGAGACGGCAGCAAGAACGGTTATGTGACGACGGACGGCGCCCGCATCTACTACCAGGTCGTCGGCTCGGGACCGACGCTGTTCGTCGCGCAGAGCGGCGAAGGCGACGCCGACCGGACGGTCGATCTGGCCGATGCCCTGGCCGACCGGTTCACGGTGGTGACTTACGACCGGCGCGGGCTTTCGCGAAGCATCCCGGACGAGCCGGATGCTCCGGTCTCGCTACGCCGGCATGCCGACGACGCGGCAGCCGTGCTGCGCGAAGTCGCCGGGGGACCGGTGCTGATGCTCGGGCTCAGCCTCGGGGCCGCCGTTGGGCTGCACCTGCTGTCGGCGTACCCGGGGATCGTAGGAAAGCTGATCGCCCACGAGCCGATCGCGCTGCGCTTCCTGGACCCGGTGGAGCAGCGGGTGGCGCGCGAGAAGCTGGCGGGAGTGACGGCCGCGCACCGGGAGAGCGGCTGGCGGGCCGCCGCCGCGCAGGTCGCCGCAGTGCTCGGCATCAACCCGCAGGAGCAGGACACCGAACCGGATGTGACGTCTTTCCCGTTCACCGCGCAGCGGGCCGCGAACTTCGAGTTCTTCTTGCGCAACGACCTCGACGCGGCCTTGACCGACCCGCTGAGCCTGGCCGACGTGGCGAGGGGTGCGGCGGTGATCCCCGCAGTCGGGCAGACCAGCCCGCGCGACGGGTTCGACTACCTGTCGGCGCTGGCGCTCGCCGAACATCTGGACGTCGTCCCGGTACGCTTCCCCGGCGGTCACAACGGCAACCTGACCCATCCGCGCGCGTTCGGCGAGAAGGTCGCTGAGCTGCTGAGGGTGACCGCCGGGGACCGGCTCAGGTGAGCCGGCCGATCGCGTCGATCAGCAGCCAGACGCCGAAGATCACGAACAGCACGGCCGCACCGTACTTGATCGCCTTCTCCGGCAGCGCCTTGCCGAGCCACCGCCCGACCAGAATGGCGAGCGCGTCGGCGGCGACCATGCCGATCGTCGAGCCGATCCAGGTGCCGAACCAGCCGTGCTGGGTGGCGAGGGTGATCGTGGCCAGCATCGTCTTGTCGCCGAGTTCGGCGAGGAAGAACGCCCCGCCGACGGCCCACAACGCCGATCGGCCGGTACGCCCGGCCTTCGCCTTCTCGTCGTCGGTCAGGCTGTCGCCGCGCAGCGTCCACGCGCCGAAGACGAGGAACGCGATGCCGGCCGCCAGGCCGATCCACCCGGTCGGCAACGCCGCCCCGAGTCCGTAGCCGACCGCGACCGAGATCAGGTGCACCACCGCCGTGGCGATGCTGATGCCGGCCAGCACGGTCGTCGCGCGATAACGGGTCGCGAACGTCATGGCCATGAGCTGCGACTTGTCGCCGAGTTCGGCCACGAAGATCACGCCGAAACTGATCGCGAGCGCGACCAGGAAACCTTCCACTGTGCGTCCTCCCGGGATGTACGCCGGGAGGAGAACGCGTGCGACGACCTCGACCCGGCATTGCTGCCTGAGCCGAAGGTCTCGCCCACCCGAGCCGGCCACGACCGGTCACGGGCCGGAGGGCCGGGTCCTGCGGGGACCAGTGTGTCGACCACTCCGTGCGGGGCTACTCCCCTTCGCTGCGGCCGAGGTTACCGGGCGGCCCGGGGGAGCGGGCGACGACGTGATCAAGACCACGGGCAACGTTTCGGCGACCGGAGTCCGTCTCCCTCACGACGGCGGAATTCGGGGAGGCGGCCAGATGGCGAAGTCGAGACGCGTACGCAAGACTCGGTCACCGATCTGGGCCCGGCTGGTCCTGGCCTTCGGGCTCCTGGTCAGCCTGGCCGGCTTCGGTGGTCTCGTCACCGTCGACAAGTTCTTCGGCGACCTGACCAGTGGCATCAAGACCGGCACCACGGAGGAGTCACCCGGCCCGGTCGAGAAGGTCAGCAACGACAAGGCTCTGCAAGGCCCGATCACGTTGCTGCTGCTGGGCATCGACCATCGCCAGGGCTGGGGTCCGGATGACGCGCGCTCGGACACGATCATCATCCTGCACATCTCGGCCGACCACGAACAGGCGTATCTGATCTCGCTGCCCCGCGACCTCGCACTGCCCATCCCGGCGTGGTCGAAGTCCGGCTTCAAGGGACGCGTCGCGAAGATCAACGCGGCGTACCAGTTCGGGTCGGAACGCGGAGCGGGCTGGGAGGGCGGGGCCGGCCTGATGCAGAAGACGATCAAGCAGCTGGCCGGGATCACCTTCGACGGCGTCATCGTCATCGACTTCGACGGCTTCAAGAACGTCATCACCGCCATGGGCGGCGTACGCCTGTGCGTCGAGAAGAACACCTGGTCGAGCCACTACATCAAGAATGCCAAGGGGCAGCCCGAGTACTACAGCTACGACGGCAAGCACCAGCTGCCCAACAGCTGGATCCACAAGAAGGGCTGCCGGGAGATGGCGGCCTGGGAGGCGCTGGACTTCTCCCGGCAGCGCTACGGACTGGACAACAGCGATTACGACCGGCAGAAGCACCAGCAGCAGCTGCTGAAGTCGATGGCGAAGAAGGCGACGAGTGCGGGAGTGCTCAGCAATCCGGGGAAGCTGTCGGAGGTCTTCAAGGCGGCCGGGTCCTCGCTGAAGATGGACACGAAGGGCGTACCGGTGGACACCTTCGTCTTCTCGCTGAAGTCACTGGCCGCCGCCGATCTCATCACCTTGAAGACCAACGGCGGCACCTACGCTTCCTGCGGCTACGACCTCGGCGGGGAGAGCTGTGAGGGCATCACCCAGGGCACCAAGGACATGCTCGCCGCCGTCAAGAACGACACCCTGGGCGACTTCATCACCGACAATCCGGAGTTCCTCAGCCAATCCGGCTGAGAAGCCCGTCGGCCGGGTGAATCGTCAGAACAGCGGAATGCCGGCGATCTTGCACAGCTCCTGCATCGCCTTGTACGCCTTGGCGAAGTCCGCGCCCGACCGAGCGCCGAGCACGCTCTTCAACGCGTCCGTGCAGCTGTTGAGCTGCTGGACCTTGTTGGTGTCGGACCCCTCCGAGGTGTTCGCCGCCTGGGCCTTGGCCGCCTCGGCCTCCGCCTTGGCCGCGGCGACCTCGGCCTGCATCTCCTGGACCTTGCGCTGCCCGTCGGCCACCTGAACGGCCAGCTGGTCCTCGCGCTCCCGGTGCGCCTTGTCGGCGGAGACGAAGTAGCCGGTGACCGCGGTCAGCAGCACCAGCAGGACGACGACCACGCCGGTGAGGATCTTCACGGCCGGGCGGCGCGCCGGGGTCTGGTAGGGGATCGCCGTCACGGGGTATTCCTGCACCGTGGTGGGCACGGCGGCCTGGCCGTGCACCGGCACGGTCGGATCGTCGGAGTTCGGCATCAGAGTCTCCCCAGTGGATCTAGCGTGCGGTCGCCCCCAGTGTGGCCCCCGCTGTCCACTCCAGCCAGCCAGTGTCGCCAGGCTGTCACGCGATCGTCTTCGATCGGTGACCCGGCACGCGGGGAAAATCGCTTGGCTCGCGTGGGGATCATCCGTGATGCTCAGGGCATGACGTACTGACGCGCACCCTCCCGGTTTCTCGAATCCCTCCGGAGATCCGTCTCCTCTTGAGAAGTGAGCGTCTTCTTTGTCTCAGCCCTCTGCGGCCGTCACCGACTCCGGTACGGCCACCGTCACCGTGTTCGCCGCCCCGACCAGTTGGGTGGAGTCCGACGCCGTCGCGCAGTGTCATCAGGTCGCGGCGCTGCCCGGCATGATCCACGTCGCGGGCATGCCTGACCTGCACCCCGGCAAGGGCGCGCCGATCGGCGCGGCCATGTCCTCCTCCGTGCTCTATCCGCTGCTCGTCGGCTCCGACATCGGCTGCGGTATCGCGGTCTTCCCGATCCGGCTCAAGCGGGTCGTGCCCGAGAAGCTCGCGGCGCGATTCCCCGATCTCGACGTGCCCCTGCATCCCGAGGCGGACGCCGACGACCCGGCGTGGTCGGTCGTGGACGGCGATCCCGCCGACAGCATTCCGGCCGGTCACCTGGACAGCCTCGGCACCGTCGGCCGCGGCAACCACTTCGTCGAGCTGGCCCGGATCGGCCCGGTGCTGGCGACCGGCCACGCCGAGCGCCTCGGGCTGGCCGAAGGCGACCTGGTGCTGATCGTCCACAGTGGTTCGCGCGGGTTCGGTGAGCGGATCCTTCGCGAGCACACCGAGGTCCACGGCGCCGGTCCGGCCGCCGATCCTGCGGCCTACCTGGCCGCGCACGACCAAGCCGTACGCTGGGGATCGCTCAACCGCCGGCTCATGGCCGCCCGGGTGGCGTACGCCCTGGGCGCGGAGCCACAGGAGCCCGTAGTCGACGAATGCCACAACCTCGTCGAGGTACGCCACGACGTCTACCTGCATCGCAAGGGAGCCGCCCGCGGCGACGGCCGGGACGTGCTGGTCGCCGGCACCCGGGGTACGCCGTCCTACCTGGTCGCGACGCATGCCGGGGCGGAGGCCAACTACTCCGTCGCGCACGGGGCCGGGCGCAAGATGTCCCGCGCCGACGCGCTGCGACGCGGCCGCGCCAAGCACACCGTCGAGGAGTTGCGGCGTACGCCGGTCGGCTCGGTGGTCGTCTGCGGTGACCGGCAGCTGCTGTTCGAGGAGGCGCCGACGGCGTACAAGCGGATCGAGCAGGTGATCGGCGACCTCGTCGAGCATGAGCTCGCCACCCCGATCGCGACGACGATTCCCCTCGTCACGTACAAGACCGCCGATGCCGGTTCCGCCGACCCGGCTGCCCGGCGCGACCGGCGGAAGCGGGGACGGCGGTGAGCGTACACCTGCTGTTGTCGGCCGGACGTGGGCCGCGGGAATGTGCGTGGGCGGTGGCGATGCTGGCCCGCCGGCTCGAAGCCGACGCCGCACGGCGTGGCGTGACCACCCGCCGGGTCTCCAGCGTGCCTGGCGAGCGGCCCGGCACATTGCTGTCCGTCCTCGTGGCGATCGACGGCGACCGCGACGCCGACGCCGAGGCGTTCGCGGCGAGCTGGACCGGGACGCTGTGCTGGCAGGCGCCGAGTCCCTACCGGACGGTGGGCCGCAAGAACTGGTACGTCACCGCGCAGCCCTGCCAGGTCGACGCGGCCCGGATCGGGTTCGCCGAGTCCGACGTCGACGTCGTCGCCTGCCGCACCGGCGGGCCGGGCGGTCAGCACCGCAATAAGGCCAGCACCGCAGTACGCGCGACGCACCGTCCCACCGGGACGGTCGTGGTGGTGGACACCGAGCGGCACTTCGCGCTGAACCGGCGCATCGCGTTGCAGCTGCTCCGAACCCGGATCGAGGATCGCGACGCGGCCGCCGATCGGGACCTCGTCACGGATCGCTGGAAGATCCACGACGAGCTGGTACGCGGCAACCCGACCAGAGTGGAACGGCCCTAGCTCCTCCAGTATGGACGGCTGGCGGTTTTGCGTCATTGCGCAAAGCCGCCAGCCGGAAACGTATCCAGGGGAAACCCGCCGCTGTCAGGATCCCTAGCCAGGATCTGCGCACGCGGAAGGAAACCCCCTCATGCATGTCCATTCCAGACGGGCGCGCGTCGCCCGCGTAGCCGCTGCCGTCACCCTGACCCTGTCCGTCCTGGCCGTGCCGGAACGCACCGGGGCCGCCGAAAGCCACCCACTCGTCGGCTCGGCCACCTCGACCGGGACCGCTGGGCGGGAGATCACCCTGGTCACCGGCGATCGGGCCCTGCTGACCACCGACGCCCAGGGCCACCCGTCGGCGACGCTGCTGCCGGGACCGGCCACCGAGCAGGACGGCTACGTGACGCGGCAGTTCCGCGGCGACCTCTACGTCATCCCGTCCCAGGCCTTGCCGCTGATCAGCCAAGGGCGGCTCGACGAGGAACTGTTCAACCTGACCGCCCTGGCCCGCCAAGGCTACGACGACGCGACCAGGGGCGACCTTCCGCTGCTCGCCACCTACGAAGGGCAGGTCGCCCGGAGCCGCACCGCCCCGGCGGCGCTCGACGGCACGAGCGTGACCGCCACCCTGCCGGTCGCCGACGCCGTCGCGCTGACCGCCGACAAGACGAAGACCGCCGAGCTGTGGCGAGACCTGACCGACGGTGACGGCCCGGAGATCGGCAAACTGTGGCTGGACGGCAAGGTCACCGCCGACATGGCCGAGAGCAACGCCCAGATTCACTCCGCGCAGGCCTGGTCGGCCGGGTTCGACGGGACGGGCGTGACCGTCGCCGTGCTGGACACCGGATATGACGCGAGCCACCCGGACCTGGCCGGGCAGGTCGTCGGCTCGAAGAACTTCACCACCGACAGCGGCGGAGCCGTCGACCGGCACGGCCACGGCACCCACGTCGCCTCCAC
This sequence comes from Hamadaea sp. NPDC050747, assembly GCF_040654195.1. NCBI lineage: Bacteria > Bacillati > Actinomycetota > Actinomycetes > Micromonosporales > Micromonosporaceae > Hamadaea > Hamadaea sp. NPDC050747. Next base: position 97,457 of record NZ_JBFAHM010000017.1, read on the forward strand.
CATCGCCGGGACCGGCGCGGCCTCGGGCGGCGCGGAGAAGGGCGTCGCCCCGGGCGCCAAGCTGCTCGTCGGCAAGGTGCTCAACTACTCCGGCAGCGGCCAGGACTCCTGGATCATCGCCGGCATGCAGTGGGCGGTGGACTCCGGCGCCGACGTCGTCAGCATGAGCCTCGGCGGCAGCGTCGGCACCGACTGCACCGACCCGATCGGCGTCGCCGCGCAGCACCTGGCCCAGCAGTCGAAGTCGCTGTTCGTCGTCGCCGCCGGCAACACCGGCAAGCTGCAGAGCATCAGCGCGCCGGCCTGCGCCGCCGACGTGCTCACCGTCGGCGCGGCCGACTCGGCCGGCAAGACCGCCTGGTTCTCCAGCCGCGGCCCGGTCACCGGGCAGCACACCGTCAAGCCCGAGATCGCCGCCCCCGGCGTCGACATCGTCGCGGCGGCGTTCGGCACCGGCGGCTACACCGCCATGTCGGGCACCTCGATGGCCACCCCGCACGTCGCGGGCGTCGCCGCCCTGCTCCAGCAGCGTCACCCCGACTGGACCGCCCAGCAGCGCAAGACCGCGCTCGTCTCGGCGGCCACGCCCTCCACCGACTCCCAGGTGTACGCACAAGGCACCGGCGTCGTGGACGCGTACCGATCGGTGACCGCGACCGTGTTCGGGCCGGGGACGGCGTACGCCGGATCGTTCAGCTGGCCGCACCGCGAGCAGCAGCCGGCCACCACGACGGTGACTCTGACGAACACCGGCGGCGAGACGGCCACCTTCGACCTGTCGATCGTCGGCGCGACCGGCGAAGACGGCACGCCGCTGACGAACCGGACGTTCACCCCGGGCCTGTCGAAGATCACGGTGCCCGCGCACGGGACGGCGGACGTCCCCGTCGTCTTCGATCCGGCGAAGAACCAGACCGCCGCCGCGTACGGCGACATCGGAGCCCGGCTGGTCGCGACCGCCGCCGACGGCAGCACCGTCACGACGGCGATCGGGGCGTACCTGGAACCGCACATCGTCAGCGTTCGCCTGCATGTCGTGGACCGGCGCGGGCTCGCCCCCGCCTCCCCGTCCTTCGTGGACGTCGTCGACGCCGACCGGCTCACCGCCCAGCGCTTCACCGTGTTCGACACCGATCCAGTGCTGCGACTGCGTGAAGGCGACTACTCGATCACCGGTGTGATCGCGAGCCGGGACGAAGGCACCATCGGAACGGCCGGCCTCGTCAAGTCGCTGACCTTCGTTGGCGACCCGGACCTGCGAATCAACAACGACGACGTCGACCGGACGCTGACCCTCGACGCCCGCGACGCGATCAAGCAGCGCGTCCAGGGCGAGCGGCCGCTGGAGGCCCAGTCGACCGCGATGGAGTACGTCCGGGACTGGGACGGCGTCTACCTGGCCGCCGGTGTCGTCGGCGGGACCTCGATCGACGACGTCTACGTGCAGCGGACCGACGCGGTCACCGACGGGGCGTTCACCCTCGGCACGTTCTACCGCATGTACGCGCCGGAGCTGAGCCTGCGCTCCACCACCGGGATGGCACTCGCACCGGAGTACGTCCAGCCGCCCACCTTCGGGCCGCTGCTGCCGGTGAAGTTCGACGGCTCCGGCCAGGCCGACCTGGTCCCGGCGGGCAAGGGCACGGCCGCCGAACTGGCGTCGGCCGGCGTTGGCGGGAAACTGGCGTTCGTCGTCGGTGCGGCCACCTTGGCGACGGTGATGAACGCCGCCGCCGCAGCGGGCGCGAAGGGCGTCGTCTTCGGGCAGACCGCGGCCGGCCGATGGACCGGGATCTCCAGCGCCGCCACGACCATTCCGGGCGTCACGCTGAGCGGTGCGGACACCGCCGCGGTGCAGGCCGCGCTGTCGGCCGGATCGGTGACGCTGGCCTGGGACGCGGTCGCGGCCAGCCCCTACGTCTACAACCTGGCCTTCACCGACACCAAGCAGACACAGCCGGACGCCCCGAAGCAGGTCCACGACAGGGACCTGGGCCGCGTCGACGAGCGGTTCTTCGCGCAGCGTACCGATCGGCCGCTGCTGGACTTCGCGATCGCGGCGTGGGACGGCTTCCCGGTCACGATCGCGTCGGCGTACCTGAAGATCGGCGCACCGCTGACGCGGACGGCGTACTTCACGGCGGGCCGGCAGTGGCAGTCGCTGGTCGGCGGATCGGGGTTCTACTCCGAGACGATGGTGGACAAGCCGCGCGTCTACACCGCCGGTTCGGTGCGCTCGGCCGACTGGTACCGCGGTCCGGTCCGTTCCACCGGCACGCGCCGGGCGGACTACTCGCCCGAGCACATCGGTGAACGGCAGGAGGGCCTCATCGGCATGGCGATGCTGCCCTGGGGCGACAGCGACCCCGACCACTTCAGTCAGGGCGGCTCCTTCGGTGACATCGGCAACGCCGAGCTGCTGCGCGACGGGGTCAGCCTGGGCACCTCCGCCTGGCCGTCAGGCCTCTGGGAGGTGCCGGACGGCGACGGCGCGTACGAGTTGCGCGTCATGACGGCCCGGTTCAGCACCAACCAGGCGTGGTATCCGGGCTGGAACATGTACCGCAGCACGCAGACGGCGTTCCGGTTCCGCTCGGCACGCCCGTCCGACAGCGGCCTGTACGCGTTGCCGCTGCTGGTGCCGACCTACGACATTCCGGCCGACCAGCGCAGCCTGACCCCGGCGGCCGCCGGATTCCAGCTGGGCTTCGGCGCCACCGGCCAGCGCGACTACGACGCGGGCGCGCTCGTCGCCGCCCGGGCCTGGGTCTCGTTCGACGACGGAACCACCTGGGTCGAAGTGCCGGTGACCCGATCGAGCACCGGATTCACCGCGACCTTCGACCAGTCGGCCGCGGCGGGCAAGTACGTGTCGCTGCGCGTCGATCTGACCGACGAGCACGGCACCGGAGTCCAGCAGACCATCGTGCGGGCATACGGCGTGCAGTAATCACTCCATAATGGACGCCGGGGTGCTCGCGCCCCGGCGTCCATGCGTTTCCCGCCTGGCCGGTTCAGATGAGGTCCCAGCTCAGCGGGGTGCCCTGGGCGGCGTCGCGGGTGAAGGTGCGGCCGAGGACCTTGTCGATCTCGATCGGGGGCAGGCCGTTGGCGGGCCGGATCGAGCGGACGTTGGCCGGGGTGACCGGGTCGCCCGCCTTGACGTCCTCCACGATGTAGAGCGAGCGGCGGAAGCGCAGGCCTTCCTTCTCCGACTCGGTCGGGCCGATGTGTGTGGAACCGAGGGCGAGCCAGGCGCGTTCGGATTCGTCGACCAGGGCGCGCATCTCGGCCGGGGTCATGGAGAACGCCGAGTCGACGCCGCCGTCCTCGCGGGCCAGGGTGATGTGCTTTTCGATCACGGTCGCGCCGAACGCCACCGACGCGATCGGTACGCCGATCCCGAGCGTGTGATCGGACAGGCCGACCTGGACGTCGAAGGTCTCGGCCAGGATCGGGATGCGGCGCAGGTTGGAGTCCTGCGGCGGCGACGGATACGACGCGGTGCAGGCCAGCAGCACGATCTGAGTCGCGCCCGCGCCACGGGCGGTGTCCAGCGCGTGCGCGATGTCGGCCACGCTGGCCATGCCGGTGGAGATGATCAACGGTTTGCCGGTCTGCGCGGCCAGCCGGATCAGCGGCAGGTCGACCAGCTCCGACGAGGCGATCTTGTACGCCGGCGCGCCCAGCGACTCCAGCAAGTCGATCGCGGTCGGGTCGAACGGGGCGGAGAACACGGTCAACCCGTGCGACGCGGCCCGGTCGAAGATCGGCTTGTGCCACTCGAACGGCGTATGCGCCTTCTGAAACAGCTGGTAGAGCGACTCGCCGCCCCACAGATCGTGCCCGGCCGAGATCCGGAACTCCGGGGTGTCGACGTCGATGGTGATCGTGTCCGGCGTGTATGTCTGCAGCTTCAACGCGTGCGCGCCGGACTCGGCGACCGCGTCGACGATCTGCAACGCCCGGTCCAGGGAACCGTTGTGGTTGCCCGACATCTCGGCGATGATGAACGGCCGATGCCCCGGCCCGATCAGATGATCAGCGATCCTGATGTGCTCCCTCATGGTCCCGAGTCTGCGGTGGGAAGCCCGCCCCGGTCCAAGACACGGCGCTGCGGCAGTGACAGGATCTGGTTATGAATCCAGGTCAGCCTGTTCGGCCCGGGTCGGCCGCCGACGACATCGATCTGCGGCTGCTGCGCTACTTCCTCGTCCTCGCCGAGGAGCTGCACTTCACCCGGGCTGCTCAGCGGCTGTTCGTCTCGCAGCCCGCGCTGAGCAATCAGATCCGGCGGCTCGAGCGGTACGCCGGAAGCCGCCTGTTCGACCGTACGACCCGGGGCGTCGAGCTGACCGACGCGGGCCGCTCCTTCCACCCGTACGCCGAACGCGCGGTCGCGGCGATCCGGGCGGGCATCGCTGCGCTGGGGGAGGACCTCGTCATCCGCGTCGACGTCCTGGACGCCGAGTTGGCTACCCCGCGTGCCGTGCTCAGCCGGCTGCGCCGGTCTCATCCGGACGCTCGGGTGGTCGTCGGCGCAGAGGGGAGCGTCAGTCAACGCCGCCGGATCCTCGCCGGTGACCTGGACGCCGGGTTCTGCGGTCTGGGCGCGGTCTTCCCCGAAACCGCAGCGATCTCGGAGCTGGCGTACGAGGTGGTGCGCCGGGAGCCGGTCGACCTCGTCCTGCCCGCCGGGCACCGGCTGGCCCGCCGCCGCCGGATTCCGTTCGGCGACCTGGCGGGGGAGAGCTTCTACCTGCCGGCGGAAGGGCTGGCTCCGGAGTGGAACGCCTTCGTCGTGGACGCCTGTCGCCGGGCGGGCTTCGAACCCGTCCGGTACGCCGTCAGCACCCCGACCGCGACGACGGCGCTGGACCTCGTCGCCGAGGGCGTCTGTGTGACCCTGAGCCTGCGGTCGACCCCGCATCCGCCCGGCACGGTGCGGCGGCGGCTCGATCCCGAGCTGACCGGCGACGCGGCGTACGCCTGGGTGCTGGTGTGGCATCCCGACCGGGCGGACGCCGAACCGGTGCGGTCGTTACGGCAGGCGGTCGCGGTGACCCGCAGCGACGAAGGGTGGGACTGACACCGCGCGGCGTTGCGGAAACTCATCGACGTGCCCTGACCCGCCTTGTCGTAGCTCGCGGTTAGGGTGCCCGGATGACGACCAAGGTGAGCTTTCGCACGGTCAACCTCGACTGCTCCGACGCCCAGGACATGGCTCGGTTCTACGGCGGCCTGCTCGGCTGGCGGCCCACCGCGGTCGAGCCCGACTGGGTGCTGATGCGCGATCCCGGCGGCGCCACCGGCCTGTCGTTCCAGCGGACCCCGGACTTCGTGCCGCCGACCTGGCCGGAGGAGCCCGGCCGGCAGCAGAAGATGATCCACCTCGATCTGAAGGTGGAGCCGGCCGAAGGGCAGGACGAGCAGGCGGCGCTGGCCGAGGCGGTCGCACTGGCCCTGTCGCTCGGCGGGACCCTGCCCGAGCCCCAAGGTCGCGACGACCTGCGGGTCGTGCTCGACCCGTCGGGGCACCCGCTCTGCCTGTTCCTGGTCTGAACCCGAGGAGTAGAGATGACCGACTTCGCGCCGCAGACCGCGGGCGGCAAAGTGCTCTGGCACTTCACGATGTCCCTGGACGGCTTCGTGGCCGGGCCGAACCATGAGATGGACTGGCTGGCGGGCGCCACCGTCCGACCGGGACTGATCGACGAGTACGTGCAGAGCACGGGCGCGATCCTCGCCGGCCGCGACGGCTGGGAGGTCATCAACGGCGCGCGACCCTACGGCGGGGGCTGGGACGGGCCGCTCTTCGTGCTCACCCATCATCCGGAGGACGCGACCCCGGCCGCCGGGGTCACCTTCCTCAGCTGCGACGTCGCCGAAGCCGTCCGGATCGGACTCGAGGCCGCCAAGGGCAAGAACCTGGAGGTGTTCTCGCCGACGATCGGCCGGCAGCTGCTGGAGCTGGGCCTCATCGACGAGATCGACCTGCACGTCGCACCCGTTCTGCTCGGCGAAGGCAAGCGGCTCTACGACAATCCGGGCGGGCCGACGATCCCGCTGGGACGCGTCGGCGACGGCGACCCCCGCGAGGTCGTCAACCTGCGCTACCGGCCGCTGGAGGGATGACCGGCCCGCCGGTGCCATCCGGCCAGCCGCCGGGCCGGCTTCTCACGCTCTGAGCAGGCCGTAGACAGTGTCTATCGCCGTGCGGTAGACAGCGTCTACGGCAAGCGATCATGGAGGGTGACGCCGATGCGTGGTTCCCGAGTCGTCTCAGCGGGGCATTTCCAGCCGGCGAAGGTTGTGACCAACGACGATCTCGCGCAGCTGGTCGACACCAACGACGAGTGGATCCGCAGCCGCGTCGGCATCGCCGAACGCCGCATCGCCGGTCAGGAGGAGCCGCTCGACCTGCTGTCCGCGGAGGCCGCCGCCGACGCGTTGCGGCAGGGCGGCGTCGACCCGGCCGACGTGGACCTGGTCATCGTGGCGACCTGCACGGCGCTCGACCGCAGCCCGAACATCGCCGCCCGGGTGGCCCGCCGCCTCGGGCTCGGCTCTCCGGCGGTCATGGACGTCAACGTCGCCTGCTCCGGGTTCGGCCACGCGCTGGCCGCCGCCGACGCGCTCATCCGCGTCGGCTCGGCGTCGACCGCCGTGGTGATCGGCGCGGAGCGCCTGTCCGACTTCACCGACTGGACCGACCGGACGACGTGCGTACTGGTCGGCGACGGCGCGGGTGCGGTCGTGCTCACGGCCAGCGAGGAGCCCGGGGTCAGCCCGGTCGTGTGGGGATCGTTCCCGGAGATGGGCGACGCCGTCGTCATCGAAGGCGAGCAGAAGTTCACCCAGGCCGGGCAGAAGGTCTACCGCTGGGCCACCACGACGCTGCCCGGCATCGCCCGCGAGATCTGCGCCGCGGCCGAGATCAGCCCGGAGGACCTGGGCGGCATCGTGCTCCACCAGGCCAACCTGCGGATCATCGAACCGGTCGCCCAGAAGATCGGCGCACCCAAGGCGATCGTCGCCCGAGACGTCACCGAGTCCGGCAACACCTCCGCCGCGAGCATCCCGATCGCACTGTCCAAACTGCTGCGACGCGGCGATCTGACCCCCGGCGCACCGGTGCTACTGCTCGGCTTCGGCGGCGGGCTCGCGTACGCGGGCCAGGTCATCCGCTGCCCCTGAGCAGAATGAACACGGCGGGACTAGGAGACCAGACGCGTCTGCCAGGCCCACGCCGCGATCTCGACGCGATTGCGTACGCCGAGTTTGGTCTGAATGCCCGAGACGTGACTCTTCACCGTGCTCAGTGAGATGAACAGCTCGGCGGCGATCTCCTGATTGGTCAGGCCCCGGGCGATCGCCCGGACGACGTCCAGCTCGCGGTCGGACAGCTTGCGCCACGGCTTGACCGGGTCGACCGGCGTCGACGCGGTGAGGTGCCGCAGCAGGCGTACGGTGATCGACGGTGAGATGAGGGAGTCGCCGGCGTGGGCCGCCCGCACCGCCTCGGCCAGCAGCGCCGGGCCGGAGTCCTTCAACAGGAAGCCGGCCGCGCCGTCACGCAGCGCCCCGTAGACGTATTCGTCGAGGTCGAACGTGGTCACCACGACGACCCGCAGCGGCGCGGCGACGCCGGGCCCGGCCAGCGCCCGGGTCACGGCGAGCCCGTCCAGGCGGGGCATCCGGATGTCGACCAGGCACACGTCCGGCCGTAGCCGCCGGGCCTGCTCGATCGCGTCGACCCCGTCGGCCGCCTCGCCGACGACGCGGATGTCGGGCTGGTCGGACAAGATCAGCCGAAGCCCGCTGCGAACCATCGCCTGGTCGTCGGCGATCAGGACGCTGATGGTCACGCCGCACCCCGGCTCGGCCCCGGCAGGACGGCGCGGACGATCCAGCCGCCGACCGGACCTGGACCGGCGTCGAGAGTGCCGCCGAGGGCCTCGACTCGTTCCCGCATCCCGAGCAGGCCGTGACCGTCCCCAGTGGACGGTGGACCGGGCGGGCCGTCATCGGAGACCAGCACCGTGACGAGTCCGTCGGCGGCCGACACGGCGACGGAGACCCGGCGGGCGGCCGGAGCGTGGCGAGCCACGTTCGTCAGCGACTCCTGGACGATGCGATAGACGGTGGCGGCCAACTCGGGCGGCCCGGCCGCACCGATCTCCAGCCCTGGCGGCGTACGCAGGTCGACGGCCGGGCCGGGGAACCGGCGAACCAGCTCGGCCAGGCTCTCGGGCTGCGACGTGATCGGCGCAGCGTCACCGGAGTCCCGCAGGACGCCCACCACCCGCCGGGTGGCCGTCAGCGCGTCGCCGGCCGCCGACTCGATCTCGGCCAGCGCGCCGGCGACCTCCGCCGGTCGCGTACGCGCGACGATCTGCGCCGCCTGGGCCTGCACGACGATGCCGGTCAGGTGATGCGCGGCGACGTCGTGCAGTTCCCGGGCCAGCGCCACGCGCTCGTCCCGGCGTACCTGGTCGAGGGCGAACCGGCGGCGCAGATCGACCAGGCGCAGACTCAATCCGGCCGCCACCGCGCCGAGCCACCCGAGCACGGCGAGCCACGTTATCGCGTCGGACGAGGCCGCCGGGGCGAGCAGATCACTGCCGACCACGATGACCGCGTACGCGATGGTCAGCGCGATCGCCCACACCGCGGACCGTCGCCGGATCGCCGAGCCCACCAGCACCGACAGCGCCAGGATCATCGCCGGGCCGGGCTCGCGGGGCAGTTCGGCGGCGGCCGCGATCGGCACCGCGACCGCGGCGAGGCCGAGCGCGCCCACCGCGGCGGCCAGGCCGGGCAACCGATCCCGCGCCAGTGCGAAAGCTCCGGCCGCGGCGCCTGTCGCCAGCCCGAACAGCGCGGACCGGCCGCCCCACGTGACGGCGACGGCGAGCGCCACCACCGCCAGGATGAGGGTCAACGCTGCGGCCAAGGCCACGTTCGCCGCGGAGACGACGCGTCGTTCGAACTGCTCCCAGGTAGTCACGCGCCTACGCTACCGACGCCGTGAACTGCGCCGTCACCGCCGAAAGTAGGGTTCGCCGCTGGGCGTACCCCTTCTTCGGGCCGATGCGCGCGGACCCGGCGGCGACCCAGGCTGGGCGGCATGTCATCAGCAGCACAGCCCCCCGAGGCATTGCGGGCCACGGCCCTCACCAAACGATACGGCCGGCGAACCGCGCTGGCCGATTGTCACCTGGCCGTCCCGGCGGGCCGCATCGTCGGCCTGGTCGGCCCGAACGGCGCGGGCAAGTCCACGTTGTTGCAGCTCATCTGCGGGTTGATCGAGCCGAGCGCGGGCGAGCTGACGGTGCTCGGCCGCCGTCCGGGCGCGGACCCGGCCGCCGTCGGCTTCGTCGCGCAGGACACGCCGGTCTACGCGGGTCTGACCGTCGGCGAGCACCTGCGGCTCGGCGAGCGGCTCAACCCGCGCTGGGACGCGGCGCTGGCGCGGCGGCGCATCGATCAGCTCGGCCTGAACCCGGCCCAGCGCGCCGGTCGGCTGTCCGGTGGTCAGCGCGCGCAGCTGGCGCTGACCGTGGCCGCCGCCAAACGGCCCGACCTGCTCGTGCTCGACGAACCGGCGGCGGCGTTGGATCCGTTGGCCCGCAACGCGTTCATGGCGAGCCTCGTGGAGTTCGTCGCCGACCTCGGCGCGAGCGCCGTGCTGTCCTCACATCTGATGTCCGATGTGGAGCGCGCTTGCGACTATCTGGTGCTGCTGCGGGACGGCCGGGTCCAGCTCGCGGGCGAGGTTCGCGACATCCTCGCGCAGCACGGCCGCGGCCCCGGCCACCTGGAGGAGATCGCGCTCGGTTACATGGGAGGAACCCGATGATCTGGCTCAGCTGGCGGCAATTCCGGACGTCCGCGCTGGCCGGGCTGATCGCCCTGGTCGCGGCCGTGGTCCCGCTGCTCCTCCTGGGGGTACGCCTTCGGCAGTCCCGTCGTGCGTACCTCGCGACCTGCGCCGACGCGGCCGGATGCGCCGACGCGCTGCGGCAGTACGCCGCCGAGCACATGAACACGTTGCTGTTCGTCGACGCGGGCGTGCTGCTCGTGCCCGCCCTGATCGGCATGTTCTGGGGCGCGCCGCTGATCGCCCGGGAGTTCGAGGCCGGCACGCATCGGCTCGTGTGGAGTCAGAGCATCCGCCGGCGGCGGTGGCTCACGGTCAAGCTGCTGGTGGTCGCGTCGGCCGTCGTCGTCACCGCCGGCCTGCTGACGCTCGCGTTGACCTGGGCGGCGAGCCCGGTCGACACGGCAGCGGGGGACCGGTTCACCACGATCGTCTTCGGGGCGCGAAACCTCGTGCCGATCGCGTACGCCGTCTTCGCCTTCGCCGTCGGAGCGGTTCTCGGGCTGCTCGTGCGGCGTACCGTGCCCGCGATGGCGCTGACCGGGCTGCTGGTGATCGTCACGCAGTTCGTGCTGGCCAACGGCGTACGCCCGCATCTGATGCCGCCCATGACGGAAAGCCGGGCGATGACCGTGCCGGCCATCAACGAACTGCGGGGATTAGGCGGTTTGACCAACCGGCCGTCGGTACGCGGCCTGACGGTGCCGGACGCCTGGGTCACCTCGGTCACCGATCTGCGTACGCCCGACGGCAGCACGCTCGACCCGGGCGTGTTCGGCGACTGCATCGCGCCCGGCAAGGCGGACGCGGTGGGCAGCGGCGGCACCTTCGGTGCGGCGGCCGACTGCCTTGCCGCGCACAACCTGCACGTCGACGTGGCGTACCAGCCCAATCGGCGGTACTGGCCGTTCCAACTGCTGGAGTCGTTGCTCCTGCTGGGACTGGCGGCGCTGACGGCCGCGGTGGGCTGGTGGCGGATCGGCCGCCGCGCCTGACTGCTCTGATGTCGCGCTCCGGCGGCGCCGGGTCAGGTGAGACCGACCTGGTGCCGCCCGGAGCAGTCCTGGTCCGTGTGGTTCAGGGTGTGGCAGGGCGACAGGTGGTCTCCGGCGTCGGCGACCTCGGCGAAGTCACGAGGCCGCTGGTCAGTGGAGTCGTTCCGGGGTCGGTCGGCGACGATGGTCTGGCCAGGCTCGGGGATCATGGCCCGTCCATACCCGGGGCGGGCTTCGCATAATCGTGCAAGATCGCATTTTCGGGTGGTCCTGGTCACAATCGCCCCGCTGGAGGTTTGCGTTCGAGCGCGCTCGAAACCATAGCGTCGCCCTCATGACACAGACGCAGAGCTTGACCTGGATCATCACCGGCGCCTCCCGCGGCTTCGGGCGGTCGCTCGCCGAGAAGGCGTTGGCCGACGGAGACATCGTGGTCGCGGCCGTCCGGCGGCCGGACAGCCTGGCCGACCTGGCGGCGAAGTATCCGGACACGTTCGTGGCCGAGAAGTACGACGCGCGGGACGTCACCGCCGCCGCCGGGCTCGTCCAGGCCGCCGTCGAGCGGTTCGACCGAGTCGACGTGCTCGCCAATAACGCGGGCCGGGCCGTCGTCGGTGCGGTCGAGGAGGTCTCCGACGCCCAGCTGCGCGAGCTGATGGACCTGCACCTGTTCGGCCCGGCCGCCCTCGTCCGGGCGGTGCTGCCGGTCATGCGCCGCCAGGGCTCCGGTGCCATCGTCCAGATGAGCAGCCAGGGCGGCCGGACGTCGTTTCCCGGCGTGGCGGCGTACTCGGCGTCGAAGTTCGCGCTGGAAGGCTGGTCCGAGGCGCTGGCGGGCGAGGTCGCGGCGTTCGGCGTACGCGTGATGATCGTCGAACCGAGCCGGTTCCGGACCGACTTCAATTCCGGCGACACCCTCGAATTCGCCGGCTCCTCCAACGCGTACGCCGAGGTCCTGGCGGCCGTCCGCGCCGACATGGCCGGGGCCGACGGCCGTCAGGAGGGCGACCCGGATCGGGCCGCCGAGATCATCGTGTCGCTCGTGCACGGCGGGCCGCTGCCGCTCCGGCTGCCGCTGGGACGGGAGGCGGTCGAGCGGATCTCCGGCGCCTACCGGCGCGGGCTGGCCGAGGTCGACCGCTGGGCGGACACCGCCCGCAGCGCCGACTTCGCCGACGTCCCGCTGTCGACCCGTCCGGTCTGAGCCGTCGGACTAGGCTTTCGATCATGGCTACCGAAGACCTCATGACGCGGGTGCTGGAGACTTTCGGCGAGGACGACCCGCTGTCGGTCGAGGCCATCCACCGGCTCACCGGCCCCGGTGACGTTCCGGCGGCGATGGCGATCACCGAGGTGGCCGAGTTGCTGGACATCTCGCCGCACACCCTGCGCTACTACGAACGGGCGGGCCTGGTCGAGGTGGCCCGCGACGCGAACGGCTACCGCGTCTACGACGCCGAGGCCGTCCGGCGGCTGGTCTTCCTGACCCGGATGCGGCTGTCCGGCATGCCCATGCGCGACCTGCAGCACTACATCGAGCTGGTCGACGCCGGACCGGACACGGTGCCCGAGCGGCTGGACATGCTGCTCGAGCACCGGGACATCATCCGCCGCCGCATCCGGGAACTGCACCTGTCGCTGGCCGCGACCGAGTACAAGATCGCGACCTACGGCGGTGAGACCGGTCCGGCCGAGGTCTGATCAGGCCTCGCGGAGCGGCCGGCCGACCGCGTGCAGGTGGCGCAGCGCGATCGCGTAGGAGCGGAACAGGCCGCACTCCTCGTAGGGCACGCCGCTCTCGGCGCAGAACCGGCGCACGATCGGCTTGGCGCGCCGCAGGTTCGCCGACGGCATGCTCGGGAACAGGTGGTGCTCGATCTGGTGGTTCAGCCCGCCGAGCACGACGTCGAGCACCGGGCCGCCGGTGACGTTGCGAGAGGTCAGCACCTGCTTGCGCAGGAAGTCGAGGTCGTCGGTCGCCATCGGCATGCCCTTGTGGTTCGGGGCGAACGTGCAGCCGAGGTAGAGCCCGAAGGCGGCCTGGTGGATCGCGATGAAGGCCAGCCCCTTGCCCAGCGGCAGCACGGTGAACACCGCGCCCAGGTACGCCGCGAAGTGCACGACGAACAGCACGATCTCGGCCGCCCGGTGCCGCATGCCGCCCTTACGCAGCGCTCGGGCGCCCGAGACGTGCAGGTTGAGCCCTTCCAGGAGCAGCAGCGGGAAGAACAGGAACCCCTGGATCCGCCCGACGAAGCGGGCCACGCCGCGGGCCGACCGCGCCTGATCGGTGGACCAGATGAGGATGTCGGGGGAGACGTCCGGATCGTGATCCTCGTGGTTCGGGTTGGCGTGGTGGCGGGTGTGCTTGTCCATCCACCAGCCGTAGCTCATGCCGATGCCGAGGTTGCCCGCGAGCAGACCGGCGACCTCGCTCGCCCGCCGGGTGCTGAACACCTGGCGATGGGCCAGATCGTGGGCGACCAGGGCGACCTGGGCGAACACCGCGGCGAGGGCGACCGCGACGAGCAGCTGGAGCCAGGAGTCGCCGAGGACCGCGAAGGCGGCCCAGGCGCCGGCGTACGCCGCGATCACCAGCCCGATGCGCAGGGTGTAGTAGCCGGGTCGCCGATCCAGCAGACCGGCCCGTTTGATCCGGTCGGACAGGCGGGCGAAGTCACTGCCGCGGAAGGTGGCCGGACGGGCGGGGGCCGTCGTGTCAGTCATGATCCCAGCCTCGTGGGCGGGCGCTTCCGGCAGAATCCCGCTGACCCCCGGACCCGGGGTGGGGCTGCCCCCAGTCTGTCTGCTCGTGCTCGCTGCAGCTTCATCCGCTCGCCTGCGGCGTGCGTACCAGGTGTAGGTGGGGCACGGCGGGACGCTGGAGGGGAGCGGTCATGAACGTGGGGTGGTACCTGTACGCATTCGTGAACCCGGCGGACGCCGGTGGCCTGGTGCTGCCGCCGGGCATCGACCGGACGCCGGTGCAGATCGTCCGGGACGGCGAGTACGCGGCGGTGGCGTCCGAGGTGGACACGGCGCCCTTCGACCTGGCGCTGTCCGGCGCCGACTTGACCGAGGACGGCTGGCTCGCCCGCGCCGTGCGTACGCACGACCAGGTCGTGCACGCGGTGTTCAACCGGGCCCCGGTCCTGCCGATGCGCTTCGGCGGGTTGTACGCGACCCGGGCCGGGCTGGTCGGCATGCTCCGGGCCGAACGGGCGTGGCTCGCCGACGCCTTCACCCGGATCCGCGAGGCGACCGAGTGGCAGGTGCGGATCGCCGAGGACCGGCTCTCCTCAGCGGAACCGGTCCGGCCGGTGAACGGACCGGGCCGGCTCTGCCGCCGCCGTCCGGAACGGCCCCGGGGCGAGCTGTGGACCCACATGCACGCGGAGCTGGCTCCGCACGCCGTACGCAGCCATCAGCGCCCGGCCGCCATGGGGCAGGCGTACCTGGTCCGGCGGGAGCGCGAACGCGACTTCATCCGGACCGCGGCCGGGCTCACGCGGCTCGTCACCGGACAGCGGCTGCGGATCGAGATCGTGGGGCCGCTGCCGGCGTACCACTTCGTGGACGTGGACCCGCACCGGTTCGCCTTCGCGACCCGATCGGCGGTTGGCCCCGATCGGGCCGGACGGTAGCCTCCGGGGGTAGCCATGGATGCACATGTAGCTGATTCCCTCGGGGCGTGGGCGCTCGATGCCTGTGACGGCGACGAAGCAGCCGCGATCGAAGCGCACCTCGCCCGGTGCGCCCCTTGTTCGGCGGCGGCCTGGCAGCTGCGCGCCGCCTCGGCCTGGCTGGGAATCGAGCACGTCATGGAGCCACCCCCCGGACTACGTGGACAGATCCTCGACCGTGCGCGCAGCCGCCGCCCGCCGGTGCTCCTGCGGACCCTCGTCGAGGCGTACGCGAGCCAGGTCGCGCTGCTCGACCGGGCGCTGCGCGGGCTGAACCAGGCCGACTGGCGTACGCCCGACCCCCGGCACCACGACCTCGCCGGGCTGATGGTCCACCTGACCCGCAACGACGCCATGCTCGCCACCGATCTCACGCTGCCGGTGACGAAGCTGCCCGAACTGTCTCGCCGCCACGAGACGGCCGCCGGGGCGGCTGTCCACGAAGCTTGGCGGGCCCAGGCCGACACCCTGGTCCGTGGTCTCACCTCCGAGGAGGACCTGGATCGGGACGTCTCCCTCGCCGGGCGGGACGGCCCCGGGCGCGGTCCGCTGCGCGACGCATTGGTGCAGCGCGCCTTCGAGACGTGGATCCACCTCGACGACATCAGCGAGCAGGTCGGCCGCCGGCTCAGCCAGCCGCCGCCCGAGCAGGTCCGGCGGATCGTCTCGCTGGCGGTCGGGCTGCTGCCTGGAGCCCTGGCGGCGCACGGCGTGGACCAGCCGGGAACCGGCCGGCTGGTGCTCACCGGGCCGGCCGGGGGCGAATGGGAGCTGCCGCTGGGTCCGTTCACCGTCCAGGCCGACGCGGTCACCTTCGCCCGGCTCGTCGCCAACCGCCGCCCGCCGGAGACCGTGGCGTCCGCGATCGAGGGCGATCATCGCCTGGCCGGACTGGTCCTGCGAGTCGCCGCCACCCTGGGATGTGACTGACGGTGCGGACGGGGGACTCGGACGCACGACTGCGTGAACGACTCGTCGGCGGGGACGACGACGCGCTCGCCGAGATCTACGACAGCTGGTCGGCGCTGGTGTACTCCATGGCGGTCCGGATCACCGGCGACCGGTCCGGGGCACAGGACGTCACCCAGGACGTCTTCGTCCACCTGTGGGAGCGGCCGGAGGCGTACGACCCCGGGCGCGGATCGCTGCGTACGTGGTTGTGCGTGACCACCCGGGGCCGGGCGCTCGACTGGATTCGGCGTACCGAGACAAGGCGGCGCTACCAGACCGCGGCCGCCTCTCCGGAAATCGCCGAAGCGGCGGTGGACGAGGGCATCCTGTGGCAGACCGAGGTGAAGGCGGTACGCGCTGCAGTCCAGGCGTTACCCGCCCCCCAGCGGGAGGCCGTGACGTTGGCGTACTTCCACGAGCGCACCTACCGCGAGGTGGCCCGCGACCTGAGCATTCCGGAGGGCACTGCCAAGTCACGGCTGCGCGTCGGACTCGCCCACCTCGCCGACCTGCTCAAGGCCGAGGGGATCATCGACTAGCGTCTGGCTCATGAGCAGCCCGGCCATGAACGGTGAACCGGCTCCGGCGGACACCGCCAACCTCGACCGCTACGGCAGCCCGCCGCTGGACTGGGCACGCGCCCGGGACGCATTGGCGGCGGTGCCCGGTCCGGAGATCACCCACTTCCTGGGCACCGCGCGGCCCGACGGTACGCCCCACGCCGCGGGCGTCGGCGCGCAATGGCTCGACGGAGCCATGTACTTCACCAGCAGCCCCGCCGCCCGCAAGGCGCGCGACCTCGCCCGGAACCCGATGTGCACGATCTCGGCCCGGCTACCCGGCATCGACGTCGTCCTCGAAGGCGTCGCCGCCCGGCTGACCGACCCGGAGACGCTGGAGCGGGTCGCCGAGGGCTACCGGGTGGGCGGCTGGCCCTGCGAAGTGGACGGCGACGCGCTGACCGCCGCGTACAGCGCGCCGAGCGCGGGGCCGCCGCCGTGGCACGTGTACAAGTTCACCATCCACACCGTCGTCGGGGTGGCGACCGCCGAACCCTATGGCGCGACGCGGTGGCGTTTCGACCGCCCCCTGGAGTGACGCGTTCCTACTGGAGTGGCCGGTACATCACGTGCAGGCCGACCAGCCCATGCGTCGGATGCCGGAACGCGTCCGGCACGGTGCCGATGATCTGGAAGCCGAGCGCCTGCCACAGGTGGACGGCCGGCTCGTTGGTCGCCACCACGGCGTTGAACTGCATGCCGTGGTAGCCCTGTGCTCGCGCCCAGGCCAGTGCGTACTCGCCGAGCGCCCGGCCGACCCCGCGGCCCTGCGCGGCCGGGTTCACCATGAAGCTCGCGGTCGCGATGTGGGCGCCCCGGCCCGGCCGGTTCGGCCCGAACTTCGCCGAGCCGAGCACCGTGCCGTCCTCGTCGACGGCGACGACCGTCTGCGCGGGCGGCGCCTCCATCCACAGTGGGCGCGCTGACTCCGGCGTCAGATCCTCCGGGTACGCGTACGTCTCCCCGGCGGCGACGATCGCGGAGAAGAACGGCCAGATCTGCGGCCAATCCCCGGCGACGGCATCTCGAATGATCACAGACTGACATTACCGGGGCGGGAACCGTTATCCTTCCGCGCATGTTCGCGCGCATGTTCGACGGCGTACGCCGCTGGTACTGGCTGGCCGGCCTGGGTGTGGTCCTCATCGTGATCGCTGCCGTCGTGCTGTGGCCACGCGCGGAGGAGGAGCCGCGAGCGCGCCAGTACCGAGACGTCAGCGCCTGCCTGCTGACCGACTCGGCCGGGATCACCTCGGCCGCGGTGAAACCGGTGTGGGCGGGGATGCAGGACGCCTCGCTCAAGACGCTCGGCCAGGTCCGCTTCCTGGCCATCGCCGGGCCGCAGGACGTCGCCAACGGGCGTACCTTCGTCAACACGCTGGTGCTCGGCAAGTGCGCGATCATCGTCGCGGCCGGGAAGCTGCCGGTGGAGACGGTCACCACGGTCGCGCGGGAGAGCCCGCACCAGAAGTTCGTCATCGTCGTCTCCGGCGGCGCCACCCCCGCCCCGGGGGCGGGCAACGTGTCGGTGATCTCCGCCTCCGGCGACGACGCGACGCGCGACGCGGTGAGCAGCACCATCGCGCAAGCCCTCAGCGCGTAGGCGAGGTTAGCGGGGTGGGGTGAGGGCGGCGACGATTTTCGTCAAGGCGCTCTCCAGGTGTGAGCGCTCCTCGGCGGTCAAGCCGGCGAGTGCGCGCCCGGCGATCTCCCGCCGGGCTGCGGCGATGGGCTCCTCGGCGGCGCGTGCCTTCGGGGTGAGGTAGAGCCGGACGAGCCGGCGGTCGTCCGGGTCGCGGCGGCGTTCCAGCAGGCCCGCGGCCTCCATCCGGGCGGCCGTGTTGACCACGGTCGGGGTGGCGACGTCCAGCCGGTTGGCCAGGTCGCCCGGGGTCAGCCCGTCGGTCTCCCAGAGCACCTCCAGGACGAGGTTCTGGCCGATGCGTACGCCGTGTTCCTGCATCGCCGCGTCGGTGGCGGCACGCAGCAGCTTCTGGGCGCGGGTGAGCAGCCGGATCACGTCGGTCACCCGCTCAGTGTATGATCGTTAGCAGGCTAACGATGTGGAGCATCCCTCATGATCCTCGTGACCGGCGGCGGCGGATTCATCGGCACGCACGTCACTCAAGCGCTGCGCGACCTCGGCGAGGAGGTCGTCGTCGCCCGGCGGAGCGGGCCGAACCCGGTCGACGTCACCGACCTGGCGACCGTCCAGGCGCTGGGGCGGCGGTATCCGATCACTCGTGTCGTCCACCTCGCCGCCGCCGGTCTCGGCGACGGCTCCACTCTGGACAAGCTCTGGGCCGACACGCTGGCGTTGTTCACCGTGCTGCGGGCGGCGTACGAGTGGAACGTGGACCGCGTCGTGCTCGCCAGCACCATCGGCGTCTATGCGGGCACGACGCCCGGCGACGGGTTCTACCGCGAGGATGTCCCGTTGCCGGTGGCGAGCCCGCACGCCATTCCGGCCGCCAAGAAGATCATGGAGACGGTCGCCGCGGTCCAGCGCGAGGTCCCGGCGGTCACGGCCCGTGTGGGCGCGATCTGGGGACCGCTCGGCCGGGCCGCGTCGCCGTTCTTCGCCGCGCCCCATTTGGTCCACCAAGTCGTACGCGGAGAGCGGCCGACGGCGTCCGCGGACGACGCCATCGACATGTTGTACGCCAAGGACTGCGGCAGCGCCGTGGCCCGGTTGACCCTCGCCGCCGAACTGCGGCATTCGGCGTACAACATCGGCAGCGGTGCCGTGACCTCGAACCGGGAGCTGGCAGCGGCGCTTTCGCGGGTGGTGCCCACGGCCCGGATCGCGCTGGCGGAGGGTGGCCAGGCGCAGGCCGCGTTGGACGTGACGCGATTGCGCGCGGACACCGGCTTCCAGCCCCAGTACGACCTGGATCGCGCAGTGGCCGACTACACCGCGTGGCTCGCTCACCACGAGCGTTGACCTATCAGCTCCGGCGCGGCCAGCCGTGGTCGAAGATCGGATAGCGCTCCGGCGGCGTCGCCGACCCGTGGAACGTCGCGGCGTCGGGACTGCCCAGATCGTCGTCGGTGTCGTCCTGCCACAGCGGCGACCACTCGATGCGGAAGGCGCGCTGGGCGCGGCGGGCGATGGCGTAGGCGATCTCCGGGATGTCGGCCTGATCGAGGTGGTCCTGGCGCAGCGAGAACTGGTCGTAGAGCTCGCAGGAGATGAGGTTGCGCAGCCGGGCGAGGTCGGCCGGCATGTCTTCGTCGAGATCCGGCGTGGTCATGTCCTCACGGTCGGCCCGCCGTCGTGCCCCGGTCAAGCACGCGAGACTCTTCCCACAGGGTCGGCGACCCTGACGAAGCTCAGGGTCGCGGCCGACCTTCGGCAGGGGATTCCGGCCGCCAAGATCCATAACGTCGACGGCATGATGCACATCCTGGAGTCGGCGGTCTCCTCGCCCTGGGTCTACCTGGTGCTGTTCGCGGTCGCCGTGCTGGACGCGTTCTTCCCGGTGGTGCCGGCCGAGACGATGGTGATCACCGCCGGCGTCCTCGCCGCCGGGGGACAGCCGAACCTCGCGCTGGTGATCGGCGTGGCCGCGCTCGGCGCGTTCGCCGGAGACCACATCTCCTACCAGATCGGCCGGACCGCCGGGCAGGGCCTGCTGCGCCGGATGCCGCCCGGCAGCAAGCGGCGGGCAGCGTACGACTGGGCGTCGAACGCGCTGCAGGAACGCGGGGGCCTGCTGCTGGTCGTCGCCCGATACATCCCCGGCGGCCGGACGGCGGCCACGATGACGACCGGGGCGGCGGCGTACCCGCGCCGGAGGTTCGCCCTGTTCGACGCGCTCGCCGCGTCGTCCTGGGCGCTCTACTCGGGACTGATCGGATATCTGGGCGGGCGGGCGTTCGAGGACGACCCGCTGCGCGGACTGCTGCTGGGCCTCGGGATCGCGGTGTCGATCACGATCACCGTGGAGGTGGTGCGGTTCCTCCGTCGTCGAGCGGCGACAACCCCGCCTCGTACGCCAGAATCGCGGCCTGCACCCGGTTACGCAGACCGAGCCGGGTCAAGATCGAGCTGACGTGGGTCTTGACGGTGCCCGCCCCGACGAAGAGCCGCTCGCCGATCTCCTGATTGGACAGTCCGGCGCCGATCAGGGCGAGCACCTCCCGTTCGCGCTCGGACAACTGGCCGATGCGGGCGCGGGCGTCGGTGACCCGGCCGAGCTGATCGCCGCCCAGATGGGCGATGACCCGCTGGGCCACCCGGGGCGACAGGAAGGCCGCGCCCTCCGCCGCCGCGCGTACGCCCGCGGACAGCTCCCGGGGATCGCCGGACTTGAGCAGGAAGCCGGCGGCGCCCGCCGACAGCGCCCCGGAGATGTAGTCGTCCTCGCCGAACGTGGTCAACATCAGGACGGCGGTCTGCGGCAGCACGCGGCGGATCTCGCGGGCCGCGGCCAGTCCGTCGAGCTTGGGCATGCGGATGTCCAGCAGCGCCACGTCCGGCCGATGCCGGGTGGCCAGCTCGACGGCTTCGCGCCCGTCGGACGCCTCGGCGACGATCTCGATGCCCGGATCGGCGGCCAGGATCGCGCGTACGCCGGACCGGAACATCGGCTCGTCGTCGGCGACCAGCAATCGAATCGGCGCGTCGGGGTTGTTCACTGCGCACGGCCGGGGACGAGGTCCTTGCCGACGAGCCGCCCGTCGCGAAAACACAGGCGGTAGACGTCGATCGGCCCGCCGAACAGGTCGTTGCTCACGCGGTAATACTCGCATTCCGCGCCGGCCGGGATCGGCGGCTCGGGAACGTCGGGCCGCCCGTCGACCTCGTGCGCGGGCAGCTCCAGGTCGGCCCGCGGCTGCCCGAGCTGGAACGTTCGGTAATCCCCGGCGTCGACGATGGAGGTCGTGACCTCATGCACCCGCAGGCCCAGCACGATGACGCCGATCACGGCGAACGCCGCGAGCTGCACGGCTACACCGCCCCAGAGCGTACGGCGGACGGAGCGTCGCGCGGACTCACGGGCGGGCGGCAGCGGCTCCGGCAGTGGCGGGCCGCCGCGTACCGGCAGCTCGGCGACTACCTCGAAACCGCCGTCCCGCGGCTCGGCGCGGAGCGTGCCGCCCGCCAGCCGCGCACGTTCCCGCAGGCCGACCAGGCCCCGGCCGCCCGGCTCGACCGCCGCCGGGCCGCCCGGCCCGTTGCGCACGGTCACCCTGACGAGGTCATCGTCGCGCCGCACGTCGACGGTCACGTCCGCGCCCGGCGCGTGCTTGGCCGCGTTGGTCAAGGCCTCCTGCACGATGCGATACGCCGAAAGCCGTCCCATGGCCGGCAGGTCGTCGACCGCACTGCCACTGAGCGACACGGCCATCCCGGATTCCCGCGTACGCCGGACGAGGTCGGCCAGATCGGGCACGTGCGGCTCGGTCGGCGCGGGTTCGGGGCCGGCGGTTCCGCCGCCGAGCACCCCGATGATCTCGCGGAGCCGGTCGGTGGCGTCGGCGGCGGCGATGCGGACCTCGGCGGCGGCGGTCCGGTGACCGTCCGACAGCCGGGGATCGACCTCGAGGGCGCCCGCGCGCATGGCGATGAGGCTGAGGTCGTGACCGAGTGAGTCGTGCATGTCCCGCGCGATCCGGGCCCGTTCCCGCAGCCGGGCCTCCTCGGCGACCAGCCGCCGTTCGCGCTCCAGGTGTTCGGCCCGCTGCCACCCGGCTTCCACGAGCGCGGCTCGCTGCCGGGCGTACTGCCCGGCCCACCAGGGCAGCACCGCGAACACCATCAGCGGCACGAGCACGTCGAACCAGGCCCACAAGTCGCCCAGGCCGGCGGCGAGCGCCAACCCGGCCAGCGCGACCAGGCCGAACACGGCTGCGGCCGGGACGGTCCGGCTCATCCGGCGCCCCGCTACCAGCGCGGCGAGGACCGACAGCACCACCGGCCAGGCCGGCAGCTCCGTGGCGCCCATCGGGATCGCGAGGTTCGCCGCCGCGCCCGCCGCCAGCGTCCACACCGGGGCGCGCCGGGCCGCGGCGTACGCGATCGCGGTCAGCCCGAGCCCGAGCAGCAGCTGCGCCCAGTCGTCCCACCCGCCGACCAGCACGAGGACGGCGACGACGAGAGCGCCGACGCCGTCACGCAAGCGGGCGCGCCCCGGGCTGAGCATGATCCCACCGTAGCGGGCAGGAGGCTAGGGTGAGACGGACCCGCATGCCTCGTGCGGCCCCCTGGGGAATGTGCCATTCCGGTTTTGGGGTGGGTGGTCGGGGCGGTAGCTGGGGTATGGGAGGGTGCGGTGGCGAAGGGAGAAACGTGTCGGATCCGATCACGGTCGACGAGCTGCGTCCAGGCGATCACGCATGCCTGACGTACTCCGACCGCGACGAGCGGCTGGACATTGTGGCCGCGTTCGTCGCCGACGGCCTGGATCGGGGTGACAAGATCATCTGCTACACCGAGGACCTGTCCGCCGAACAGCTGGCGGCCGAACTGGTCAGCCGGGAGGTGACCGGCGCCCGGGACGGGCAGCTGGTGATCGCCCCGAGCCGCGACGTCGGCCTGACGGGCGTCGGCGCGCAGCCCGTCGTCGACGTCCTGGGTGCGGAGCTGGCCGTCTCGGTCGAGCAGGGCTATCCGGGGCTGCGTGTCTCGGCCGACATGTGCTGGGCGGTCGCCCCGACGCCGGCGGTCGAACGGCTGGCCGAGTTCGAGACCGCGCTGGGCAGCCTGTTCACCTCCGGCAAGCTCACCGCGATCTGCGAATACGACCGGGACCGGTTCGATCCGGTGACGCTGGCCTTCGCCGCCCGGTCGCACGCCAAGACCGTCGCGGCGTTGGCGTACCACGACGATCCGGTGCTGCGGATCTGCCGTCAGCACCGGCCGCCCGGCGTACGCATCGCCGGCGAACTCGACTTCACCCACCGCGACGCGCTGGAACAGGCGCTCTCCGAGGCCGTCCGGCTGGACCGCCACCTCTACCTGAACCTGGCCAAGCTGCACTTCGTCGACGTCGCCTGCGCGACGCTCATCGCGAAGACCGCGTTCTCGCTGCCGCCCGGTCGCACCATGACGATCGTGGCCTCGCCGATGGCGGCCTCGGTGTTGCGCCTACTCGGAGTGGAGGACTCCGGCGCCGCGCTGTCTGGCGGCTCCTCGTCCGGCGGTGTGGTCTCCGGACGTGGGCCGGTAGGCGACGCCTTGTCCGCCCGGCCAGGCGGCTCCTTTCCGGGCGGCGACGTCCGGCTCAGATTGATCGAAGCCGATGAGCTCCCCTGACCTGCGCCCACCCGATCGCGACCGGCCCGCCGTCGCGGTCGACCTGCTCGAGCAGCAGTTCGACGCGGCCGGCCTCTACGCCCTGCGCTCGGCGATCGCCGCGCACGCCTCGGAGCTGGGCGCGGACGCCCGGCGGGCCGGTGAGATCGTGCTGGCCTGCCACGAACTGGCGATCAACGCCGTCCGGCACGGCGGCGGCCGGGGGCGGCTGCGGCTGTGGCGCTCCGGCGACCTGCTCTACTGCGAGGTGGCCGACGACGGCCCCGGGCTCGCCGACCCGGACGCCGGATCGCAGCGCGTTCCGCTGGCCGAACCGGGCGGTCGCGGACTCTGGATCGTCCGGCGGCTCGCCGACAGCATCGAGATCGCCAACCATCACGGCACCACGATCACCGCCGCGTTCGCCCTCGGCTGACCCGGGCCGCTGCGCCGGGTGGGATCCGGGTTCGGCGGTACGATCATGGCGATGTCCATGCCCTATGAGGCGACCGGCCGGGTCGGCCAGAAGGCCCGGACCCGGCAGGCCCTCGTCGACGCGACCCGGCGGCTGCTCGCCGAGGGCCAGACGCCGCAGGTCGAGGAGGCGGCGGAGGCGGCCGGCATCTCGCGGACCACGGCGTACCGCTACTTCCCGAACCAGCGCGTGCTGCTGATGGCGGCGCACCCCGAGATCTCGCCCGACACGTTGCTCGGCCCGGACGCGCCGGCCACCCTGCCCGACCGGCTCGACGCGTTCGTCATGGCGTTCTGCGAGTACAACTTCACCTGGGAACATCAACTTCGCGCTGCGTTGCGCGTATCCCTGGGGCCGGAAGCGGAACGGCCGACACTGCGGCAGGGCCGCGCGGTGGCCTGGGTCGAGGACGCGCTGGCGCCCTTGCGCACGACGCACCCGGCGGTCGACGTGCACGCTCTGGCGATCGCCATCCGCTCGGCGATCGGCATCGAGGCGTTGGTCTGGCTGCTCGACGTCGCCGGATACGACCACGCCGACGCCGCGCGGACCGTCCGCGACACCGCCCGCGCCCTGCTCGACGCGGCCACCGTTCGGTAGCGGCGCGGGGCAGGGCGCGGGCGGGCTCGGACCTCGGTCACGACCAGCGGAAGAACCGGGCGGCCGCGGTCCACGCCACCCCGGCGTACGCGCACAGCACCACGACGTGGAGCAGCTGCGGCCAGTGACCGACCGTGGCGTCCTGCATGACCTGGACGCCCGCGCCGAGCGGGGTGTATTCGCCGATGCGCTGGAGCGTCTCGGGCATCACCTCCCGGGGCACCCACAGTCCCGCGAAGAACATGAGCGGGAAGAAGGTCAGCGACCCGAGGCCCTGCGCCATCTTCGCGGAGCCCGCCGTGGCCAGCAGCAGCCCGATGCCGAACAAGGTGGCCGCGACGAGCAGGAAACCAAGGACGAACGCGGCCGCGTTGCCCGGCAGGTCGACCCCGTACGCCAGCCAGCCCACCCCGAGCACGAGCACCACGCCGATGGCCAGCACGGTGAGCTGCACCAGCGCCTGCGCGGTGAGCAGGTCACGGGGCTTGGCCGGAGTGGTCGCCAGGCGGCGCAGAATTCCCCGTTCCCGGTACGCCGCCAGTTGCGCCGGCAGCATGCTCAGCGCGATCATCGCGACCGCCATGGTGAGCATGATCGGGACGTAGATCGAGATGGTCGTCCGCCCGCCGAGCGCGGGGTCGGCCGCCCGGAACGCCGGTACGCTCCCCAGCACCGCCAGGATCGCCGGGGCGAGCAGGATGCCGAAGATGACGGCCGCGACGTCGCGGAAGTAGAGCCGCAGTTCGGTGCGGAAGATGGTCGGGTTCATCGGATCGCTCCCTCAGCGGCGGAATCGGCAGTGGACGAATCGGCAGTGGACGAATCAGCGGTGAGCTGGACGAACGCGTCGTCGAGTGTGGACTGTTCGACGCGCAGGCCGATCGGGGCCAAGCCCTGGCGGGCCAGTTCGGCGACCACGGCCGGCAAGGCCTCCTCGCCGCCCCGCACGGTGACCTGCTCCCCGTCCGTGGTGACCGCCTCGACGCCGGGCAGCCCGTCGAGGGAGACCGGCCGGGCGACGCGGAAGGTCAGCACCTGTCCGGTGGCGACTCGGGCGGTGAGCCCGGCCGGGGTGTCGAGCGCGGCGACGCGCCCGTCATGGATGACCGCGACCCGGTCGCAGAGCCGTTCGGCCTCGTCCATGAAGTGCGTCACCAGCAGGATCGTCACGCCCCGGGCACGGACGTCGGAGATGAGCTGCCACGTGTCGCGCCGAGCCTGCGGGTCGAGACCGGTCGTCAGCTCGTCCAGGATGGCCAGGCGCGGGTTGCCGACCAGGGCCAGCGCGATCGACAACCGCTGCTTCTGCCCACCGGACAGCTTCGCGTACGCCGTCTTCGCCGAGCCGGCCAGTCCGAGGTCGTCGAGCAGCTGCTCCGGCCGGGCCGGGTTCGGGTAGAACGAGGCGAACAACTGCAGCGCCTCGCGTACCGTGATGCGGTCCTGCAGGCTGGACTCCTGGAGCTGCATGCCGAGGATCCGGCGCAGCCGGTCGCGGTCGCGCTGCGGATCGAGGCCCAGCACCCGGATGTCGCCGCGGTCCGGCGTACGCAGCCCGCCGACGCATTCGACGGTGGTGGTCTTGCCGGCGCCGTTGCGCCCGAGGATGCCGAAGATCTCACCGCGCTCGACGGAGAAGGTCACGTCGTCGACGGCGACCCGTTCGCCGTAACGCTTGTGCAGGTTCGTGACTTCGAGGACTTTCGGGGTGGCTGTCATGCCTGAAGACGTTAGGAATCCGCGGCGCCGCCCAGTATCCGGTCAGCTCTCCGCTTGGGGTGGGGCTAGGTCTACCCCACCGGGGACCCAGCCCCCGTGCGGATCGGCGGGCCGACCGGCCAGACTGTGGGGCATGACGGCACAGTGGCGCGCGTTCGTGGCAGGTCTGGAGCTCTACGCTCTGAGCCTGTTCGGTCTGCTGTGCCTCGTTCCGGTGCTGGCCGTCTTCGTGCCCGGGTTCCTGCTCGGCCTGGTCTTCCTCATTCCCGGCCCGGTGCTGGCGGTGCGCCGGCTGACGGGCCGCGTCCGGCGGCGTACCCGGGAGCTGACCGGCATCGAGATCCGCGAGCCCTATGCGCCCGAGCCGCCGCTGCCGCAGCCGCAGGCGGACGGCTGGTATGAGCGGGACCGCCAGCTGTACAAGCGTCTGTGGTGGCCGCGGCAGGCCGACCGGATCGACTGGGTGCTGGGCGACAACGCGAGCTGGCGGGACCTCGGCTGGCTGGCCGCCGCGCCGATCGTCGGCCTGCTCGGCGTGCTGCCGCTGGCACTGCCGATCGCCGTCGTGCTGGTCGCGCCGCCGGCATCGGTCGGCACGTCCGTGCTGGCCACGATCGCCGTGGTCGCCGGCCTCGCGCTCGCGCCGCCGGCACTGCGGGTGACCGCGAGGTTCCACCGGCGCATGCTCGGTGGTCCGGTGCTGCGGTCCGACGTCCACGACGTCCGAGCCGACCATCGGGTACGCGATTGGGCCGCCAAGGCGTTCGCCCCGGTGCTGCGGCTGGCCCTGCTGCTGCTGACGAGCGCGATCGCGATCCCGGTGTTCGTGGCGACCGTGGCCGCCCTGGTCCTCGGCTACGGCCTGGGCCTGATCTTCCTCGTCCCGTGGGCGCAGGCCGACCTGCGCTGGCTGGCGGACTGGCGGCGATCGCTGGCGCACTGGTCGGGCGTGACCATCGCCAGTCCCTATCGGCCGTTGCCGCCGTTGGTGCAGCGCCCCGACGGCCTGTACCGGGTGGGCAAGCATCTCTACAAGACGCCGCGGCTGGCGCTGTGGACCCAGCGGTTCCACTGGATGCAGACCGACCCGGCGACCTGGCGTGAGCTGCTGTGGCGAGGCATCGACCCCGTGGTCGGCGGGCTGATCGCCGGAATCCCGGTGCTGTTGGTCGGCTACGGCATCTGGGGTGTGGCCCTGCCGCGTACCGTGCACCTGTTCGTCAGCGACTCCCCGGCGACCTTCTGGTACGGCACCTTCTTCGGTCATCCCGCCGCCGCGATCCCAGCCGGGCTGGCGCTGGCGGCCCTCGGCGTCGCGCTCGCGCCCGCCGCGTTGCGGCTGCACGGCCGCTGGACCCGGCTGCTGCTCCAACCGGCCGGCGACACCGCCCTCGCCCAGCGAGTCGAGCAGCTGACCCTGTCGCGCGCCGACGCCAGCGACGCCGCCGCCCGCGAGCTGCGGCGTATCGAACGGGACCTGCACGACGGCACCCAGGCCCGGCTCGTCTCGCTGGGCCTGCGCCTGGGCGCGATCGAGGCGCTCATCGACGACAACCCGGCCGCCGCGAAGGAGCTGACCGCGAAGACCCGCGAGTCGGCCGAGCTGGCGCTACGCGAACTCCGTGAGGTCGTCCGCGGCATCCATCCGCCGGTGCTCGCCGAACGCGGCCTCGCCGACGCCGTACGCGCGCTGGCGCTCGACAGCCCGCTCGTGGTGAGCGTCGACATCGACCTGCCGGTGCGGCTGCCCGAACCGATCGAGGCGGCGGCGTACTTCTCGTTGGCCGAGGCACTGGGCAACGCGGCGAAGCATGCCCGCGCGCGTACGGTCCAGGTCCGGCTCGATCTGCTCCCCGCCGACGGCGGCGCGGCCGGGGACGGCGACGTGCTGCGCATGACGGTGCGCGACGACGGTCGCGGCGGCGCCGATCCCGACCGGGGCAGTGGCCTGCGCGGCCTGGCGCGCCGGCTCGGTATCTTCGACGGGACCGTGTCGCTGTCGAGCCCGCCCGGCGGCCCCACCGAGCTGATCATGGAGCTGCCATGCGCGTCGTCCTCGCCGAGGACCTCTACCTCCTCCGGGAAGGACTGGTTCAGCTTCTGACGGCGCACGGGTTCACCGTCGTCGCCGCGGCGGAGACGGGCCCCGAACTGGCGGCGGCCCTGGCCGAGCACCAGCCCGACGTGGCGATCGTCGACGTACGCCTGCCGCCGACCAACACCGACGAAGGTCTCCGGATCGCGCTGGAGGCCCGGCGGCGCACACCCGGACTGCCGGTCCTGGTGCTGTCCCAGCACGTCGAGCAGCTGTACGCCCGGGAGCTGCTGGAGGACGGCTCGGGCGGCGTCGGCTACCTGCTGAAGGACCGGGTGCTCAACGCGGCTCAGTTCGTCGACGCGATCCGGCGCGTGGCGGCCGGCGGCACCGCGATGGACCCCGACGTCATCGCGAAGCTGCTCACGCGGGCGCTGCCGGACAGCCCGGTCGACCAGTTGACGCCCCGGGAGAAGGAGGTCCTCGGGCTGATGGCCGAAGGACGGTCCAACGCGGCGATCGCCCAACGGCTGTTCATGAGTGAAGGCGCGGTCGGCAAGCACACGGCGGCCATCTTCGGCAAGCTCGGGCTCGGCCCGTCCGACGACGACAACCGGCGGGTGCTCGCCGTGCTGGCCTACTTGAACAGCGGCCGTTAAGCGGGTTTGTGCGCCACCACGAGCATCCGCTGGGCGTGCGACTCGAAGCGGCCGTGCCGCTGGATGTGCTCGTGCATCGCCAGCAGCGTGTCGTGGTACTTCTCGACGGTGAAGTCGGGCACCGCCCAGATCACCTTGCGGATGAAGTAGACCACCGCGCCCACGTCGGCGAAGGTGACCAGCAGCGACTCGGCCTGCAGGTCGTCGAGGACGAGACCGGCGGCGGCGAGTTCCCGCCGGGCCGTCGCCGGATCCCGTTCCGGACCGTAGGTCTGCGGCCCCAGGAAGAACTCGGTCAGCTCCCGGTTGGACCCGGGACCGATCTGCTGGCTGAAGTAGACCCCGCCCGGTTGCAGCACCCGGGCCAGCTCACCCCAGCCGACCACATTCGGATGACGGCTGACCACCAGGTCGAACGTCTCGTCGGGGAAGGGGAGCGGGCCGTCCTCGGCCGCCTCCACGACCGCCACGCCCAGCGGCTGCAGCGTACGCCGCGCCAGCGCGAGGTTCGGCGGCCAGCCCTCGGTCGCATACGTGGTGGGGGCGAGCCGGGGCACCTCCGCCAGCACCTCGCCGCCGCCGGTCTGGACGTCGACGGCCACCCGCGCGCGAGCCATCAGCTCCGACATCCGCCGGAGGTAACCCCACGACGGCCGCTGCTCGGTGGCCCGGCCGTCCAGCCAGGAGAAGTCCCAGCCGTCCACGTCGGCCGCGGCCGCCTCGGCGATCAGGTCGTCGAACGTCCGGCCGGACGGCGGCTCAACGGGTGCGGCGGTCATGCGCCCAGCCTCCCAAGCGGTCGCCGTCCCGGGCAAGTGATCCACTCCGGCGAGTGGAAACCCGTGCCGTATCAGGTTTCCGACAGACGGCGAACGTCGGGCGAACGGCGGTTGGTCTCATGTCGACGGTGATCTACTCTTCGGGCGTGGGTGAACTGCTGCGCTTCGAGTCCGACTTCGGGACCGTCTACGTCGAGGAACGCGACGACAGCGGGCTGGAGCGCGTCGGCGTGTTCAGCCGGGCCAAGCCGGCCAAGGAGAAACTCGAGGTCGCCCTCGCCCAGGTCCGCCCGGCGTTCGAGGCGGCGATCGCGGCGCTGGCCGACCTGCCCCGTGCGCCGGAGGAGTTCGAGATCGAGGTGGGTCTGACGCTGACCGCCGAAGCCGGCGCGCTCATCGCGCGTACCACCGCCGAGGGACATCTGGTCGTGCGGGCGGTGTGGCGTAACCCGGTGGCGGGACGCGATTGACCGGGCAGCCGACGCTGCCGGGCCGGGTCCGGGTGCTGGCCGGTGACCCGGAGCGGATCGTCGGCGCGGGCGTGGCGCTGTCCGCGCGACGGGTGCTGACCTGCTGGCACGTCGTGTCCGAGCAGGCGGCCGACGGCCTGGCCGTGGCCGAGCCGTCCGGCGTGCCTGTCGAGGTGGACGTCACCTGGTCGGTGCCGATCGGCCCGCACGGCGAAGGCGACCTGGCGCTGCTCACCACGCGGGCGCCGCTGGCAGGGCCGCCCGCCCGCCTGGCCGACTGCGGCGACGCCGAACTCGACGTACGCCTCATCGGCCACCCCGCGCAGTCTCCCGCGCAGGTCCTGGCCCGTGCACGGCTGATCGGCCCGGCCGATCCGGTCACCGGCTGGCGGCAACTGGACCGGCTGTCGACCGCCACCGTCGCCGTCGACCGCGGCTTCAGCGGAGCCGGCGTGTTCGACGCCGCCGGCCGCATCGTCGGTCTGACCGTCGCCCGTTCCCAGCTCGGCCAGCAAACCGTCGGCTGGATGATCCCAGTCGCGGCCTGGCGCCGCCAGCTGCCGCGCGACCTCGTCCCGGCGGTGGCCGCCGCACCCCGCACCGAGCCGCTCAGCGCCGCCGACCGCAGTACGCTCGCCCGCGCGCTCGCCGCCGTCCCCACGATGCTGGACCCGCTGGCCCGAGCGGAACTGATCGCCGCCCTGCCCGACGCCATCCGGCTCCGCGTACGCGTGACGCACCGCCTGCTGCTCGACTGCCGGGAACTCATCGCCACCACCCTCGACACGGACGGCGGATTCGCGGCCCTCCATCGGCGACTGTCCGAGCGGGAGGATCCCGATAGCATCTCCTTGCGGGAGTTTCGTGCGCTCGCGGTCTCGATGCGGCTGCTGCCGCCACCGGACGAAGAGGACTGATCATGCCCCGCCTGCTGATCCGGCAAGCCACCGAGCTGCGGGACGCACTCCTGACGGTGGGAGTGCTGAAGAACGCGGACGAACGCCTGATGTGCCTCGAAGCCGTGCACGGCGAACTCGGTCACCAGGTCGTGGGCGACAACCGGCGGAACGTGTCGAACAAGGCCGAGCTCATGTTCATCGTCCAGGCGCTGGCGGCCGTGCCGGAGGGCCTGCCGACGCTGCTGCGGGCGGCGGCCGCGTTCGGCGAGGAGAGTGCCGTCCTGCCCGCGTGGCAGATCCTCGCGCGCGTCGAACTGGCCGCGCTGCTCGCCGAGGTCCGGCCCGACGTGGTCGCCGAGGTCGCCGGTCAGGTGATGGACGCCCGCGTCGAGATCGACGAGCCGGATGTCGTCCTGCAGCAGGTCGGCTGGCAGCGCGCCGACGCGTGGGGCGCGCCGGCGATGATCGCCTTCGCGGCGCTGCTCCTGGAGCGGCTGCCGGGGAGGGCCGACGAGACACCGGCCGCGGCCGGGGTCGCCGGTCGGGAAGGCAACAGCACCGGGATCGAGGCTTGGCTCACCGGTGGACGGTATGATTTGGGGTTGACCGGGGCTGACCTGGACAACGCTCGCCGCGTGGCGCGATTGATCAGCGCGGCCGCGGGACCGGGCTCGAACACAGGTTTGCCGGCGCATGAGGAAGGTCCCGACGTGGGTACCACGACGATCATCAAGGTCACCGACTCGGGGACGACGCAACCGCCTGCGCTGGTCTGGGGTGGCGTTCCCGCCCGCAACCAGTACTTCGTGGGCCGCCGCGAGAGCCTCGCCACGCTCGACGCCGCGCTGAGCCATCAAGCACGGGCCTCGGTCCTGCCGAAGGCGAGCGTGCGCGGCGCCGGTGGCGTCGGCAAGACGCAGCTCGCCGTCGAGTACACCTACCTTCATCAGAGCCGTTACCAGATCATCTGGTGGATCAACGCGGAGAACATCGCGACCGTGCGGGCCTCGCTCTCCGCGCTGGCCGATCGGGCCGGCATCCCGCCCAATCCCAGCATGGAACAACGGATCCGCGCTCTGCTGGACCACCTGGCGACCACGTCGCAAAACTGGCTGCTGGTCTACGACAACGCGACCGATCCCGCCGAACTGGCCCCGCTCATGCCGACCGCGAACGTCGTCGGCGAACTCGGCCACGTGATCGTGACGACCCGCAACACCGCGTGGGCCGCCGAAGGCGCCACTCTGGAACTGGACGTGTTCAGCCGTTCGGAGTCCCTGGAGTTGCTCCAGGCGCGCGTGCCCGACACATCCGACCGGGAGGCCCACGACCTCGCCGAGAAGCTCGACGATCTGCCGCTGGCGCTGGAGCAGGCCGCGAGCTGGCTGCTGACCATGCCGTCCTCGGTGGACGAATATCTGGAGGACCTGGAAAGCCGGGCCACCACGCTGCTCGCCGAAGGGCGGCCGCGTGAGTACAACGGCACCGTGCTGACCGTCGTCTCGCTGGCGCTGCCTGAGCTGGCCGAACGGTCCGCCGCCGCCGTCCAGCTCCTCGAGCTGCTGGTCCACCTCGCGCCCGAGCCGATCTCGACGCGGCTGCTCTGGGAGGGCCGCCGCGCCGCCGGTCTCCCGGAACCGCTGCGATCGGTGCTGCAGGAACGCAACGACATCTCCCGCGCGGTACGCCACCTCGGCGCGCTCGGCCTGGCCCGGATCGACAACGCGAACAAGCGGGTCCAGATCCACCGGCTCGTCCACCTCGTCGTCCGGGAGGGCCTGACCTCCGCCGAACCGCTGCTGAACGCGCAGCGCCTGCTCTCCGCGGCCAACCCCGGCTTCCCCGACGACCGGGGGACCTGGCCCCGGCACTCGGAGATCGCGCCACACCTGCACGCCGCCCGGCTGATCCACGGCGACGTCGACGCCCGCCGGACAGTGCTGGACCAGGTGCGTTACCTCTACAACACCGGGGATTACGAGAGCTGCCGCGCACTGGTCGAGGAGGCGCTGGCCTTCTGGGACATTCCCGGCGAGGACGGCGAGCCCAGCACCGACGCGCTGACCCTGCTGGCGTTGCGCCGTTACGGCGACGCGCTGCGGCAGCTGAACGATCCGCAGGCGGCGGCCGTCACCCTGGCGGCGTACGAGCGCATGGTCGTGGCGCTCGGCGAGGAGCACGAGTACACGATGGGCGCCGCGAACAGCGTCGGCGCCGATCTGCGCCGGGCCGGCCGCGTGACCGAGGCCCGGGAGCTGGACGCCCGCACCCTGGAGACGCAGCGCCGGGTGCTCGGCGACGCCGATCCCAGCACGCTGCGCATCATGAACTCGCTGGCCATGGACTTGCGGCTGACCGGCGACTTCGCCGCCTCTTACGCGTTGAACGTCGAAGTCGAGGAGCACGCCCGCACCTTGGAGGACGGTGCGATCCCGATCGTCCTCGCCCAGGAGGCCCAGGCGCGCGACCTCTACCTCCTCGGCCGGTACGCCGACGCCGCCGCGCTGCTGGAGGGTTCGCTGCCGATCCAGCGCAGCCTGCTCGGCGCGGATCACCTGACCGTGCTCCGGGCGACCTGCGTCTACGTGGCGAGCCTGCGTAAGCTCGGCCGGCTCGACGAGGCGGTGGCCGAGGGCCGGGCCAACCACCTCCTGGCCACCCGCCGGTTCGGTCCCGACCATCTGATGACCGCCGAATGCGGAATGACGACCGCGAACGCGCTCCGGGCGCGGGGCGACGCCCGGGACGCCCACACCTACGCGATGCGCAGTCTCCACCTGTTCCGCGAGATCTACGGAGAGGACCACCCGCTGGTGTGGTGCGCGTCCGTCAACGTCGCGGCCATCCTGCGCGCCCGTGACCTCGACCAGGAGGCGGAGGCCCTGAGCCTTCGCACGCTCGACGGCCTGCGCCGCAGCCTCCCAGCCGAGCACCCGTATCTGCTCAGCGCCCGCAGCGGTGTGGTGATGAACCTGGTTCGGGCCCACCGGGTTTCCGAGGCCCAGCCGTTGTCGGCCGAGATCCTCGCCGACTCGCAACGCATCCGCGGTCCCCAGCACGCGTACACCTACTACTGCATGGTCAACGCCGCGGTCGACCTGATCCAGACCGACCAGGCGGAGACGGGGCTGCCGATGCTCGCGGAGGCGACGCGGCTGCTGACCGAGAAGTTCGGCGCGGAGCACCCCGAGGTGGAGGCCGCCCGGAACCGGCGCCGCATCGAGTGCGACATCGAGACGATCAGCTTGATCTGACGGTGCGCGCGGCCAGCGTCGCGCACAACAACCGGCCCGCGTCGGTCAGGCTCGTGGCCCGGTCCAGCTCCGCGAACGCCTGGTCCAGCTGTCGGCGTACCTCGGCCAGGCGCGCCTCGGCCCGCTCCGCGAACTCAGCTTGTACGCACAGCGCAGCCCACAGATCCGCCACGGCGGTGAAGGCGTACGCCCCGTGCAGAAGTCCCGTGATGGGCCGGGGGTCGGCGCGCCACGGTGACGCGTACCAGCCCTGGTCGGCGGGATCGAACAGGTCGGCCAGGTGCATGACGACGCTGAGCTTGCTGTGCTGGAACTCGTGCACCATCGCGATGGCGAGCTCGACCGGGCTCAACCCGGGTTCGCTGGCGAACGCGCCGAACGCGTCGGAGTTCGTGACGCTGTGATTGCCCGCCCCGGCGTCGCCCAGCGGGACGAACGTCGTCAACCCGTACGCCAGCTCGTCGGCGTACGCGGGGGCGCAGTCGGCGAGCAGCCGCCAAGCGGCGTCGAATGTGGACTTCGCGGCGGCGTGCGCGGCGTCGGTCAGGCGACTGGCGAGGGCCAAACCAAAGCAGTCCCGCATAGGGTCGGCGTCGTCCACCGTGAGCCGCAGACTGCGCCCGTTATGCCGAAGGCTGTAGCGCGTCAGGGCCGGCCAGTCGTCCATCGAGTCCGATTCGATCCCGACTCCATTCGCCGCCCGCCGCGCGACGGCGTCCAGATAACCGGCGGGAGCCGACGCCAACCCGCGCGTCCGATGCGTCGCCCAGACTCCGAGCCATGGCAGCCGCAAGACCTCCAGCACCGCGCCCGAATCCACTTCGTACGCCCGCCCGATCACCGTCGCCGCCGGAATCAGCTCCGGATCGGTGCTGACCAGATGCCGGATCAGCAACAGCGTCCGAGTCAACTGAGCGTCGCGCAGCTTCTCGATCTGCCCCCGCCCGGCGGCGCTCCGGGCGAACTCCCGCAACTCGCCAGGGGTCAGTCCGAGACGGGGCGCGTCTCGAGAAAGCTGTTCCATCCCGCGAGCGTCCTCTCCGGGTGCGTGTGCACCAGCGCGACCAGATCCGCGACGGCTGCCGTCAACGCTGGATCATCGCCCAGCAGCAGGCGGTTCAGGCGATCGCCGGAGATGTCGGGCAACGGCGCCCGGCTCGGCAGGGGTCTTTCGTCATCCATCGGTTTCCCGCAAGCGACGGCGAAGTAAGTCCTGTCCAGTCTCTCACAACGCCGCACCGCGAATGCCCTATGTGACCGGTGGTTGTCACACTGCACCCGGCGGAATGGCGGAATGCTTGGCTACGCGGCGGGGGAGAGGCGTTCGTGGCGTTCGACCAGCAGCCGGATGCCGGCCGGCTCCAGCGCCACCAGGCTCGGCACGATCTCGCCGGCGGCGTACGGGGAGTCGAGCACGCAGCGTTCGAGGTACTCCACCCAGCCGGAGTCCTGGCGGGTCACGAGGATCGTGTCCGGGTCGGGGAGTGCGACGACGAGGTGGTCGGCGCCGAGCGTACGGCTCATCTGGTCGTGGAAGTCGGGCAGCGCCAGGGCGGATGAGGCGAAGGCGCCTTCGCGGCGCAGCGTCAGGAAACGGCCCCGATCCGGGCGCTCGCGATCTTCGCCGACGTCGACGCGCAGGCCCGAGACGAGCGCGCCGTACGCCGTCGCGAGAACCTCTTCGAACGGCTGCGTGCCGAGTTTGGCGTGGGTGAGGTGGTTCATGCCGATGCGGCCCTGCGGCGTGGTGGCGACCGCGGCGACGGTGACGTGCAGCCGCCCTGGGACGACATCGCGATGGGGGAGATGCTGCAGGAGGTCGATCGTGGGCGACGACCAGCTCCACAGGATCGGCAGGAGCTGGCCGTTCTCGGCGACGTGCTCCATGTTGTCCACCGCCTGCGCCGCCGCGTGCTGCCGTTCCGCCTGCTCCATGGTCTGGCGGACCTCGGCGTACGCCGCCTCCCAGCCGCCGGGGCCGGGCCGGTCGAAGCTGTAGGTGACCGCGGCCCGGGGGAACGTCCGTCCGATGAAGTCCTCGTCCACCGCCGACGGCTGCCACTCCGAGTAGATGCGGCTCACGTCGGCTGCCGCGCGCCGTTCGACCGGCACCGCGAACCACGCCTGCTGCACGCAGTCGTCGGCTTGGGTCGGCCCGCTGGAGATGAACGGCTCGGGGTAGCCCGGAATCTCGAAGACCACCATGTTGG
The DNA here is from genome assembly GCF_040654195.1 of Hamadaea sp. NPDC050747. Taxonomy (NCBI): domain Bacteria; kingdom Bacillati; phylum Actinomycetota; class Actinomycetes; order Micromonosporales; family Micromonosporaceae; genus Hamadaea; species Hamadaea sp. NPDC050747. Next base: position 133,869 of record NZ_JBFAHM010000017.1, read on the forward strand.
TCGAGGGGTCGGTGTTCACGCGTCCTCCCAAAGGCACGTCCTCAAGCAAGATCGTCAGGCACGGTACCACCGCCCGGCCAACCCGCCGTCGTCCGGTCACAGTAGACGGTTGCGGCCCCATCCGCGCGCCATCCGCCAGGCGGCGAACGCGCCAAGCACGACGGCGACCGCCAGCAAGACGCCTGCGGCTCGGACGGTCGCGCCCGCGTCGCCGTCGAGGGCGGCGGTCAGCGCGTGCAGCGCCCAATATCCCGGCGACGCGGGGGCGGCGGCGCGCAGCCACGCCGGCATCAGGGTCAAGGGCACCATCGCACCGCCGAGCACGGTGAAGAACATCCCGCCCAGGTCGTTGACCGCGCTCAGCTCGCTCTGGCTGCGTACCACTGTGGCGAGAGCGGCCCCCGCGCACAGCAAGGTCACCGCCCAGCTCACGCCCGCGACCAGCAGGAGGTCCGGTCGCGGCACGCGCAACCCCAGGAAGATCATCGAGTACGCGATGAGCGCGCCCTGTTGCGCGAGCAGCACCGTGCCGAGCGGGACGGCCTTGCCCACCAGGATCTGCGCGGGCCGGGCGGGGGTGGCGCGGAGCCGGTCGAGGGTGTGCCACGAGCGTTCGGTGAGGATGCCCCCGGCGATGATGTTCAGCCCGAGCAGCGAGAAGAGCACGAGCATCCCGGTGACCGCCTGAGTGAGTCCGGCCGACCCGAGGGCGGCCGAGTAGAGCGGGCGTAGCGCGGTGATCAGCACCAGCGGCATGCCGACGCGGCTGAGCGCCGGGCCGGGTTCGGCGAGCAACAGCGCGAAGTTGTGCCGGATCAGCACGGCGGCGGCGCTCATCGGGCCACCGCCAGGCGGTGGTAGAGGTCGTCGAGGGTGGCCGGCCGGATGTCCACAGCCGACGGCCGTACGCCTTCGGTCAGCAGCCGGGCCAGTGCCGCAGTCGGATCCGGGGTGGTGATCTGCTCGACGCTGCCGTCGGCCCGGGTGATGTCGAGATGGCCGGGCAGCCCCGCGAGCAGGCTCTCCTGATCGCCCCGGGCGATGACCCGACCGGCCGAGCACAGCGCGAGGGTGGCGCCCAGCTCGACCAGTTCGGGCAGGTAGTGGGTGGTGTAGCAGACGGCCGTGCCGGTCGCCGCGACCTCTTTGATCAGATCGAGCAAGGCGGCCCTCGTCTCGGGATCGGCGCCGACGGTCGGCTCGTCGAGCAGCAGCAGGCGGGGGCGGTGGAGCAACGCGGTCGCGGCCTGCGCCCGGCGACGCTGCCCGCCCGACAGCAACCCGATCGGGCGGTCGAGGCAGTCGGTCAGCAGCAGACGGTCGGCGGTCTCCGTGATCGCCTGACGGAGCGCCCGCCCGCGGAGCCCGGCGAGTCCGCCGAACAGGCGCAGGTTCTGCCGAAGGCTCGCCGAGAGGTAGAGCGCCAGTTCCTGGGGCGCCACCCCGATGCGGTCCCGGGCCTGCGCGGGCGTCCGCCCGTCGATCGTGACGTCCCCGGCGTCGGGGCGGACGAGGCCGGTGACGATCTCGACGAAAGTCGTCTTGCCGGCGCCGTTGTGGCCGATGAGCCCACAGATCTCGCCGGGGGCGATCGAGAGAGTGAAGCCGTCCAGCGCGCGGCGGTCACCGTACTGCTTGACCAGGTCGTTCGCGGAGAGCATGGGCTGACCTCCTTTGTGATCTACGGTGTATAGATCTACACTGTAGAGGTGGCTCAGGATGATCGCAAGCGCCAGATTCTCGACGCCGCGCTGGAGCTGGCCGACGAACGCGGCCTGACCGGCGTGACCATGCGCGCGTTGGCGCAGAAGCTCGGCGTGACCGCGATGGCGCTCTACCCGCACATCGGGGACAAGGACGGCCTGCTCGACGGGCTCGTCGACCGGATGCTCGCCGAGCTGCTGCCCGCCGTGCCCGTCGACGGCACCCCGGAGGAGCGGCTGCTGGCGGTGGGCCGCGCCGCGCGCGAGCTGTCGCGGCGGCACCCCTCGGCGTACGCGTTGCTTCTGGCCCGGCCGGCGGTCACGCCCGACGCCGTGCGCCTGGTCGACGCCGTCTACGGCGCTCTGCTGGACCTCGGCGTACCGGAGGCCGAAGTGCCGCGCGTCGAGCGGCTCATCACGACCTTCGCCCTCGGGTACGCCGCCAGCGAGGCCAGCGGGCGATTCTCGGCGGGCACGATCAACCCCCGAGGCCGGCGAGCGCAGTTCCCGGCCGACGAAGTTCCCGCCCATCGCCGGCTCAGCGAGGTGCTCGACCGCTTGCCGGACTGGGACGCGGAGTACGAAGCCGATCTGCAGGACCTGTTGTCGCTGGTCCGAGTGCGATGGTCGTGAGCCCTCGGCTCAGTCGGTGACCACGGCGAGGACGAAGCCGTCGTGCCCCTTCACACCGACCGTCTGCACCGCTGTGGCGGCGAGGCGGGGCTCCGCGGCGATCAGCTCGGTGAATCGGCGTACGCCGACGACCCGGGGATCGTCCTCGGTCGGGTCGGTGACGGCGCCCTCGCGGACCACATTGTCGCCGACGATGACGCTGCCGGGCCGGGTGAGCTTGAGTGACCACGCCAGATAGTCGGGATTGGACGGCTTGTCGGCGTCGATGAACACGAGGTCGAACGGGCCGGCGCCCTCGGCTTCGAGCGTGGGCAGCGTCTCCAGGGCCTTGCCGACCCGGATGTCGACGAGATGCCCGACGCCGGCCCGTTCGACGTTGGCCCCGGCGACGGCCGCGGCGTGCTCGTCGACCTCCAGCGTCACGAGGCGACCGTCGTCCGGGAGGGCGCGGGCGAGCCAGATCGTGCTGTAGCCGCCGAGCGTGCCGATTTCGAGAATGGTCCGCGCACCTTGGATCCGGGCCAGCAGGTTCAGCAGTTTCCCCTGGTTGGGGGCCACCTGAAGGGGGCTCAGACCGGCCGCGTCACTGTCTTCGATCGCTGCGGCGAGCGCGGAGTCCTCTTTCACGAGCAGATCCGCGAAGTAGCCGTCGACCGCAGTCCAGGTGCTCTGCATCATGCGGGTTCCTTCCGGAGACTGAGCAGCGTGGAGGACGTTACCACTGGTCGTCGCCGAGGAGACGCAGCTGGAAGCCCGTGTTCCGGGGAAACTCGACGGCCCGCCGCCGGAGGGCAGCGGGCCGTGGTGTCGTGGACCCGATCAGCTCTTCTGCTCGTCCAGGAAGTCGATGGCGACGGCGGCGAACAGCGGCGACTGGAACAGGTTGTAGTGCGTCAGGCCGGGCAGGATCGCCAGCGCGTGCCCGCCCGCCGGGCGGCCCTCGGCCATCCAGCCGCCGTCGCGCTGCCCGCCGTCGAGCAGGCCGAAGACCTCGACGTAGTGGCTCGGGGGAGCCATGTCGGCGTCGGCCGCGACGACGAGCGTGGGCACCTGGATGGCGCGCACCTCCTCGGTGAAGTCGAAGTCCTTCGCCATCGCCGCGCCGATCTTGTCGAGCAGGCGCGGGAAGTCCTCGGGGCGCGGGGCGACCCGCTGGTAGAGCTGGTACATCGGGGTGTCCTTCATGAACTCGGCCGCCGCCGCGCCGACCTGCCCCTGCTGGCCGAGCATCTCCGGGTAGATCGCGCTGCGCTTGATGTTCGCGGAGGCGGCGACGAGACGGCCGATCTTCTCCGGGTGGCGGAACCCGACGTGCCACGCGACGCCGCCGCCGAGCGAGTAACCCACCACGTCGGGCCGGTCCAGGCCCAGGTGGTCGATCAGCGCGGCGATGTCGTCGGCCATCAGCGCCACGTCCAGCGGCCGGTCGATGTCGGCGGTCCGCCCGTGGCCCTGCAGGTCCACCAGGATCACCTGGTGGTGATCGGCGAACGGAGCCAGGGCCGGGCCGAACATCTCGCCGGACCCGAGCCCGCCGTGCAGCAGGATCAGCGGGCGGCCCTCGCCGTAGGTCTCGTAGTACAGGTTGATCCCGTTGACCTCGGCGTACTGGCCGGTGCCCGCGGTTTCGGTGGTCCAGGTGGTCATGATCGGCTCCTTGAGGTTTCCTTCAACGTCATCTGACACCACCTATGACGGTCTCGGCCGGCGAAACTCATCGCGCCCCGGGAAGAATTTTTCGCCGGGCCCCACGATAGGTTGATCATCATGGTGGGCACGGTCGCGCAACTCTGGCGTCATCCGATCAAGTCGATGCTGGGCGAGCAGGTCAGCGAGGCGGAAGTGACCGAGTGTGGGCTGGCCGGCGACCGTCGCTGGGCCGTCGTCGACCAAGTCACCGGCAAGATCGCCAGCGCGAAGACCCCCCGCCTGTGGCGGGCGCTGCTCACGTGCCGGGGGACGGCCGGGCCGGACGGCGTGGTCATCCTCGGGCCGGGCGGTCGCCCGCTGGACGACGCCAGACTGGCCGAGGTGGTCGGGCGGCCGGTGCGCCTGGCCGACACGCCCCCGCCCGGGGCGTCGCTGGATCGGTCGAAACCGGATCAGGTGCTGGCACGGGGGCTCGACGCCGAGGTCGACGCCGACGTCGTCCACTTCGGCTCAGCCGCACCCAGCGGCACCTTCTTCGACTTCGCGCCGATTCACCTGCTCACCACGTCGACCCTGCGGAGCGTCGCCGCGCTGAGTCCGCGTACGGCGATCGAGGTCGAGCGCTATCGGCCCAACATCGTCGTGGACACGACCGGACCCGGCTTTCCCGAGCACGCCTGGGTGGGTGGAGACTTGCGGATCGGCGACGAGGTGGTGCTGCGCGTCATCGCTTCCACCCCACGCTGCGCCATCCCGACGCTCGCCCATGGCGAGTTGCCCCGCGACACCTCTGCGTTGCGCGTACTCGCTGAGCACAACCGGGTGCCAGCGCTGCCGGGACGGGACCCCGAGCCGTGCGCCGGGGTGTACGCGCAAGTGGTGGTCCCAGGGTGGGTGCGACCGGGCGATCACGTCGTGGTGGCGTGAAGCTCCAGGTCGGCGACGGCGGACACGATGTCCGGGAAGGCCGGGATGTACGCGTCGACCGCGCGGCCGGCGAAGTCCGACCGGTCCCGCACGCCGCTCTGAAGACAGGCGATGAAGCGCAGGCCTGCGCCGACCGCGGCGTCCGCGTCGCCCGGTGAGTCTCCGACGTAGACACACTGCGCGGGCGCGAAGCCGGTCTCGGCCAGGAACTCGTCGAAGGCCCGCGGATCGGGCTTGCCGAAGCTGGTGTTGCCGGCGTGGAAGGCCCCCTTCAGCCGGCCCGCGAGCGCGTGGCCAGGTGCGAGCAGATGCCGCATCTCCTCCTCGGTCCGGGAGGTGAGCACGTAGACGGCCCGCCCGGCGGCGGCGAGGTCGTCGAGCGCGCGCAGGTTCTCCGGCACGATCGCGTCCAGAAGTCCCTCGGCGACGTAGCGGCCCAGCACCGACGGGTACGCGGCGACGAACCGGTCGAGGTCGACCCCGGGCGACCGGGTCGGCAACGCCGTGAGCAGCGGCTGGCCCCAGGTCGCCCGATGGACGGCCCGCTCGATCGGCGTCGCGCCGATGCGGGAGAGGACCTCGTTCTCCAAGGCGAAACAGGCGGCCTCGGTGAGGCAGAGGGTGTCGTCGACGTCGAGGACCACCGCCCGGATCGCCGCGTCGTCCATGTGCGTCATCGTTTCAGGTCGGCGAGAGCGCCGGGCTGCTCAGCAGTACGCGTTCGCCCCCGGGCGGTACGCGGGCGGGCGAACGCGATCAGCGCCACGAGCGGGATCACCAGCATCGACTCGGCGAGCAGCACGGTGCCGAGGGTGACGAGCGTCCAGCCGAGCGCCCGCACCAGGGCCACCGCGATGCCGATGCCGCCGACCGTTCCGACGAAGATGCCGTACCACGCTGGCAGGTGCCGAGTCACTACGTTCCTCCCCAGGTCCGGGAAAGATCCTTTCAGATCCGCCACCGTGACGCCAGGGCCACTGTACGTAATTGAGTAATGCTCGGTCAGCCCGCCGGTCGGGCGGTCAGGCAGACCAACGCCGAACGATGAGTCGCGCCGTAGGTCGTCGTGACGTCGAAGCGCTGCTCGGTGAGGAACGTGGCGACCCGGTCGGCGATCGCCTCGGCGCGCGCGATCGCCGGCGGCTCGTAAGTCAGGAACATCGCCCCGGACGGTTTGAGCAGCCGCCGGATGATGTCGAGGTCGCTCGCCGAGGAACGGACCCAGAACAGGTTCACGTTGACCGCGAAGACCTTGTCGAACCGCCGCCGCGGCAGATCCGCGCCGTCCAGCGGGGCGGTCTGGAACACCGCCCGGCCGGCCGCGACATGCTCGGCGTTGCGCTGCTCGGCGTACTTCACCATGGTGAGCGACCGGTCGATCGCGGTGATCTGCCCACTGCGCAGACGGTCGCAGACAAGGGAGACGGCCGCCCCCCGGCCGCACCCGATCTCCAGGAGGCGGTCGCCGGGGCGTACCGCCATCTTCTCCACGGTCCAGCGGACCCGTTCCGGAATTGCACCCACCGCCATCCGTCTGTCATACCAAACGGACGCTTGCGACCGCGCATATGGTGGGGTGATGCCGGAGCGCGTGATCCTGGTCGTCGGCTACGACGGCGCCGAGCTGCTCGACATCGCCTGCGTGACGTCCAGTCTGGACATCGCCAACCGCATCGGCGCGAGCCCGCCGTACCGGAGCGTGCTGGCCACGCCGGGCGGCCGGCCGATCATCTGCGACTCCGGGTTGCAGCTCGCCGGGCAGGCCGCGCTGGAACAGTTCCGCGGACCGATCGACACGCTGCTGGTCAGCGGCGGCCTCGGGCACCGGGACGCGGCCGAGGATCCCGTCGTGGTCGGCCATGTACGCCGGCTCGCCGCGCTGTCCCGCCGAGTGGCCTCGGTCTGCACCGGCGCCACCGTGCTCGCCGAGGCGGGACTCCTGACCAACAAGCGCGTCACCACCCACTGGATGTACGCCGAACAACTGGCCCGGACCTATCCGGAGATCATCGTCGACCCCGATCCGATCTACGTCCGCGACGGCGACGTGGCCACCTCCGGCGGCGTCACCAGCGCGCTCGACCTGACCCTCGCCTTCGTCGAGGACGACCACGGGATGGCGCTCGCGCGGGGCGTCGCGCTCGGCGTGGTGGCGTACCTGCAACGGCCGGGCGCGCAGGCGCAGCTGAGCATGTTCCTGACCCGGCGCGACGGTGACGACCTCGTGGTACGCCGGGCGACCAGCCACATCGTCAGCAACCTCGCCGACGACCTGACTGCCGGGGCGCTCGCCAAACTGGCCGGGGTGAGCGAACGGCACCTGTCCCGGCTGTTCCTCACCTACGTGCGAGAGACCCCGGCGCAGTACGTGCGGCGGGCGCGTACGGAGGCGGCGGCACACCTGCTCACCTCGACCGGCCTTCCGCTGCCCGCCGTCGCCCGCCGATGCGGGTTCGGCAGTACGGAGACGATGCGGCAGGCGTTCGTGACGCACTACGGGGTGCCGCCTTCGGCGTACCGCAGGAATCCCGTCGCCCCGCCCATGGAATCGGACCCGTTAGGCCTGGATCCGGGCTTCGCCGCCGCCGGTGCGGCACGATCGGGCTCGTGAGTCGCATTCTGTCCCTCGGGGATCTCCGGGATCGCTGGCCTACCGCGTTAGGCCTGGTCTCCATCGCCGGCGCGGTGGCCGTCCTGCTGCTCAGCTCACGAGACGAGCTGCTGTTCGGCCCGGCCATCGCCACCATGGCGGGGATCTACCTGATGGCGTACGCCCTCGGCCGGCCGTGGACCGCGTGGCCCGCCTTCGTCGTGCTGAGCATCGTGGTCACCGTCTTCCAGATCCTCTACCTGCGCTCGGGTGGCCCGCACCCCGCCGTCGGGATGTCGGCCGTCCTCGTCGTGCTGTGGATCTGGGTGCTCGCCGCCCGGCGGTTCCGCGATCTCACCGTACAGACGGGCGGCATGGCGTTCTTCGGCGCGCTCAGCCTGCTGTGCGCCGTGGTGGAGCCCCGCCTCGCGGTGGCGGTCGCCGGGGTCGGCTTCCTCTTCCACGGCGCTTGGGACGCGTACCACTTCAAGGTGGACCGGGTGGTCAACCGGCCGTGGTCGGAGTTCTGCGGCGTGGTGGACCTCGGAGTGGGGCTGGCGCTGCTCGTCGCGGCCGCGGCCGGCTGACCCGGCGCTTGACCGTCGCGGGATCCTTGGTGCTTGCTCCGTCGTGCTGATCCGGCGCGTGACCGTCGCGGGATCCCGGGATAACGCGGCTTTGCGAACGATCTTAGCCGCGTTATCCGGCATCCCGCGATGATCAAGTAGGTCAAGAGTGCGTGTCAGGCGGTGAGGGTCACCGGCGTACCGGGGGAGGAGACGGTCACCGCAACGGTGCGGTCGTCGCCGACGGCGACGGACGACTCGGGAGCAGAACCGACCTGGACGCGTACCGTGTCGCCGGCTGACGCAGGGACGCCGAGGCGTACCGGACCGTCGGAGGCGACGACCGCCGACACCACCGTCGAGCTACGCGAATAGTCCGACACGACGGTGGACGAATCCGCGTCGACCAGCACGGCGGAGTCCAGCAGTACACGCAGCCGGTCGTCGGCGTACAGGTTGAGGCGGCCTTCGCGCAGGTTGAGGTTGGTCAGTGTGGCCGTACGCCCGGGGCGGGCGAACCGCCAGCCGCCGGGCCGGGCGTCGGCCAGCTGCTGCATCGCCAGGTACGCCAGCAGGTTGCCCCAGCTGAGCAGGAAGTCCGAGCGCGCCTCGAACGGGTGGATGTCCTCGTCCGGGCTGGAGAAGTAGTTCTCGTGGACGTGGCTGTGCTCCTCCCATTCGACCCGGAACATGCCGAGCAGCTCGTCGACGATCCGGTCGACGTGCTCGTCCAGTCCGTACCGGCGCAGCCCTTCGACGGCGAGGAAGGCGACCGGCCCCCAGACGCGGCCGCGCATGTAGTGCCGGTTGTAGCCGGGGTCGCTGCGCGACACGCTCGGCAGCGGCGGCGAACCGCCGAGGAGCGAAGGCGTCAGCAGGGTCTCGACCGCGCGCTGTGCCCGTGCCGGTGAGGATGCTCCGGCCAGCAGCGGATACAGCATGCTGGGCGCGAGGTGGATGTCGAACGAGCCGTCGGCCCGCAGGTTCCGGTAGTGGCCCGCGTCCTCGTCCCAGAAGCGTTCCTCCACCGCGGTCCGCGCGTCGGTCAGTTCGCCGCGCAAGCGGGCCGCGACGTCGGTGAAACCCAGCCGGTCGGCGATGAACGTCAGCGCCTCGGCGTCGACCGCGTGCAGTGCCGTGAGCGCCACGTCGGTCAGGTCCATCGTGTGCGTCTTCGGGTCGTACTGGATCTCGTCGAACATCGGGGAGTCATCCATCCCCGACTCGCGCCGCGTACTGTCCACAGTGGCCGACTTCGGATCGCCGGTCGGGTCGGAGCCCCAGGTGAGCAGGCCCAACGGGCCGACCCGATCCCGAGTCCACCAGTCGTGCCAGCCGAGCAGCGCGTCATACGCTCCGCTCAGCAGCGACAGGTCGCGCGTCTCGTCCGACAACCCGGTGCTCAGGTACGACTTGACAACCGTATACGCCCCGACCGGCGGTTGCGACCGGTCGTCGGTGCGCCCGCGTTCGTCGGAGACGCGGTTGGGCACCATGCCCCGGTCGGTGGCCTGCTCCAGCATCTGGTCGTAGATGCCCCGCGCGAAGTCGTGGTCGATCCAGGTCGCGGTGAGCCCGCAGAAGAACGTGTCCCAGCCGTGCAGCGCCCAGGTGCCGTAGAACCCGCGCCGCCCGGCGTGCACGAAGTCCCGGGAGGTGGGCGTGATGACCCGGGCGAGATCGGTCCGGATCACGGTGTTCCAGGTGAGCGCACGCTGGTAGCCCTCGGCCGCCCGGCCCAGCCAGCCTGAGCTGCCGATCGCCTTCGCCTCGGCGGCGACCTTCGCCGCCTCGAAGTCGACGGCCGGAGCGGTCACGCCGACCGGCGCCCAGGTGAACACGCCACCGCGTCCGGGCAGCGTGACGACGCCGTCGCGGACGTCCGAACCTTCCGGCAGCGTCGCGTGCCAGCGGGTGAGATCCACCGGGCCTGCCTCGGGCAGCTTGTCGACGATCAAGCGGACGCTGTGGCCGGGCGGCGTACCGGGGAGCAGCTCGGCCAGTCCCGCCAGGACGTCCGTCGCCGGGTTGGTGAAGACCAGGCGCAGCAGCGCTTCCCCGGCGCGGACGGTGACCTCGGCGTACTCGCCGTCGACGGTGTGGTGGCCCAGCCGTGCCAAGCCCTCCCGCCAGGTGAAGCCGTCGGTCACGGTGCCGTCCGGCGCCACGATCGCGGCACGGATCCGCAGGCCGGAGGGCAGATGGGCGGCGGCCGTGTGGTACTGCGTGTCCCAGGTGTTCCAGTCCCTCGGGACGGGATGGTGCTCGGTCATCGGTGGTTCTCCAGGGTCGGTATCCAGATCCGCATGGCGTGCGGGCCGCGGTTGGCCCACGCGTAGTACGGGATGAGCGTCAGTTCTTGTGGGCCGTCGGCGTCGCTGCGCAGCAAGGTCACGCCGCCGAGCAGATCGGGCCGGGGTTCGGCGTGGATCGTCGCCGCCGGGTCGAGCCGCAGGTCCTCCAGCACCGCGTCCGGGTGTTCGGGCTGCTCCAGCGCGTACACCAGGGGTCCGCGCGTCACCGCCAGGCAGCCGCGCGTCGCGTCCACCCGCTCGTCCGGCACGATCAGCCTCGGCGTCAGGTCCAGCTCCAGCACGACCTGGTCACCCGGCTGGAAGACGCGCGAGGTCCGCGAATACTCACCACCAAGTGGTACGCGTAGAGCCAGCTCGACGGGGTGCGCCGGAGCCTCCAGCACGGTCACCACCACCCGGCCGTCCCAGGGGTACGCCGTTTCGACGTCGACCGCGAAGTCCCCGGATCGGAGGGTGCCCTGGGCGTACTGGTGGATCTGGAGACCGTCCTCGGTCCCCGTCGCCAGATATCCCGGCAGGCTGGCGAGCGTACGCATGACGTTGGGCGGGCAGCAGGCGCAGTTGAACCACGGCCGGCGGCCGTTGGCGGGGGAGCGCTGCACGTCGGCGCGTGCCCCCGTTCGCCGGTGCAACGTGTTGACGTAGAAGTACTCCGGCTCGGTCAGCGACACCGCTGGGAGCACCGCGTTGTACAGGATGCGCTCCATCTGGTCGGCGTACCGGGGATCGCCGGTGGCGAGCAGCAGCCGCCAGGCCCACTGCAGGACGCCGATGGCCGCGCACGTCTCGGCGTACGCCCGATCCGGCGGCAGCTCGTAGTCGTCCCCGAACGCCTCGCCGTCCCAGCGCGACCCGACGCCCCCGGTGACGTGCTGTTGACGGGCGCTCATCGCGTCGAACAACCGGCGTACGGCCGCCAGCAGCTCGGCGTCGCCGGTCTCGATCGCGACGTCGGTCGCGCCGAGGGCGAAGTAGACCGCCCGGACGGCATGACCCTCCAAATTGGCGGCTTCCCGGATGGGCACCCGGTCGGCGTAGTGCGCCGGATCGGCATAGTGCGACGGGTCGAAGCCCGGCTTGGTGGCCCGGCCGTGCCCGCGCGCGTCGACGAAGTACGCCGCCAGGTCGAGATAGCGCCGTTCGCCGGTCTCCCGGAACAGCTCGACCAGGGCGGTCTCGATCCCGGGATGCCCCTCCAGCTCACCGCGCTTGCCGGGACCGAAGTTCTCGGCCAGGTGGTCGGCGAAGCGTACGGCGACCTCGAGCAACGTGCGGTCGCCGGTGGCGCGGGTCGCCGCCACGGCCGCCTGAAACAGGTGACCCGCGTTGTACAGCTCGTGGCTCATCCAGAGCTGGGCATACCGCGGTTCGCCGCGCAGGCGCATCACGGAGTTGAGGTAGCCGTCGCTCTCTTGGGCCGCCTCGACCGTCGTGGTCAGGTCGCGGAGGTGGCCCAGCAGCTCCGGGTCTTCGCTGCGGGCGTACTCCCAGGCGGCTGCCTCCATCCATTTGAAGACGTCCGAATCCCAGAAGACCGCCCCGCGCGCCGCGCCGGTCTGTTCCCCGGCGGCGATCCGGAGGTTGCCGATGTTCCCGGCCTCGATCAGGCGCTCACGGCCGACCGGGATCGCCGCGGAGTTGGCGGCGATCCGGCCGGCCCAGAACCCGCCGGTGATCCGGCTGTCCGGCAAGCCCAGGGGATGCAACCTCACCCCCGACGTCGGTGCGGCGATCACGCCGGAGCCTGCCGCCGGAACCGTACGCCGTCGGCGATCACCACGCCGTCAGCCGCGTCGGTCAGCTCCACGTAACCGTCGAGTCCGGCCCGCAACGGGAAGGTGCCCAGCGAGACCCATTCGCCCATGCGTACGTCGGCGACGCCGTGGAGCTTCTGGTTGACGGTCACGGTGGACGCGCCCTCCGCGTGATGCACCGTGTAGGGCGCGTTACTCGCCCGGTTCGGGTCGGCGGCGTACGAGATGAGCACCTCGTAGCGGTCGTCCCCGGGGAGCGCGGGCCGCCAGCGGGCGCTGTTGGCCCCGGTGCCCTTCGCGTGGGTGAGGTAGTTGAAGCCGTAGTAGCCGAAGACGCCCCTGCTGCTCGGCCAGGAGCCGGTGGTGGCGAAGCCGAGGCCGCCGTTGTCGACGGCGAAGTCCTCGCGGACGTCCGGCGCATGCGCCGCCTCGACCAGGCTGAGCTGATCGAGCGAGACGGCCGTGCCACCGCCGCGACCGGGACCGGCGAGGGTGAAGCGGATCGTGTGCCGCCCGGCCCCCAGCCGTCCGGTACGCAGCAGCGCCGTGTCGTAGCCGTCCCCGCGATACGAGGTGAGATCCAGTGTGGACGTACGCGGAGTCTCGCCGTCCACGGTGACGGTGATCAGCCCGCCGTCGGCGGACCGGAAGTAGCGCAACCACAGCTCGTAGTCGTCACCCGGAGCCACCGTGAACGGATACTCGACGTAGTCGCCTTCGGCCTCCGGAGTCCAGGCCGCGCGGGAGCCGTCCCGAGCCGTCGCCTCCACGACGACGGTGAGCGTGCCACCGGAGACGGTCGCGTGCTTGGCGGTCTTGCCCAAGTCGTGCGTGAGTTTCTCGGTCACCTCCGGGCCGGTCGCGAGGCTGTCGCGACCCTGAGTGAGCCATTCGAGGTTGAACCGGGCGAACGCCACTCGGCGAGGGCTGCCGTCGAGGTCGCCGTCGCAGCCGTAGAGCAGCACGATCGTGCCGTCCGACAGCCGCGCGAGGTCGGAGTAGAACGCCCGGATCGGGCTGAGCGACCGGCTGTAGCGAAACGACTGGCCCTCGTCGTAGCTGACCGCGACCGTCATGTTCCACCGCATCGGCGAGTCCGGGAAGCTGAACAGCATCCGGTTCGGCTCCGGGCTGTGCGGTCCGCCCGTGTACCGGATCAGGCTCGTGTCGCAGCCGTTGAACAGCCCGGCGTTGAAGTCCATCCGGGGCTTCGACCAGGTCACGCCACCATCGTGACTGACCGCGATCGCCCGCGGCCAGTCGTTGCCGGAACCAGGCCGGGTGTTCATGACCACCGCGCCGTCGGCCCGTTGCACCAGCCGGGCCTCGCCCGCGACCGGCAGCCCGGCCTCCATCGGGATCTCGCCTCCGGCCAGCCAGGTACGCCCATGGTCGTCGCTGTAGATCGTCGACGCGCCATAGTTCCGGTCGGCCGTGGGTACGCCGGTGATGACCGTCCGGTGCGAGCAGGACAGGATGAGCCGCCCGGAGTCGAGCTGGATGCCGTGACCCGGACCCGGCCCGTGCATCGCCCAGCCGTACGGGAAGTGGTCGAACAGCCCGGCCAGGCTGCGGCGTTCGCTCCAGGTCTGCCCGCCGTCGGTGCTGGAGACCAGGTAAACCGTGCTGGAGTCGGCCGAGCAGCTCGTGTTCTCCGGCAGCTGCTCGCAGAGGTTGTGGAAGAGGAAGACCTCACCGGTGATCTTGTCCACGACGAACGTCGGGTTCGCCCAGATCTGACCGTCGACCGCCTGCTCGACCACCTGGGTGGGGCTCCAGGTCCGGCCGCCGTCGGTGCTGCGGCGTACGAGGATGTCGTGCGGTCCGGCGTCACAGGTCTCGTGGCGGCCCTCGGTGCAGGCCAGGATCGTGTCGTCGGGCAGGACGGCCAGGGCGTGCACGTGATAGCTCGACAGCCCGTCGACGGTGTTGTCCCACAGGGTCGTCTCAGTGAAGAACGGCGCCTGCGGTTCGGACTCCTCCCAGGCTACGGCATTCTCAGTGGAGGCGGTGGCGGTGGCGGTGGCGTTGGCGGTGGCGTTGGCGTTGGCGTTGGCGGGGGAGGCGGGCAGGGCGAGCGCGGAAGCGCCGGCGACGGCGCCGAGGGTGAACGCTCGCCGGCTGATGCGGTGGGACATGCGGCTCTCCTTGACTGTCTTCGAGGCGGGACTGTCTTCGGGGCGGGACTGTCTTTAGAGCGGGACTGCTTCCTGCCGGCTGGTCTTCTCGCGCTGGATCAGGGTTCTCGGCCGGATCTTGAGCCAAGATTCGACCCGGAACCCTGATCCAGCGCTGGGGGCTGTCGGGTCAGGCCCGGCGCAGGATGTCGCTGAGCCCGTCGAGCGCGGTACGCAGTGCGGCGAGTTCGTCGTCGGTGCACGGGAGGAACGGCTCGGCGGCCGTCGCGGGAGCCAGCCCGAGCAGGTGCAAGGCGGTCTTCATGATCACGACGCCGCTGGCCCCGGGCCGGATGGCGAAGAGGGCGGCCAGCCGGTTGACGTCCTGCTGGAGCGCGGTCGCGGTGGCGTCGTCGCCACTGCTGCCGGCGCGGAACAGGTTGACGCAGAGGGCGGGGGCGAGCATGCCGACCCCCGGGACGGTGCCGGACGCGCCGAGGCGCAGCGCGACATCCAGTTGCCGTTCGATGCCCTGGGCGACGCCGAATCCGGGTCGCTCACCGGCCACCTCGCAGAACTGGCCGAATTGCGTGGCATCACCAGAGTTGTCCTTCAAGCCCACGATCCCGGGTTCGTCGAGCAGGCGGCGGATGAGGCTGACCGGGACGGGGTTGCCCGTGTAGGCGGGGCTGTTGTAGACGACGATCGGGCGGCCGAGCGCGGCCGCCGCCTGGAAGTGCGCCAGCAGTTCCCGCTCGGTGTGCTTGAAGTAGAACGGGGCCAGTACGACGACCGCGTCGAGGTCGACGTCGTCCAGCGCCTCGATGCGACGGCGGGTCTCCTCCGTGCCCGGGCCGGTGGCGGCCACCATGACGGTGGCGGCGTCGCCGACGAGCGCCCGCCATCGGGCGGTCACGTCGGTGGCGTACCGCTGGACGGCGTCACCGGACAGCAACGGGCCCTCGCCGTTCGTCCCGGCCACCAGCAGCGACGTCACGCCGCCCTCCGCCAGGTACGCCAGCAGCGGCTCGACGGCCTCGGCGTCCGGCCGTCCGTGGGAGTCCAGTGCGGTGATCAACGGGATGACCGTGCCGCTGACCAGCGGCTTTACCGCGTCGTCGGTGGCCGGACCGCTGTTGTGCCTGGTAGACATGGGACCTCCTGAACGAGTGCTTCCGGACGGTACCGGCGATCTCCACCGGACGCCAGACGCTAATAGGTATTAGTATTTCGCCTTCGCCCATCGGGATCGCGTTGTGGATCACCTCTTGACATCCCGCCGTAGCCGGTGTGAAACTTTGCGACCACCGAATACCCCCCGTTAGTAGGGCGCATTAGCAGGAGGCACACAGTGTCCCGAAGCCCCGTGCCACGCGGACCGGCCCGGCGGCCCACGCAGGCCGACATCGCCCGGCTCGCCGGCGTCAGCCAGGCCACCGTCTCGCTCGTGCTGAACGAGCGGGAGTCGGAGGTGCGCATCAGCCCGGCGACCCGGGACCGGGTGCTGGCCGCCATGCGCGAGTGGGGTTACGTCGCGAACCCCTCGGCCCGGTCGCTGGCCGGCGGGCGCAATCGCATCCTGGGCGTCCACACCTTCGAGCCGGTGTTCCCGACCAACAGCGTGGACTTCTACTTCCCGTTCCTCGTCGGCATCGAGCAGGAAGCCGCCGACCTCGGTCACGACCTGCTGCTCTTCACCAGCGCAGGTGGCGAGCGGCAGATCTTCCGCGACGGATCCAGCCGGTTGTCACTGGCCGACGGCGCCCTGCTGCTCGGCCGCAACCCCAATGTCGAGGAGATCGAGCGGCTGCGCGACTCCGGCTACCCCTTCGTCTACATCGGGCATCGTGAGGTGTCCGGCCCGCCGATCCCGTACGTCGCCGCCGACTACGCCACCGCCACGCAGCAGCTCACGGAGCGGCTGTTCGCACTGGGTCACCGTCGCGTCGCGTACGCCCGGATCGGCGACGGCGACGCACAACCCAGCCGCGATCGGGAGAAGGGCTTCCGCCGGGCGGCGTCGTCGGGTGAGACGCGCCGGCTGACCGGTCCGGTGTGGACGCTCGAATCCGGCGAGGACGTGCCCGGACTGCTCGCCGAGATCCGCCACGGCGGCATCACGGCCATCGTCGCCGAGCAGCAGGTGCTGGCCGAGCAGATCCTCGCGTACGCCCGGGAGCAGGGCCTGTCGATCCCCGGCGACCTCAGTGTCGTGGTCCTCGGTGACTCGGCCGGGGCTCCGCCGACCGGCACCGACTGGACCGGCCTCGTCGTACCCCGGGAACAGATGGGCCGGCAGGCCACCCGCCTGCTCGTCCAGCTGCTCGAGGATCCGGAGCTGCTCGACGATTCCGGCGCGGCCGACGACTCGGCTCCGCGAGTCGGCGCGCCACACCAGAGCGTGGAGTGTGTGCTCGCCGACGGCGCGACGGTCGGACCGGTGACGCCGTCATGATCCGGCTGATCGTGAAGCGCCTGCTGATCGGCGTACTCGTGATGTGGGGCGCGGCCTCGCTCATCTTCCTCATCGTCCGGGTCGCGCCGGGTGACCCGGCCAGCATCATGCTCGGCCCGGACGCCGGCAGCGACCAGGTCGCGGAGCTGACCGCCCGGCTCGGCCTCGACAAGCCGCTGTACGCCCAGTACCTGAGCTACCTCGGCGACGTCGTGCGGCTGAATTTCGGCGACTCCTACCGCCTCGGGACCGCTGCGATGCCGACGGTGTTCGAACGCCTGCCCGCCACCGCCGAACTGATGCTCGCCTCGACGGCGATCGCCGTGGTCGTCGGGCTGACCCTCGGCCTGCTGGCCGGCGCACGGCCGGGTTCGATCGCCGACCGGGTCGTCTCGGCGGTGTCGATCGCGTTGCAGTCGTTCCCGACGTTCTGGGTCGGCATCATGCTGATCCTGGTCTTCGCTCAGGCGCTGCGGCTGCTGCCCAGTGCGGGGGCAGGCAGCCCGCTGCACCTCATCCTCCCGGCGGTCACGCTGGCGTTGCCGTTCACCGCGGTGGTCGCCCGGCTCACCCGGACCAACGTCGCGGAGACGATGCGGGAGGCGTACATCCAGACCGCTCGCTCGAAGGGGCTGTCGGAGCGGCAGGTGCTGCTCGGCCATGCCCTGCGCAACTCGCTGATCCCCGTCGTCACCGTGGTCGGCCTGCACATGGGCGGCCTGATGGGCGGCGCGGTCGTCGTCGAGAACGTCTTCGCCTGGCCAGGTGCGGGCACCCTGGTCGTCGACGCGGTGTCCAACCGCGACTACGGCCTGGTCCAGGCGGCCACCTTCCTCATCGCCGGGATCGTCATGCTCTTCAACCTGCTCACCGACCTCGTCTACTCGCGGCTCGACCCGCGCATCCGCCTGGACGGTGCGGCATGACAGTTGTGCTGGAGAGCGTTCCGGAGACCACTGCCGCGGTGCGCCGGCGTCGTCCCCGTCGCCGGTGGGCGCGGTGGATCCCGTACGCGATCCTGGCGGTCTACGCCCTGGTCGGCGGGGTCGGCCCGCTGCTCATCGACTACAACCCGGTCTACACCTCGTTGCCGGACCGCCTGCTGCCACCGGGGTCGCACGTCTCGTCGGGCGCGACCGCCTGGTTCGGCACCGACGGCACCGGCCGGGACGTCCTGGCCCAGGTGGTCTACGGCGCGCGTACGTCGGTGCTGATCGGCCTGGCGACGGTCGTCGTCTCCTGCGTCGTCGGCGTCGCGATCGGCACCGTCGCCGGATACTTCCGGGGCTGGCTGGACACCATCCTCGCCCGGGGCATCGACATCCTGCTCGCATTCCCGGCGATCCTGCTCACCATCGTGATCGCCGGAGCCTTCGAACGCAGCGTGCTCGTCGTGGTGGTCGCGCTGTCGGCGACCGCGTGGATCTCGTTCGCCCGGGTCACCCGGGGAGTCGCGCTGACCATCCGGGAACGGGCCTGGGTGGACGCGGCGCGGGTGCTCGGCGTACGCCCGCTGTCGATCCTGTGGCGGCACATCATCCCGTTCACCGCCGGTCCCGTCGTCGCCCTCGCGACCCTCGAATTCGCCCTCGTCGTCCTGGCCGAGGCCGGGCTGAGCTTCCTCGGCATCGGCCTGCCCACCTCGGCGGTGTCGTGGGGCCAGATCATCGCCAACGGCAAGCAGTACCTGGCGACCGCCTGGTGGATCTCGGCGATCCCCGGAGTCGCGCTGTCCCTGCTGATCATCACGATCGGCATCCTCGGGGACCAGCTCACCGCCCGCTACGGACGCGGGCACGTCCGATGAACCGCTCACCCCTCCCCTTTTGGAAGGCATCGATGACCAGATATCGTGCCCCGCGCGGAACCCGGCGTACGGCGCTGGCCGTGCTCGGCGCCGCGCTGACCGCCTCGCTGGCCCTGAGCGCTTGCGGTACCACCAGCGGCGGCTCCGCCGGCGGCGGCAAGGAGATCACCGTCGCCGGGACCTATTCGATCGAGAGCCTCGACCCGGCCAGCCCTTCGGGCGGCGGGGCGACCGGCACCCAGCTCACCTCGAAGGCGCTGTTCAGCCGGCTGGTCCGGCCCAAGGCGGACGGCAGCCTCGAGGGCGACCTGGCCACCGAGTGGACGCCCGACGGCACCGCCGCGCAGTGGACCTTCAAACTGCGCTCGGGCGTGAAGTTCAGCGACGGCTCGGCCGTCACCGCCGACGACGTGGTCGCCTCGTTCCAGCGGTTCATCGAGCTCAAGAGCACGAACGCCGCGAACTTCACCGGCTACACGATGACGGCGACCTCGCCGTCCGAGGTCGTGCTGAAGGCGACCAAGCCCGACGCCGCCATCCCGTACAAGCTGGCCGTCTTCTTCGTGATGCCCAAGAGCGTGCAGGGCGAGGACAAGGAGTTCTTCCAGCACCCGGTCGGCTCCGGCCCGTTCAAGCTGGAGAAGTTCGACTCGGCGGGCACCGTCGTGTTCACCCCGAACAGCGGCTACTACGCCGGCGCGCCCAAGGTCACGAAGGTGACCATCAAGAAGATGCCGGAGCTCGCCGCCCGGCTGACCGCGCTGAGGACCGGTGAGGCCGACCTGATCTGGGGAATCCCCGACGACCAGCTGCCGCAGCTGCAGAGCGACAGCAACCTGACCATCCAGACGGGTCCCCAGCACCGCGGTCTTCACGATGTGGTTCAACTCGTCGATCCCGGCGCTCTCCGAAGCCGCCGTACGCCGTGCGCTGTGGCAGGCGGTGGACTTCGCGACCATCATCAAGACCCTGTATCCGCAGACGGGGACGCTGTCGGACGCGCCGGTCTCGCCGGTGACGCTCGGCTACTCGTCGCAGGAGGCCCAGAAGTACGACCCGGCGGCGGCCAAGGCGGCCCTGCAGGCGGCCGGCTTCGACTTCGGCAAGAAGCTGCGGCTCCAGTTCGCCAACGCCGAGTTCCGCCAGTTCAACCAGGCGGTCGTCTCCGACCTGGCGAAGATCGGCGTCCAGGTGGACCTGCTGGAGAAGGAGCAGGCGGTGTTCACCAAGGACCTGCTGGCCCTGAACTGGGACATCAACTTCCAGCAGCTGTCCAACCCGACCTTCGACGGGGCGAACACCCTCGGCCGGCTCTACACCTGCGCCGCCAAGCGCAACGGCTACTGCAACCCGGACCTGGACAAGCTGCTCGCCGCGGCCGGGGCCAGCCCGGACAAGAACGAGCGTGTACGCCTCTACGGCGAGGCCAGCAAGATCATCTGGTCGGACGCGGTCGGCATGTTCCCGATGGCCGTGAAGTTCGCGTACGCCTGGAACAAGAACCTGACCGGCGTCGTGCCGGACCCGAACGGGCTGCCGGACTTCTCCACGATCGGCGTCAGCGGATCATGACAAGTCTGCTGGAGGTGTCCGGGCTGGTCGTCGACCTGCCCGGCCCCGCCGGTGGCCGTGTTGATCGTCGCCGACCCTCCGTCCTCACTCCCGGCTCGAGCGTTCGGGCCGGCGCAGAGACTGTGCGCGTCGTCGACGGGGTGTCGTTCGACGTCCCGGCGGCGACGACCGTGGGACTGATCGGCGAGTCGGGCAGCGGCAAGACGATGACGGCCAACGCCCTCATCGGCCTGCTGCCCGACGGCGCCGAGACCGGCGGCGAGCTGCGCTGGCGTGGGGAGGACCTGCTCCAGGCCACGCCGGCTCGGCGACGCGCTCTGCGCGGGCACGAGATCGCGATGATCTTCCAGGATCCGCTCGCCGCCCTCAATCCGACCCAGACGATCGCCCGGCAGGTCGGCGAGATCCTGCGCCGGTCGGGCCGCCCGCGCGACGAGGTGCGCCGCCGCGTGGTCGAACTGCTCGACCGGGCGGGTGTGCCCGACCCGGCGACCCGCGCGGACAGCTACCCGCACGAGTTCTCCGGCGGTCTTCGGCAGCGCGCCGTCATCGCGATGGCCCTGGCGGGCAGTCCCGCGCTGGTGCTGGCCGACGAGCCGACGACCGCCTTGGACGTGACCGTGCAGTCGCGCATCCTGCGGCTGCTGCGGTCCCTTCAGGACGACGACGGGCTCGCCATGGTCCTGGTCAGCCACGATCTCCGGGTCGTTGCGCACGTCGCGCAGCAGACCGTCGTCATGTACGCCGGGCGCGTGGCCGAACGAGGCCCGACCAAGGAGGTCCTGCACCGCCCGGCCCATCCCTACACCCGGGCACTCGTGCAGAGCGTGCCCGCTGTCCGGACGCGTACGGCGATCGCGTCGCCGTTGCCGGGCACGCCCGCGACCCCGGCCAACCGGCCGTCCGGGTGCGCCTTCCATCCGCGCTGCCCGCTGGCCCGCGAACGGTGCAAGGTCGAGCAACCCGTCGTCCGGGAGGTCGCCCCCGGCCAGTGGGCCGCCTGCCACTTCTCCGAAGAAGTCCAGCGTGCCGAGGAGGTGCGGCATGACGCTGCTTGACGTACGCGACCTCCGGGTCAGCTTCGGGCGGCGTACCAAGGTCGTCGCGGTCGACGGCGTGAGCTTGTCGGTCGCGCCGGAGGAGACGGTCGGGCTCGTGGGCGAGTCCGGCTCCGGCAAGACGACGGTGGCCCGGGCGGTCGTCGGCCTCGTCCGGCCCGACGCGGGCATCATCGTCCTAGATGGACATCCACTGGGCCGGCTGGGCCGACGCTCCGCCGCGTTGCACCGGGCGGTCCAGATGGTCTTCCAGGACCCGCGGTCCTCGCTGAACCCGCGCATGACGGTCGCGGCGGTGATCGAGGAGGTGTGGCGTACGCACCCGGTGACCGCACCCGAGGGTGACCGCACGGCCGCCCTCCACGGGCTGCTCGACGACGTCGGGCTGGACGCCGGCGTCGCCCGGCAACGGCCCGGCGAGCTGTCCGGCGGCCAGTGCCAGCGGGTCAGCATCGCCCGCGCGCTGGCCGCCAAGCCCCGGCTGCTCGTCTGCGACGAGGCGGTCTCCGCGCTCGACGTCTCGGTGCAGGCGCAGGTCCTGCGGCTGCTCGTGGACCTGCGGGAGAAGCACCACCTGTCGATGCTGTTCATCTCGCACGACCTCGGCGTCGTGCACCAGATCGCCGATCGGATCGCCGTCATGCGGCGCGGCGAACTCGTCGAGGAGGGCCCGGCCGCCGACGTCCTGGGCGCGCCGCGACACGAGTACACCCAGAGCCTGCTCGACGCGGCGCTCGAACTGAACGAATGAACCTGGGGAGGAAACACCAATGACGGACGGCTCATCCCGCGTACCAGCTCGAAACGCTGATGTGCTGGTGGTAGGCGGGGGCCTGGGGGGAGTCGCCGCCGCGCTCGCCGCACTGCGCCGTGGCCGCACGGTCCTGCTGACCGAGCCCACCGACTGGCTGGGCGGCCAGCTGACCAGCCAGGGCGTGCCACCGGACGAGCATCCTTGGATCGAGCAGTTCGGCGCGACGCGCTCGTACCGCGCGCTCCGCGAGGCGATCCGCGACCACTACCGCCGCTGGTATCCGCTCACCTCCGTCGCGCACGCCACGACCGACCTCAACCCCGGTCTCGGCCGGGTCAGCCGGCTCTGTCACGAGCCGCGCGTGGCCGCCACCGTGCTCGCGGCGATGGTCGGGCCGCATCTGGCCGCGGGCCGGTTGACCATCTGGTACGCACACCGCCCGATCGCCGTCGAGAGCGACGGGGACCGGGTCACGTCGGTGCTGTTCGAGGGGCCCGACGGTACCCGGGTCGAGGCGAGCGCGCCGTTCGTCCTCGACGCCACCGAATTGGGCGATCTGCTGCCGATGGCCGGCGTGGAGCACGTGACCGGCTTCGAGTCCCGGGACGAGACCGGCGAGCCGAGCGCGCCGGCGGTGGCGCAGCCGGACAACATGCAGGCGTTCTCCTGGGTGTTCGCGGTCGAGCACCGCGACGGCGAGGACCACACGATCGACCGTCCCGACCAGTACGGCTTCTGGCGCGAGTACCAGCCGCCGTTCTGGCCGGACCGGCTGCTGAGCCTGGTCGCGCCCGATCCGCGGACGCTCGAACCGGTCGCGCGCACCTTCGTCCCGCACGGCTCGTCCGGCCCGGTCGTGGCCGACCAGAGCCGCGACCCGGGGGACAAGGACCTGTGGATCTTCCGGCGCATCCTCGCCCGGGAGCAGTTCCAGCCCGGGTTCCTCGCCAGCGACGTCACCATCGTGAACTGGCCGATGATCGACTACCTGCCGGGACCGCTGATCGGAGTGTCCGACGAGGAGCGCGACAAGCACCTCGACGGCTCCCGGCAGCTGGCCCTGAGCATGTTCTACTGGCTCCAGACCGAGGCGCCGCGCCCGGACGGAGGTACGGGCTGGCACGGGCTGCGCCTGCGGCCCGACGTGATGGGCACCGCCGACGGTCTGGCCAAGACGCCCTACATCCGCGAATCGCGGCGCATCCGGGCCCGCCGGACCGTCGTCGAGCAGGACCTGTCGCTGGCCGTACGCGGTGAGCACGGCGCAGTGTCCTATCCGGACAGCGTCGGCGTCGGCATGTACCGCATCGACCTGCACCCGTCGACCGGCGGCGACAACTACATCGACGTCGGCAGCAGCCCGTTCCAGATCCCGCTCGGCGCCCTGCTGCCCGTACGCATCCGCAACCTGCTGGCGGCGGGCAAGAACATGGGCACCACGCACATCACCAACGGCTGCTATCGGCTGCATCCGGTGGAGTGGAACGCCGGGGAGGCGGCCGGGGCTCTGGCGGCGCACTGCCTGGCGAACGGACTCGAACCGGCTCAGGTGCATGAGACCCCGGCGTTGCTCGAACGCTTCCAGAACGAGTTGGTCGCCGACGGCTTCGAACTCGCCTGGCCGGCGATCCGGGGCTACTGAATATTCGGTTCCACCCATGCGCCGCAGGGACTACCCTGCGGCGCATGACCATGGCCGTGTTCGGCCAGGGCACCCGGTAGACCGCGCGTACACCGGCGCGCCGCTTCCCGGCGCACACATGCCCTGACGCAGGTAAGTCCTTCAGACGACGCGCCTGCCTTCGCCGTACCCTCCACTCGGAGACCGCCATGGCCGCCGTGCCCGTCAGCGCACGCGATCCGCGCATCAGCGCCTTCCTGTCCGCCCGGACCCCGTCCGGATCCGTCGTCGCCGAAGGCGTCTGGGCGCA
Organism: Hamadaea sp. NPDC050747; assembly: GCF_040654195.1. NCBI lineage: Bacteria > Bacillati > Actinomycetota > Actinomycetes > Micromonosporales > Micromonosporaceae > Hamadaea > Hamadaea sp. NPDC050747. The sequence continues at coordinate 157,701 of NZ_JBFAHM010000017.1, forward strand.
CCAGTGCCTGCTCCAGGCCGACGCCGACATCGACGTCCTCGTCCTCTGCCCCGATCTGCTGGAACCCTCGACCCGGCGGCTCGCCCGCGACCTGACCGGGCGGGCGCGTACCGCGGTCGAGGTGTCCGCCAAGACCTACGCCCGCATCAGCCGCCGCACGAAGCCGTCCGGCCTGGCCTCCCTGGTACGCCTGCCGGACTGGCCGCTCGGCGACGGCCACATCGACGGCGTCCCCCTCGGCGTGAGTGCCAAGATCCTCGTCGCCGACGGCATCGAGTACGCCACCAACTTGGGCGCGCTGATCCGCATCGTCGACGCCAGCGGTACGCGGGCCCTGCTGCTCACGAATCGTCAGGCGCGCCTGGAACACCCCGACGTGTTCACCGCCAGCCGTGGCACGCTGCTGACCACGCCCGTCGTCGACTTCGGCGAACCGGCGGCGGCCGCGGACTGGCTGCTCCGCGCGGGGTTCACGATCCGGCTGGCGTTGCCCGGCGCGCCCGGCGGTTTCCGTACGCCCGGCGGTGAGCTGCCCGGCCCGACCGCGTTCGTCGTCGGTTCCGAAGGCCGGGGAGTGTCCCCGCAGTGGCGGTCGGTGCCGCACGAACCCGTCTCCATCCCGATGCGAGGCCGGGCCGATTCGCTCAACGTCGCCGTCGCGGCGGGGGTGCTGCTGTTTGGTTGACCCAATTAGGAACGGAGCTCGCCTAAAGCGGATCTAGAGTCGAAGCGTGAAGCAAGATCGCACCCAAGGGAGTACCGCAATGAGCACCAACGCGCCAGCCGGCTACACGACCGCCGCGCCGTGGATCGTAACCCCCGACACCGGCCGCCTGCTCGACTTCGTCACCACAGTGTTCGACGGAGTGGAGCAGGGCCGGGTGCCGTTGGCGGATGGCAGCATCGGCCACGCCGAGATCCGCGTCGGCGACACCGTCCTGCTCGCCTTCGACCAGCGACCGGGCTGGCCGTCGATGCCGTCGCTGCTCCGGGTGTTCGTCCCGGACGCCGACCTCGCGATGGAACGGGCGGTCGCGGCCGGTGCGCGCGTGGTCACGACGTCGGCCACGCACGCCTTCGGTCAGCGCGGCGGACGCGTACGCGACCCCTTCGGCAACATCTGGTGGATCAGCGCGATCGTCGAAGACGTGCCGGTGGAGGAGGGGCTGCGCCGCCTGTCGGAGCCCCAGTACGCCGACGCGATGCGCGACGCGCAGGAGACGCTGGATCGTGAGCTGAGCGGGGGCGTGGACCGGGAGGTCAGCGCCGTCAGCCTGCCGTCGCCGGCACAAGGCTGAGCCACTCCGGCGCCTGCTTCAGCTCCTCGTGAGTTCCGCCGACGGGGCGCGCCCGCAGCCGGGCCTCGACGGCCGACGGCACCGCGGGGGCATACGATGCGAGCTGTGGACATTCCGCTTCGCGATGGTGCGACGACGGTCGGGGTCGGGCTGGAGACACGCGGCGGGGTATTCACCACGCTGATACCGGAGGGCGCCCGCGTGCCGTGCCGGCAGTCGGCTGTCTTCACCACGGCCGCCGACGCCCAGCGCAGCATCAAGGTCGGCGTGCTGCGGGGCGGCGAGGACGGGCCGGTCGTCGTGGGCCGGTACGAACTCCTGCTGCCCGGCGACGCCCCGCGGGGCGCTCCGCAGATCCGGGTGACCTTCGCGATCGGGGAGGACGGGTCGTTCCGTCTCAGCGCGGTCGACGGCGAAGGCGCCGATCTGGAGGTCGTCAGCGCGGCCGCCTGAACCCCGACGCCGGGCGGAACCCGGCGTATGAGGTATCACTTGCTCATGAAGTTCGTGCTGTTCCCCGGCCGCCACCACGTCCTGACCCGCTTCCAGGCGGAGTACCTGAGCCGCCTGACGGTGAACGGCGGCCCCGGCCTCTGGACCGTCGTCTGGGCGGTGACGTCGGCGAACCACGCGAACACCCGGCGCAACCCGGTGGCGTACCACCGGCGCGAGGCGGCCATCGAGCGGTTCAGCGTCCTGACCGGGCTCCGGTCCCTGGTGGTGCCGGTGTTCGACACCGCGCCGACGGATCGGTTCGCCGAGGTGACGATCAAGAACATCGCGACGGAGACGGGGATCGTCCTGACTCCGGAGAACACGGTCGTCGCGTGTTCGACGCCGGAAGTGGCGGCGCTCTACGCGAGGCTCGGCTACGAGATCGCGACCGTGGAACAGGAGACCGGGGCCGAACGCCCATGGGATGTGCTGACGCGGCTGGCGCGCGGCGACGAGACGTGGCGGGATCTGGCGCATCCGGCGACGGTCGACGTCTTCGACCGGTATCAGCTGACCGAGGCTGTGCGTACCGTCGTGAACGATCCGGTCGTCGGCGACGAGGGCGGCCTGACCGCGACGCGGGACTACCGCAGCTACGCCGAGTCGTTCGCCGACAGTGCCGCCCGCAAATGGTCGGCCGTACGCGAATACGTCCGTCCCGGCCGCATCGTCGACATCGGCTGCGGCGCGGGCGCGGTGCTCGAACTGGCCGACCGGGAGCCCGCCTTGCGGGAGAGCGATCTGGTCGGGGTGGAGGTCGCCCGGCACTTGTTCGACGAGTGCGTGCACAAGAAGGCGCAGGGCGTCTTCACCAATCCGAACGTGTTCTTCTACCGCCGCAACGTGCTCGGCGGTGCGGTCTTCCCACCCCGCTCGGTCGACACCACGCTGACCTTCGCGCTCACCCACGAAATCTGGTCCTACGGGGAGCAGGCGACCTCGCTGCGCGCCTTCGTCCAGGCGATCTACGACCACACCGTGCCGGGCGGAGTGTGGATCAACAGCGACGTCTGCGGCCCCGACGACCGTGGGCGCCCGGTACTGCTGCGCCTCGACCGCACCGACGGCGAGAACCCCGTCGAACCCCGGCGTGATCTGGCTGAGCGACCGTCGGCCGAGGTCGCGGCGTACGTGGCGGGGCTGTCTACCCGCGCGCGGTTCGACCAGTTCGCCGTCGACTACCGGTTCGGCGTGGACTTCAAGGTCGACGGGGACCTGCTCCGGCTGTCCCTCGGCGACGCGATGGACTACCTGACGCGCAAGGACTACGCCGGCAACTGGATGCCGGAGACGCAGGAGCAGTTCTGCGGACTGGAGTACGCCGACTGGAAGAGCCTGCTCGCCGACGTCGGCTTCGAGGTCGACGCCGCTTCGCGTACGCTGCGCAACGACTGGGTCGTCGGCAACCGGATCGCTCCGGTGGCGTCGCTGACCGACCTCGACGGCCGGCCGCTGGACTGGCCCGTCACCCACGTGCTGCTGGTGGCCCGGCGTCCGCTGAACACCTGACGTGCGGCAGAATCGGGCGATGGCAGTGCTTGATCAGGTCCGTCCGTTGCTGTCCGATCCGATGTTCTGGGCGCGATACTTCTACGCCCATGACGAGGGTCCCGGCGCCGACCGGCTCGGCGACCTCGCGGACGACCTGGACGAGGCCTTCGAGCCCGACGACGATGCCGAAGAGGACGACGAAGGCGACGGCGAGTTCCATCGCGAGCTGCGGTTCGAGGTCGGCGACGGCTACGGCCTGCTCCTGGACTTCGACGTGTCCCTCGACTCGTACAACCTCGCCGCGTACGGGCCGGGCCGGCCGGAGGCCGAACTCGGCTGGGACGATCTGGCCCACTGGCACCCGTACGCGTTGCGCTGGTCCGAACTGGACCTGATCTGCCGGGCGCTCGCGGCGCGGGATCCGGAGCTGACCCATCCGGGCCCGGCGCTGGCCTTGCTGTGCCGGTTCGCGGCGGTGTTCGACGATGACGACGTCGACTCGGCGGTCGCCACCGTCGACGCGGCGTACGCCTCGCTGCGCCCGAAGAAGGTGCGCCCGAAGCGGTGGGCGAGCTACTGGCCGCAGGGCGCGGATTGGCTGGAGCGGTCGGATTTCCGTGGCGAGCACGTGACCTGGCACCGCGACGAGGCCGGCCACTCCTGGGGTGAGCAGGCCGACAACCACGGCCGGGAGTTCTACTCGATCCGGAGCGCGCGGCCGGAGTCGGACGGGAAAGGCTTCCCGCATGAGCTGCTCCGAGAGGTGCTGGCGCGGGCGGCGGCCGCCGCGTAAATCGGTTGCCGCGCCCGGAAGCCCCGGGTTACCTTCCTGATCATGTTCGCCACGGCTGGATTCGGCGCGCTCGCAGGCCTTCGCCTGCCGGGCGCCGTCGCCGTGCGCGCGAAGTCGGCCCGACTGGATAGCTGACTCTCCTCCACCCCAAACCGCCCAGCGCTGCCGCGCCGGAGCCGGCCTGGGCACCCAGGACACGGAGGAGAGTGCCGCACGCCGTCCTGAGCCATCCATCAGCCGACTTCGAAGGATTCCTCCATGTCCAAGACCACGTTCATCCGCGCCAAGCCGCATCTCAACATCGGGACGATGGGACACGTCGACCACGGCAAGACCACGCTGACCGCGGCCATCACCAAGGTTCTCGCCGAGCGCGACCCCGCGGCGAACCGGTTCGTCGCGTTCGACGGCATCGACCGCGCGCCGGAGGAGATCGCCCGCGGGATCACGATCACCATCGCCCACGTCGAGTACGAGACGGCGACGCGGCACTACGCCCACGTCGACATGCCCGGCCACGCCGACTACGTCAAGAACATGATCACCGGCGCGGCTCAGGTGGACGGTGCGATCCTCGTCGTGTCCGCCCTCGACGGCGCGATGCCGCAGACCCGCGAGCACGTGCTGCTCGCCCGCCGGGTCGGCGTGCCGCACCTGGTGGTCGCGATGAACAAGGCCGACGCGGTGAGCGACCCCGAACTGCTCGACCTCGTCGAGCTCGAGGTCCGCGAGCTGCTGACCTCCAACGGGTTCCCCGGCCAGGAGATCCCAGTGGTACGCGTATCGGCGCTGAAGGCGCTGGAAGGCGACCCACGCTGGACTCAGTCCATCGTGGACCTGCTGGACGCGGTCGACGCGTACGTGCCGGTTCCGCATCGCGAGCTGACGCAGCCGTTCCTGATGCCGATCGAGAACGTGCTGACGATCCCCGGACGGGGCACCGTGGTCACCGGAGCGATCGAGCGCGGGACGCTGACCGTCGGGGAGACGGTCGAGGTCGTCGGCCTCGAACCGACCTTCTCGGCGGTGGCGACCGGGTTGGAGACGTTCGGCAAGGCGCTGGAGCGGGCCGAGGCGGGAGACAACGCCGCGATCCTGCTCCGTGGGGTCAAGCGGGACCAGGTACGCCGGGGGCAGGTCGTCGCGGCGGCCGGCAGCGTCCGCCCGTACTCGCGGTTCCGGGCGCGGCTGTACGCGCTCACCACCGCCGAGGGCGGGCGGCGTACGCCGTTCTACGCGAACTACCGGCCGCAGTTCTACTTCCGGACCACGGACGTGCCCGGATCGGTGGAGCTGGGCGACCCCGGTCTCGGTGGGGTCGCCGAGGTACGCCCCGGCGACACCGTCGAGCTGACGGTCGTCCTCGGCGCGCCGATCGCGATGGAGGCCGGCCTCGGCTTCGCCGTACGCGAAGGCGGCCGTACCGTCGCGGGCGGCACCGTGACCGATCTGCTGGCTTAGCGCCACGTCATCGGTCTTCAACGGACAGTCAGTGATCCACATCCCGGAAAACGTCGCGGAGACCACAGCTCGCGACACGATTCGGGATGTGGATCACCTATGGTCCTAGGACGCTCTACGGGGTGAGACGCACCCGGGCCGTGGCGCACCCATTCGGCGAATCGGACAGCGCGGTAGGTATGTCCGTCTTCGCCCGGGGCGGGGCGGAGCCGAGAAGGATTGGGGGTCTGCTCGACACGGGTGAGGGGGATTCACCGTGGACACATTGCAGGCGACCCGATCGGGCGTGCCGATCTCGGAATATCCACGGCGCTGGCTCGCGCTCGCGGTCATCGCCGTCGCCCAGCTCATGGTGGTGCTGGACGCCACGATCGTGAACATCGCGCTGCCGCAGGCGCAGGCGGACTTGGGGATCAGCGACCCGGACCGGCAGTGGGTGGTGACCGCCTACACGCTGACGTTCGGTGGGTTCCTGCTGCTCGGCGGGCGCATCGCCGACTATTGGGGCCGGAAGCGGACATTCATTACCGGAGCGCTGGGTTTCGCCCTGGCGTCCGGGCTCGGCGGTCTGGCCCAGCACGGCGCCACCTTGTTCGCCGCACGTGCGTTGCAGGGCGCGTTCGGGGCTCTGCTCGCGCCGGCCAGCCTGGCTCTGCTGACCGTCCTGTTCACGGAGGTGCACGAGCGGTCGAGGGCGTTCGCCGTCTACGGCGCGATCGCGGCGGGCGGCGCGGCGGTCGGGCTGCTGCTCGGTGGTGTCCTCACGGAGTACGCCGACTGGCGCTGGTGCCTGTTGGTGAACATTCCGATCGCACTGCTGGCGCTGTTCGCGGCGCTCGCCGTCGTCCCGGAGAGCCGGGCGCACGGCAACACGACGTTCGACGTGCCGGGCGCGATCGTCGTGACGGTGGGTCTGGCCTCGATCGTGTACGGCTTCACGAAGGCGGCCACCGACGGGTGGGACGCGCCGGTGACGCTGGGCTTCCTCATCGGTGGTGTGCTGCTCGTCGGAGTCTTCGTGTTCCTGCAGATGCGCGTACGCAATCCGCTGTTGCCGTTGCGGATTCTGCTGGACCGCAATCGAGGTGGGGCGTACCTGGGCAGTCTGTTCGTGGGTGCGGGCCTGTTCGGTTCGTTCCTGTTCATGACGTTCTACTTCCAGCGGACGCTGGGGTATTCGCCGATGAAGGCCGGTCTGGCCGCGTTGCCGGTCAGCGCGGGTGTGTTCGTCGCGGCGGCGGTGGCCAGCCAGCTCGTGCCGAAGGTCGGGCCGAAGGTGTTCATGGTGACCGGTGGGGTGTTCGCGACGGCGGCGCTGTTATGGCTGACGCAGATCGGCGTCGACACCGCGTACGTCTCTCATGTGTTGCCGGCGCAGATCCTGCTCGGTCTCGGCCTTGGCGCGATCTTCGTGCCGTTGTCCAGCTTGGCGCTGATCGGGGTGGCCGAGCACGACGCCGGGGCGGCCAGTGCCACGCTGAACGCGACGCAGCAGGTCGGTGCGTCGCTCGGGACGGCGTTGCTGAACACGTTGTTCGTGTCGGCGGTGACGGCGTACCTGACCGATCACGCGGCCGGTGTGGTGTTGCGGCCGCAGCAGACTCAGGCGGAGGCGGCGGTGCACGGCTACACCGTCGCGTTCCTGTGGGCGGCGATCATCTTGGGTGTGGCGACCGTGGTCATGGCGACCGTGGTGAAGGCGCACAAGAGTGACCTCCCGGTGCACGGGGCCGGGCCGATGTGACGGTCCGGCCCCGTCGGGCTCTCAGGTTCGGGCGTACGCGTCGGCCTGGATGCCGTAGAGGTCGGCGTACCGGCCGCCGGCGGTCATCAGGTCGGCGTGGGTGCCCTGTTCGACGAGGCGGCCTCGGTCGAGCACGAGGATCTGGTCCGCTCCGGCGACGGTGGAGAACCGGTGGGAGATGACGACCGTGATCGCCCCCGTACGCTCGGCGAGCCGCCGGGCGCGGTCCATGTAGCGCTGGAAGATGGCGTGTTCGCTGGGTGCGTCGAGGGAGGCCGTCGGCTCGTCGAGGACGAACAGCACCGGTTCGGGCCGCATCGAGGCGCGGGCCAGTGCGGTCTTCTGCCATTGGCCTTCGGACAGTTCGACGCCCGCGTACGCCCGGCCGAGCTGGGTGTCCAGCCCGTCCGGCAGCCGGTGGGCGAACCCGTCGGCGTCGGCGGCGTGGACGGCGGCCGCGACTCGGGTGTCGTCGTGCAGGTGCGGGAGGTCGCCGAGTCCGACGGCGTCGCGGAAGCGTACGTGGAATCGGCCGAAGTCCTGGAACGCCGCGCTCGTCCCGGCCCGCCAGCGGGCGGTGTCGACGTCGGCCAGGTCTGTTCCGTCGACCGTGATCCGGCCCTCGTCCGGCTGGTAGAACTTCGTCAGCAGTTTGACCAGGGTGGACTTTCCGGAGCCGTACTCGCCGACGACGGCCACCACCGAACCGGCGGGGAGCCGGCAGCTGACCTCGTCCACGGCCGGTTCGTCCGCGCCCGGGTAGGTGAACGACACCCGGTCGAGGACGATGCCGTCGCGCAGTTCGGTCGGGGCGGGAAGCGTACCGGGGTGGCCGGCGGTCGTGGCGTAGTCCCGTAGCCAGAGATAGGGGTCGGCGAGCGTACGCCCGGCCATCGCCTCGGCGACGCCGAACAGCGCGTCCTGCAACGCGTCGCGCAACGTCGCGGCCACCGTGACGGCCAGGACGAGGTCGCCGATGGTTCCGTCGCCGTGCGCCGCCCGGTAGACGACCAGGCCGAGGCCGGCCCCGAGGCCGAGGGTGAACAGCGCCCAGCCGGCCAGGTTCCCGGCCGCGGCCTTCACTCGTGCCCGATAGCGTACGCCCAGGGCCTCCGACCAGGCCGCGCGCTGGCGCTCGGCGAGCTGGTCGCCGACGCCGCACACGCGCAGCTCCTTGCCCCCGGCCGGGCCGGTGGCGAGGTTGAACAGCTCCCGCTGGAGCCGGTACGCCTCGGCGGTGTCGAGTTCGGCCTGGAAGGTCGTGCGCTGGCCCCGCCGTTCGAAGTAGATCGGCGCGGCCGCGAACACCACGAGGGGCAGCAACCACGGGGTGACCGCCGTGCCGAGCACGACGAGCAGGAGGATCAGCCGGAGGCCGACGAAGACGGCGATCACGGCGGTCCAGAGCGACGCGCTCATGCGCCAGCCGAATCCGCGTAGCAGCGTGACCCGGTCGAGCAGGTCGGTGCGTTCCAGATGCCCGAGCCCTGGCAGCCCGGCGAGCCGGGATTCGACGTCCCGGCGCAGATGCAGGGCGCCGAGCCGGTCGACCAGCATGGCGTCGAGGTTGCGGCTGAGATCCTTCAGGTAGACGGTGAGGCCGAAGACGAGCGCGGCGGCGGTAGCACCGAGCACCGCGGCCCTCCGGTCGCCCCGGATGATCCCGTCGATCGCCGCGCCCAGCGCCAATGCCAGGGCCGGGGTCGTCCCGGCGGCGGCGGCTTTCACCGTCAGCAGCGCAGCCGTGGCGCCGGGGTAGTGCCGCCACGACTGGCGCAGCACATCGGCGAGCAGTCCCAGGTATCGCCGGTTCACCGCACGTCACCTTCCTCGAGGCGGTCGTCGAAGCCCCGCTGGAACCGTTCGGCCTGCAGGGCGAACATCCCGGCGTACGCGCCGCCGAGGGTCATGAGGTCGTCGTGGTGGCCGGATTCGGTGATCCGGCCGTCGCCGAGCAGCACGATGCGGTCGGCCTGGCGTACGGTCGACAGCCGGTGGGAGATGAGGACGACGGTGGCGTCGCCCTTGTGCGCCGCGAGCCGTTCGAACACATCGAACTCGGTACGCACGTCCAGATGCGCGGTCGGCTCGTCCAGCACGAGCACCTCCGCCCCGGTACGCACGGCGTACAGGGCCCGGGCGAGCACGACCTGCTGCCATTGGCCGCCGGACAGGTCCACTCCGCCGGTGCGGGAGCGGGCCAGGGGAGTGTCCCAGCCCAGTGGCAGCCGGTCGAGGACGTCGGCGAGCCCGGCGTCGCGGGCGGCCGCCGCCATGGCCTCCTCGTCGCGGGGCACGCTTCCGTTGCCGAGCGCGACGTTGTCGGCGACCGTCAGGGGGTAGCGCACGAAGTCCTGGAAGACGATGGACAGGCGACGCCGCCACACTTGCGGCGGCAGGTCCGCCACGTCCGTGCCGTCGGCGGTGATCCGTCCGGCGGTCGGCTCGTACAGCCGGGCCAGCAGCTTGATCAGGGTCGACTTGCCGGCTCCGTTGAGCCCGACGACGCCGAGCAGCTCGCCCGGGCGGATCTCCAGATCCAGCCCGTCGAGCACGGGGTGGGTGGTTCCGGCGTACCGGAAGCCGACGTTCTCGAAGCGGATGGCGGGCCGCTTCGCCGGCTCGATCGGCTGCTCTGGCGTCGGCCGGCTGGTCAGCTCCTCGCGCAGCTGCTCGTACGCCCGCAGGCAGTGCACGGTGTTGACGGTGAGGTGCGGATTCTCGGTGAGAGCCTGGTAGACGGCGGTGGACGCGGCGAACACCGCCGCCGCGACGGCGACCGTGGCATCGCCGCGCACGGCGGCCAGCGCCACCCCGGCGTACGCCGCGAGCAGGGGAACCGTCAGGATCAGCGCGGGTCGCCACTGGCCGGCCAGCGTACGCCGCCCGTGTGTCCACATCGGATCGAACGCCACTCGCAGGTGATGCTGGATCCGCCCGACGGCCCAGTCGCCCAGGCCGAAGACCCGGACCTCCTTGCCTTCGCTCGGGGAGACGATCGCGTTCGCCCACACGTCGGCGTGCATGCCGGGCGCGATCGAGCGCCGCCAGACCAGCCGCCGTCGCTTCGCCTCCCGCGAATACAGCCGTTCGGCGACGAGCCCGGCGGCCACGAGCACCGGAACCAGCCACCAGGCGTACGCGGCGAGGACGACGCCCGCGCTGACCATGGCCAGCAGCCGGCCGATCAGGTCCAGCTGGACGAGGACGCCCGGACCGGGTGTGCCTTCGATGAAGCTCTCGGGATCGGCCCGGGTCTGCCAGATCAGCGCCTGCACCTCGGGGCGCTCCAACGCGCCGACGGTGACGCTGGTGCTGGTGAGCCGGGCGACCCGAGCCCGGTGCTCGCCGTCGATCCGGGTCTGGGCGAGGTACCGCAACGGTTCGCGGAGCACGCCGAGGGCGTACCCGGCGAGGACGACGACGAGATAGACGAGCAATGGGGTGACGGCCACGGCGGCGTCGCCGGAGACGACGGCGTCCAACCGGGACACCAGTGCGGCGAAGGCGACCGCGGCGGTCGCGGGCACGAGGCCTTCCAGGACGGTCAGCCCGGCCAGCGCGGTGAGCAGGCCCAGGCCGACGGCCCGGAGTTTCCTCAGCATCTCGATGCGGTCGCGCATCGTGGCGGTCGCCTCGATCTGGGCGGCCAGCCCGATAGTACTCACGGTGTGAACTCCCTCGATCCGCCCTGAGGGGAGCGTGATCCGGCCACGCCGGACATGGTCAGCTCAGGGTCGGCGGCAGTGGGGCGACGAACGAACAGCCGGTGGTGGGCGCACGACGCCCACGCCCGCGAGTGGAGCTGCGCTCAGTCGGCGCGGCGGGCGAAGTCACGGAGAACGGCTGCGGTTCACACCATGCGGGCGATCTTCGAGGCACGCCGGGCGGATGTCAACCGAAATGTCAGATCGGCGGGCGAGGATGGTCGCGTGGACACCACCGAGGAGACGCGCCGGACCGCCCTGGACTATGTGGAGAGCCTGGAGCGGCGAGACTGGCCCCGCTGGGAGGCGTTGATCGCCGAGGACGTCGTCTACGAGCTGCCGCAGACCCGCGAGCGCGTGCACGGCCGGGAGAAGTTCCTGAGGTTCAACGTCGAATACCCGGGCGACTGGCACCTCGACGTGCGCAGAGTCGTGGCCGACCGTCGATACGCCGCGCTGTGGCTCGACGTCGGGGTCGGCGACGAACGGATGGACGCCTGCGTCTGGCTGGAGATCGGGACCGACGGGGCGATCACGAAGGTCACCGACTACTGGCCGGAGGCGTACGAGCCGCCGGCCGGCCGCGAGCACCTCGTCGAGCGCTACTGATCCGTGCGGTGTCAGTCCGCGGGAAGACCGGTCTTCTCCAGTTCGGACAGCCGGCACTGTTCGACCGCGCGATAGGCGCCGTCCGCCAAGACGAAACGCGTGATGTCGGCGTCCCGGACGTCGTCGTCACCGGGGAACCGGACCAGCCAGTACTCGGCAATGCCGGCACGGGCGTACTTCGCGGGCTTCGAGCCGACGTCGCGCTCCTCGGACTCCGGCGACACGATCTCCACCGCGATCGCGATGGCTGACGGCGGATGGTGGGCGCGGCGTTCGTCCGGTTCTCCGGCGAACACAGCGACGTCTGCGATGCGGGTGCTGCGGTCGCCGAACTTGATCCCGACCTCGTGGGTGGCGATGCGCTCGGCCCGGTCGAAGAGCGCGACTATTCGGTGAGCGATGCGGTTGTGCCAGATGATGGCGGGGGACATGATGACCAGGCTTCCCTCGTGCAGCTCGTAACGATTGCCGTCGTGAGGAAGCTTCTCGATGTCCTCCACCGTCCATTCGGCCGGCGTGAGGTCCAATGTGAGCAACGGGCGCTCCCTTCCGCGCTCACCGTAAGCCGGTTCACCAGCCGATTCGTCGGTCGTCATGGACACATTCTGACACCGAAAAGGTCGCAGAATAAAAACCCACCTTACGAGTCACCACACGCGCGAGAGTGCTCACGAATGGTGACTCATACCCGCATTAGCGGCGATGTCGTCGGCGAGCTGGGACCACAGCGCGGCGGGAAGATCGTGGCCCATGCCGGGCACGATCTTCGCCGTCGACCCCGGGATCGCCTTCGCGAGCGCCTTCGCGGCGGCCGGTCCGCGGAGCAGGGGATCGTCCGCGCCGTTGACGATGATCGTCGGCGCCGACACCGGGAGGCGTCGCGCGGCGAGGCCCGGGTAGGAGCGGACGGCGGCCAGCTGGCGCTGCGTGCCGGACTGGTCGCGAGGCGCCCGGCGGTGGGCGATCTCGGCGACCTCCCGCGCCCAGGCCAGATCGACCGGATTACGGGGGGACGACTGCGCCCGCGAGATGTCGACCAGCGTCTGGATCGCGCCCTCGTCGGTGTCGGGATGCTTGATCTTGCCCATCTTGGCGATGAAGCCGAACTGGATGTAGCGCAGGGACGCCCGCATGCCGGACGGGGTGGCCAGCAGCAGCGCCAGGCTGCGTACGCGGTCGGGGTGGCCGAGTGCGGTGGCGATCGCGAGGAAGCTGCCGAGGGAGGCCCCGGCGACGTGCGCCGACTTCCAGCCGAGGGCGTCCATGACGGCGAGCCCGTCGCCGACCATGTCCTCGCCGGTGTAGGCGGGCGTCCGGTCGCGGCGGAACAGGGCGGCGATCGGATGCCGCTGCTGGGCGGAGGTGAAGTGCTCGGAGAGTCCGGCGTCCCGGTTGTCGAAGCGCGCCACGAAGAAGCCGCGGTCGACGAGCATCCGGCAGAAGTCGTCGGGCCAGTACACCATCTGGAAGTCCAGGCCCATGATCAGCAGCAGGGGCTCTCCGGACGGGTCGCCGAAGGTCTCGTACGCGATCTTCGTCGGCCCGTTCTTGGTGTATTCGACCGTCATCTCGGCCCTCCCGGCGTTTTTACAATGCACTCGCATTGTATACTGGGCCGCGATGCCGAAGAAGGTCGACCACGAGCAACGAAGGTCACACATCGTCGAGGCGCTGCTGCGGATAGTGGGCCAGCGTGGGCTGGAGGCGGTCTCGCTGCGCGAGGTGGCCGCCGAAGCCGGCGTCTCGATGGGCGCCGTGCAGCACTACTTCGCGTCCAAGGACGAGATGCTCCAGTACGCGATGCGCCACTGGCTGTCGTTCACCGTGCACCAGCGCTTCACCCGGGCGGTGCAGACCCGGCTCGCCGGGGCCGACGTGTCCGATCCGGCCGTCGTGCTGCACGCGGTGGCGGCGGCGTACCTGCCGCACGACGAGGAGAGCCGGGCGAACGCCAAGGTGGCATTGGCCTTCATCGGGCGGGCCGCCGACGAACCGGCGATCGCCGAAGCCCTGCGTCCGGCCCACCTAGGTCTGCTGGACGTCGTCGGCCGCATTCTGACCGGTGCGGCGCCGGGCGTGGGGGAGCCGCCGACCGGCAAGCCCGCCCCCGACTCCGTACGCCGCTTCATCGCGCTGATCGACGGGTTGCGGTTGCACGTGCTGGCGGGCGCGGTCGCATACGAGGACGGGCTGGCGTTGGTGGATCGCTATCTCAGCGAGACGCTCGCCGGTAGGCCGTGATCGCCGCCGGAGCGAAGACGGCCATGATCACCGCGCTCCAGAGCAGCGACCGGGTGACGGCGGGGCCGGCCGGCGTACCGAGCAGCAACGCCCGCAGGGCGTCCGACACCTGCGTCACCGGGTTGATCTTCACCCAGGCCTGCAGCCAGCCGGGCAGCTTGCCGGTGGGGACGAAGACGTTGCTGCCGAAGGTGAGCGGGAAGATCAGCACCAGGCTGAGCGCCTGCACCGTCTCGGCCGCCCGCGCGACCACGCCGATCACCGTCGCGATCCAGCAGACCGCGAGCGCGAACACCAGCAGGAGCAGGGCGGCCGCGCCGACCGCCGGCAGTCCATTGTGTACGCGGAAGCCGAGTGCCGCGCCGACGCCGAAGACGAGGAGCACCGCTAGGGCGTACTTCACGGTGTCGCCGAGGATGTGCCCGATCAGCGGGGCCGAGCGGGCGATCGGCAGGCTGCGGAGCCGGTCGTAGACGCCGGTGCGAAGGTCGGTGTTCAGCGAGATCGCGCTGCCCAGGGTGGCGAACATCAACGCCTGCACGGCGATGCCGGGGAGGACGAACTGCAGGTAGCTGTGCCAGTCGCCGGAGACGGCGTTGCCGAAGAGGAAGACGAACATGAGCACGAACGTGATCGGCATCAGGGTGATGTCGAGCAGCTGATCCGGCGTGTGGCGGAACTTGACCAGGTTGCGCCAGGCCAGCGCCGCGCCGTGGCGAAGCGTGCGGGCGGGGGTCATGCGACGGACTCCTTGTCGGTCAAGACGGACTCGTTGTCGGTCAAGGCGAGGAAGACCTCGTCGAGGCCGGCCAGCCGCACACCGATCTCGTCGACGGCGATGCCGGCCCGGTGGAGGCCGGCGGCGGCGTCCGCGAGCACCACGGTCGCGTCCGCTCCCGCGCTCACCGGAGCCGACACCAGCCCGTCGGAGGTCACGGTCGCGTCGCCGAGAAGGGCGACGACATCTGGTACGCGCGCCGCTTCGGCCGGGCGAACGGTCAGCGTCTGCCCGGCGACCTGCGTCTTGAGCTGCGCCGGAGTGCCCGTCCGCACGACGCGCCCGTGATCCACCACGCACACCGTGTCGGCGAGCCGGTCGGCCTCCTCCAGGTACTGCGTCGTCAGCAGCACGGTCGTGCCTTCGGCGACGAGGCCGCGGACGAGATCCCAGACGTCGGCCCGGGCTCGGGGGTCGAGGCCGGTGGTGGGCTCGTCGAGGAACAGCACCCGTGGCGTGCCGAGCAGGCTCGCGGCCACGTCCAGCCGCCGGCGCATGCCGCCGGAGTAGGTCCGGACGGGCCGCCCGGCCGCGTCGGTCAGCCCGAACCGGTCGAGCACCTCGGCCACCCGTCCGCGGGCGCGCTGTCGCGGCAGCTCCAGCAGCCGGGCGATCAGCCGGAGGTTCTCGGCTCCGGTGAGGGCGTTGTCCACGGCGGCGAACTGGCCGGTCAGCCCGATCAGCTCCCGTACGCGGTCCGGCTGCCTGACGATGTCGAACCCGCCGACCCGGGCGGATCCGGCGTCGGGGCGCAGCAGGGTGGCCAGGATCCGGACGGCGGTCGTCTTCCCCGCGCCGTTCGGCCCGAGCAGGCCGCAGACCGATCCCGCCGGTGTGACGAGGTCGAATCCGTCGAGCGCGACGGTGTCGCCGTAGCGTTTGGTGAGGCCGGACACTTCGATCACGATCGCTCTCCTTCGTACTGTGTACGGCTAGACCGTACTCTGTACGAAACGGCTGGGCAAGACCCGGCCGGTACGCTGTGCGAATGGCTCCGGAGACGCCTCAGCTGCTCTGGTCCCGCGGATCGCGGCGGCCGAAGGTGACACGTGAGCAGATCGCCGCCACGGCGCTGGCCATCGCCGACGCGGAGGGCTTCGAGGCCGCGACGATGCGCCGGATCGCGGCCGAACTTGGCGCCGGCACGATGACGCTCTACCACTACGTACGCTCGAAGGCCGAGCTGAAGGCGCTCATGCTCGACGCGATCATGGCCGAGCAGCTGGTTCCGGCCGGCGAGCTGCCGACGGGCGACTGGCGGGCCGCGCTCACCGCCTTGGCGAGCCGCACGAGGGCGATGTTCCGGCGTCATCCGTGGGCGCTCACCGGGCTCGCCGAGGCGGCCGGTGACGCCGCCGGAGGCGGGGCGGCAGCGGGTGGGCCGCACGCGCTGCTGCACTTCGAGCAGTCGCTCGCCGCGGTCGCCTCGACCGGACTGCCGCCGGGCGACCGGATGGACGTCATCTCCGCCTTGGACGAATACGTGGCGGGTTTCGTGCTCAAGACCGATCTGGAGCCGGGCCTCGACTCGGTTCCCGAGGAGGCCGGGCCGCAGGTCGCCGAATACCTCGACGCATTGGTGTCCTCGGGCGACTATCCGCACGTCGCCGAGCTGCTCGGGACGGGTGACCGCTGGGCGGCCCTGGCCGGACTCGGCCGGGCGTACTCGCCGGACGAGCGGTTCGAGCGTGGACTGCGGCGGTTGCTCGACGGCGTCGCCGCGCAGGTCGCCGCCCAGCGCCCGGCACGGTGAGCCAGGCGGGGCGATCGAGGACCGCCCCGCCTGTCGCGATCAGGCGGTGCCGGTCACCACGCCGCCGGAACGCACCACTGTGTACTGCACAGTCGCGCCGCTCCAGAAGTGGAAGGTGAGCGTCACCGGGGAGCCGTCGGTCACCTCATTGAAGAACGTATCCGTCAAGGCGATCGTGCCCGCCGCGTAGTCGGGCGAGAAGGTGATCGCGAACTCCTTGTAGGACGTCCAGTTCTGCGGGCCGGCGAACGAGCCGTCGGCGTACTTGGCCTCCATGGTCGCCAGCAGATCGCCGTTGAACGCCGCGGGCAGCTTGAACGCGTTCGTCGTGCCGGTGGCGTCCTGCAGCACCGGGAGGTCGTTCGTGATCACCCGGAACTTCCACGGCACACCCCGGTCGAAGCGGGCCGACAGCACCGCGTTCACCCCGTACGCGCGGTCGCCGGTGAGCCGGGCCAGCGTCGCGCCGGGGAAGGTGAGCTGGTCGCCGGACAAGATGTAATCCCGGCCGGGTGCGAGCCGCTTGCCGCCGTGGAAGATCCCGGTGAGCTTGGCGCCGTTGAGGCTCAGCGTCACCGTCTGATCCGCCGCCGGGGCGGACTTGCCGACGAAGACGAGATCGGTCGCGGCCGTCGCCGAGCGTACGCACCAGCTCGACTTGATCTGCGCGATCAGGTCCGGGTCGCTCCACTGGAACGTCGTCCGGTTGAGATGCTGGCCGTTGTCCCACCACATCGTGGTGATCCGCTGCTGCCGGGCGTAGTACCCGAGGAACTCGAAGAACTTCAGCTTCTCGCCCTGCTCGATGACGTTCAGGCTCCGGTCGAAGCCGAGCAGGCCGTACTCGCCGATGATGACCGGGATCCCCTTCGCCACGTAGGCGTCGTGCACCCGGTCGAAGATGTCGGTCAGATCCTTCTGGACCGTCGCGTCGAACCGGGTGAACCCGGCGATGTTCACGCTGAACGGCCAGAACCCGTAGAAGTGGACGGTCGCCACCAGGTTGGGGTCGTTCAGCGCGGCCAGCGTCGCGGTCAGCTCGTCCACCCGCGGCTGATCCGGCGAGGTGTGCAACGTGGGCAGCACCAGCAGCCGGGTCGCGTTCGGCCCGCCCGACGCGCGTACGACCTGGTGGAACGTGGTGTTGAGCTCGGCCATGAGCTGAGCGTTCTGCGCGTCGCCGGAGCTGCCGTTGAAGAACGGCTCGTTGACGCTCTCGAAGAGCAGCCGCGGTGACGCGTCGCGGAAGGCCTGGGCGACCTGGGTCCAGATCGCGGTGAACCGGGCGAGCACGGCGTCGTGATCGGTGGGCATGGTCATGACCCACTGCCACGAGTCGTGGTGCACGTTGATGAGGACGTAGAGCCCTTCGGCCAGCGCCCAGCCGACGACCTCCTGAACCCGTGCCAGGTATGCCGGGTCGACCACATTGGCCGCGTCGAGGTGCTGCGCCCAGGTCACCGGGATGCGGATGCTGTTGAACCCGTTGCCCTTCACCGCGCGGATCAGCTCGCGGGTGACGCGGGGATTGCCCCACGACGTCTCGTCGGCGCCGGTCGAGTCGAAGGTGTTGCCGAGGTTCCAGCCCGGTTGCATGGCGTCCACCACGGACTGCGGGCTCGGGCGGCCGGGCCGGGTGCCGGCGGCGTTCGCCACGCCGGGGATCAACGCGGCCGACGCCGCGACGCCGGCCGCCGTCAACAGGTGTCTTCTCGTGAGGGTCATGCGGCATAGTTTGGCTGACGACTAAACTAAAGGGAAGACCGCCGGGTCCTCAGGATCGCAGTGGGGCGAAGAACGCCCGGATCTCCCCGGCCAGCAGCCGGGGTTCCTCGATGGCGGGGAAGTGGCCGCCCTGAGGCAGTTCGTGCCAGCGTTCGACCTGATAGAACCGCTCGGCCAGGTCCCGGGGCGGATTGGGGACCGGCTGGAACTCGTGGGGGAACGACGCGAATCCGGCCGGGACCCGGACGGGCCGGCTCGCGTCGAGCGGTACGCCGTGCCGCCGGTGCTCGTAGTACATGCGCGTCGAGGAGCCGATGGTGCCGGTGGCCCAGTAGACGGTCAGGGTGGCGAGAAGCCGGTCGAGCCCCACGCGGCCGTCGGCGTCGCCGTGGCTGTCCGACCAGTCCCGGTACTTCTCGGCGATCCATCCCGCGAGCCCGGCGGGGGAGTCGGTGAGCCCGTAGCTGAGCGTCTGCGGCTTCGTCGAATGCTGGTGGGCGTACGCGCCCTCGGCGGCCTGCCACTGATCCATGGCGGCGAAGTACGCCCGTTCCGCGTCGGTCCACGGCTCCGGCGGCCGGGGCATCGCGGTCGCGCTGAGGTGGATGCCGACGAGGTGGGCGGGATGGCGCAGTCCCAGCTGGGCGGTCACCCCGGCCCCGATGTCACTGCCGTGCGCCCCGAACCGGTCGTAGCCGAGCCCTTCCGTCATGAGCCGCTGCCACTGATCGGCCACCACCGCGTTGATCACGCCGGGCCGGGCCGGGCGGTCGGAGAACCCGAAGCCGGGCAACGACGGCACGACGACGTCGAACGCGTCGGCCGGGTTCTCCGGATCGCTGAGCATGGGGATGAGGTCGAGGTATTCGAGGAAGCTGCCGGGCCAGCCGTGCGTCAGCACGATGGGCAGCGGATTCGCCGTCGCATGTGGACTTCGTAGGTGGACGAAGTGGATCCACCGGTCGTCGAGCCGGGCCCGATAGTGGGGAAGGTCGTTGAGCCGTCGCTCGAAGGCGGGCCAGTCGAAGTCGTGCCACGCGCCGAGCAACCGGCGCAGGTACGCCGGTTCCGTGCCGGCGTCCCAGCCCGGCTCGGGTGGCTCGGCCGGCCATCGCGTACGCGCGATGCGGTCGCGCAGGTCGTCCAGGACCCGCCGGTCGACGGCGATCTCGAAGGGTTCGATCGTCAACACCAGCCAAGACTAACACTGGTGTCGGCTATAGTTGGTGTCGTGGAGACGCCCGCCGACCTCGTCCTGCTCATGGATTTCCTCAACACGCTGGACCAGCGAGCTTTCCGCCGCCGGGGAGTCGACTTCACCGGCGGCGACGACCTGCCGACAGCGGCCGCCCTCGGCCGGTGGCTCACCGAGCACGATCTGCTCCCGGCATCGGCGCGGCCGTCATCGGCCGATCTCGTCCGGGCAGCCGACCTGCGGTCGGCGCTGCGTGCGGCGGTCACTCCCGACGGCGTGCCGGACGACGCTCTGCGGTGGACGAACACTGTGCTCGCCGCGTACCCGCTGCACGCCTCGGTGGACCCGGGCGGCCGGATGCGGCTGGAGTCAGCGGCCTCCGGTGTGGCGGGCGCGCTCTCACGGCTCGTCGCGATCGCCGTACGCGCCGACGCCGACGGCTCCTGGCGACGGTTGCGTGCCTGTGCCGCCCCGGAATGCCGATGGGTGTTCTATGACGACTCCCGCAACGGGGCCGGGCGCTGGTGCTCGATGTCGTCGTGCGGCAACCGCGTCAAGACCGCCCGCTATCGGGCGCGCAAAGCCGCCTCCTAGGGCGTCCGATGTCGCCGAGTCGAGCACCCGCGTAGACGCTAGCGGACTCCCGCGAGCGTCAGTCCGCCCGCACACCCGCCGATGAGGAGCAGCGCGGCGCCTACTCCCCACCACACGCTGCGGTACCGCCACGACCAGAGCGCGGCCGCGAGGGAAGCGAACGCGGCCGCGACCGCTACGGATACGCCGAGGAACAGGCCGTTCATCATCGGGGCGTACCCCTCGGGACTGGGGTGCTGGTGCTCATCGGCGATCGAGGTCCCCGCAACAAGTGGCCCGAGCAGGCAGAATGCGGCGACCACGGTGGCGAAAGCGGCCATGATGGTGATCGCGCCGTCTCTTTCGGAATCCCCGTTCATGCCTCGTGAGACGGATCGACGTCGATCCTCGTTCCCGAGGTGAACCGGAGAAGCGGGGGAGATCGGCGCAAGGTCAGCGGCGGCGGGTCGCTACGACGCTCGCCAGGTCGGGGGCGAGGCGTACCTCGATCGCGGCCAGCTCCGGGTGCCGCAGCCAATGCAGGCGGGCCTCGTCCGGCTGCCCGGCGTGCGTCGGCGGCCACTCGGTCGCCGGGGTGAAGTCGTCGACGACGAGTACGCCGCCCGGCCGGACCAGTCGCGTGGGATCGGCCGCCGTCGCGGGGCCGCCTTTGGCATTGCCCCCGCCGTCGAGGACGAGCAGGTCGAACGGGCCGTGTGCGTACGCCGCGGTCCAGTCGCCGTGGACGATTTCGACGTCGGGCACCTCCGCGAACAGCCGTCGCACGTGCTCGACGAGGTGACGCTCGCGCTCGACGGAGACGACGCGTACGCCGTCCCGGCGGCTGCTCACCAGCCAAGCGAGGCCGACGCCGCAGCCGGTGCCGGTCTCGCCGATGCTGTCGGCCGCCCCGGCCGCCAGCGCGTGCAGCAGGCGACCCTGCTCGGGCCGGCACGACTTGGTGAAGCCGAGTTCGGTCCCGAGCCGCACGGCTTGCGCGACCAGCGGCGGCAGCTCGTCCAGGCCGGTGTGGCCGCTGGTTCCGCCGATCGACACAGGCCCCATCGTAGGCGCCGACGGCGGGCACGGGGGGTCGCGGGAATCGGACACCCGGCATCCGCCGATCATCCGAGCCCGAGTCACGGCGGGCGAGAGGACGATGGAGGGGAGGCGGACGTCACGCACCGGCGTCCGCTTCCGTCGGGCCTGTCGCCGAAACGATCGGCCGTCGGACGATCAGCCGGCGGACTCCCAGGTGACGACCAGTTCGCGTCGCTGGCCGAACCGCTCCAAGTGGCGGCCGAGCACGTCCTGCACCACGGCCAGGCTCTCGTCGTCGGGTGCGGTCGCCCGCATGACGAGCTTGTCGGCCTGCGGTTCGAGTACGCCTTCCCAGGCCGTCAGGGTCAGCCGGTAGCCGCCGTCGGCGAGCTCCTCCACCGCCGATCGGCGGCCCAGGTGGGCGGCGAGCTGCTTGGCGTACCGGGGAGCGGCGTCGGTCGCGACGTTGGCGATCGAAGTGGGCATGAGGGAAACCTCCGAGTGCTGAGTAAGGGTCACCTTACCTGGGCGAGCTGGGAGAAGCCTCAAGATCCGAGTTCGGCGCGCAGCCATGCCCGTTCGGCGTCGCGGGTGGCCTTCGCGACCTCGATCATCCCGCGCCGGTAGGGGTCGGCGAGATCGCTCGATCGCATCGTCTTGCCGTCGGCGGAGAAGAAGCGCGCGGGCGCGTCGAGGAAATCGAGCCGCCGTTGGAGAACGGCGTCGCGCTCGGCCTTGTCCGGCAGGTGCCGCAGGAACGCCAGCAGCGTGAAGTACTTGTTCCGGTCGCTGATCTCGGACTGGGCGGGCTCGCGCAGTCGCCGCAACAGTTCGGCCCGCCCGGCCTCGGTCAGCGAGAGCGTCTGCCGCGGCGCTCCGGCCGCGCCCGGTCCGGTCTGCTTGGTGAGCAGGCCGGCCGTCTCCAGCCGGGTCAGGGCCGGATAGAGCGCGCCGTCGCTGACCGCCTTCACGTGCCCGGTCAGGCTCTGGATCCGGTCCTTCAGCTCGTAGCCGTGCAAGGGCTGCTCGTAGAGGAAGCCCAAGATCGCTAGCGTCAGCACGCCCCGATCGTATATCGTTCCGAGGTACCTCGAATCGAGGTACTGATCTGATGTTCAGCCGAAGGAGCGAGAACCCCTCATGACCACCCATCGCCGGGCGCTGCTGCGCCTCGCCGGCCCGAACTACGCCGGCCTCATGTCCGGGGTGGTGACCGGCATCATCGACGTCGCCTGGGTCGCGCGGCTCGGCGCGGGCGCGGCCGCCGCGGTCGCCGTCGCGACCAACATCGAAAACCTGCTGCTCGGCGTCATCCTCGCGGTCTCCGGCGGGCTCACCGTCGTGGTGTCCGGCCGGGTCGGCTCCGGCGACGCCGCCGGTGCGCGCCGCGCCGTCCGGGCGGGCTGGCTGCTGTTCGCGGGCATCACACCGATCGTGGCGGGCGCCGGATTCCTGCTGCGTACGCCGATCGCCCGGCTGTTCCTGGACGACCCCGGCGCGATCCGGCTCGCCGTGGCGTACCTGGCGATCTCGCTCCCCGCCGTGATCGTCTTCTACGGCCAGTGGATGCTCGACGGGCTGTTCGCCGGGCACGGCGACACGCGTACGCCCATGCGCCTGGCTTTGCTGGCCAACGGCCTGGTGCTGGTGGCGGACCCGGTGCTGATCTACGGTCTGGCCGGGTTCCCGAAGCTCGGCGTCGCCGGTGCGGCCCTCGCGACGGCGGGCGGGCGGCTCGTCGCGTTCGCCGTGGGCCTGATCCTCGCACGGCGGCTCACCCGAGGACCGGTGACGGAGTCCGTCCGCGCGGACGTGCGGGCGATCCTGCGGGTGGGCGGGCCGATCTCCGGTGACTTCCTGGTCCGCATGACCGGCGCGTTGGGGCTGGTCGCCGTGGTCGGGCGGTTCGGCGTCGTCGCGGTCGCCGGCTACGGCATCGGCATGAAGGCGCTCTATGTGGCGACGATGGCGTTCTACGCCATTCGCAACGCCGCGACGATTCACACGCCGCGGAGCCTGGCCGCCGGCTCCGGCGGCGCGGGAGAGAAGCAGGCGGTCGAGGGCGACATCCGGCGGGCCACCCTACGAGTGGCGTTGTCCGTCGGAGTCGTGGCGGCCGTCGTCTTCGCGGCCGGGTCCGGCTGGATTCTGCGGGCGTTCACCGGCGATCCGGCGGTCATCGCCGCCGGCAGCACGTTCCTGCGCTGCGTCGGGCCGTACCTCGTCGGGCTGTCCGGCGTGGTGGCGCTCGGCGGGCTGCTCATGGGGGCGGGCCGGGGATCGCTGATGTTCGGCGTCACCATCGGCGGCGTGGCCGGTCAGCTCGGCCTCGCCTGGCTGCTGTCGTCGGCGTTCGGCCTCACCGGCGTCTGGGTGGCGATGGGAGTGGCGGCACTCGGCCAGCTCACCGTCCTCCTCTACGCCGTACGCCCGAAGCCGAGGCTCAGGCTTCGACCGGCGACGGCAGGGGACGCTTGGCGGTGATCCCGTCGCCGGAGGACTGGCCGCGCGCGTGGCGTACGACCCAGGGCAGCAGATGCCCGCGAATCCAGGCGACTTCGGCGGCGGCCCGCTGACGACGTGTACGCACGGGCCCGGGCGGCAGCGACGCCGACCAGGTGTCGTCGAACCCGGCGAGCCCGGCCGCCCACGCCAGGGCGTACCCGATCCGCTCATGACCGGCGCTGTTGGCGTGCAGCCGGTCAAGGCTCCAAAGCCGGGGATCCCCGGCGACCTCGTGCGCGCCGAGATCGAGCAGGATCGCCCCGGTCTGCGCGCTGACCTGCCGCAGCTTCTCGTTGTACGCCGCGAACCGGCCGCGCAACGGGCGCGCCATCGGCATGACCCGGACAGGGTCGGGCATGGTGAAAGTGAGCACCGTCGCGCCGGTGGCGATCAGGGCGGCCTGCATCTCGCCGATCCGGCCGGTGACGTCGTCGGCGTCGAAGCGCGGCCGCAGCATGTCGTTCACCCCGGCGACGACGGTCGCGAGATCAGGCCGCAGACCGAGGGCGACAGGCAGCTGCTCGGCCTGGATCTCGGCGGTCAGCTTCCCGCGGACGGCGAGATTGGCGTACTCCAGGCCGGGCCGGGCCGCCGCGACGTGCTGAGCGAACCGGTCGGCCCAGCCTCGGTAGCCGCCCCGGCCGTCCGGATCGTCGAGCCCCTCACTGGTGCTGTCACCGATCGCCACATATCTGCGCCACGCCGTCACCCGGCAACAGTAACCGCCCCGCCCGCCCGCCCCGGCCCGGCCCGCCCGGCCCGGCCCGCCCGGCCCGGCCCGCCCGCTCCGGCCCGCCCGTTGGAGCGGCGGGCCGCCGGAAAGCTGGATCAGGGATCCGGGTCGAATCTTGGGCCAAGATTCGACCCGGATCCCTGATCCAGCGCCGAAGCGGCCGGACGCGCGGAGGGCGCCGATGGGCCGGAGGGAGC
>NZ_JBFAHM010000018.1:0-35236 GCF_040654195.1 Hamadaea sp. NPDC050747
GGCGGGCGGGGCGGGGCCGGGCGGGCCGGGGGGGCCGGGCGGGCCGGGCGGGCCGGGCGGGGCGGGCGGGCCGGGCCGGGCCGGGCGGGCCGGGCGGGCCGGGGGCGGCCGGGCGGCCGGGCGGGGCGGGCGGCCGGGCGGGGCGGGCGGCCGGGGCGGCCGGTTAGCCGAGCGCGCCGGCCTTTCGCAGGACCGCCCTGATCTTCGCCACCGTCTCGGCCGGCCGACGGAGGACGTCGTCGGCGTGGAACCGCAGCACGGTCCAGCCCAAAACGTGCAGGTCGTTCTGCCGTTCCATGTCGAAGCGGTGCGTCACCCGGTCACGGTGATGGTCTCCGTCGTACTCGATCGCGATGCGGGACTTCGGATAGGCGAGGTCGACCCGGGCCACGAACCGCTTCCCGTTCATGATCTTGAATTGCGCCACCGGGCGCGGCAGTCCCGCGTCCGCGATGAGCAGCCGCAGCCGCGTCTCCATCGGTGACTCGGCGAGCGGCTCGGCCAATCCCAGCAGTCCGTCGGCGCGGCGTCGGCCAGGCCACCGATGGCGGGCCGAGAAGTCGTCGGCGAGCCGAGACAGCGACACCTTGTGCTGGTGTAGCAACGCGTCGAGACAGACGAGCGCGTCGGTTCGCGGCAACAACCGGGCCAGGTCGAAGGCGGTCCGTTCCGGTGTCGTCACCGGCAACCCGAGCACGCTGGTCACGTCCCGCATCGGCACCGCGCCGCGTTTCACGACGAGCTGAGGATGTGGTGCCACCCGGTCGTCTTCGCCGATCAGCACGGTCACGAGCGGCGGCGGATCCAGACCGCGTACGCCCCAGAGGTGCAGGGCGCTGAGCCCGCCGATCGCACCGCCTTTCGGCAGCACCAGCGCGGCAGCTTCACACCACACGCGATGATCGAGCGGGATCTCCGCGTACGCGTAAACGCCGGGAAGCAGCCGGGCCCACGTGCGCCCACTCAACTGGCGCCGGGTGAGCAACCCGGCCTCTATGGCGTCAGCGGCCCGAAACGGCGCCACGGCGAGTGACGGCGGGATCTTGGCGGCGCGCGGCATCGAACAACGATGCGCCACGGCGCTCCGCGGCGGGAGGGGGTGTGGATAACCACCTCCGGACGTCCAGGTACCTCACCGCACCAAGATCAGGTACATGGGCTTCCGGAGATCACCCGCGACAGCACCCCGGCGGCCCCCGTTAGGAGCGCGGGGCGGCACCCGTTAGGGGTGGGGCGAGCGCGAAAGCGCCCACGGGAGCGTGCCACCGAGCAGCGATGAACACTGAGTGCCAAAAGCCGGTGGACTATTTCACAGAAGCGTTCCCGCTCGAAGCTACTGGGCAGTAACCTCCGCACAACACCGCCTCAACGGTCGTTCAGGGGGTGACCCACATAGATCCGGCACGGCCCACCCGGGAGCATCCCCGGTAGTCAGGCGAAGGAGCGGGAGATGGACCACATCCTTGAGGCGATCGGCGCGGCCGAGGGCGCGGGCCGGATTGAGGGGTTCGGCGAGCTGCGGGTACCGGAGAGTTATCGGGGCGTAGTCGTCCGGGCCGACGAGGCGGCGATGTTCGACGGGATCGCGACGAAGGACAAGGACCCACGGAAGTCGCTGCACGTGCAGGAGGTCGCCACCCCGGAACTGGGTCCGGGTGAGGCGCTGATCGCCGTCATGGCGAGCGCGATCAACTACAACACAGTGTGGACGTCCATTTTCGAGCCGATGTCCACGTTCGGCTTCCTGCAGCGGTACGGCAAACTGTCGCCGCTCACCAAGCGGCACGACCTCCCGTACCACGTGGTGGGGTCGGACGCGGCCGGCGTGGTGCTGCGTACCGGGCCGGGCGTGACGAAGTGGCAACCCGGTGACCAGGTCGTGGCGCACTGCCTCAGCGTCGAGCTGGAGGACGCGGCCGGGCACGACGACACCATGCTCGATCCCCAGCAGCGGATCTGGGGGTTCGAGACCAACTTCGGTGGGCTCGCCGAACTGGCCGTGGTCAAGGCCAACCAGCTCATGCCGAAGCCGGCCCACCTGAGCTGGGAGGAGGCGGCGTCGCCGGGATTGGTGAACTCGACGGCGTACCGGCAGCTCGTGTCGCATCACGGCGCCGACATGAAGCAGGGCGACGTGGTGCTGATCTGGGGCGCCAGTGGCGGCCTCGGCAGTTACGCCACGCAGATGGCGATCAACGGCGGCGCCATCCCGGTCTGCGTCGTGTCCAGTCCGCAGAAGGCCGATCTCTGCCGGAAGATGGGCGCCGAGCTGATCATCGACCGGGCCGCCGAGGGATACCAGTTCTGGTCGGACGAGAACACGCCCGATCCGAACGAGTGGAAGCGGTTCGGCGCGCGCATCCGGGAACTGACCGGCGGCGACGATCCCGACATCGTCTTCGAGCACCCGGGCCGGGAGACCTTCGGGGCGAGCGTCTTCGTCGCCAAGCGCGGCGGCACGATCGTCACCTGCGCGTCGACGAGCGGCTTCGACCACCACTACGACAACCGCTATCTCTGGATGCACCTCAAGCGGATCATCGGCAGTCACTTCGCGAACTACCGCGAGGCGTGGGAGGCCAACCGCTTGATCGACCGGGGTCTCGTGCACCCGACACTGTCCAAGGTGTTCTCTCTGGAGCAGACCGGGCAGGCGACGTACGAGGTGCACCGGAACGCGCATCAGGGCAAGGTGGGCGTTCTCGCCCTGGCGCCCCGGGAGGGGCTCGGAATCTACGACTCGGAGAAGCGTGCCCGTCACGAGGAGGCGATCAACCGCTTCCGTGGCGTGTAAGTCACACCAGCTACACCTCCTCCGAGCGGGTGACCCGGCGCAGGCGCAACGGCGCGCCTGCGCCGTCGTTCTGCCCCTGGCAAGTCCCAACAAATCGGAATAAACGCCGCTACCTAGGCAAGCCCCGCAAGTTGACCATGCCTTTGTCGGCGAAACAGCCCCCATGCTCTTGCGAAGCACCCGGGTACGTCTGTCAGGATGTCCCAATGCCCCAGCCGCAATCTGACGTCGCTTTCTTCGACGGCGCGAACACTCAAGCAGACTTCACGGTCGTGCTCCGCGGTTTCGACCGCGAGCAGGTCACGGCCCATCTTGGCCGCATCAACGCCCAGCTGATCCAGTCCGAGCAGGCCCGCCAGGAGGCCGAGCAGCGGATGAACGACGCGCAGCGTCGGCTCCGCCAGGCCGAGCAGCGCCTCAACTCGGTGGAGCAGAAGCTCACCGACACGAACAAGCAGCTCGAGGAGAACAGCCGGCCGACCCTGTCGGGCCTCGGCACTCGCGTCGAGCAGATCTTGCGGCTGGCCGAGGAGCAGGCCAACGATCACCGCGGCGAGGCCAAGCGGGAGTCCGAGGGCATCCTCTCCGCCGCCCGGCTCGAGGCCCGTGAGATCACGGACAAGGCCCGCGCCGAGGCCGCCGCGATGAAGGCGACCGCCGAGCGCGAGGCGGGCAATCTGCGTACCGCCGCCGAGCGGGAGGCCGCCGAGGTCCGGGTGCAGGCCCGTCGCGAGGCCGACACGCTGCGCGCCGACGCCGAGCGCGAGACCAAGGCGCTGCGTACCGCCACTGCGCACGAGGTCGCCGAGCTGAAGGCCACCGTCGAGCGCGAGGTCGCCACCCTGCGGGCCACCGCCGAGCGGGAGATCACCCAGCTGCGGGCCAAGGCTTCGCGGGAGGCCGAGGAGAAGCGCGCCGAGGCGTCCAAGATGCTGGCCGACGCCCGCGACAAGCGCGACAAGGACCTCCAGGCGCTGCAGCTCGAGCTGGCCGAGCGCCGGGAGAAGACCGAGCGCGAGGAGTCCGCGCGGCACGCCGCTCAGGTCGCCGCGACGCAGAAGATGGTCAACGAGGCCGAGGAGCGCGCTCGCGCCGCCGAGGACCGGGCCAAGGAGATCGAGCAGCGCGCGGAGACCCGCCGCATCGAGTCCGAGCGGTCCGCGACCGAGACGGTCGAGAAGGCCAAGGCCGCGGCGGAGAAGGCCGTCAGCGAGGCCAAGGCCGAGGCGCACCGCCTGCTCACCGAGGCTCGCAACGAGGCCGAGCTGACCACGACGGCGGCGCGCCGCGAGGTCGACGAGCTGACCCGCCAGAAGGACGCGGTCACCTCTCAGCTCGGGCAGATGCTGTCCGGCCTGGCGGGCATCGTTCCGGTGCAGGCGCCGGCCGGCGACAAGGGCAAGAAGGCCGAGGAGGAGAAGGCTTCGGCCTGATCCCTTCGATCGGGGCAGATCGGGTCCGCCGGGCGATTCTCGCTCGGCGGGCCCGATGAAACATATCCACTGTGGCCCAACGGATTCCTGCAGATCTGCTGTGACTGCGGTGGGGCGTGGTGCGAGAGCGGACGAGACATGTGAGGATGGGGCACATGTCGCAAGGCGGAGATCTTTTCGCGCTCGGTGAGGGCGTAGCCAGTCAGCCCAGCTTCGACGACGCGCTGAAGGGCTACAAGAAGAGCCAGGTCAACGACTACGTCGCGCAGGCTGAGGCCGAGATCGCCACGCTGGCCGCCGAGCGGGAGCAGGCGTACCAGCAGGTCCAGGCGCTGGCCGGGCAGGTTCAGCTGCTGCAGGACGAACTCGCCGACCTCCGCCGCAAATCGCAACTTCCGGCCACGGTCTCCTTCAAACATCTCGGCGTCCGGGTGGGGCAGATCCTGGAACTCGCCGAAGAGCAGGCCGAGGAGATCACCAAGTCGGCCCACCGCCAGACCGCCGACATTCGCGCCGAGGCGGAGCGTGTCCTGGCCGACGCCCGCGATCGGGCCGCCGCCGCGATCCGCGACTTCGAGACCGCGTTGTCCGCCCGGCGAGCCGACGAGCAGCGCTCCGATGAGGAACGGCGTAGCGCGTCGGCACGGGCGCTCGCCACCGCTCAGCAGGAGGCCACCAACCTGCGGGACCGGGCGGCCAAGGAAGCGGCCGACCACCGTGCCGCCGCGGAGCAGGAGATCGCCGCGCTCAAGGCCCAGGCCGCGCAGGAGATCGCCGCGCTGAAGGCCCAGGCCGCGCAGGACGCCCAGGCCGCCCGCGATGCCGCGGAACGTGCGGTCGCGGAGGCGAAGTCGCGCGCCGAGGCTGCCGAGCAGGAGAGGGTACGCGCAGCGCAGCTCGCCGAGGCGGAACGTCAGGCGGCCACCGCGGCGCAGGCCACGCTGGTCGAGTTGGAGCAGCGCATCGCCGCGATCCGAGCCGAGTCCGACCACGAGTCGAGCCGTCTCAAGGAGACGCAGACCGAGCTCGAGAGCGCGCGCAAGCAGTTGCACGACGCGTACCAGAACGCCAAGGCGGCCAAGCAGAACGCCGAGAACGCCGAGCGGGCCGCCACCGACGCGGAGGCTCGCCTGGCCGCGGCCCGGGCCGAAGCCGCCAAGGTGCAGGAGACCGTGCAGGTCCAGGAGGCAGTGCAGGCGCAAGAGGCGGTGCAGCCGCAGGAGACCGCGAAGGCCGAGGAGACCGTGCAGGTCCAGGAAGCCGCGAAGGTCCAGGAGACTGTGAAGATCGCGATGCCGGCCGCCGGCTCGGACCCTGACACGACGACCGTGCTGACTCTGCCGACGCCGTCGGCTCCAGGGGCGGCGGAGCCGACGGACGAGACCACGACCGTGATCAAGGCGGCCGCGACGGAAGGCTCGGTGGAGACCGAGCACACCGTGGATCTCCGGAAGGCGGCGGCGAAGAAGTCCGCGCCGCCGCAGGTCACCGCCGAGGACGAGGCCGCAGAGCAGGAGGCCGACGCGGAGGCGGAGGCCACGGCCCCGGCGCCACGCTAGTGAACGGCAGGCTCGCCCGACACTCCGCGATCGTCGGGGCGGCCTGCGGGGCGGCGCTGATCGCCGTCTACCTCATAGCACTGTGGACACATGCTGGGCAGTCCCTGGAAGACGCCGTACTCGACGCGGCGGCCGCGAAGATGCCGGGCACTGATCAGGCCGCCTTGGCGATCCGGCTGTTGAGCACGGTCGGCATCAAGACGCTGGTGGCTGCCCTGGTCGGAGTGGTGGTCATCGGGGCGGTCCGGGGGCGTACGCGACTCGGCGGGCTCGCGGCCGGTGTGATCGCCGCGTCCGCGCTGACGACGGAGGTGCTCCAGAAGGTCGTGTCGCGGCCGGTGCTGCTGGCCGGCGGCGTACGCCGGGAGGATCAGAGCTTCCCGAGTGGGCACACTGCGACGGCGATGGCCATCCTCGCCGGAGTCGTGCTGGTGGTGCCCGCGCGGTATCGGCTGCTCGCCGCGATCGTGCTGGCCCCGTGGTCGCTCGGGATGGGCGTCGCCACCGTGACCGCCGGCTGGCATCGGCCGAGCGACACCCTCGGCAGCGATCTGATCGTGCTCGCCTACGCGTGTGCGGCCGTCTACCTCCTGGCCCGGCTCGGTCGCGTACGCCAGACCACCCGGCCGCGCGGCGTACGCGTCGTGGTGGTGGCCGGTGGCGCCTTGGTCGCCGCCGTGCTCGCCGGACTGCTCGTGACGGCGTCCTCCTGGCGGCTCAGTTCCGGGTTCAGCATCAGCCGGGCGCTCGTCTTCGCCGCCGCCGTGGGCACCTTGGCGACGCTGCTCGCCCTCATTGACGGAGTCGACCTCGACCCGAGTACGCCGCCTTCAGCGCCTGCCAGCCCCGGTGGCGCTGGAACGGGATCTCGAACACCGACGCGAAGATCCACGCGCTCAGTACCGACAGTGGAGCCGCTACCACCAGCGTGACCAGGAAAAACGGTACGCCGTCCGCAATGCGGGGAGCGACGAGCTGATCGGCGACGGCCACCACGATCGGGGCGTGGATCAGGTAGAGGCTGTAGGAGAACGAGCCCAGCCCGCGGACCGGGGCGGTGTCGAGGAACCACACCAACGGCCGGGGACGCCGAATCGCGACCGCCGCGAGCAGCATCGCGACCGCCGGGCCGAAGGCGACGTCGACCCAGAAGAAGTGCTCGACCGTCCACTCTGAACCCTCGACGGCGATCATCGCGACGACGGGTAGTGCGGCCACACCGGCGAACCAGTGCCACGGCCACCGGCGTACCCGATCGGAAGCGGCAAGGATCCCCGCGGCCGCGACGCCCGCCGCGAACAGGATGGCGAACTGAGGCGTGAAGCGGGTGAGCTTGGCGACGAGCGGGACGCTCGGCGCGAAGATCCCCACGAGCAGGACCGGGACCGCGACCGCCGCGAGCATGGTGGCGGCCCCGGCCTTGCGGATGATCACGAGCAGGACCGGGAGCACCAGGTAGAGCTGGGCTTCGACGGCGATGGACCAGAACGCGCCGTTGGGGCTGGGCGAGCCCACGATGTCCTGCAGGAGCAGGCCGAACACCGCGACCGTCTTGCCCGTCGGCGCCCCCTCCCCCGGCTGCGGCACGATCGTCCACGCGACGAGCAGGCTGAACGCGAGCGCGGCCCAGTAGGGCGGCAGGATGCGCCAGGCCCGGCGGAAGGCGAAGCGGGCCTTGCCACCGAGCTGCCACTCGTGCCGAGCCGGCGAGACGGCCAGGGAGAATCCCGAGAGCACGATGAACACGACCACCGCGAAGTGGCCGTAGATGAGCCAGCCGGCCCACCCCGGTCCGGTGATCTTCGGGTAGCCGCCGAAGCTGACCAGGTAGCAGTGGTGCAGCACGACGAAGAGCGCCGCGAGACCGCGGATGCCGTCGAGGCCGGACAGCCGATCCCGGCGCGGCCGGTCGGCGGCCTCGGACTCGGCCCCGGCGACGGGCGCCGATCGCACGGTCTGCGCGGTCATCTCGCGATCTCCTCTGGTGGCTGTCGGCGGGCTGGGCTGGCCGCGCCGGGTTCCGGCGGGCTGATGGACTGACGGGTTGCCGACGGTTTCGAGCGGCGCGGTTCGCTGGGCGCGGCCCCTATCCTCGGTGCGTGAGCGAAGCGGTAGTCAGCATCGTGATCCCGGCCCACAACGAGGCGGCCGTGATCGAGGAGAACCTGCGCGTCCTCCTCGGCGACTCGGCCCCCGGCGAGTTCGACGTCGTCGTGGTCCCGAACGCCTGCACCGACGGGACCGCCGCGGCGGCCCGGCGCGCGGGCGTACGCGTCTTCGAGACGCCCGTGCCCGGCAAGGTGCACGCGTTGGCGCTCGGCGACGCCGAATGCCGGGCGTTCCCGCGGATCTATCTCGACGCCGACGTACGCCTGACCGCCGACTCGGTCCGCGCGCTCGTCGCGGCGTGCACGGAGGACGGTGTCCTGGCCTGTGCCCCCGCCCCGGAGTTCGACCTGACCGGCACGGGTTTCGTGATGCGCCGAGTGCATCGAGTGCACGACCGGCTGATGGCGCCGACCCGGGCGCTCGCCGGGGCCGGCTGCTATGTCCTGACCGAGGCGGGTCACGCCCGGGTCTTCCCCCTGCCGGAGGTCCTCTCCGACGACGGCTACGTCCATAACAGCTTCACCCCCGGCGAACGCGTCGTGGTACGGCAGGCGCGGTCATTCGTGCGCCCGGCCCGGACCGTCTCCGCGTACCTGCGCCGACGGGTTCGCGTCCGGGCCGGCAATCGGCAGCTCGCCGAGTTGGGCCGAGTCTCCGCCGAGGGACGCCTCGGTCCGCGAGCGCTGCTCTCGCTGGTGGCGCGTCGCGAGGTAAGCCCGCTGGATGCCGGCTG
This sequence comes from Hamadaea sp. NPDC050747, assembly GCF_040654195.1. Lineage (NCBI taxonomy): Bacteria > Bacillati > Actinomycetota > Actinomycetes > Micromonosporales > Micromonosporaceae > Hamadaea > Hamadaea sp. NPDC050747. The sequence continues at coordinate 8,629 of NZ_JBFAHM010000018.1, forward strand.
CTACCTGGCCGTCCTGCTCCTCGACCGGGGCTGGACGGTCCTGCGCGGCCGGCGGGGCGGGACGTCGTGGGGTCTCGATGTCAGCAGTCGGGTGCCAGCGGGGACGAGGAACGGTTAGCCCCTCCACCGCCGCCTCATACGCGGCGAGCAGCGAGATCTTCGACTGATCCCAGGACAGCGGGCCGGCGACCCGGGCGCGGCCGATCTCACCCATCCGCCGCCGGTCCTCCGGCGAGTCCAGCAAGTACGCCGTGAGCTTGGCGAACTCCGACTCGTCGTTGGCCGGGGCGTACACGGCGGCGTCGCCGGCCGAGACCCGGGCCTCGCGCAGTTCGAACGAGACGATCGGGCGGGACATCGCCATGTACTCCATGATCTTGTTCATCGTGGAGACGTCGTTCAACGGGTTGAGCGGGTCGGGCGAGAGGCACACGTCCGCAGTGGACAGATAGCGGAGCAGGTCTTCGTCGCTGATTCGGCCGGTGAAGGTGACGTCGTCGGCGAGGCCCAGCTCGACGGCCAGCTCCTTCATCGCGTCGAAGGTGTCGCCCGCGCCCACGAAGGCGGCGTGCCAATCCGTACGCCCCTGCTCGTCGCGCAGCTTCGCCAGGGCGCGCAGCGCATAGTCCACACCGTCCTGCGGGCCCATGACTCCCAGGTAGCACAGCAGGTACGGCTTGCCCTTGCGCAGCTCGGGCTCGGGCGGCACTTGGTGGAACCGCTCGACCTTGGGCGCGCTGCGGACGACGAAGACCTGGTCCTCACGCTTGCCGCCCCGGGTCAGGGCCGCCTCGCGGTAGCTCTCGTTCGTCGCGATGACGATGTCGGCGGCCTGGTACGTCTTGCGTTCGAGCCAGCAGACCACTCGGTAGAGGAAGTCCCGGCCCCGGCCGAACCGGGACTCGTAGAGCTCGGGCACCAGGTCGTGCTGGTCGAAGACGAACCGGGCGCCCCGCCGCTTGAACCGCTTGGCGAGGAGGAAGAAGAGGTCCGGCGGGTTGCAGGCGTGCACGACGTCGACCGGGCCGACCTTGCGCGCCAGCCGATACGTGTGCCACAGCGCGGACGCGTACTCGCGCAGGTAACCCTGCGGGCCGCCGGTCGCCGCCTTCAAGGGGTACCGGTAGATGTGCACGCCGTCCAGCTCGGCATAGGGCTCGGTGTCCCGGCCGGTGCCCATCGGGCAGATGACGTTCACGGTCCAGCCCGCGTCGCGCAGAGCGCAGGACTCCTGCCACACGCGCCGGTCGAACGGCACGGACAGGTTTTCGACGAGGATGAGCGCTTTACCAGCCAAGGCCCACATATCCCGGGTGCGCCCGGCGCGTCTCCGCGTCGGGAAGGCGGACGAGGTCGATGATCGGGCGGTCGCCGGCCCGGTCGAGGACGGGGCTCAGCGCCGGATCGGCGAAGCCCACGACGCACACTTCGGCGAAGTCGAGGACATCGTCGGCGGAATCGCTCAGCAGCTCGCCCAGGTGCGGCAGGCGGCCGTCGATGTACTCCCGATTGGCCCCCATCAGCCGGGAGAGCGCCACGTTCGCGTCGTAGATGCGCAGCTCGTAGCCCTTGCCGACGAGGCGCTCGGCCAACTCGACCAGCGGGCTCTCACGCAGGTCGTCGGTGCCCGGCTTGAACGACAGCCCAAACAGCCCGACCTTCCGCTTCCCGGTGCTGATGACCAGCTCCACCGCCCGCTTCAGATGCTCCTCGTTCGACGGAAGCACGTGCGAGAGCAGCGGCACCGCGACGTCGGCCCGGCGGGCGGCGTACACGAGGCCCCGGAGGTCCTTCGGCAGGCAGGAACCGCCGAACGCGAACCCCGGGCGCAGATAGGCCGGGCTGATGTTGAGCTTGCGGTCGGCCAGGAAGACGTCCATCATCCGGTGCGAGTCCACGCCCAGCGCCCGGCAGATCGCGCCCATCTCGTTCGCGAAGGCGATCTTCAAGCCGTGGAACGAGTTGTCCGCGTACTTGGCCATCTCGGCCACCGCCACCGGCACCCGGAACACCTCGCCCGGCAGGCCCTCGTAGAGCGCGGCGACGACGTCGCCGCTCACCGTGTCGTACTCGCCGATCACGGTCTTCGGCGGGTCCAGGAAGTCCCGGACACTCGAGCCCTCGCGCAGGAACTCCGGGTTGTACGCGACGCCGAAGTCGACCCCGGCGGTGCGTCCGGAGGCCTTCTCCAGCAACGGGATGAGCAGCGATTCGCAGGTGCCCGGCAGCATCGTGCTCCGGAACACGACCGTGTGCCAGCGGTCCACCCCGGCCAGCGCCTCGCCGATCTCGGCCGACACCCGTTCGAGGTACTCCGTCGACAGGCTGCCGCTGGGCGCGGACGGCGTACCGACACAGATCAGGGACACGTCGGTCGCGTGGATCGCCGACGCGAGGTCGACCGTCGCCCGCAGCGCGCCCGACGCGACCACCTCGGCGGTCAGCTCACCGATCCGCTCCTCGACGACGGGCGCCTGGCCCCGGCTGATGAGCTCCACCTTGACCGGGCTGACGTCGACGCCCACCACCTCGTGACCGCGTGCGGCCAGGCAGGCGGCGGAGACGCTGCCCACGTAGCCGAGGCCGATGACGCTGATCCTCATATCACTTGCCTTCCTGGGAACGGGTCGTCCCCTTGATCACCCGGACCGCGCGGCGCAGGCCGGGGCCGAGCGGGGACGACTTGGCGGCGCCGACGACGGTTCCGTGCAGGCGGCGCAGGACGCGACGGGCCGAACTACGAGTGACCAGACCCTGGGCGACGACCATCTCGCCGGTCTTGGCCCGGCGCTTGTACTCGTCCTCGCCCCGGCCGAGGTCGATGCGGGTGACGCCGAGGCCGGGCGCGGCCGCCACCAGTTCACGGAGCAACATCCAGCCCGGGGCCAGCCGGGCGAACTCGGGGTCGTAGACGGGGAACCACCAGTGCAGGACGCCGCCCGCCCGCAGGCCGAAGTGCGCGGCGACGAGACGGGGGCCGGCGTGCAGAGTGGACAGAATCCCGGCGAACTCCGGATCCCGCGTACGCAGCAACGACCGCACCAGCCGCACCCGGCGCGGATCGGCGAAGTAGTCGGCGGCGCCGGTGGCGGCGTACTGCCCGCGTTTGAGCTCGATGAGCTGCTCGAGGGCGGCGTCGTCGACGACGTCGGCGGCGAACCGCACCGTCCCGTACGCCTTCTCCGTCTTCGCCGTGTGGCGGCGCGCCTGCCCGATGTTGCTCTTGCCGCTGCTGGACGCCCGGCCCAGGTAGCCGTCGAGCCCGCCGGTGACGTCGAGATAGGGCGACGGCCGCCGGGACTCGATCCACGGCGTGAACTCCTCACCCGTCCCGTCTTCGTCGTCCACGAGCAGGTGGTCGAACGCGTATCCGCGTACCCCTCCGGCGAGCAGCTCGAGCGGCGCGATCCGGAAGCCGGGCGCGCAGACGGGGCCTTGGAAGTCGGCGCCCGGCCAGCCGACCGGGCGCAGCTCACCGCCGTCGCGGTGAGTGGGCAGCAAAGCCTGGACCTCACCGGCGGGGTCGGTCGCCACGGCGACCCGCACCGGTACGCCCACCGCGTGCACCGCCGCGGCGAAGCCCGGATGGAAGTACGGGCTGTCCAACCGGGTGTTGGCCGCCCGCAGGGCATGCCAGGCGTCGAGCTGCCGTGCGGTCAGCTCGTCGAAGTCGTGCATCGTGATCGGCATCGCATCCCCCCAGATCGACAGTGGCCGTCAGCTCACGTCACGAGCGCTCGTAGTCGCCGGGACGGCCGCACCAGCGCGACCACGGCGGCGCGCGCCCGGCGTCGGCCGAGGGCGGCCCGCAGGGCCTCGCCCGCGAGGACGATCAGGAAGTACGCCCCACCGGCAAGGACCGAATGCCGGCGGCGATAGAGAGTCACCTTGTTGACCACGCTGAGCGCGTTGAGAGTTGGATTGGTCTGCTGCTCGCCGCCGATGTGGCGGACCTCAGCGGCCGGCTCGTACCACAGCGTCCAGCCCCGATCGGCCGCCCGCAGCGCGAAGTCGGTCTCCTCGCTGTAAAGCAGGAAACTCTCGTCCCACGGGCCGACGTCGCTTAGTGCCGCCGCCGAGATCAGCATCGCCGCCCCGGTGGCCCACGAGTACGCGCCGGGCAGATCGCGCTCCCGCGGATCGGTGATCAGCTCACCGAAACCGGGCAGCCGACCGGCGATCCGGCCGAGGAACGCCTCACCGAACGCCCGCCTGATCGTCGGCTCGTTCCGCAGGGACGGCTGGAAGGAGCCGTCCTCGTTCAACAGTTTCGGCACCGCGATGCCGCAGGTGCTGCGTTGCAGCGTCGCGGCGAGCCGGGCCAGCGTATCGGCCTCCAGACGGCAGTCCGGGTTCAGCACCATGACGGCGTCGTAGTCCACCGCCACGGCGGCCACCCCGGCGTTGATCCCGGCGGCGAACCCGGCATTCCGCCCCATCGCCAGCGGAACGACCGGGAGATCGGTGTTCTTGGCGACGGCGAGCGAGTCGTCCCGCGAGGCGTTGTCGGCGACCACGACGGAGACGATGTCGACGTCGCGCTGGCCTTCGAGCGAGCGTAAGCAGTCGGCGAGGACGTCGGCGCTGTTGTAGGTGACGATGACGACGGCGATCCTCATCGGACGCCGCCCTTCGGCTCCGCCGGCGCACCCCGGAACCGCTTCACCGTGCGCGCGGCCAAGCGCCGGGCCCGGTGGGCGACGCCGGGTTTCCCGTCGATGACGGCGGCGAGCCAGGCGGCGTCCATGTCGTGGTGCAGGCTGTTGCGGGGCTGCAGCCACGACGACGGCTTGGCCGGCCCGCCGTCGCTGCTGTACACCCGGCGTACGCCGGCCTGCCGCAGTCGCCGCAGAACCCGCCGGTCGTAGGAGCCGAACGGGATCGCGACGGTGTCCACCGGCTCCCCCAGCAGGTCACCGAGGACGCGGTGCGCCTCTTGGAACTCCTCGCGTGCCTGCGCTTCGTCGACGCGACGCCAGTCCCGGTGCGCCCAGCCGTGCGAGCCGACCGGCATCCCCGCCTTGGCCAGTTCGCGTACGCCGGCGGCGTCGAGCCGGCCCGGTTCCCCCAGCAACCCGGCGAGCACGAAGAACTCCGCGGTCAGCCCACGCTCGAGCAGGCGCGGCAGGGCGATCTCCAGATCGGACGCGTTTCCGTCGTCGAAGGTGATCCGGACGTGGTCGCGCAGAACCGCCAGATCGAGCATCTGCTCGAACTGCTGGACGCTCACCCAGGTCCGGTCCTCACCCGGCGCGAGTTCGCGGTCGGTCGGCCCGATACCGTGCACGTTAATCAAGATTGTCGATGCACCGAGGGCATCTGAGCTGCGCAATGAATCGCCTATCGTTCTTCGGTCAGGTCGAGCCGCGGCCGACCGGGACCGTTAGATCGTGGGGTTTCGTCGACTCAACGGGCCATCGGCGAATCGGGCGGACCGAATGTCCGCAAGCCGACACGGTCAAGATTGCTTCACGCCTGGTCGGGCCATGCCATCATGGGGCCCGCTCCTTTACGATCGAGCTGCTAGACACCTGCTCACCTCGGCCGCGACCTACATCGACGCAAGCTGCGCCCACGGTGGACGCGAATCGCGACGCTCGCTGATGCGATCCATGCCGATCTATGGAAGGAAGACGGTGGACTTCTGGGACCTCGCGAAGGTGCTCTTCCGGAACTGGGTGGTCGCCGTGCCGATGCTTCTGCTGACCACGGGGCTGACGGTTCTGACCTTCAGCGCGGTCAAGCCGGACTACATCGCCACCGCCTACGTGCAGCTCGTGCAGCCGGCTCCGCCGGTTCCGGCGAAGGTCGGCGAGCCGGTTCGCGTGCAGGTGAACCCGTGGCTCGGCCAGGGCCTGCAGACGCTGGGCAACGCCGCGATCGTGACGGTGCAGGAGCAGTCCGTCGTCGAGGCGATGAAGGCCGCGGGCTACACCGACTCGTTCACCTTCGAGATGGGCGGCGACAGCCCGATGGTGAAGATCGAAGCGGTCGGCAAGACCAAGGCACAGGCCGCCGGCACCTCTGACGAGCTGGTCGCCCGGTTCACCGAGAGCGTCACCAAGCTGCAGAAGAACGAGCATGTGATCGACGCCGACCTGATCGCCGCCCGGCGGCTCGACCAGGGCACCAACGTCGAGAAGTCGAACTCCAACGTCAAGCGCGCACTCGTCGCGGTGTTCGCGGCCGGGCTGATGCTCACCGTCGCGGCGACCGTCGGGTTCGACGCGCTCCTGCGGTCGCGCGCCAAGCGCCGGGCGAGCGCGATGTCGTCGACCGAGCTGGCGGCGGCCCGGGAACGCGCCGTGGGCATGGCTTCCGGCGTACGCCTGAGCAGCGTCGGCACGCTGTACCGACCCCGCGCGATCACGACGGCCGGGCCGTCCGGCGGCTCTCCCCCGGACGATTCGCCGGCCTGGTCCGGTGACCAGCCCGTCGTGTATCGGACGGTCGACGACGTGATCGAGCCGACCGACATCTCCGATCCCGAGCACGGCGACGAGGACAAGCCCGAGGTCGAGGACGCGACGCTGGTGCTGCCGTCGTTCACCCCGATGAACGGGGCCGAAATCCCGCGGCCGTCGGCCTGGCCGAGCAAAGAGTGACCGACGGACTGGCCGAGCGGGCGGCGACTCAGCCCGCCGGCCACCGGGCGGATCTGGAGCCCTCGTTCGTCGCGGGCCGGACCTACGCCACCCGGCGCCGGGTGGGCAAGGTGGACGCCCCGCTGGTCCTCTGCCTGATGATCGTCGCGATCGGGCTCATCCCGTTCAACCTGATCGTCCCCGGCATGACCGACCTCGCCCGGCCCGGCCTCATCATGGCGCTCGGCCTGTTCGGCTGGTGGTTCATCACCCGGTTCACCACGCATCTGTCGATGCGGGGTCCGCAGCCGCTGCGGTGGGCACTCGTCTTCTTCATGATGAGCGTCCTGCTCTCCTACGCGGTCGGCTTCATGCGCGGACTGACCACGATGGAGGCGAATGGCGCGGACCGGTCGCTGCTCTTCTTCTGCGCGCTCGCCGGCATCATCCTCATGACCGCCGACGGCCTGCCGAACTGGGAGCGGCTGCGCGCGGTGGTCAACGTCGTCGTGGTGGTGGCCGCGCTGATGGCCGTCATCGGCCTGATGCAGTACATGTTCTCGGTGGACCTGACGCAGTACCTGATCATCCCGGGTCTGCAGTCCAAGTACGACGCCCTCGGCTTCATGATGCGGGGCAGCAGTTACCGGGTCGCCGGCACGACCGCGCACTACATCGAACTGGCCACCGTCCTCGCCCTCGCCCTCCCCTACGCCGTCCACGTCGCGCGATTCGGCGAGAAGCGCTGGCAGAAGCAGCTCTCGCTGGTGTCGGCGGCGCTGATCGCGGCCGGTGTCGGCGCCACCATCTCGCGTACGGGGATTCTGGCGATCGGCGTCATGTTCATGTGCTTGGTCCCCGTGTGGAACTGGCGCATGCGCTTCAACGTCGCCGTGCTCAGCGTCGGCCTGCTGGGCGTGCTCGCCGCGGTGAGCCCAGGGCTCTACCGGACGCTGTTCTCCATCTTCTCCAACGCCTCCGACGACTCCTCCGTCTCCGCCCGCTACGAGCGCTATCCCATGGTGTTCGCGTACGTCGGGCAACACCCGTGGCTCGGCCGGGGCACCGGCACCTGGATCCCGCCGCAATACCAGATCCTGGACAACCAGTGGCTGGTCACGCTGCTCACGAACGGGGTCTTCGGAGTCGTCGCGCTGGCCGCGCTGCACATCACCGGCATCGTCCTGGCGTACCGGGCACTCAAGCGTTCGGCGAACGACGCCGAGAAGCACCTCTGCGCGGTGGTCCTCTCCACCCAGGTCATGGCGCTGTTGGTGGCGGGCACCTTCGACTCGCTCAGCTTCACGACCTACGCCGTGGTCATGGCCCTCTCGCTGGGCTTGTGCGGCGCCGTCTGGCGGCTCACCCATCCCGAGCCGCAGATCCGGACCTCCACCACGCGCTGGTTCCTCGGCGGCGCCTACCGGCCGGAGGTGGCGCGGTGACCCGCCCGTTCCGTTTCATCGCCCCCATGCCTCGGCTCACCGTGCCGCCGCCGCAGTGGCGGGCCGAGCTGCGTCGGCTGGAAGACCTGGGTTTCCACACGGTCGCCGTCTCCGACCACTTCACGCAGGGCTGGGTGATGGAGCCGATCGTCGCGATGACCGCAGCGGCTGAGGCCGCCACCACCCTGCGCGTGCTCAGCCTCGTCCTCGGCAACGACTATCGCCATCCCGTCCTGCTCCACAAGGCCATGGCCACGCTCGACGTCCTGTCCGGCGGGCGGGTGGAGATCGGGCTCGGCGCGGGCTGGCTTCCGGGCGACTACCAGGCCGCCGGTCTCCAGCTCGACACCCCAGGGGTACGCGTGGCGCGGCTGGCCGAGTCCGTGCAGGTCGTCAAGGGGCTCTTCGCCGCCGAACCGCTGACCTTCGAGGGGACGCACTATCGCATCACCGAGCTGGACGGCTTGCCCAAACCGGTCCAACGGCCGCATCCGCCGATCCTCGTCGGCGGCGGCAGCCGGAAGGTACTGGGGCTGGCCGGGCGCCTGGCCGACATCGTCGGAGTGAACCCGAGTCTCAAGCCGGACGCCGCCGCCGGTTCAGCCGTGCTCGACCTGACCGAGGACCGGGTCGCCGAGAAGATCGCGTGGGCCCGAGCCGGCGCGACCGCCGCCGGTCGCGATCCGTCCATTCTGGACGTCCAACTCAGCGTGCTGTCCCTCGACGTGACCGACGTGCCGGATGCCCAGCGGTGGACCTCCAGCCTCGCTCAGGGCGTCGATCCACAGGTGCTGGCGGCCAGCCCGGCAGTCCTGCACGGGCCGGCCGCGCACTGCGCGGAGCAGCTGCACAAGTGGCGGGAAGTGCTGGGGTTGAACCAGTTCCACCTCGGCGGCGACCCCGTCGCTGCGGCCGCCGTCATCGCTAAGCTCTAGCCACTCCCGCCAGGCGGGCGAGCTTCTTGCCCCGGTTGCCCCAGTCACGGCGCTGCCGGCCCGCGTACCAGCGGTAGACGAGCGCCCGCGCCCGGCGGCGCTGCTCCGGCTCCAGGTGATCGACGGTGTTGACCCAGCGCATCAGCTCGACGCCCTGCAACGTGGTCGCGGCGTGCGCCGTCCACGCCGGTACGCCCAACCGCCGGCCGAGCACCTTGCGGCTCTCGTCGCGCCAGCCACGGCGGCCGAGAACCTCGCCGACGTGTCCCCACGGTCCGGCCAGCGCCATCTTCGCGGCGAAGATCTGATCCTCCCGGAGCATGTTGCGCCGCGGAATCGGGATGATCGTCTCGCGGCGCATCAGCCCGTAGAGCGGGTCGATCAGCGCATAGCTGGTGTTGAGCAGACGCAGCATCTCGCCCAGCCGCTCGACCGGATCGTCCGAGGCCAGCGCGGTCCCGTGGTAGGGGGCGGTCTCAGTGACGCCGTTCTCCAGCTCGAACTGGACGCCCATCGTCACCAGGATCAGCCGCTCGTCCCGCTCGAACTCGGCCAGCGCCCGCGACAGGCAGTGCGGGGAGAGCCAGTCGTCGTCGCCGACCCAGCGGAAGAACGTGCCCCGGGCCTGCCGCCCGGCGAAGATGAAGTTGTTCAGCAGCCCGACGTTCTCCGATTGCCGGAAGTACCGGATGCGCTCGTCGGCGGCGGCCAGCTCCCGGCAGACGCCTTCGGTGTCGTCGGTCGAGGCGTTGTCGGAGATGATCAGTTCCAGCTCGGTGTGCTCCTGGGCGCGGATCGACTTCACCACCGACGCGATGCGCTCCGCTCCGTTGCGGACCGGCAGGCAGACCGAGATCAGCACGTCATGCTTCCTTTCCACGAACCGAACCACGCAGCCGGCGGAGCTGGGCCGCGCCGACACCCAAGACCGCGTACGCGGCCAGCCCGGCGACGCCGCCGACGCCGAGCACCACGATCGCCGGGTCCTCGATGGCGTACCAGGCGAGCCAGGCGAGCGCCCCGGCGACGAGGCCGCCGAGCACCGGACGAAGCAGCTTCGGGCCGACGGGCTTGAGGCGTACGCCGACCCGGCGCAGCGAGACGACCGTGACCGGCAGTGCGACGCACAGTCCCACCACGGCATGCGCGACGGCGGCCCCGGTGATGCCGCCCTCTGTGGTGGCGAAGATCAGCGCCGGGATCAGCACGACCGCCCAGATCAGGTAGAGGCGTAGCGCCGCCTTGGTCGCGCCCGCTCCGATGAGGATGTCCAGCGCGAATCCCGTCAGGACGCGTACCACTGTGAGGAGCATGAGGAAGGGCAGCACCGGCGCGGCCGCGGACCATTTCGCCCCGTAGAGGACCGCGATGAGTGGGCCGGCGAGCACGGCCATGAGCACCGCGATCGGCACCAGGACGGTGACCAGCGTGGGCAGCGAGGCCTGCACTCCAGCGGAGAGGGTCTCGGAGTCTACTTCGGACAGCCGGGAGAACCCGGCGACCGAAACGTACCGCACCGCGCTGGACAGGATGCTCAGCGCCCAGGTCGAGATGTTGAAGGCCAGCAGGTAATAGCCGAGCTCGGTGGCGCCGGCCAAGTGCCCCACGATGATGTAGGCCGCGTTGATCAGCACGGCCTCGACGCCGAGACTGGCCGCGAGCGGGATGCCGAAGGCCATGAGCCGCCGGGCGACCGCGCGATCGAACCCGACCCGCAGCGGGACCGCCGCCCAGAAGAAGACCAGGACTCCGGTAACCGCGGTCCCAGCGACGAGCCCGCCGGCGAAGCTGTACGCTCCCGCGCCGCCGAGCGCGAGCGGGACGGCGACCGCGGCATTGACCGCCATGCCGATGAGATTGGCCTGGATGAGCTTGTCCTGCCGGAAGGTACGCATCAGCGCGGCGCTCCGGACCGCGGTGGCGCCGTCGATGAGGATGACCACGGTGAGCAACCGGATCACCCCGGTGGCCTGCGGCACCGCCGAGACCTCCGCGATGATCGGGGCGGCGACCCAGAATCCCAGGTAGATGAGGATGCTGAAGGCCATCGCGAGCACCGTGGCGGTGGCCGAGACCTCCTCCAGGGCGCCACGCCACTGCACAGTGGCGGCGATGAGGCCGACGTCGTTGACGACCATGACGAGCTGCATCGTGGCGAAGGCGACGGCGAAGACGCCGAAATCCGCCGGCGCGAGCAGACGGGCGAGCACGAGGCCGAGCGCGAACGACCCGGCCTTGTTCACCAGCGTCCCCGCGAGGCTCCACTTCAGCCCACGCGTCGCCTGCCGCCCGATCGTTTCGGTGGCGCTGGCTTCGGGGGCGGTCTCTGCGATGGTCATAGCGAGGCAATTCTCTCGGGCCGTCCACCGGGTCAGCCCCGAATGACGGATTGGCGACTAGTTCTCGGGCGGAACGGTCGACCCGTCGTCCCACTTGTTGTTCGACCACTGGTTTCCGGTCCCGTTCTTGTTGAATCCGGTCACCGGGCCGTAAGCCCCGCATTTGCGGTTGGAGCCGCGCTGGAAGACGTTGTTGATCACCACGACGTGGTCGGCGTGCGGGTAGGGCTTGCTCGACGCGTCGCCGCCGTACAGGCAGTAGGACATGCCCGTGCCGGCGGCCAGGAAGTTGCTGTCGATCAGGACGTCCGAGATGGTCGCGAAGTCGCCGAGCAGGTTCAGGTCACCGGTGCAGCCTTCGCCGACGGAGTTGGCCGGAGGGCTGCAGAAGATGTAATTGTGACGGATGCGGATGTTCTTCCCGCCGTTGGAGAGGAACCCGCCCAGATGCCAGGCGGCGTCGTCCGGGATGCGCTGCCCGTGGAGGTAGGAGTCCTCGACCGTGCAGCTGATCGCGTGTTCGCCGCATTGGACGCTGGTGGCGCCGCCGCGGACCTCGGTGCGGATCACCTTCATGTTGCCGTAGCTGACGGCGGGCAGCTGGACCAGGCCGGCGTCGACCTCGGAATCGACCAGCGTGTAGGACCACTTGCTCGATCCGCTGATGTCGGTGTCCAGGACCACCCGGCCGTTGATCTTGCTGCGCTTGATCGTGACGTTGGCCGCCCGCACCTCGAGGGTGCAGTTGACGGTCTTCGCGTCGATCACCGTCCCCGCCGTCCTGATCTGGCACGGCCCGCTGTAGGTGGTCAGCTCGGTGCCCGCCGGCACACCGGTGTTGGAGGCGTTCGGCCATGGGCCGCCGGCGGCGGAGGGAAGTCTGGTCGTGGCACTCGGTTTCGGCGTCGTCGTCGCGGAAGGCGACTTCGTGCCCGAGGGCGACGGCGATCCCGAGACCGACGACGACCCGTCCGAGACGCCGGCCGAGACCGACGCCGAGGCTCCGGCATCCACTCCACCCTCGCCGGCCGGTCGTTGCACGGCGTACGCGACCCCGATGGCGCCGACGATCACCAGCACCGAGGCTCCGGCGAGCACGGCACGGCGATATCGGTCGTACCAGGGTTTCCGGCGAAGCGGTGGCGGTTGTGACGGGCGCACGGCGGCACGCTATCCCTTCGCTCGCTCGGTGTCGCCGGACTCGTTGTCCGAACGACTTAGGAAACTACATCGCATGCTCCGGGGTACCCATCCAGCCGAAATCCGACAGGGGACAATGATCATGATTGATTGCTGGTACGGTCGGCGGCGTCATGACGCCCCCTGAGCCGCCCCGTCGCACCGCCCGCCTCTGGTGGGCGGTCGCCGCCGCGGTCGTCGGCGTACTGCTGCTCGGAGCGGGCGCGTACGCACTATCCCGGCCGGGCACGAATTCGGCCGGTTTCGCCGACGGGCCGACGCCAGGATCACCCATCGCCTCCGTTCCGACGCCCGCGACTCCGTCGGCGAACGTCAGTCCGTCGCTCTCGGCGTCACCGTCGACCGCGCCCTCGAAGTCGCCGGCGGCCCAGCCGGCCGGGGTGCCCGCGCCGGCCGCCCCCGGGAAGACCTGGAAGCTGACCTTCAGCGAGGAGTTCTCCGGGTCCGACTACGATCACACCAAGCTCACGCCGTGCTTCGACTGGAACAGCGGCGACTGCACGTCGACCTTCAACGAAGGCCGGGAGCACTACCAGCCGTCGCAGGTGACGGTCTCCGGCGGCACCGCCAAGCTGACGGCTGCTCCGCTGTCCCCCGCCCGGACCGACTCCGCCTGCCAGAACGGCAGGTGCACCTACAAGGCAGGCCTGTTGTCGACGGCGCGGCCCAAGGCGACGAGCGGCGCCGACTACCTGTACGCCTTCACCTACGGCTACGTCGAGGCGCGCATCAAGTTCCCGGCGACCCAGGGGTTCTTCACGGCGTTCTGGATGCTGCCGACGAACCGGGACTACGAGTACCAGACCGAGATCGACATCCTGGAACTGCTGGGCGACGACCCGTCGACCATGTACATGACGTACCACTATGCCGGGCGCGACCAGTCGTACACGCCGAACACCGGCAAGCACAACAACGGCAAGTGCGCGGTGAAGGACTACTCCAAGAACTTCGTCCGGATGGGCGTCGACTGGCAGCCCGACCACATCGCCTGGTACATCGACGGCAAGAAGTGCGGGCAGTTCACCGTCAAGGCACAGATCGCCAAGGAGCCGATGCAGCTCATCCTGCACATGATGGTCGACAACAACTGGCAACGGCGCTGGAACGTCGGGCTGACCGACCCGACGCTGACCCGCCGCCTCGAAGTCGACTACATCCGGGTCTACCAGCAGCGGTAGGTCACTTCGGCAGGGCCAGCAGGTTGACCAGGTACGCCATCGTGGTCGCCTCGGCGGAGTGCGTACCCGCGAGCAGGCCGTCGAGCCAGTCCCGCCGCAGGATCGGCTGGTCGTAGAGGGCGGCGCAAGCCGACGGATCAGTACGCCAGTGACTCAGCACCAGGTCGGCGAAGGAGGCCGCGCCGAACTGCGCCCGGCGCCCGTGCACCAGCCGTTGGCGTACCTTGCGGGCGACCTGGCGGGCCGTCACGGTGGCGATCGCGACACGCGTCGACAGATCGCGTACGCCCAGCCGTGCCGGGGTGAGCCCGGTGTCGAGCGGGATGCGGGCCAGCTCCGGGTCGAGCCGGCTCATCAATCGGCCGAGCAGCAACGACTCCCGTTTGTCGCCAGGCGCCACGGCGAGCGCCAGCTCGATGAACCGGTGGTCGAACATCGGGTTGACCGCGTCCCGCCGTACCGCCGCGACCGTGCCGTGCGCGCCGGACCACCGGTGCATCCGGTGATACAGGTAGAACGCGTCGGTCGAACGCAGCCAGTCGCCGGGCTCGAAGATCTCCGTCAGCGTGCCGAGCGTCTCGGCCAGCGCCTCGGCCCGGAAGTCCGGGTCCAGCGCGGCCTCCTCGACCGCCTCGTTGGCGAAGATCCGCCAGTGGGCCAGCCGGTCGACGAGCTTCGCCGTCATCTCCGCGCCGACCGGCTGCCCCGCGTAATAGAAGCCGCGGGCGACTTCACCGCCGAGACCGGACAGGCGGTGCCCCTGCGCCAGGCGAGCCTCGACACCCAGCAACGGGGCGAGGGCCATCGGGCTGGCCTGACATTCGAGGGCGCGGGCGGCCCGCAGGGCGAGCGAATGCGCCTCCTCGGGCGTCGGCGCGGCGACGTCGTCCAGGTGCAGCACCTGATGCCGCAAGCCGTACCGCTCGGACAGTTTGGCCGCGACCACCACGTCCGGGCTGGTGTCCGCACCGAGTGTCAACGCGCGGAGGCCACGCCGCTGCTTCTCGGGGACCGCGCCAAGCAGGATGCGTGAATCGTGCCCCCCGGTCAGTTGGAGCACCGCTTCCGGGTGGGCGTCCAGGTACACCGACAACGAGGTGCTGAGAATCGCGGCCATCTCGTCCACCGCCGCGTCCAGGCTCGGCGCTGGCGCCGTCTGGTCGAACGGGTCGGCGTACCAGTCGATGCGGACGGCGCCGTCGGAGAGGGTCGCGATGGACGCCGGGGGCATCGCGCGTACGCCCGCGAACGGGGTGCGGTCGGCGATCTGCCAGCCGATCATCGCCTGCGCCCCGAGACCGGTCCGGTCCAGGCCCGCGCCCGACAGGACGGCCAGCGCCCGCGCGCTCGTCGAGACCGCGGCCACGCCATGGCCCTGCCACCAGTAGAGCTGCCGGTAGCCGAGCCAATCGGTGGCCACTCGGAGCACGCCGTCCTCGCTCCGATGCGCGGCGGCGAACGGGGGCAACAAGTGCACCAGGGCCCGCGGCCGGAGCATCATCGCCGCGAGGTCCGATGTGGACAAATCAGCTTCACGCGTACGCAGCAGGCGGCTGAGCCGCACGGTGAACGCGGTCGGCCCGAGGTCGTCGAACTCCTCGGTTCCGGCGAACGCGACCCAGCCGGTGGCGGTCACGTCGGTCCGGTCGACGGCGACGTTCACGCCGTCGAAGCCCTCGTCGAACGTGTCGGTGAGACAGGTCAGCGCGGCCGCGGAAGGCTGCCGGAATCGGTCGTTCGCGTGCGGCGCCAGGGCCACGGCGAGGAAGGCTCTCATGCTTGCCGCCGTTCAGGGTCAGGTGAGCGCATCGGCCGGCTTCTGGGACAGGCGAGCAGCCCACCGCCGCAGCGTGCTCGGCCCGATCGCGACGGCGACGTACAAGACGGCTCCGGCCGCTCCGGCGGCGACCAGATCGGCGGCGGGCGGCAGACCGGTCCAGGCGACGACGAAGTGCGCTGCGATTCCGGCGACGGCCCCGGCCAGCAGCGGCCGACCGGCCGACCGGACGACCGGCCATAGGTGGACGCCCGCCTTACGCAGGGCGATCCCGCACAGCGGCAACGCGACCAGCAGGCTGACCACTCCGTGCGCGATCGCCGTTCCCCGGGTGCCGTCCACCTGCGTCGCGATGATCAGCGTCGGCACGAGGGCGACGGTCCAGCCCAGGTTGACCCAGAGGGCCGACCGGCTGATACCGGCCCCGGCGAGCGTGTCGAGGGCGAACGAGGTCACCAGGCGTACGCCGGTGAGGACGGTCAGGAACTGGAGCACGATGACGGCGGGCAGCCACTTCGGCCCGTACAGGACGTGCACGAGTTGCGGCGCCAGCACCGCCATCAGGACGCAGATCGGGACGACGCCGAGGATGAGCAGCTTCAACGACTTCTGTACGCCGCGCGCGAACGAGTCGTCGCCACGCCCGGCGAGCCGAGAGAACGCGGCGATCGAGACGTAGCGGATAGCCGACCCGACGATGCCCTGCGCCCATCCGGAGATGTTGAAGGCCAGCAGGTAGTAGCCGAGGGCCACGCCGCCGAGGTAGCGGCCGACGATGATGTAGTCGGCATTGGTGACGACGGCCTCCACACCCATGCTGGCCGTCAATGGCAGGCCGAATTTCATCAGCGCGCCGACGATCTTCCGGTCCAGGCCGAGGCTGTAGTTCAGCTTCGCGTACGCCATGACCATGAGGCCGGTGACGGCCGCCCCGGCGACCTGCCCGACGGCGAAGGCGTACGCACCCGCCCCGGCCAGCGCCAGGGCGATCGACAGCACCGCGGACGCGACGAACCCGGCGAAGTTGGCCTTGGTCAGCTTGTCCTGCTGGAAGCGGCGCATCAGCGCGGCGGCCCGCACGGCGGTCAGCCCGTCGATGAGCACGGCCACGCTGAGCAGCCGGATGAGGTTCGCCGCGTCGACGTCGCCCCCGGCTAGGGCGCCGAGGCCGGGCGCGCCGATCCAGACGGCGCCGTAGATGGCGACGCTGAACAACAGCGCCAGGCTGGTCGCGGACGGCGCGACCTGGAGCAGCTGACCGAGTTCGTCCCGGTGCCGCTCACCCTTGAGGCCCCGCCACTGCACGACGCCGGCGATGATGCCCATGTCGCTGATGTGCGTGGCGAAGAACGCCACCGCCGACGCGACCGCGAAGCCCCCGAAGTCGGCCGGGGTCAGCAGCCGGGCCAGGATCAGCCCCACCCCGAACGACGCGATCTTGGTACCCACGGTGCCGAGGAGACTCCAGCTCAGCCCCTTACCGGCCAACCGGCGGAGGCCGCCCGGCTGCTCTTCCTCGGTCACCGTCGTCGTCATGCTCGCACGGGCTCCACTCGCTCAAGCCAGATCTCCCGCCAGTAGGCGGTGATCGCCCGGGGACAGTTGGCGCTGAACGCCCCTTCGCAGACCACGCCCTCCAGGACGATGCAGGGGCTCTTCATCCGCAGCATCTTGCCGGTGTTCTCGTCGACGATCGTGTCGATCCGCCGCAGCACTCGCGCGGTCAGCCCGCAGAACCGGGCCATCTCCGCGTCGAACCCGAGTCCGCGGTTGAGGAGATCGGCGTTGAGCGTTTTCATGATCTCCTCCTTCGACTTGATGCGGACCAGTTCACCGGGCTGCAGGTCGGTGCGGCCGGTCGGCGTGGGCCCGTCCGACCCGCGCAGGAAGCCCCACGTCAGGCCGCCCCGGATCCGCAGCCATCTCGGGAGGGCGCGGGCGCTGAACTGCTGGTAGCGGTTGAAGAAGCCGACCAGGAACGCCCGGCTGACCGCGACGATTCCGGCGTTCCCCGTACGCACGTCGTCGACGTACTGCCCGAAGTCCAGCAGGGGCAGCACATCCGGCGCCGCGCGCAGGATCTCCGTCGCCTGACAACGATAAATCTCGGTGCCGTCGGCGGCGATCGCCTGAGCGCGTTCGGTCAGTTGGACGAAGACCTTGTGATCGGCCTCGATCGGCTCGACCGGCACACCATCGGCCGACCCGTCCTCAACCGGTTTGAGCCAGTCGGTCTTCCAATAGACGAGGCAGGACGCCTGACAGCCGCCGTGCTGGGAGCCGTCGCACCGGACACCGAGCAGGTGCACGGCGTCGTCCATCCGGCGCATGCCGCTGCGGGTCATCGTGTCGCAGACCTTGTTGGCGACCTTGCCCACCCGGAGCCGGCGACCGCAGTACTGGAGCATCTCCGGCATGAACGGCAGGGCGTCCACGTCGCCGTTGTCGTCCAGCGTCGCCATGATCTCGTCGGCGCTGAGCACTTCGACCCATTGGCCGACGCGATACTGCACGGGTTTGCCGGAGACGGCTGAGCTTGCCTGCATGGCGACGCTCCTTGGTTGGGAAAAGTCGTGGAGGCGCAGGACGACGGCGGCCTACGCGGTGAGGATCTGGGCGTCGAGGCCCAGCTCGGCCAGCGATCGCGCGATCTCGTCGGTGTAGGCCGGGTTGGTGATGACGACCGCGCCCGGCTGGATCTCCCGCAGGCTCTCCGGCGGATCGACCCGATGACCGGTGACCGGCAGGAACCGGCCCCACTTGCGCGGGTTCACGTCCACGACCGCCGACAGCTCGACCTTCGGATCGACCTGGGTCAGGAACTGCACGCCCCGGGAGCCGGCGCCCCAGAGCACCGGACGCTGCCCGGTGTCCCGCAACGCGGCCAGAGTCGTGTGCCAGCGGTCCAGCTCCCGGCGGTGGCGCTCGGCGAAACCACGGATCGCGAGCAGCTGCCGGTCCCGGGCCGACGTGCGATCCGGGCCGAACGGGCGAGAGGGGCGGGTCGAGAACTCGATGTACCGGAACATGCCGCTGAACCAGGTGCCCTCGGCGATCACGTGCCAGCCCGCGCGTTCGACGATCGCGGCGAGGGCCACGGAGTCGAAGTAGGACACGTGCGGGTAGATGACTTCCCAGCCGGCGGTCGCGAGGTCGTACCCCGCGTCGGGGACCTCGAGGTAGCCGCGTACCTCCCGGTCGCCGGCCCGTTCACGCAGCGCGGTGAGGAAGGCGTACGGGTCGTCCTCGTGCTCGAACCAGTGGCGGGAGGTGACGAAGTCGAAGTCCGGCAGCTGACTCGGCTCGTCCAGCGGCGCCCGTCCGGAGACGAAGAACGCGCCCGACGGATCGGAGCCGGGCGGGCCGGCGTACATCGGGTCGAAGCCGAACCCGGTCGCCCCCGTGTGCTCGCACAGTTCACGGAGGAACTCACCCTGACCGCAGCCGATGTCGAGGATGCGGCGTCCGGCCAGCTCGTGGCGCTCGGCCAGGCCGGCCACCAGGTCGGTCGAGAAGCCGCGGAACGCGGCCGAGTGGTGCAGGTTCGTGTCCATGGTCGTGTCGTAGACCATGATCCGCGGGTCGAAGCCGAGATTCCGCACGTACGCACAGTTCTCGCAGTAGCCCAGGACCATCCGGCCGAGCGGCGAGGCGACCGCCTCATCCCGGGTCGCGTAGTGCACGCCGCAGAGGACGGGGATCCCGCCCAGGTCGGCGAACTCGACCAGGGTGCCCGCGCCGCACGCGACGCAGTCGGTCATCAGGCGCTCCAGCGCAGTTCGCCGTCGATGCGGCCGTCGCCGGTGAGCTGCTGGATTCGCCGGATGCGCTGGAACCGGCTGCGGAAGGCGTCCTCGGTCAGCCCGTGGCGCTGGTACGCCTCCAGCAACTGCTCGGCGCCGGTGCGTACGGTCCACTGTGGCTTGAAGCCCGGCACCTCGGCGGCGACGAGATCGCCGCTCACCCGATAGTCCCGCAGGTCGGTCGCGGCGTTGTCGGCGAAGGTGACCCGGCTGCCCGGCACAACCTCGGCGACCAGCTCGGCCACGTCGCGGATCAGGTAGTTCTCGCTGGTCTGCGCGATGTTGTACGCCTTGCCGTGCACCACTTCCCGCGGCGCTTCCAGCAGCGCGACGAACGCGGCGGCGATGTCCTCGACGTGGATGAGCGGACGCCACGCGCGCCCGTCCGACAGCAGCCGGACCTCGCCGGTCAGCAGGGCCGAGGCGGTCAGGTCATTGACCACGATGTCGCCGCGCAGCCGAGGCGAGAACCCGTACGCCGTCGCGTTGCGCAGGAAGGTGGGCGAGAAGTCGTCGGTGGCGAGACCGGTGATGTCCTGCTCGGAGAGGATCTTCGACTCGCCGTACGGCGTGACCGGGGCGAAGCCCGCGTTCTCGTCGAGGAAGGGACGGTCGGCTGAATCGCCCAGCCCCGCACCGTAGAGCGAGCACGACGACGAGAACAGGAACCGGGTGACCCCGGCGGCCCGGGCCGCGTCGGCCAGCCGGACCGAGGCCCGGTGATTGATCTCGTAGGTGAGCTCGGGGTTGAGGTTGCCGATCGGGTCGTTGCACAAAGCCGCGAGGTGCATGACCGCGTCGAAGCCGGCCAGCGGCTCCGGGGTGACGTCCCGCAGGTCGAGCCGCAGCGCGGGGATCGGTTCGGGGGCCGGGCCGAGGACGCAGTCCGCGAAGTATCCGGTGTCGAGGCCGACGACGTCATGCCCCGCCTCGCGCAGCCGCACCGCCAGAACGGTGCCGATGTAGCCCTCGTGCCCTGTGAGAAGTACGCGCATGATCCCCTGAAGTCCCCTCGGAATCTCAACCGACCGACATTGTCGATAACCGCTCCGACCAGGGTCTAGGCGCTTGTCAGCTTGCCGACTCACGCCCCCGAGCAACCGAAACGTTGGATAGAAAGTCGGGGAATTCCCAGGCACCACCACCCTTGGGGGGACGTTGAACGCGCTGAACACGGTGGAATGTCGGCTTTGCGGGGCTGACGTCACTGAGACCTTTGTCGACCTGGGGATGTCCCCTCTGTGCGAAAGCTATGTCCCAGCGGACCGGCTCGACTCGGCGGAGACGTTCTATCCCCTGCACGTCCGGATCTGCGGGCAGTGCCTCCTGGTCCAACTCCCCGCCCATGTGGCGGGCGAGAACATCTTCTCGGACTACCTCTACTTCTCTTCGTATTCCACCTCTTGGGTGGCGCACGCGAAGCGGTACGCCGACGAGATGATCGACCGGCTGAAGCTCGGTCCGGACAGTCTCGTCACCGAGGTCGCGAGCAACGACGGCTACCTGCTGCAGCATTTCGTTGCGGCGGGCGTCCCGGTGCTCGGCGTCGAGCCTGCGGCGAACATCGCCGAGGTCGCCCGGGCCAAGGGGATCCGCACCGAGGTCCAGTTCCTCGGAGCTGAGACGGGCACCGAGATCGCCGCTCGCGTCGGCCGCGCCGATCTGGTCGCCGGCAACAACGTGTACGCCCACGTCCCGGACATCGTCGGCTTCTCCGCCGGACTGGCCGCCCTCGTCAAACCGGACGGGCTGGTGACCCTGGAGTTCCCGCATCTGCTACGGCTGATCGAGCAGCGGCAGTACGACACGATCTACCACGAGCACTACCAGTACCTGTCGCTGCTGACGGCCGGCCGGGCCCTGGCCACCGCCGGGCTGACCGTGGTCGACGTCGAGGAGCTGAGCACACACGGCGGTTCGCTGCGCGTACACGCGAAGCACGCCGACGCGGCCGGTGAGCCGACCGCGCGGGTCAAGGCGCTGCTGGATGTGGAGGAGGCCGCGGGACTGCACACGCTCGAGGGTCATCGGGGGTTCGAGAAGAGCGTCTTCACGATCAAGCGCGACCTGCTCGGTTTCCTGCTCGCTGCGCGGGCCGAGGGCAAGCGCGTGGTCGGCTACGGCGCGCCCGGCAAGGGCAACACGCTGCTCAACCACTGTGGCATCCGGTCCGACCTGATCGAGTACACCGTGGACCGCTCACCGCACAAGCAGGGCTGGTTCCTCCCCGGTACGCACATCCCGATCCACGAGCCGGAGCGCATCGAGCGCGACCGGCCGGACTTCGTCGTGGTCCTGCCCTGGAACCTGCGGGCCGAGATCACCGCCCAGCTCTCCTATGTCCGCGACTGGGGCGGCCGCCTGGTCTTCCCCATCCCCGACCTCGAGGTGGTGTAGGCCGGTGAAGGTCGTCCTCTTCTGCGGCGGGCTCGGCATGCGTATGCGCGAAGGCGGCAGCGCGGTGCCGAAGCCGATGGCGTTGCTCGGCGAGCGCCCGCTCCTCTGGCACGTGATGCGGTATTACGCGTACTACGGGCACACCGATTTCGTGCTGTGCCTGGGCTACGGCGCGACCATGGTCAAGGATTACTTCCTGCACTACGACGAGACGTTGTCCAACGACTTCACGATGTCCGGCGGGGCCGGTGACGTGCGGTTGTTCTCCTCCGACATCACCGACTGGAACATCACGTTCATCAACACCGGCCACCAGTCGACGATCGGTGAGCGGCTGATGCGCGTCCGCGCGCACGTCGAGAACGAGCCGATGTTCCTGTGCAACTACGCCGACACCCTGACCGACGCCCCGTTGCCGGAGATGATCGACAAGTTCGCCGCCACCGACAAGACGGTCAGCATGCTGGCGGTGCCACCGTTCTCGACACACCACTACCTGGACATCGACGACGACGGCCAGGTCACCGGCATCCGTGGCTTCCACGAGCTGACCCAATGGGAGAACGGCGGCTACTTCATCATGCGGCCGGACATCTTCGACGAGCTGCGGGAAGGCGAGGACATCGTCCCGCACGCACTGGACCGCCTGCACCCGACGGGCCGCCTCATGGCCCAGCGGTACAAGGGGTTCTGGCGCGCGGTGGACACGTTCAAGGACCGGGCCGAGATGGAAGAGCTGGTCAATCGCGGCTTGGCGCCGTGGATGCTGTGGACCAACCCGGCGCTGGTGGCCTGATGCTCTCGTTGGGGACCAGCGAAGTACGCACCGTCGTCGCGATCGGCGCGCATCCCGACGACATCGAGATCGCCGCCGGTGGGCTGCTGCTGACCCTCGCGGCGGCCGTCCCCGGCGTACGCGTCCACTATGTGCTCTGCACCGGCACGGCGAACCGGCAGGCGGAGGCGCGCGCAGCGGCCGCCGCCTGCCTGCCGGGCGCCGAACTCAGCTTCGACCTGCACGACCTGCCGGACGGCCGGCTCCCCGGGCACTGGGCGCAGACCAAGCAGATCCTGCAGTCGGCGGCGGCGACCGTCACCGCCGACCTGGTGCTCGTCCCGTCCCCCGGCGACGCCCACCAGGACCACCGGCTGATCGGGGAACTCGCCCTGTCGGCGTTCCGGGACCAACTGGTGCTGCACTACGAGATCCCGAAATGGGACGGCGACCTCGGCCGGCCCAACCTCTACGTCCCGCTGACCGACGAGATGGCGCGACGGAAGGTCGAAGTGCTGAACGACGCCTTCCCGTCGCAGAAGTCCCACGACTGGTGGGACGACGAGGTCTTCTTCGGACTCATGCGCGTACGCGGAATGGAGAGCCGGACCCGGTACGCCGAGGCCTTCACCTGCGCCAAGGCCACCCTGCACTTCTAGCTGCGCTGTTCGTGGGCGCTGAATCAGGGTTCCGGGTCGAATCTTGAGCCAAGATTCGACCGAGAACCCTGATCCAGCGCTGAACGCGGCAGCGCCAAGGGATCAGTCGCGCGGAGAGGGCAGCGGACCGCCGAACGCGGCCACCGTCCGATCCGCGTACGCGGAGGCGTCCCCGGACGTCATCGGCCCGTCGAACTGGTCGGGCAGCGGCGTCGGCGTCTCCGGCGACACGAGCCGGACGATCTCGTCGAGGATCCGTTCGGCGTATCCGACCCAGAGGTGCTTGGCCCCGTCGACGCCGATCACGGAGGCCTGCGGCACCGCGGCGAAGCGGTCCCGGGCCTCCGCCGGGCGCAGGTAGTCGTCGAACTCGGGCACCAGGACGGTCATCGGCTTGCCGAAGGCAGCCCAGCGGGCCAGGTCCTCGTCGGTGGAGAAGCGCAGCGGCGGCGAGAGCAGGACCGCGCCGGAGATCCCCGGCTCGGCCCCGTACTTGAGCACGAGATCCGTGCCGAAGGACCAGCCGACCACCCAGATGTTCGGCAGGTCGGCGAATTCGGCGTACTCGATGGCGGCCGCGACGTCGAACCGCTCCCCCACGCCGCTGTCGAACGTGCCTTCGCTCTTGCCCTGAACACTTTCCGTGCCGCGGGTGTTGAACCGGAGCACCGCCATCCCGGCCAGCTCCGGCAACCGCCAGGCCGCCTTGCGGTAGATGTGGCTGTCCATCATCCCGCCGTGCGTGGGCAGCGGATGGAAACAGACGATCGTGCCCACCGGGTCGCGCTCCAGCGGCAGCGACAGTTCGCCGATCAGCCGCAGGCCGTCGGCCGTATGCAGCTCGATCGCCTCGCGGCGGGCCGGGAGGATGGAGTTCGCGCGGATCAGCGTCATCACAGGAACTTTCGGGTCGGCTGACGACGGTGGCGGGCCCGCCAGCACGCTGTGTGCCAGTGCCGCCGATCAGACGAGTCTCCCCGGCCGTCGGCGGGCCAGGCTACGACGTGCGCCACACCGGGCTGGATTTCGTGGTCACAGCCGGGGCATCGGTAGGCCTTCGTCGCGGCACCGGCCGTGACGTGCCGCACATTCCAGTCGCCGTCGGTGCCGTCCGCGCCGTATTCCAGCTCCACGCCGCCGCGCGCGGCCGCCTCGTTGAGGTCTCGATGGCCCGCTTTGGCACTCTTGCGAGGCAGGTTACGACGCGGGCTCATGCGTCAAGGGTAGATCAGGAGAAGACCCGTCCGGTCAGCTGGACCAGGGCGCCCGCCGGAAAGGTGAGCTGCGGCTCCGGGTAGCCGTGCGGGTTCCAGGCGGCGTACACGACGGGCTCGGAGATCGGGCTCGGCGAGCCGACCTCGACGAGACGCCGAAGATAGACGTGATCACCGTGGAAGCCCGCGACCAGCCAGCCCGGCTCCTTCGGCGGGACGACCTCGGCCGACACCGAGCCGTCCTCGGCCGACGCGACGAAGGTCCGCTCCAGCACCGAGATCAACACCTGCCGCCCGTCGGCGCTGACGTCCTGGAACCACATCGGCTGGCCGCTCTCCGTGAGCCGGTCGCGCAGGTCGACGTGAAACTCGCGGCGTACCTGGCCGTCGGGGGTCTCGACCCGGAAATCGGCCACCCCCGGCACGCGAGGCACGAACCGGTCCTCCATGTTCCCGCGCGGCGGCACGCACAAGACCAGGCCGTCGGCCAGCACCGCGCCCAACGCCAGGCCCGTGCAGGCTTTCAGACTGGTACGCACACCGGTGCTGATCTCCACCGCGACGTAGCTCTCCTTGAACCCGCCGTCCGGCACGCGGACGACGAGCCGGCTGCCATCGGCTGACCAGGCCTGCGGCAGCTCCCCATCGGCCAACCGCAGCACCGCGGTGCTCCGGAGATCCCGGATCTCGGTCATCCGCGGATAGACGGGCCGAGCCAGATAACGCCCGTCCGGCGACAAGCTCACCCAGGTCATCGGATCGACCTCGAAAGGCTGACTGCACTGCTGGCGGCTCGCGCAAGCGTTCCCCGGCTCCGGCGGCAACGGCTCGACGGCGGACGCGCCCGGACTGGGCACCGGGCTCGGTGGTGCGGTGGTGCCCAGGACGGGCAGTTCATACTGCGTACCAGTCGAAGTGAGCAGGTAGACCGGGCCTTTCGTGCGCCCGGGACGATAGACGGCGACCCCGTCGCCGGCCGCCCGATCGGCCGGCAACGGGATCGCCGAGGCTGGGGGCCGGATGTCGCCGAGCCGAGGCGCGGCCGTAACGGCCGTCGCGGTCTGCTCCCGAGGCGCACCCCCGCACGCCGCGGAAGCGAGTACGCCGAGCAGTCCGGCGCAGACCAGCACCGTTCTCGACGCGGCAGGCTTCCCCATGCCTACGCTGACGCACCAACGCCCCGTTCGGTTGCCTGCGCAGGGCATTCAATCGGCCTGCAAGAATTACTCAAGCCCGGTGCCCAACCCTGCTTGGCATGAAACCAATCTCCCGCCGGGCGCTGCTGGGCGCCGCCGGGGCGACCGCACTCGGCGCCGCCACCGGGATGTCGCTGGCCACGCCCGCGCACGCGGCGACCCGGAAAGGCATCGACTACTCGTGGGGTCGTCCGCGGCCCAGCGCGATCGTGGCCGCCGGATACTCGTTCGTCTGTCGCTACGTCAGCTGGAGCACCACCGGCAAGAATCTCAATCGAGCCGAGGCGGACGCGCTGCGCGCCGCAGGGCTCGACATCGTCACCAACTGGGAGTACTCGGCGGCAGAGGCGCTCGACGGCTACTCGGCGGGCAGGGCGAACGCCATCGAGGCGCAGCGCCAGGCGATCGCCTGCGGCATGCCGGAGAGCCGGCCGATCTACTTCAGCGTCGACTTCGACGCCACCGAGGCGCAGCAGAGCGCCATCAACTCCTACTTCGACGGGGTGGCCTCGGTCATCGGGCGCGGACGGACCGGGGCTTACGGCGGCTACTACGTCGTCAAACGGCTCTTCGACGCCGGCAAGATCTCCTGGGGCTGGCAGACCTACGCCTGGTCCGGCGGCAGCTGGGACAGCCGGGCGCAATTGCGCCAGGTGCAGAACGGGATCACCGTCGACGGAGCTGACTGCGATCGCAATGAAGCCCGTGCCGCGGACTTCGGCCAGTGGGGCGGGGAGGCCCCAGCGACGCGGCCGCCCGGCCACAGCGTCACGGGCGACGGCTATGCCGACCTCATCGGCCGCAAGACCGACGGCACCCTCTGGCTCTACCCCAACAACATCGAACGCGACAACGGCGTCCCGTACAGCAGCGCCGAGGCCTACCAGATCGGCACCGGCTGGAACGCGTTCAGCCTCATCACCGGGGCCGACGTCACCGGCGACGGCTACACCGACCTCATCGGCCGCAAGACCGACGGCACCCTCTGGCTCTACTCCAACAACATCGTCCGCGACGACGGCGTCCCGTACAGCAGCGCCGCCTCCCGCCAGATCGGCAGCGGCTGGAACGGGTTCGACCGGCTGATCGGAGCCGACGTCACC
>NZ_JBFAHM010000018.1:35334-178675 GCF_040654195.1 Hamadaea sp. NPDC050747
CCGGCGACGGCTACACCGACCTCATCGGCCGCAAGACCGACGGCACCCTCTGGCTCTACCCCAACAACATCGAACGCGACAACGGCACCCCCTACACCACCGCCGACGCGTACCAAATCGGCAACGGCTGGGGCATCTTCAACCAGATCATCGGAGCCGACGTCACCGGCGACGGCTACACCGACCTCATCGGCCGCAAGACCGACGGCACCCTCTGGCTCTACCCCAACAACATCGAACGCGACAACGGCACCCCCTACAGCACCGGCGACGCCCGGCAGATCGGCAGCGGCTGGAACGGGTTCGACCGGCTGATCGGGGCCGACGTCACCGGCGACGGCTACACCGACCTCATCGGCCGCAAGACCGACGGCACCCTCTGGCTCTACTCCAACAACATCGTCCGCGACGACGGCGTCCCGTACAGCAGCGCCGCCTCCCGCCAGATCGGCACCGGCTGGGGCATCTTCGACGTGATCCTCTAGCAGACAGCAGGAGCGCGCCCGGTCTCCGCCGGACGCGCTCCTGTCGTGTGACCAGGCCGGTGGGAATTCTCAGCGTCCGGTGTGGTCCCGGAAACCGCGGCCGGTCTTGCGACCGAGGTAGCCCGCCGTGACCAAGTGCTCCAGGAGCGGCGCCGGCGAGAAGCCCGGCTCCCGCAGCTCCAGGTACAGCTCCCGCTGGATGGCCAGGGCGACGTCCAGCCCGACCACGTCGAGCAGCTCGAACGGGCCCATCGGGTAGCCGCAGCCCAGTTTCATCGCGTAGTCGATGTCGTCGGCGGTGGCGTACGACGCCTCCAGCATCTTGACGGCGTCGTTCAGGTACGGGAACAGCAGCGCGTTGACGATGAAGCCGGACCGGTCCTCGCAGCGTACGGCGTGCTTGCCGAGCTTGTCGCAGACGGCGAGCGCGGTCGCCTCGGTGGCCGACGACGTCCGGATGGTACGGACGACCTCCACGAGCTTCATCGCGGGAGCCGGGTTGAAGAAGTGCAGGCCCACCACGTCGGCCGGGCGCTGGGTCGCCATCGCGCACTCGACGACCGGGAGGCTGGAGGTCGTCGTGGCCAGGACGACGCCCGGCTTGCAGATCTCGTCGAGGCTGGCGAAGAGCGCCTTCTTGACGGTCAGCTCCTCGACGACCGCCTCGACCACCATGTCCACGTCGGACAGATGCTCCAGGTTGGTGGACCAGGTGACGCGGTTGAGGATGGCGTCGCGCTCCTCCTCCGTGAGCCGCCCTCGCACGACCGACTTGTTCAGGCTGACCTTGAGCGCCTCGCACAGCTTCGCCGACTTCTCGCCGCCCCGGGTCACGCTGGTGACCTCGAAACCGGCCTTCGCGAAGACCTCGATGATGCCGGTGGCCATGGTCCCGGAGCCGACCACGCCGACTGTCCCGACCGCGCGGGCGCCCGCGACCGACGTGCCCTCGGCCGGCGTCAGCTCGTCCGGCACCACGACCGGCGAACCGGCCTTCTCGTAGGTGTAGAAGCCCCGGCCGGACTTCCGGCCCAGCAGGCCCGCGGTCACCATCTGCTTGAGCAGGGGCGCGGGCGCGTGCCGCCGGTCCCGGCCGCCGCGTCGATACATCGTGTCGAGGATCTCGTACGCCGTGTCGAGGCCGATCAGGTCCATCAGCGCGAGCGGCCCCATCGGCAGCCCACAGCCGAGCCGCATCGCCGCGTCGATGTCCTCCCGGGTGGCGTACCGGGCCTCCACCATGGCGACGGCGTGGTTGAGGTAGCCGAACAGCAGGGCGTTGGCGATGAACCCGGCCCGGTCGGCGATGGTCACGTCGACCTTGCCGAGCCGGGCGCACAACGCCTCGACCTCGGTGACGACCTCGTCCGCGGTGACCACGGTCTTGATCACCTCGACCAGCTTCATCACCGGGGCCGGGTTGAAGAAGTGCACGCCGATGACTCGGTTGGGCCGGTGGGTGGCGACGGAGATCTCCGTGACGCTCAGCGAGCTGGTGTTCGTCGCGAGAATGGCCTCGGGCTTGCAGACCCGGTCCAGCTCGGCGAAGATCTTCTGCTTCAGGTCGAGGTGCTCGGGCACCGCCTCGATGACGAAGTCCACGTCGGCCAGGGCGCCCAGCCCGACCTGGAAGTCGACCCGGGCCAGCAGCGCGTCGCGGTCCTCCGGGGCGAGCTTGCCCTTGGCCACCGCGCGATCGGTCGAGCCGGTCAGGTTGGCCCGCCCCCGGTCGAGGGCGGCGTCGGAGATCTCGACCGCGACGACGGCCAGCCCGTTGCGGGCGAAGACCTCGACGATGCCGGCGCCCATCGTGCCCAGCCCGACCACGCCGACCGTGTTGATCCCCACCGTGACCTCCTCAACGAGCGTTCAGTGCCCTGAGTCTGCCACGGCCCGCCGGACGCCTGGAAGCGGCGTCAGGTGTGAGAAACATCGATCCTAGGCCGGCCTCAGGGCACCCGGGTGAACGTGATGCCCCGTCCGGAGGAGAGCACCGCCTCGTTGTGCGAGTACTGCAGGGCGACCGTGCCGGCGGCGTTCTCCACGCCGACCGTGGCCGTCAGACCGCGCTCCGCCGGGACGGCGGAGTTGATGTCCGCGTACGCCACGGTGATGGTCCCGGTCGAGTTCAGGACGACCTCGAAGGTGACCCGGGCCGACGCGTCCGAGAAGAGCCGCATGTTCCGCCATTCCACGACGTACTGGGTGGCGCTGCTCTTGATCAGAATCGACGACTGGGCGTCGGCCATCAGATCGTCCCAGAAGGGGTAGACGGCGTTATTCGGCGTGTTCGTGGCAGCCGGCGAGGGAATGCCGCCGTGGTTCCAGGACGAGCCCTGCGGCTGCGCCCCGAAGCTCAGCACGCCGTTGGTGTCTATCCACGCCGTCGTGTAGGTCGAGCCGTAGAACGGCATCGCGAACGGCAGCGCCACCGACTGGTACGCGTCGTCGCCGGTCAGCGTCAACGCCGTCGTCCCCGGGACGAAGGTGAACGCGTTCTCGGCGCAGGAGTAGCCGCCGGTGCCGGCCGACGCCGTCAAGGTGATGTCGGTCGTCGTGGTGGTCCCGGCGATGACCGCCACCGAACCGGTGCCGACCAGTCCGGCGCAGCGGCCTCCGGCGGCGGTCGCCTTCACCGCGTAGGAGCCGGGTGCGGCCACGATCTCGTAGCGGCCGTCGGCGTCCGTCGTCGCGGTGTACGCCGTGTTCGTCAAGGTCACGACGGCGTCGGCGACCGGGTTGTCGTTGTAGCGGACGAATCCGACGACGGTGCCGGTCGACGTCTGCGGCGGCGCGCCCGGCGGGTTGAAGGTGACCGTACGCCCGCTGACCAGCTTCGGGTTGTTCAGCGAGTACTGCAGCGCCACGGTGCCGGCCGCGTTCTCGATGCCGATCGTCGCCGTCGAGCCCTTCTCCACCGATGCCGCGCCGATGTCGGTGTAGGCGAGGGTGATCGTCCCGTTCTCCTGCAGGACGACCTTGAAGCTGACCCGGGCGTTGGTGTCGGAGTAGAACCGTACGTTCCGCCACTCCACTGTGAACTGCCGGTTGGGTGCCGTACCGCTCGTCGAGGTGTAGATGCCGGAGGACGAGTCGGCGATCAAATCATCCCAGAGCGGATAGATCGCCGTGTTCGGGGTATTCCAGGCGGCGGCCGACGGGATGGCGCCGTGGTTCCAGGACGCGCCCTGCGGCTGCGCCCCGAAGCTCAGCACGCCGTTGGTGTCGACCCACGCCGTCGTGTAGGTCGAGCCGTAGAACGGCATCGCGAACGGCAGCGCCACCGACTGGTACGCGTCGTCCCCGGACAACGGCAGCAGGGTGGACGCGCCGTTCCAGGCGGCCGTCCCTTCGCCGCAGGAGTAGCCGAAGCTGTCTGAGCAGGCGACCGGCACGCCGCTGTAGGTCGCCGTATAGGTGGCCGGCGTGCTGGGCGCCTCGATCACGTGCGTCTGGCCCTGGCCGTCCGACCAGCTGCCGAACGAGTAGCTGAGGGCGCCGTTGGTCTGCGGCGTCGGCGCGCTGACGGTGACCGTCGAGCCCTTGATCACCGTACGCGTGAACGGGGTGATCTGCGTCGTCGACCCGACGGTGAGGTTCAGCCCGGTCGGGGAGCTGGTGAACGTCAGGTCCACCGTCTGCGGGTCGAGCCGGCGGACCACCTTGTTGGTCAGGCCCTGACTGTCCGTGGCGGTGAGTTCCAGCTCCAAATAGGACGGATATTCGTGATCGGGCGCCGTGAACGACCCGCTGGCACCGGTGCCGGTCTGCAACGGATGCGTGTGGCAGCTGTCGATGGTGGCGCAGTGCTCCATCCGGAGCGCCCAGGTCAGAGAGGTGCCGGTGAGGGCGCCGTCCTGCGGATCGGTGCCGTGCCCGGAGAACGAGATCACCTGGCCGGTGACCCAGGTCGTCCCGGCGACCGGGGTGTCGATGACCGCGGTGGGTGCGTCGTTGCCGACTTGGATGGTGACGGTCGCCGAGTCCGCCGCGCCCAGGGTGTCGGTCACCGTCAGCTTCGCCGTGTAAGTGCCGTTGGCGGTGTAGGTGAACGACGGGGCGGCGGCGGTGGAGTCGGTGCTGCCGTTGTTGGTGAAGTCCCAGGCGTAGGTCAGCCGCCCCTGGTCGGCCGGGTCGTTGTCGGCCGAGTTCGCACCGTTGAAGGTCACCGTCAGCGGCGCCTTGCCGCTGGTCGCCGTGGCCTCGACGACCGCGGTCGGGGGCTGGTTGCCGGCGAAGTAGCGGATGCGCCGCACGGTGCCGGTGAGATCCACGTAGTACAGCTCACCGCCCGGCCCGACGGTCAGGTCGACCGCGCTGGAGGCGCCCTTGACGAACAGCTCGATGTTGTTGGTCGACGGCAGACCGCCGACGCTGCTCGGCTTCATGGCCCAGATGCAACCGCGGGAGTTGTCGGCGAAGAACAGCGCGCCGCCGTACGCCGCCGGGTAGCTGCCGCCGCTGGCCGGGTAGAAGGCCAGGCCCGAGATCGCGTCGCCGCCGGTGCCGCAGCCTTCGCCCGGCACGATGTCGGCGGTGTGGTTGTAGGTGTAGTACGGACCGACCGGGGTGGTCAACGCGGTGCAGATGGGCAGATTGGCGCTGGAGTACGCCGAGGGCGCCCCGCCTTCGTAACAGGGCCAGCCGAAGTTCGTCGTCGAGGCGGTCGGGTTGACCACCCGGTCGATCTCCTCCCACGTCGACCAGCCGACGTCGCCGATCCACAGTTCGCTCGTCCCCGGCCGGAAGGTGAACCGGTACGGGTTACGCAGACCGGTCGAGATGATCCGCCGGGTGTTGGGGTCGGCCGAGCCGAAGTTCGGGTTGCCCGAGGCGGCCGCGCCGGTGGCCGGGTCGAGCCGGAGAATCGAGCCGTTGAGCCCGGTCGGGTCGCCTGAGGTCATGATGTCCTGCGACCGCAGGGCACCGCCCTCCTTGGTCGGGTCGCCGCAGGGGTTGGGGCTGGCCGTGGGGAGCTGTCCGTAGTCCGTGGCGCTGAAGCTCGCGCCGTCGCCGGCCGAGACGTACAGCTTGCCGTCCGGCCCGAAGTGCAGGTCACCGATGGAGTGGCTGGGGTACTGCTGGCACCAGTCGTTGATCAGGATCTGCTCGGAGCCGGTCATCACGTTGCCGTTGGCCTGCAAGCGGGAGAGCCGGGCCGAGACCACGCAGTAGCCGCCGTTCGCGCCGTTCGTCGCGCCGGTGCAGAGGTCGTCCCAGGTCGTGCTGCTGCCGACCGCTTTGCCGTAGGTGTAGAGCACGTAGACGTAGGGGTTCGTGGGGAAGTCCGGCGGGAGGGCGAGGCCGAGCAGTCCCCGGTCCCATTGGCTGTGCACCGGGGCCGAGAGATTGGCGAAGACGGTCGGGGTGGTGTCGGAGAGGTCGTCGAAGACCTTGATGACGCCGGCCTTCTCCGCGACGAAGATGCGACCGTCCGGGGCGAACTCGATATTCGTCGGCTGAGTCAGCCCGCTGAAAACGATCTGCTCCTGGAAACCGGCGGGCAACGTCGCCGCCTCCGCGACGGACGGCCCACGCAGCGGCGCGAAAGCCGCCGCCACCAGCGCCGTCACCACGGCAGCGCGGATGAGCCGCCGGACACGCCACACTCGACCCTGCGTCAAGACACACCCCTCCCCTGTGGTGGGACACGCTAGGGACGCGGCGGGCCGATTCGGTCGGACAGTCCGCTAGCTGACAGTGGATCTGCCCGGTCGGTCACAGCGGCAGTCACCGATAGGTGCGTACCGCGTCGGCGACGACGTCCGCCGGGCCCGGACTGAGGGTGATCGTGTAGTGATTCGCGTTTGCGACTGTCGATGCCGCTATGCCCGGTAACCACCTTTCGGCGTACCCCTCGGGATAGAGCGGGGTGGGTCCCCCGAGCATGCCGCGTTCCGCGCGGAGGAAGACCGCCGGGACCGGCAACGCCGCGGACCGCGCGGAACTGGTGGCGTAGATGTCCTGGGCGTCGCGCACCGCGGCCGCGAGCTTGCACTTGGTGACCAGCCCGTCCGCGGTCTCCACCACGTCGTAGTCCGCGTAGGCGGTCATCGCCGCGTTCCAGTCGGTGAGCGCGGGGTGCCCTCGCCAGAGCGTGGTGACGGCGGCGCGGTCCGGGAACGTCTCGGTGAGGCGGGCGAAGGCCGTGCCCACCGTCTGCTCGATCGCCACCTTCAGGTCCGCCTCGGTGGCATCAGCTGGTACGCCGGGCGGCAGCGGCAACGGTGCGCCGCCGTCGACCAGGACGAGCCGGCTGACGAGGTCGGGATGACGGCGAGCGGTCGCCGCCGCGACGAAAGCGCCCATCGAATGCCCGACGACCACGGCCTGGCCCCCGTACGCCCGGATCACCGCGGCGATGTCGTCGGCGTGCCGATCGATCCCGTACGGGCCGGGCAGGTCCCGGCTGTCTCCGCGACCGCGCAGGTCGGCCGCGACGAACCGGTGCTCGGTCCCGAGCCGTTCCGCCACCAGCGCCCACGCCAGATGAGAGGAGGTGATGCCGTGCGCCGCGACGACGAGCGGGCCCTGTTCGCCCCAGATTCCGAGCGCCAGTTCGCCGCCCTCGACCGCCACCGTCGCCCGCCGGTACGCCACCATGCGCGGCATGCTGCCACACCGGCCGCGTGCTGACCATGGGCTGGAACCACACCGGTTTACGCTGACGCCATGCGTCATGTGGTGATCACTGGTACCAACCGCGGCCTCGGACAGGCTTTCCTCGACCACCTCGCGGCCGACCCGGGCACCCGGGTGCTGGCCCTGGCCAGGTCGTTCCCGGACGAGCAGCGCGACCACCCGCACATCACCACCCGAGCCTGCGACCTGGCCGACCCGGCGAGCCTGCCCGACGCCGCCGAACTCGCGAAGTTCTTCGTCGGCGCGACCGAAGCCGCCGTGGTGCACAACGCCGCCGTCATCGAGCCGATCGGCGAGGTCGGCGCGCTGGACCCGGAGGCGCTGATCCGGTCGGTCGCCGTCAACCTCACCGCGCCGATGCTGCTCACCAACTCCGCGGTGGCCGCCAGGCCGCACGGCGTACCGCTGCGGATCCTGTTCGTCTCCAGTGGTGCCGCGCACCACGTCATCAGCGGCTGGTCGGCGTACTCGGCGACCAAGCGCGGCGGCGAGGAGTTCTTCGCCCACGTGGCCGCCGAAGGACGCGACGACCTCGTGAGCGCGGTGAGCGTCAACCCGGGTGTCCTCGACACCGGCATGCAGGCCGAGATCCGGGCCGCCGACTTCGCCGAACGGCAGCGCTTCGTCGATCGCCATCAGCGTGGCGAACTGCGCCCGGCAGCCGTCGTCGCCGCGGAGATCCTGGCCGCCCACCTCCCCCACCCCTAGCCGTTGATCATGGAGTTAACCGTGGTCTCGACGGCGCGTCGAGGGGGCAAACTCCATGATCAACGCCGTCCTCCGGTCCGAGTGAGTATCTTTCGCGTTACCGGCGAGTAGGACTAGACTTCGCGCCGTGACGGCTACCAGTGAAGGCTCCGCACTCACGCAGGTCCCCGGCGCGAGCGGCATCGTCGACGGCCACCTCGTCTCGACGAGCCCCGCGACCGGCGAAGAGGTCGCGCGGCTCCCGGTCGCCTCGCCGGCCGACGTCGCGGCGGCGGTCGAGCGTGCCCGCGCGGCGAGCGCCTGGTGGGAGCAGCTCGGGTACGCCGAACGCAAACGCCGTCTCCTGCGTTTCCGCAGCCTGATGACCCAGCGGATCGGGGACTTGGCCGCGCTGATGGTCGCCGAGGGCGGCAAACCCCGGATCGACGCCACGATGGAGATCTTCGTGACGGTCGAGCACATCGCGTGGGCCGCCAAGCACGCCCGCAAGGTGCTCGGCCCGCGTCGCGTCGGCGGTTCGCTGCTGCAGCCGGAGTACTCGGGTCGCCTGGAATACCGGCCATATGGCGTGGTCGGCGTCATCGGCCCGTGGAACTACCCGCTGTTCACCCCGATGGGCTCGATCGCGTACGCCCTCGCAGCGGGTAACGCGGTCGTCTTCAAACCTAGCGAGTACACCCCGGCGGTCGGTCAGTGGTACGTGGACCTCTTCCGGGAGGTCGTCCCGGAGCAGCCGGTGCTGCAGATCGTGCACGGACTCGGCGACGTGGGCGCCGCCCTGTGCCGCTCCGGCGTCGACAAGCTGGCCTTCACCGGCTCCACCGCGACCGGGAAGAAGGTCATGGCGGCCTGCGCCGAGAGCCTCACCCCCGTCCTGGTGGAGTGCGGCGGCAAGGACGCCCTGCTGGTGGACGCCGACGCCGACGTACGCGCGGCCGCCGACGCGGCGTTGTGGGGCGCGATGACCAACGCCGGGCAGTCCTGCGTCGGCATCGAGCGCGTCTACGTGCATGAGAAGGTCTACGACGAGTTCTTGCGGGTGCTCGTGACCGACGCGGAGAAGCTCACCTACGGCGACGATCCGCAGCAGGACATCGGCCCGATCACCATGCCGGGGCAGCGCGAGACGATCCGGCGTCACATCGACGCCGCCCTCGCCGACGGCGGCCGGGCGCTGCTGGGCGGTCCCGACTCCGTACGCGGTCCGGTGGCGCGGCCGACGATCCTGGTCGACGTGCCGGAGTCGAACCCGGCGGTCTGCGAGGAGACGTTCGGCCCGACGATGACGATCGCGAAGGTCAAGTCGATGGACGAGGCGGTCGCCAAGGCCAACGCCGTCCCGTACGGACTAGGCGGTGCGGTCTTCTCGCGTCGGCGCGGGGTGGCCCTCGCCCGTCAGCTGCGGGCCGGCATGGTCGCGGTCAACTCCACCTTCGCCTTCGCGGTGCTGCCCGCCCTGCCGTTCGGCGGTGTGGGGCAGTCCGGGTTCGGCCGGATCCACGGCCAGGACGGCCTGCGGGAGTTCGCCCGCGCCTCGTCCATCGCCAAGCGCCGGATGCCCAGCGTCGTGCCGCTGCTCACCTACCGGCACACGGAGAAGAGCGTGGCGCTCGCGGAGAAGATCGTCCGGCTGATGCACGGCCGCTCTCGCTGAGCCATCCCGCCCGGCTTGTCCCGCTGGATCAGGGTTCCGGGTCGAATCTTGGGCCAAGATTCGACCGAGAACCCTGATCCAGCGCCCAAAACGGCCGACGCCCAAACGGCCGACGCTCAAACGGCCCGAGCGGACGCCACGAGCGCGGAGGCGACCTCAGAAGAGGGTCAGCTCGTCCTTGACGAAGCCCCGCAGCCGGTCGTAGTCCACGACCACGCAGCGGATCCCGCGGTCCTCGGCGAGCACCCGGGCCTGCGGCTTGATCTCCTGGGCCGCGAAGACCCCGGCGACCGGCGCGAGCAGCGGGTCGCGGTTCATCAGCTCGAGGTATCGGGTGAGCTGCTCGACTCCGTCGATCTCGCCCCGTCGCTTGATCTCGACGGCGACGTGCGCCCCGTCGCCGTCCCGGCAGAGCAGGTCGACCGGGCCGATCGCGGTCATGTGCTCCCGGCGGACGAGGGAGTAGCCGACGCCGAAGGTCTCCGGCTGGGCCGCGAGCAACTGCTGCAGGTGCGCCTCGACGCCGTCCTTCTGCAGGCCCGGGTCGATGCCAAGCTCGTGCGAGGTGTCGCTGAGGACCTCCTCCAGGGTGATCCGCAGCTCCTCGCCGCC
The DNA here is from genome assembly GCF_040654195.1 of Hamadaea sp. NPDC050747. Classification (NCBI taxonomy): domain Bacteria; kingdom Bacillati; phylum Actinomycetota; class Actinomycetes; order Micromonosporales; family Micromonosporaceae; genus Hamadaea; species Hamadaea sp. NPDC050747. Next base: position 45,436 of record NZ_JBFAHM010000018.1, read on the forward strand.
CTTGTTGACCACTCGCCAGACGCCGTCGCCCTCTTCGAGCTTGCACGGCGGGCTCATCCAGTTCAGCGGCTTGTACGCGCGATCGTCGGCGTGGATGGAGACCGATCCGTCCGCCTTCACCATGATCAACCGAGTCGCGCTCGGGAGATGCGCCGCGAGGCGTCCGACATAGTCCACTGAACACCGAGCAATCACCAATCGCACGAAGCGAGCCTATCGTCTGTCCTGCGGGACTGGATTTCGCCTGGCATCCTGAGATCGTGCTTGAAGCGCTCACCGGGACAGGTCTGGCCGGGGCGGCCGGGCTCAACGCCTACATCCCGCTCCTGGCGATCGGTCTGCTCGACCGGTACACGAGCTTGATCACACTGCCGGACAGCTGGAAGTGGCTGAGCAACGGCTGGGTCCTGATCATCCTCGCGGTCCTGCTCGCGGTCGAGTTGGTGGCCGACAAGGTGCCGTTGGTCGATCACGCCAACGACGTGATCCAGACCGTCGTCCGGCCGACCGCCGGCGGTCTGGCGTTCACCGCCGGGTCGACGTCGGAGACGGTGACCGTCACCGATCCGGGAAGCTTCTTCGAGTCCAAGCAGTGGGTCCCGATGTTGATCGGCATCATCCTGGCCGGGACGGTGCACCTGACCAAGGCGGCCGCCCGGCCCGTGGTCAACACCCTCACGCTCGGCATCGGAACGCCGATCGTGTCCACCGCGGAGGACGCCACGAGCGCCACCCTCTCGGTCGTCGCCATCATCATTCCCGTCCTCGTGATCCTGTTCATCGGCTTGTTCGTCTGGCTCATGTGGTGGGTGATCACCCGGCGACGGCGGCGGGCCCGGGCACGGGCGATGGCGGGGGCGACGCAGTACACGCAGTAACCGCTGGTCACGGCGGGCGTTGATCACGATGTGCGTATCCGGTTTGCCGCTTTTGTGACGATTGCCCTGGCCGTCCTGGCCCTGCCCGAGGTGGCGTACGCCGCGGCCGACGGCAGCTACGCGGCCTGGTCCCGGTCCGGCAGCAGCGGAGCCTGGCAGGCCACCGGTACGCCGGCCGCCGGATTCCCGATCGCCACGGTGGAGTCGAACGCATCCACAGTGGCCGTCCCGTCCGGGGCGACCACCTTCCTCGGTCCGCAGACGCCGCCCGGCCAGGTGTACGGCAGCTCGCAGGGGCAGACCTACCTGAACATCAGCACCGCGGCCGGCTTCGACACGTCGACCACGACAATGACCTTCGACGCCGCGACGCCGGGGAAGAACTGGGCGTTCGTCATCGGCGACCTGGACGCCGACACCGTGACGATCTCGGGCACCGACGCCGACGGCGACCCGGTGTCCCCCGCCGATCTCGGGTTCCAGGGCACCTTCAACTACTGCGCGTACTCGCCGAAGCCGGGCGGGTGCACCGGGCCGGGTCCGTTCACCGACGTGCCGACCTGGTCGGCCGACACCGCCACGCTGGTCGGGAACACCCTCGACACGTTCGGCGCGGCTGCCTGGTTCCAGCCGACCACGGCGCTCAAGACCCTGACCTTCCGCTTCTCGCGGCTCGTCGGGGCGCCGATCTTCCAGCTCTGGCTCGCCGCCAAGGCGGTCCCGGTCGTCGTCCCGGTCAAGGGAGTCACCGGCGACTGCCCGGCGACGATCGAACTCGACAAGACCGACGGCAGCCCGATCCTGGACGCCGACGGCAAGCCGGTCACGGCGACGACCGGCGCGGACGGGGTCGCCACGTTCGACGCCGTGGCGGACGGCACCTACCAGCTGCACATGCAGAATCCGAAGTGCGGCAAGACGGTCAAGGACCCGTACTTCACGATCGTGGTGGACACGAGCAAGGGTCCGGTCCGGGTGCCCGCCAACACCTTCGTCGTCGACGTCCCCGAGCTGGCCGACACCGGTCTGCACACGTCACGGCTGCTCGCCGCCGGGGCGCTCATCCTGCTCTCGGGCGCGGCGCTGGTCCTGGCCGGGCGGCGGCGTACGCGCTGACGGCTCAGGCGAGTCCGTTGGCTCGCAGCAGCGCGCTGCCGACCGAGGTCACCTCGTAGTAGACCTCGCGGCCGTGCCGGGCGCGGCGAGCCAGCCCGGCGTCGTGGAGCGCCGTCAGATGCTGGGAGACCGCCCCCAAGGACAGCCCGGTACGCCGAGCCAGGCCGCTCGTCGTGGCCGGCCCGATCAGGAGTGTGAACACCTCGGCGCGGGCCGGTCCGAGCACCCGGCCGAGGGCGGCCCCACCGACGCCGGAGGCGGCCGACCACAGCGTCCCGACGGCGCGGACCGGATAGACGCCGGCCGGCTGCGACTCGTCGCGTACGGTGCACAGCAGCCGCCGGTCGGCGAAGACGCTGGGCATCAGCGGCAGGCCCCGCCCGGCGACGGTCAGCTGGAGATCCCACGGGTCCTCGCAGATGAGCCGATCGCCTTCCCAGCGTGTGTTCGGCGCCAAGGTCTCGAAGAGCAGCCGCAGGCCGCCTCGTGACAACTGCCGCGTCCGGTACGCGATGTCGCCGTCGAGCAGCGCCTGCATCCGGGGCCAGTGCGGGGCGATGGCGACGCGGTGCCAGGCCTCGATCGCCGTACCCAGGTCGGGCAGGGCTTCCTCGGGGTGATCCGCCGCCGTCCGGGCCGCCCGGGTGATCGGCGTCCAACCGGCGCAGGCCAGGATGTCGGCCCGCACGGTCTCCGGCGGCGTCGCGAGGACGACGGCCAGCTCGTCGCGGAAGTCGCCGTGACGGCCGGGCGGCGGTGGCGTGAGGAAGTCGGGCAGCCACGAACCGGGCCGGACGAACTCCGCCAAGTACGCCCAACGCGCCGCCGCGTCGGGGTCCACGGCCAGCGCCTCGCGTACGGCTCGGAACCAAGGGCTCAGGGCGGGAAACCGGCCCGGATCGGCGTACGCCCGGACGGAGAAGACCGTCTCCCAGAGCGGCGAGGTGCAGAAGCGGACGTCGGTCAGGTCGCCGACCTCGAACCGCACCTCACTCACAGCGACCACCTTTTAGTCTCGACGAAAAGGATATGCCCAGCGTAGTCGCTGGAGTTGGCTGGTCGGCATGCAGATCGTCCCCCCACCGGGCGTGGCCCGCGCCCTCACCGTCCGCTCGATCGTGTACGCCACCGGCTCCGGCGTCTTCCAGGCCGGCAGCGCCGTCTTCTTCACCCGGTTCCTCGGGCTCTCCGCGACGCAGGTCGGCATCGGGCTGTCCGTCGCCGGTGGACTGACCGTTCTCGGGTCGGTGCCGTTGGGCGCCCTCGTCGACCGGTTCGGCGCCCGGCGTACGTGGATCGTGGCGGGCGTGCTGGAGGCGCTGCTGTTCCTGGCGTACCCGCTGGCCGGGTCGTTCGCGGCGTTCCTGGGCGTCGCCTGTCTGCTGGCCGTGACCGATCTGCTCACCGGGACCGCCAAGCACGTCTACACCCTGCAGGCGTTGCCGCCCGAAGAGCGAGTACGCGCCCTGGCGTACCAGCGCAGCGCGCTCAACGTCGGGTTCACCGCCGGTGCCGCGCTGTCCGGGATCGCCCTCGCCGTCGGCACGCGGTCGGCGTACCTGACGCTCGTCCTGGCCAATGGCGTGGTCCTGATGGTCACCGCGATCCTGATCGCCCGCCTGCCGAGGGTGGCCACGACCGCGAGCGCGCCACGGACGTCGTTCTTCGCGGTGCTGGCGGACCGGCCGTTTCTCGCGGTGAGCGGCGTGAACGGGGTGCTGCAGGCGCACCAGACGCTGTTCGGCGTCGTGCTTCCCCTGTGGACGCTCAGCCGGACGGACGCCCCGCCGGTGGTGGTGCCGGCGTTGTTCATGGTGAACACCGTGCTCGCGGTGGTCTTCCAGGTACGCGCCAGCCGGGGCAGCGAGACTCCCGACGGTGCGGCGAAAGCGTTGCGCCGCAGCGGATTCAGCATCGCGATCGCGGCTCTCCTGCTCGGCGCGGCCGCCCTGACCGCCGGACCGCTCACCATCGCCGTCCTCGCCTTGGGGACCGTGATGCTCACAGTGGGCGAACTGACGCAGTCGGCCGGGGCCTGGGGCATCACCGCGAGCGTGCCCCCGGAGAACCGGCGCGGCGAATACACCGGCCTGTTCCGGCTCGGCGGGCAGGCGCAGCAGTCGCTCGCCCCGGCCGGGCTGACCGTCCTGGCGGTGAACACCGGCGGCTGGGGCTGGCTCGCCGTCGCGGCGTTGATGCTGGTCGCGGGGCATTACGCGCCCGCCGCCGTCCGATGGGTGCTCAGGACGCCCCGACTGGGAGCCGTGCCGGAAACCGACCCGGTACCAACCCTCGCCGCGGTTCGTTGAGCTTCGTGAATCGGCGTGTCGTCGTTCCGCAACGCCGGAGTCGCGCGGAATACTAACGGACAAATTGGTGTAAAACTGCACGTATCCACCCTCGGGAGGTGCCGTGGCGAGCGTCGCGGAGGTCAAGGCGGCCATTGACGCCGCCATGCTGCACGTGCAGGAGAGTCAGGACGCCGTCCGCGCGGCCAACGATCGGCTGGGCGAGGCCCAGCTGAGCCTGGCGGTGGCGGTCGAGGGCTCCGGCCACGACAACGTCACCGCCGCTCAGGCCGCCCTGGCCCAGGCCGCGAACGAACTCGAGGAATGCCTCACCGCCACACTGACCGCGGTCGACCAGGCCCAGACCTACGTTGCGGGGTTGTGATGAGTCTCGTTCAGGATCTCGGGGACCAGCTCCGGGTCGTCCGGGAGGATCTCCCGATCGTCGAGGTCAGCGCCGCCGCCGAACGGCTGCGGATGGCCGGCGGGCTGCTCGCCTGGGTCATGCACGCCACGGGCGACCCGCAGCGCGTACCGCAGTTGGGCGGGGCGGCCGACCGCCTCGAATCCGCCGCCGGCCTCATGCGGTCGGCACACGACGCGCTCGACGCGTACGCGCTGGCCCTCGGCCTAGCCGCGGACTCGGTGGGGACCACGCAGTCCTGGGGCGCGAGCGCTCCTGTGGTGCCCACGCAGGGCCGCTCGGCCGACGTGCCGTTGAGCGACTGGTGGGCCGAGCGGGTCCGGGTGCTGGCCGGTCGTGGGGCGCTCGACGACCTGGTCACCTCGGCCACCACCGACGACCCGGCGGAAACCAGCACCGAACTGCTGCGCCGCTGTGTGTCCGCGACGCTCGACGAACGCCCGGCCAAGCTGCACCGCGAGCTGGCCTCAGCCGGCCCGGCCGTGGGTCTCGGCCTCGCGGCGGTCGCGCCGCCGCTGCTCCGGCACCTCGCGGCCGAGCTGGTCGGTCACCCGCCGCGGCTAGAGGATTTGGCGAGGGTACGCCGAGCGGCCCTCGTCCACAGGGGACTGCTGCCGGAGCTGTCCCCGGAGGCGGCCGAGGAGATCGTCGCCCGGGTCTGCCACGCGACCCCGCAACGGCGGAGTGAAGGCTCGCCGACCCATCCGGTCGACACCGCGGCCGCCGCGGTACTGGTCACCGCCGGACTGCTGGCCGCCACCGGCCGGGGAGCGAGCGAACTCCACGCCGTCGTCGAGGAGGAACAGCGTCGCCGGGCCGCCGCCGCCGACTCGACCATGCGACGGGCCCTGCGCGTGGGCGACCCGTCGCGGCGCCGCAGCGCGGTCGACGCGCTCGCCGACGAGACGCCGGTCGGTGGTGCCTCCTGATTTCCCGCGGGGACCACTGGTCTCCGCAGTACGCCGGGACCTCGCCGCCGCGCGGGCAGCCGCCCGCTCGGCGCTGATCGCGGCCACCGTCGCGCACGCCGAGGCCCAGGCGCAACGGGACGCGGTAGCCGGGCGGAGCCCGGAGCGCCATCGAGCACTGGCAGCCGAACGGGACGCCCTCATCCAGGCGGCCGAGGAGAAGCTGCGCCGGGAGACGGCGACGGTGACCGAGGCGCTGTCGGCGCTCGCGGGCGCGGCGGCGCCGGGTGCGGCCGGGGAGACCTGGCCGGTCTGGACGGCCACACCGGGTTCGGCGCCGACCATGGACCGCGCCGGGCTGCTCCGCGTCGGAGTGATCGACCACGATCCGCCGCTGCCCGCGCTGCTGCCTCTGTTGGACACGGCCCATCTCGTGCTGGCCGGGCCGGAACCGTCCACGCTGGACGGAGTCATCGCCGGGCTGCTGCTGCGCATGCTCGGCTCGGTTCCGGCGGGCGGCGTACGCCTCTGGATCTACGACCCGGGGCACCTGGGCGGTGCGCTCGCCGGCTTCGCACCACTCGCCGCCGCCGAGCTGACCACCTACGTCGGACCCGGCGGGCTGTCGGCCACCCTCGACGACCTGGCCGCCCAGATCCAGCGCATCAACGAGACGGTCCTCGCCGGGGAGCACGCCAGCGTCGCCGCGGCGGCTCGCGTACTGGGGCGACGGCCGGAGCCCTGGCGGGTGCTGGTGCTGCTGGCCGACTCCACCGACTTGTCGAGTGCACAGCAGGCGCAGCTGGATCGGGTCGTCCGGGCCGGGGTCGCCGCCGGAGTACACGTGATCAGCCGTGGACTTCCGCTGCCCGTACGCGACGACGTCCAGACCGTCTCGGTCGTCGACGGGTGGGCCGCGCGTACCAGTCTGACCGGGGACCTGACCGTCCTGCTGGATCCGCCCCCACCGGCCGAACTCGTGACCGGCTTCGCCAAGGAGCTGGCGGCCGGGCCGCCGCCCGCCACGGTGGACGCGCTGCTCCCGGCGGAGATGTGGACCGAGTCGTCGGCCCGGCACCTGCGCGCGCCCATCGGCGAGGGCACCGAGGGCGACCTGGTCGAGCTGACCCTCGGCGACGACCCGCCGCACGCGCTGATCGGCGGCCCGTCCGGTTCCGGCAAGACGAACCTGCTCTACTGCTGGCTCGCCGGGCTCACGAGCCGCTACTCCCCCGAAGAGCTCGAACTCCATCTGCTCGACTTCAAGGAGGGCGTCTCGTTCGCGCGGTTCGCGCCCTCACCGCGGGATCCGAGCTGGCTTCCCCAGGTACGCCTCGTCGGCGTGAACATCAACTCCGACCGGGAGTTCGGCCTGGCCCTGCTGCGCCACCTGGCCGCCGAACTGAAGCGCCGGGCGGCGGCCGCCAAGAAGCACGAGGCGACCAAGCTCGCCGAGCTGCGCGCCGAGGACCCGGACGGCCACTGGCCCCGGATCGTGGCGATCATCGACGAATTCCAGGTCCTGCTCGGCGAACGGGACGCGGTCACCACCGAAGCCGTCGCGTTGCTGGAGGACCTCGCCCGGCGAGGCCGGTCCCAGGGCATCCACCTGGTGCTGGCCAGCCAGGACGTGACCGGCATCGAGGCGTTGTGGGGCCGGTCGGCGCTGGTCGCCCAGTTCACGCTGCGGATCGCGTTGCCCAAGGCGCGCCGCATCCTCGGCGAGACCAACCTCGCCGCCGAGCTGATCCCCCGGCATCACGCGGTCGTCAACGCCGACTCCGGCGCGGTCGGGGCCAACCAGATCGTCAAGCTGCCCGACGCCGGCGACCGTACGCGCTGGCAGGAGATCCAGACGCGGTTCTGGACGAGGACCGATGGGCTGCTCGACCCGCCGCGCCTGTTCGACGGCGAAGCGGTGCCCACCTTCCCGGTGCTCCCGAGTACGCCGCCCGACTTCGCCAAAGACGGTGCGGTCGCCCTGCTCGGGGAGACCATCGACGTCGCCCGGCGACCGGCGACGCTCCGGCTCACCCGCAGTCCCGGGCGCAACCTGGCCGTGCTCGGCACGCGTACGCCGGAAGCCTGCGCGATCCTCACGTCGGCCGGGCTGACCTTGGCCCGTCAGCACGAACCGGGGACGGCGGACTTCCTCGTCGCCTGCCTCGACCCCGACGCCGAACCGGCCGCCAAGGCGCTCGCCGTCGAACTGCCCGGCTGCGTGTGGCACGACGAGGACAGTCTGCTGCCGATGCTGACCCACCTGGCCCAGCTGGACACCGACCGGCCCCGGTATGTCTTCGCCTTCGCCCTCGACGCGGCGGCGCCGCAGCTCGCGGCGAAACGAGGGCCCGGCGAGCCGACCGGTCACGACCTGCTGCGCACAGTGCTGCACCGTGGCCCCGAGCGGCGTACGCATCTGCTGGGCTGGTGGCGGTCGGTGCCCCGGCTCCGCGACGACCTCGGCGGCATCGCCGCGCGCCTCGACTCCGTCGGCGCGTGGATCGCGTTGGACGTGCACGGTCAGGAACTGGCCCCGCTGTCGGCGCAGCCCGGTGGACCCGCCTGGTATCCCCGGCCACATCGAGGACTCTTCTTCGACCGGGCGACCCACCGCGCCCCGGAAATCCTCATCCCGTACGAGGTCACCCTGTGAGCGCCACCGAATACCGGTCGCTGGTGGCCGAACTCGTCGCCGCGACCCGCCGTCGCGACGTCGCCGTCGCCGCCGCCACTCAGTCCTATCTAGACGGTGTGGCCGTCGTCGAGCAGGATCTGACCGCCGCCGGCCGCATCCACCAAGCCTGCGCCGAAGTGGTGGCGAGCCGGGAAGCCGCCGTGGCCGACCTCGACGGTCAAGCCGACCGGATCTGGGCCGAACTGCTGGCGGGCCACCGTTGGCGGGCTCGACGGGCAGGCCCGCTGCCGGCCCCAGCTCTCGGGCCGGGCATCGGCGACCCGGCCGCCCTCGTCGCCTCGGCCGCCGCCCGAGTCGCCCGCGCCCGCCGCGGAGCCGAAGCACTCCCCCTGCCGCTGCTGCTGTCGCTCGCCGTCATCGGCGGTCTCGGTGCGGTGGCCGTCGGCCTCCTCGCCGGCGGCGTCTCCAGTACGCCCTGGCTCAGCTGGCCACTCTTCATGCTCACCCCGTTCGCCGGTATCCCGTTCGCCGCACGGTGGGTGGACTACTGGGCCGCCACTCGGCTTGACACCGGGGCCATCGGGCTCACCGTGCTCGGCGGGATGCTCGCCACCTGCTTGGTCGCGGTCTTCCGCTGACTTCGGCTGCGGCTCCGTTGTGGGTGCTGCCGAAAATCGCACCGAAGAGGAGGGGGTTGGCCGGGTTCGCGAGTCGATTTAGGCTGATTTCCATGATCATGGTCAATTCTGCGTTGCCATAGCGACATGGAATTGACCCTGATCATGGGCCGCCATGATCAGCGGAAGTACCGCGGTGCCATGACCCCACATTTACTCCGTTGATCATGGCACCCACCCCGTGGAGCCCAACCTCCACCCTCTTCGGCGCAGATCAACAGCACCCACCCGCTAAGCCGCAACGGAAGAACGAATGACCGCCACCAAGTCCGCCATGATGTCGGAAAGCGCGAAGTCCTTCGGGGTGAACACGCGAGCCGCGCCGGCGGCGAGCAGCACGGAGACATCCGCAGAAGGAATGATGCCGCCGACGACCACCGGCGCCGTCGAGCCGGCGGAACGCAGGCCCTCCAGGACGAGTGGCACCAGGGAGAGGTGCGACCCGGACAGCACGGAGAGCCCGACGAGGTCCACGTCCTCGGCGACGGCGGCGGCGACGATCTGCGCCGGGGTGAGGCGGATGCCTTGGTAGACCACTTCGAAGCCGGCGTCGCGGGCGCGTACGGCGATCTGCTCGGCGCCGTTGGAGTGGCCGTCGAGTCCGGGTTTGCCGACGAGGAACCGCGGCGGGTGGCCGAGTTCGGCGGTCAACTCCTGGACCTGACTCCGCACGTTGGACCCCGAGGCCGATGGGGAGACTCCGGCGAGACCGGTGGGCGCCCGGTACTCGCCGAACACGTCGCGGAGGGCAGCGGCCCACTCTCCCGTGGTCACCCCTGTGCGTACACAGTGAAGCGTCGCGGGCATGAGGTTCGCGGACGTCGCCGCTTCCGCGCGGAGCTGGTCCAGGGCTTCGCGGACCGCGTCGGGCGACCGCATGGCGCGCCATTCCGCGACCGCCGACGCGGCCTGTTCCTCGACGCGGGGATCGATCTGCTCGATGGCCTGCGCACCCGCGGCCGTGAGCGGCGACGGCTCCGTTTCGGTGAAGCGGTTGACGCCGATCACGACGTCGGCGCCGGACTCCATCCGCGCCCGCTTGTCGGCGAGCGAGGCGACGAGCGCGCTCTTGAGATAGCCGGATTCGACCGCCGCGACGACGCCGCCGAGGTCAAGGATCTGGGTCAACTCGGCCCGCGCCCCGGTGACGATCCCGTCCACAAGCGCCTCGACCACGTGCGAGCCCTCGAAGAGGTCGGGGTACTCCAACAGGTCCGACTCGAACGCCAGCACCTGCTGCATGCGCAGGCTCCACTGCTGGTCCCACGGACGCGGCAGGCCGAGCGCCTCGTTCCACGCGGGCAGTTGCACGGCCCGCGCCCGCGCGTCGCGCGAGAGCGTCACGCCGAGCATCTCCAGCACGATGCGCTGCACGTTGTTCTCGGGCTGCGCCTCGGTCAGGCCCAACGAATTCACTTGTACGCCGTACCGGAAGCGCCGTTGCCGCGCATCGGTGACGCCGTAGCGTTCCCGGGTGATGTCGTCCCAGAGCCGGCCGAACGCCCGCATCTTCGCCATCTCCTCGACGAACCGGACGCCGGCGTTGACGAAGAAGGAGATGCGCTGGACGACGTCGCCCATCCGCTCGGGCGCGACCTGGCCGCTGTCGCGGACGGCGTCGAGGACGGCGACCGCGGTGGCCATCGCGAAGCCGACCTCCTGGACGGGCGTGGCCCCCGCCTCCTGGAGGTGGTAGCTGCAGATGTTGACCGGGTTCCACTGCGGGGTGTTCTGCACGGTCCACGCGATCATGTCGGTGGTCAGCCGCAGCGACGGGCCGGGCGGGAAGATGTAGGTGCCTCGGGAGAGGTACTCCTTGATGAGGTCGTTCTGCGTCGTGCCGGCCAGTTTGTCGACCGGGGCGCCTTGCTCCTGGGCCACCGCGACATACAGGGCGAGCAGCCACATCGCCGTCGCGTTGATGGTCATCGACGTGTTGGCCTGCGCCAGGTCGATCCCGTCGAACAGCGCTCGCGCGTCGCCGAGGTGCGAGATCGGCACCCCGACCCGGCCCACCTCACCGGCGGCCAGTTCGTGATCGGGGTCGTAGCCGGTCTGCGTGGGCAGGTCGAACGCCACACTCAGCCCGGTCTGCCCCTTGGCCAGGTTCCGGCGGAACAGCGCGTTCGTCGCCGCCGCACTGGAGTGGCCGGCGTACGTGCGCATCACCCAGGGCCGATCCCGCTCGGGGAGTTTGCCCTCCACGCTCTCCATTCTCGGAGTCTAAGTGACCGTTAAGTAACTTGGGCCGGTGAGAAACTTCACCCGCCGCCTGTGCCGCAGCCCACTCCGCGCCGAGTTCTAGAGTGACCCGGTGACTTCCGATCTGGCGATCTCCGTCTCGGGGCTCCGCAAGTCCTACCAGGACAAGACCGCCGTCGATGGACTCGACCTGGCGGTCGCCCGGGGCGAGATCTTCGCGCTCCTCGGCCCGAACGGCGCCGGCAAGACGACCACGGTGGAGATCCTCGAAGGCTTCCGCAAGCGGGACGCCGGCTCGGTCGACGTCCTCGGCGTCGATCCCGCCCGCGCTCCGCTGTCCTGGCGTACGCGGGTGGGCGTGGTGCTGCAGGGCACCGGCGAGTTCGACGAACTCAAGGTCGGCGAGGTCGTCCGGCACTTCGCCCGGTTCTACCCGGACCCCGCCGACCCGGCTTCGGTCATCGAGCAGGTGGGCCTGGGCGACAAGGCCAACGCGCGTACGCACACCCTGTCGGGCGGGCAGAAGCGACGCCTCGACGTCGCGCTCGGCATCGTCAACCGACCCGAGTTGCTGTTCCTCGACGAGCCGACGACCGGTTTCGACCCGGCCGCCCGCCGGGAGTTCTGGGAACTGATCCGAGGGCTGCGGGCGAGCGGAACGACCATCCTGCTCACCACCCACTACCTGGAAGAGGCCGAGGAACTGGCCGACCGCGTCGGGGTGATCGCCGGCGGCCGGATGCTCGAAGTCGCCACTCCCGCTTCGCTCGGCGGACGTAACACCGCCCAGGCGACGGTCAGCTGGCGTACTCCTTCCGGCGCAGTCGGAACCGAACAGACCGACGCGCCGACCGCGGTCGTCCAGCGGCTGTCCGCGGAGTTCGGCGGCGAAGTTCCGGAGCTGGTGGTGCACCGGCCGACCCTGGAGGACATCTACCTCTCGATGATCGGAGAGCAGTCATGACGTCCTTGGCGCTCGCTCAGGGTCAGATCGAGATCAAGCAGTTCGTGCGTACGCGGGAATCGCTGGTCTTCACCCTCGTGTTCCCGGCGATCATCCTGCTCATCTTCGGCGCGATCTTCTCCGGCGACATCAACGGCATCTCGTTCAAGCAGTACTTCGCGGCGGGCATGATCGCCTCCGGGCTGATGTCCTCCGGCTTCCAGAACCTGGCCATCATGATCCCGATCGAACGGGACCGGGGCGTGCTCAAGCGCTTCCGCAGTACGCCGATGCCGAAGTGGGTGTACTTCGCCGGGAAGATCATCCAGGTGGGCGCCATCGGCTTCCTCGCCACCGTGATCCTGCTCGTCATCGGCCTGTTCTACGGCCTCAATCCGCCGTCGAGCGCGGAGAAGTGGTTCACCCTGGTGTGGGTCTGGTTCCTCGGGCTCACCGCCTGCACGCTGCTGGGCATCGCCTTCTCGGCCGCCGCGCGTACGGGGCGGAGCGGACCGGCCGTGGTCACCCCGATCGCCCTGATCCTGCAGTTCATCTCCGGGGTGTTCTTCCCGTTCACCGAACTGCCGCACTGGATGCAGCAGATCGCCGCGATCTTCCCGCTGAAGTGGATGTGTCAGGGGATGCGGGCGGCCTTCCTGCCCGACGCGTTCGCGGCGTCGGAGCCCGCGGGCTCGTTCGAGCTGGGCAAGGTGGCCTTGATCCTGGGTGCGTGGTGCGTCGTCGGGCTCATCGCGAGCCTGCGCTTCTTCCGGTGGACCACCAGGCGCGACGGCTGACGCCCCGCGTTGAGCCGCTTCGTTTCGGCGCTGGATCAGGGATCTCGGTCGAATCTTGGCCCAAGATTCGACCGAGATCCCTGATCCAGCGCGGACGGGCGCCAGCGCGGACGGGCGCCAGCGCGGACCGGGCGCCAGCGCGGACCGGGTGCCGGCGCGGACGGGCGCCAGCGCGGACCGGGCGCCGGCGCGGACGGGTGCCGGCGCGGACGGGCGCCAGCGCGGACCGGGCGCCGGCGCGGACGGGTGCCGGCGCGGACGGGCGGGCGATGCTCAGCCGACGAGGCGGCGAGCACGATCCAGTGCGTCGGCGAAGACCAGTACGCGTATCCGCCCGTCGACCCCCGTGGTCAGTGTCGACCGGATTCCAGCCGTGGCCAGGTGCTCTCGCACGAGGTCGGCGTCGACCCGGTCTCGGCAGCTCGCGACCGGGACGAGCAGGCCGTAGTCGTCGGGGCGGGACGAGATCGACGGGCGTGCCGCAGCCGCCGCCTCTTGCCGGCGCAGAGCCCGATGCAGCAACAGGGCCAGGAGGCCGGTGACCATCAGGGCGACCACCGGACCTATCACATAAGGGCCGTCCAGCGCGAGCATGGCCACAGTCTGCCACTGTCTGGTCGCTCTCCGCATCAGATCGCGAGAACGGCTCTCATTAGCGGCATTTGTCCGATTCCCCGCTCGTACGCCTCCGCGGCAGAGCGCCGCTGAAGGCTCGTTAAGGTGGGGCCATGACGAAGAAGCTGACGGTCATCGGCGCCGGGCTGATGGGCTCCGGCATCGCGCAGGTGGCGGCCCAGGCCGGGTGGGACGTGACCCTGCGAGACCTGGACACCGCCGCGACCACGCGCGGCCTGGACGCCATCAAGAAGTCCCTCGACAAGTTCGCCGCCAAGGGCACGATCACCACCGGCGACGCCGAGGCGGCGCTGGCCCGGATCACGCCGGTCACGGAGCTGGAGGCGGCTGCCGACGCCGACATCGTGGTGGAGGCCGTCTTCGAGTCCATCGAGGTCAAGCAGGAGGTCTTCCGGGCGCTCGACGGCATCTGCAAGGACACCACCGTCCTGGCGACCAACACCAGCGCCATTCCGATCACGCAGATCGCCGCCGTGACCTCCCGCCCCGAGGCCGTCGTCGGAACCCACTTCTTCTCCCCTGTGCCGATGATGAAGCTCTGCGAGCTGGTCCGGGGCCTGAAGACCACCGACGAGACGCTGGCGACCGCCCGAAGCTTCGCCGAAGAGGTGGGCAAGACCTGCATCGTCGTCAACCGGGACGTCGCCGGATTCGTCACCACGCGGCTGATCGCGGCGCTCGTCGTGGAGGCGGTCAAGCTCGTCGAGAACGGCGTCGTCTCCCCCGAGGACCTCGACATCGCCTGCAAGCTGGGCTTCGGCCACGCGATGGGGCCGCTGGCCACCACCGACCTGACCGGCGTCGACATCCTCGCCCACGCCGCCCGCAACATCTACACCGAGACGGCCGACCCGAAGTTCTTCCCGCCGGAGCTGCTCCAGCGGATGGTCGCCGCCGGAGACCTCGGCCGCAAGACCGGCAAGGGCTTCTACAGCTACTAGTCGATCACCTACTTCCGGGCGTGATCAGGGCGGCGCGGACGCGACACACCGGCCGATCACGCCCGTCAGTTCATGATCGCGCCCTAAAGCGGGGGCGGGGCGCCGCGCCTAAAGGGTGGAGGTCGGGAGGGCGGCGGGGTTGACGGTGAGCAGCCCGCCGTCCACGCGGTACTCCGACCCGGTGACGAACGACGAACGCGGCCCGGCCAGGAACGCCACCACCTCGGCGACCTCAGCCGGCGCGGCGACCCGGCCAAGAGGATGCCGAGCACCCCACTCCTCGATCGTCTCCTCGACGGTGGACGAGCCTTTGAACAGGTCGGCCGCCCAGCGCAGCATCGGGGTGTCGACTGATCCGGGGCAGACGACGTTCGCCCGGACTCCGTCTGCGGCGTAGTCGAGGGCGATCGACTTGATCAGCGCGTTCACCCCTGCTTTCGAGGTCGCGTACGCCGCGACGCGTTGCTGGGAGGCGAAGGCCTGCACGGAGGAGACGGCGACGATCGTGCCGGCTCGCCGGCGCAGTTCGGGCAGGGCGGCCTGGCACGCGTTGAACACTCCGGTCAGGTTCACTGACAGCACCTCGTCCCACAGCTCCGGCGAGGTCTCCTCCACCGTTCCGTACCGCTGAATGCCGGCACTCGTGACGAGGATGTCGACGCCGCCGAAGCGGGACACGGCCAGCGAAACCAGGGCCTGCATGTCGGGCAGCGACCGCACGTCCAGCGAACGGCCGACGACGCGGTCGGAGTCCACCGCAGCGCCGACTCCACAGTAGACAACGGCGGCCCCCGCAGCGGACAAGTGGGCCACGACCGCCTCGCCGATGCCCGCCGAGCCGCCGGTCACGACCGCGACCTTCCCCGCGAACTCGCTCACGAAAGACCTCCCAACAGGTGCGCGGACCACTCCAGGGTCCGCCGTTCATACGGGTCCAACCGCAGCGCGGTGCCGTTGCGGACGGCTTCGGCCAGTCCGTCGGTCGGATAGCTGGAGAACGGTTCGAGCCCCAGCACGTAGGCGCGTCCCCACCACGGGTAGTCGACGGTCGCGCCCAGCTCCTGCCACAGCCACAGGTACGGCAGCACCGACGCGTCCCAGTCGACGCGCAGTCCGTGACCGTCGGGTGCGGTGATCTCGTACCAGGAGGCGCCGTGCAGATACACGATGTCGCTCGGCCCACCGCGTTCCGGCACGACGGACAGATCGGTCGTGCCCTCGGCAACCGCGGCCACGACCGGCCAGGTGCCCCGGCCGGGAAGGACCCGCCGACCGGCCGGATGGATAGCGGTCTCGTGCGGAAGGACGGTGACGCCGGAGGGCAGCCGGATGCGGTGCCCCGGTGCCAGGAACGGCTCGCCGAAGGTGATGTGCTGGCCCCACATCGCCTCGATCTCGACCGGCGCGAGGTTCGCCAGCTCCTCGGCGAACTCCAGGCCCCGGCCCCGCAGGCGGACCGTCTTGGTCACCCTCAGCGGGAAACGCGCGGTCTCGACGGTGAAGATCACACCCTCTTCGATCATCTGGTACGCCCAAGGCACGCCACTGACCTCACCGTGCTGGGACAGCTCAGCGCCCCGATAGTGGCAGGGAGCGCCCCCGTTGGGCAGCACCTCCTGCCAACCGCCCGGATAGGTGTCGAGGAAGGCGGCGACGGGATCGGGTGCGCCGCCCGGCACGGCCGCGCGCCGTCCCATCGGCGACCGCCAGGCGAGGTCGATCCCCCGCGCCTTGTCGAACAGCTCGACCAGGTCGGATCCCTTGTCCGGCAGGAACACCGCGCGCAGGTGCTCGTTCTCCAGCACGACCGTTCTCACGACAGCACCACCGTCATGACGGATCGGCCCAGCGATCGTTCGGGATCAGCGGATACCAGTCGGGCCGGCCAGGGTCACGGTCGTACGGGTAGCCGCCCAGCTCTTTGTAGAGTTCGGCATACTCGGCGACCTTGGCGCGGTCCAGCGTCACGCCCAGCCCCGGTCCGGTCGGCACCGGGATGGTGCCGTCCTCATAGGACATGAGGCCGCCGGTGATGACGTCGTCGCGCAGGTGGTGATAGTGCGCGTCGGCGGCGTACGCCAGATTCGGCAGCACCGCGCCCAGGTGCAGCATCGTCGCGAGCTGGATGCCCAGTTCACCGGAGGAGTGCACGGCCACCCCGAGCTGGAAGGTCTCGCAGACGCCGGCCGCCTTGACGCAGGGCCGGATGCCGCCCCAGAACGTGGTGTCCAGCAGGATCACGTCGACTGCGGGGTCCCGGACGTTGGTGGCCAGCTGTTCGAGGTTGACCACGACCGTGTTGGTCGCGAGCGGGATGCCGAGGTCGCGCAGTTGCCGCATCCCGTTCAGGCCCCAGGTCGGGTCCTCCAGGTAGTCGTTGGGCAGATCCGCGATCGCCTGGCCGAAGCGCCGGGCCTGGCCGACGGAGAGCGCGGCGTTGGGGTCATATCGCAGCTTGTCGCCGGGAACGGCGTCGGCCAGCGCCCGATAGCACTCCAGCTCGTAGTCGGGATGGAACACCCCGCCCTTGAGCTTGTGCACGGTGAACCCGTGCTTCCGCTTCAGCTCCACCGCCTCGGCGGCCAGCTGCTCCGGCGTACGCACCTCGCCCTCGCCGGCGTCGTTGGCGTACCGGAAGAAGAGGTAGGAGGCGAACGGAACCCGGTCGCGCAGCTTCCCGCCGAGCAGGTCGTAGACCGGTACGCCCAAGTGCTGCCCGATGACGTCCAGGCAGGCGAACTCGATGGCGGCGTGCAACTGGGTGCGGTTGTTGTAGAGGCTGGCCGTGGGATTGGTGATGGCGAACCGCAGCGCCTCCAGCTGGAACGGATCATGCCCCGTCAGGTACGCCTTGAGCCCCCGGATGGCGGCTTCGGCGCTCTCCCCGCCCCCGCCCAGCTCACCGAGGCCGATGAGCCCGGTGTCGGTCTCGACTTCGACGATCGTGCGGACGAAGCGGCCCCAGTGCGCACCGTTCGAGTGCCGCAACGGCGCTTCGAGCGGCACTGTCACGGTGGTGGCCCGGATGTCGGCGATTTTCACAGTTCACCTTCCAGATCCACCGAGAGCGCGACGAAGGCCCCGGCGGGCACGGTCACCTGGATGCCACCGTCGACCACCGGCACCTCCTGCTGCGCCAGTTCCAGCGACGTGCCGAGGTACGCCCGCGAAACGGCTTGAGGTAGGCGTACCACTGTGTCGACGGCGGCGGACGAGACGGACCGGAGGTAGACGACGAGCGAGTGGCCGCGCAGCGAACGGCCGAGCGACGACACGTGCACGTCTGGCTGGTCGACCTCGGCGAACGAGAGCGTGGCGGGCGTCCGGGGCGTGCCGGTCAGCGGCACAGCCAGGAACGGGTCGACGAGCCCGGCGGCGGCGCGGACCCCGGCGGCCGAGCCGCTCGGGCCGGAGGTGATCGCGTAGCGGAAGGTCGTCTCGCCCTGCTGTTGCGCGGGGAAGTTGGTGTCCCAGATGTTGTTGAGCGCCCAGGAGTAGAGCGTGCCGGGCTCGGCCGGACTGGGCTGGACGGTCGGCGGGAAGGGCGCGTAAGGCAGGTAGAGGTCACCGAACATGACCAGCGGAGCCTCCAGCGTGGCCCAGCCGAGGCTCAGCTCCCCGTCGTCGAACTCGACCCAGTGCCGGATCGGCTGCATGTGGTCGGCCGCGCCGGGGACGGTCGGCATGGTCGGGCCGCCGACGCCGCCGGTCAGTTCCCACGCCTTCGGCGCGCCCGTCGCGAACGGGTACGCGAAGAAGACGCTCTCCTTGGCCGGAGCGCCCCGCTTGTAGAGCGTGTTGGTGATGTCGACGCGGGGTACGCCCGCCGGGAGCGTGATCGTCGTCCGCAGCCAGTCGATCCCGTCGCCATCGAGCTGGACCTCCAGCGTCTCGCCCGCCGCAGTCCGTTCGGCGCGGTTGATCGACGCCCGGCGGCCCAGCGTACGCCCGGCCAGCAGCGCGTCGTGCTCGTGCGCCTCGATGTGCCCGCTGAGGTGGTTGATGTGCGGCGCGGTCGAGTACTTGTCGTACACGTACTGGTTGAGCCCGGCGTACGCGTCTTTGTTGACAAGCTCCCGACCAGCACGTTTGTCGAAGACGCTCGCGATGACGCCCGCCTTCAGGTCGTACTCGACCCGGAAGAACTCGTTCTCGACGACGGCGCCGATCTCGCTCGCCGGTGCCGGACCGGTGCCGGGGACGACGTCGAACCGGACCGCTCCGAACGCCGGAACGGCGGACGCCGAGAAGATGAGGCGGCGGCCGTAGGGCCGGGTCGGCCACTCCTCGGGGCGTACCACCTCTTCGTGATGGGGCACGGGTTCGCCGGTCCGTCCGTCCACAACCGACACGGCCACGTCGAGCGGCACGGTGCTGGCCGGAAGGAACGCCGTGGCGACGTCGGTCCGCTCCGCGGCTCCCGGGTTGTGGATCAGGAAACCGGCCGCGGTCCCGCTCGCGGGCGCGAACCGAGCGCCGAGACGGCGCAGCCCCGCGTGCCGCAGATCCTCGGCGTCATCGGCTCCCGAGTACGCCAGTTCGCACTTGCGCGCCCACTGGAGTCCACCGGAGTCGAAGCCGTCCTCGTGGTCGTGCCACGGATTGGCCGCGCCCCACGTGTGCTCGTCGAACAGGCCCAGCTTGTCGTAGACCGCGTCCACCGGCTTCGAGCCATCCACACCGGCCAGCGTGTGCAGCGTTTCCGCGTGGCGTACGGCGTGCTGGGCGCGGCGGGCGTACCCGAGGGGCCGGGCGCCCGAGCCGAGCCCGTCGGCCCACCAGTCGGTCCAGTCCCCGGTGTGCTCCGGTACGCGATCCCCGAACGACTCCTCGGCGGCGGCGAAGAACTCCGAATTCGTCGCCATCCGCAGCTTCGGGAACTCGTACGCCGCGTTCCATTCGCGGATGATCGACGGCGGCAGGATGGACGGGCCGGCGTTGTCGGCGTTGCCGCCCTGAACCCGCAGATGCAGCAGGTCATACGGGTACGGCTGCCGGGTGATCTGGTCGTCGGCCAGTCCCGACCAGCCGAACGCCTCGGGACCGTAGGGGAACGGCCGTCCGGACAACGCGTCCAGGTAGCCGGGCAGCAGGTCGACCGCGGCCGGGAAGCTCTCGGCCAGCCCGACGACGTTGCCCTCCATGTAGGCCATGCCGTGCGGGGTGTCGGTGAACCACACGAGCACCCGGTTCCCGGCCGGTGACCGCCACCAGAACGGGCGGCCCAGTTCCTGGCCGCCCCGCAGGAACGGCACCGATCGCCCGGCCCAGTTGTGCGCGGCGCTCAGGTAGCGCACGCCCGACGCGGCCAGCGCGTCCACGAACCCGACGACCGCGCCGGGCACGTCGGTGTGCATGGCGGAGGTGATCGGGATGCCGTGTTCCTCCCGCAGCGCGTCGGTGAAGCGCAGCAGCCGATGCAGTTCCTCGGTCGAGCACGCCTCGGTGTGCAGCTGGAACGGCATCGCCGTCACCTCGATGCGCCCACTCCGGGCCAGCTCGACGAACCTGTCCACTGCCGACTTCGCGCGCGCTTGGAGCCAGCGGCGTACCGGGAGCGCTGACTCGACGCTCCACCGGAACCGCGCGTCGTCCGGCCAGTCGTCGGTCTGCCCGGCCAGCTCGACCGCCTCGTCGAGATACTCCAGGTGGTTGCGCAGCACCACGCCCTGCCGGTCGGTGTACCCGATGTCCAGGTGCGAGTGATGCACGACGTAGACCGTCCACTTGCGCTGCGCGGTGACGGTCACGGTCGCCTCGCCCAGGTCCTTTTCCACGAGCGTGTACGCCGTGGGCCGATCCACCTCGGGCACCCAGAAGTCGTGGCCGGCTCCGTCGGCGATGCGCTCGGTCTGTGCCGCCATCGTCACGGTCACCGGCGCCCCCTGCGCCGCCACGCGTACGGCTTGGACCAGGCCGTCCGCCGTCCGCCGGAACAGCGGCAGCGGTTGGGCGTACACCTTGACGCCCCGGCCCGTCAGCACGGGCGCGGTATGGGTCGCGCGGAGGGTGGCCCGCATGTCGTCGTAGGTCGGCGAACCGAGGCTCGCGCGCAACAGTCGCGTGGTCATGCTTGCCTTTCTTTTTCCCCGCCGATCAGTATTGGCCGAGCGCCAAGCCGCGGGCGAACAGCCGCTGGGTCAGCAGGAACAGCAGGATCGTCGGGAGGGAGATGAACAGACCGGCGGCCAGGACCACCGGGATGGACTTCCCGCCGTACGCGCTCGACAGCGAGCTGACGGCGGTCATGATCGGCCGGACCGATTCGCTCTGCGACAGCGTCAGGCCGAAGAGCAGGTCGTTCCAGATGAAGGTGAACTCGAGGATGAAGACCGCGCCGAGTGCGGGCAGCGCCATCGGCAGGTAGATCCGCCAGAAGATGCGCCAGCTGGACGCCCCGTCCGTCCGCGCCGCCTCATAGATCGAGTACGCGATCCCCGTGAAGAAGTTACGCAGCACGAACGCGGCCAGCGGTACGCACACCGCCGTGTAGATCAGGATGAGCCCGGATCGGGTGTCGTAGAGCATGTTGGTGCTGTAACCGAGGAACAGCGGGATGATCAGCATCTGGGTCGGGAAGATCGTCCCGCCGAAGATCAGCATGAACCACCAGAACCCGGCTCGCAGCCGCAGCACGACGATGGCGTACCCGGCGAGGGCGCCGAGCAGAACTCCGGCGGCGGGCGAGACGATCGCGTAGAGAGCGGTGCTCCCGATGCTCTCCCCGAGTTGCGCGGCCTCCCAGGCGATCTTGACGTTCTCGACGAAGCCGAACCCGGACGGTGTCCAGATTTTGTCCGCGTCGTACTCGGTGGCCGGCCGGGTCGCGTTCACCAGCAGCAGATACGTCGGCAGCAGCCAGATCAGGCCGAGCACCACGAGCACCGCTCTGCGCACGAAGCCGCTCATGCGAGGCCCTCCTTCGACGTGGACATCTGGCGGCGGAGGTAGACGAACGACACCAGGCCGGTGACCAGGCTGAGCGCGAAGGCGACCGCCGCGCCGTAGCCGTACTCGGCCGAGACGAAGGCGTCCCGGTACATGGTCACGGCCAGCGTCTCGGAGTTGCGTCCCGGCCCGCCCTGTGTGGTGACCCAGACGATGTCGAACGTCTTCAGGCTGGCCACCAGCGACAGCCCGACCACCACCGTGGTGAGCGGGGCCAGCAGTGGCCAGGTGACGCTGCGGAACAGCCGCCAGCCGGAGGCGCCGTCCAACCGGGCCGCCTCCTGCGGTTCCTTCGGGATCGACTGCAGGCCGACCAGGAACAGCAGCGCGTTCACCCCGGCCTGTTGCCAGGTCAGCGCGATGATCATGGCGATCGTGTTGGCCGGTTCCTCGACCAGGAAGCGGGTATGCGCACCGGGTAGTCCCAGCGCGCCGAGCACGTCGTTCGCGGCTCCCCCGGACTGCAGGATGAAGCCCCAGATCACCGCCAGTCCCGCGCCGGAGAGGGCGTACGGGAGGAGGAAGGGCAGGCGGAACCAGGTGCCGCCCTTGATCCCGTAGGACAGGACCGCGATGAGCAGACCGAGCGCGACCGGCAGGACAGTCGCTCCGACCGCCCACAGCAGCGTGTTGCGGACGGACGTGGTGAGCGCCGGGTCGTCGAGGAACCGGCGGAAGTTCTCCAGCCCCACGAACGACGCCGGATTCAACCCGTCGTAGTCGGTGAAGCCGAGGTACACCGTGTAGAGGAAGGGCAGGTAGAGCAGCCCGGCGACGATGAGGACGGCGGGCGACACGAAGCCGTAGCCGCCGAGGCGGTCCGCCTTGCTCCGACCGCCTCGGCGGCTACGAGTCGTCATCTCACTTACCGGCCTTCGCCCAGTAGTCGTCGGCCGCCTTCTGCAGCGTCGCCAACTGCTTCTGGTAGTCCGCGGGCTTGACCGTGAACGCCCCGAAGGCGTCCAGCGCGGCGGTCAGCACCGGCGCCGGCACCAACTCGAAGAAGCGGCTGGCCAGGGCGACGTCCGAACCGCCCGCCGACTGGTTGATCGCGTTGAGTGCCGGATCCGGGATCGTGACCTTCGGGTTGGCCGACACGTCGCCGCGCGAGGTCGCCCACTTCTCCTGCGCCGCGGGCTCCAGCCACCACTGCGCGAACTTCAGGCTCGCCGCCTTGTCCGGAGCCTTGTCCAGGACGCACAACGGGCCGCTCTCGAACAGCAGGGTGTTCTTCGTGTTGGCCGGGTTCAGGTTCGGGATGGTGAACATGCCGTAATCGGTTCCGGGCTTGAGCCCGACCTGGGTCATGCTCGTGTTGAACCAGGTTCCGAAGGGCGCCATCGCGACCTTGCCCGACTTCAGCAGCTCCTGCGGCTCGGTCTTGTCGCCCGGGTCGGACATGTAGCCCGAGTCGATCAGCGACTTCCACTGCTCCATGACCTTGACGACGCCCGGATCGGTGAACTTCGCCTTGCCGGTGCCGAGGTCGTTGTAGAGCTGCGGGTCCTGGCCGATGAGCAGCTGCTGGAACCACACGAAGCTGAACAGCTGCGAGGTGCCGTAGAACGGCGTGACGCCCTTGGCCTTGAGCTTGGCGGCCGCGTCCATCATGTCGGCCCAGGTCTTCGGCGGCTGCACGCCGGCGTCGTCGAAGACCTTCTTGTTGTAGAACATCACCCAGTACGCGACGTTCAGCGGTACGCAGTACTGCTTGCCGTCGAAGGTGTAGTACTGCTTGAGCGACTCGGGCAGGTAGCCCTTGCCGATGGCGTCGGTCCACAGCGACGAGGTGTCGGCGACCTGCCCGGCCTTGACGATCTCCTCGAGCTGTGCGCCGGTGTGCCAGGTGAACAGGTCCGGCTTGACGTTGGTGCGGAAGGACGCCTTGATGAACGCGTCGTAGGTGTTCGCGTCGGTGTATCCGACCGGCTCCATCCCCAGCCCGATCTGCTGCTGGGACAGGGTGCCGATCTCCTTGAAGTAGGGCGACCAGGCGCCCTTGTCGTTGTAGAGCTTCAGCTGGGTCTTGCCTTCGGTCTTCGAGTCGCCACCGGAACCGCAGGCCGACAAGGCCAGGGCCGCGGTGACGACGACCGCCGTGAGCAGTCGCGTACGCCGCACGGTTATCGCCTTTCTAAGGGGACGGTTCGCTCTCCTGCCGGGCGTGCTTGGCTGTAACACCGGCGCGCTCTGCGGGGACGACTTCGTCGTCTCCTCGAGCCAGCGCTACCACTGCCTTCACGTCGTCGAGATGACGGCGCATCAGATCACTGGCGAGCTGCACGTCGCCGGCCTCGATGGCCTCGAGGACGGCACGGTGCTCGTCGTAGTCGCGTACCCGGTCGTCGAAGAGCTGGAGGATCTCGCGTTGTTCGCCGGCGTGGACGAACAGGAGGGAGTCGACGACCTCGCGAAGCACCCCGTGACCGCTGGCGGCGGCCACCGCCCGGTGGAAGGCCATGTTGGCCTCGTGCAACGCTGCGTCGTCGCCGGACGCGCCGGCCAGGTGACGTTGCGCCGTGGCGAGCAGCTCACGCAGATCCGCCAGGCGTTGGGGGTCGCGGCGGGCGGCCGCGAGTCCGGCGAGATAGGGCTCCATCAGCGCCCGCGCGTCGAGCAGTTGGATCAGCTGCTCGCCGCGGGGCTCCGGAACGTTCGGGTTCGGCAGGACGAGACGGTCGACCGCCTCGCTGACGTAGACGCCGGAACCGTGCCTGATCTCGATCGCCCCGGTGGTCTGCAGCCGGCGCAGGGACTCCCGCACCGTCGGCATGGCCACCGCGAACCGCTCGGCGAGCGCCCGCGTCGAGGGCAGCCGGTTTCCCGGACGCAACCCCTGGTCGCGGATCAACTCCATGATCCGTTCGGTCAGCGAGTCGGACAGGCTCTGGCGTACCAGCTCCCCCATCTCGGTCTCCTTCGTAGCTCGGTTCGCCCCTAGGGCGCGAGCTGGACTTCGACGAACCGTGGTCGGTACTTGGTCACGTCTTCCAGCACATCGGTGAAGGTAAGGCTGTTGACGTTATAGGTGATGACCACTGTGTCGTCACGCCGGAGCTCCGGGTGTTCGTGCGCGTTGTAGGTGATCACGTCCGGATCGCCGTAACTGCCGAACAAGCCGCTCTCCGGCATCGTGTGGAGGAGCCGCCGGTCACCGAACGGGCCGGTCGGCGACGGGGCCGTGTAGCCCACGATCTCGTTGCTGAACAAGGTGTTCGTGTCCTGCGTGACCAGCAGCCACCGGTCTCGCCACGGCGTCACGCTGTACTCGTTGCCGACGCCGGCCATGACGCGAGCCGAGTCCTGTTCGGACGCCGACCAGCCGTCGCCGGTGAAGTACTCCCACGGCCGCCGCAGATCGTCGCCGGCGACCCGGGCGACGTGCATGTACTTCGTGAGGCCGAGATCCTCGACACCGTGCACATAGGTGTGCCCGCCGATGCGCTGCAACCAGCTCGCCCACTGCACGGTGGCCGCGGACGGCATCGGGTGCACGCTCTTGACGGCCAGCGTCGCGATGTCGAACCGGGCCAGGACGTTCTCCTTCCAGGCCCAGTCCCACATCCCCGGCCCGAACCGCTCGAACCGCAGGAACATCACGTTGAGCGCGCCCGCGCCGAGGTATGCGCCGCCGAGCCAGTACCAGGAGTCGGCCTGGTCCGGCGACAGGATCGCGGCCGGCTCGGCCGCCGTGCCCCCGTGGATCGTGGTCATCGTGCCGCCCCGCTGCACGACGAAGGTGTTGTTGACGATCGGGCTGTCCGCCGGCCGCGACCCGTCGGGGTCGACGGTGCCGAGGAACGTGTCCGAGAAGAGCCAGAGCTGGCGATCGCCGGGAAGCCGGACCGAGTACGTCGAGTCCGCTCCCGTCCAGCCGCGCCCGCTGTTTCCGTAAGCGGTGAAGGCCTGGGTAAGCCGTTCGGCGATGCCGGGGGCACCGGCCGCGGCGGCCGGCCCGGGCAGCGCCAAGGCGGCGACCGGGGCCGCGGCCAGCCCGGCGAGCAGGGTACGCCGGGCGACGGGATGGTCCATGTGCCGCTCCTCTGCACTGAGGGGGTCAAGTGACCAAGTGATCAGATCACTTGTTCACCACGGCGACAAGATCCCGCAACCGAGCCGTTATAGAAAGAGCGACGCCGATATCGACGCCGCTCACGTGATCGCGCTGGATCAGGGATCCGGGTCGAATCTTGGCGCAAGATTCGACCGTGATCCCTGATCCAGCGAGGGAAAGTCGCTACTACTCGAAGGTGTATTCGGGATCGGGCAAGGCTTCCAGCCGCTCCGCCCGTACGCCGAGCGCCATCAGGTCGCCGACGAAGTCCGGGTAGCCCCGGTCGATGTGATGCGCATGGCGTACCGTCGTGGCCCCGTCGGTGCAGAGACCCGCGATGGCCAGGCCCGCGCCCGCGCGGATGTCGGTCGCGCGGACCTCGGCGGAGGAGAGCAGCGGCCGCCCGCGGACCACGGCGTGGTGGCCGTCGGTCTTGATCTCCGCACCGAGCCGGACCATCTCCTGCACGAACATGAACCGCCCGTCGAAGATGTTCTCCGTGATCATCGATACGCCGTCGGCGACGGCGGCCAGGCCGATGGCCATGGGGAGGAGGTCGGTCGCGAAGCCCGGATAGGGCAGCGTCACGATGTCGACCGCGCGCGGGCGTTGATCCATCTGTACGCGCAACGCATCGGGCCGGGTCTCGACGAGCCCGCCGGCCTGCGCGATCTTGTCGAGGGCGATGTCGAGGAAGTGCGGATCGATGCCGGTGACAGTGACGTCGCCTTGGGTCATCGCGGCGCCGAACGCCCAGGTGCCGGCCACGATGCGGTCGCCGACGGTGGCGTGCCGGACCGGCCGGAGCGCGTCCACTCCCTCGATGACGAGCTTCGAGGTGCCCGCGCCCTCGATCCGCGCGCCCATCTCGGTGAGCATGCGGCAGATGTCGACGATCTCCGGCTCCCGGGCGGCGTTGTCGATCTCCGTGACGCCCTTGGCGAGCACCGCCGCCATCAGGAGGTTCTCGGTCGCGCCGACGCTCGGGAAGTCGAGCCAGATCTCCGCCCCGCGCAGCCCGAACGGCGCCTCGGCCAGCACGAAACCGTGCTCACTGCCGACCTCGGCGCCCATCCGGGCCAGCCCGGCGACGTGCATGTCGAGTCCCCGGGACCCGATCGCGTCACCGCCCGGATGCGCCACCCGGGCCTTGCCACAGCGTGCGAGCAACGGCCCCAGGACGCAGATGGACGCCCGCAGCCGCCGGACGAGGTCGTAATCCGCCTCGTGGTGCAACTTCCCCGGTACGCCGATCTCGACCGTGCCGCTGCCGTCCAGGGCGGTCTCGAACCGCACGTCCGCCCCGAGTCGCCGCAGCACCTCGCCCATCAAGGCGATGTCTGTGATCCGGGGAACGTTGGTGATGGCGCTGGGCCCCTCGGCGAGCAGGGCGGCGGCCATGAGTTTGAGGGCGGAGTTCTTCGCGCCGACGACGCCGACCGTGCCGTTCAGGCGGGCCGGGCCGGCCACTCTGATCACGTCCACGTCCGCCATCGTAGGCAGGCTGCCGCCGTTCCCCCAGCCGTCGTCGGCAGGCCGCGTGAGTACGCTGCTGTGCATGGCCGTTCACCTCACCCGCATCTACACCAAGACCGGCGACGCCGGAACCACCGCGCTCGGCAACGGCGAGCGGGTGGCGAAGACCGACCCACGGATCGGCGCGTACGCCGATGTGGATGAGTGCAACGCCGCACTGGGCGTCGCATTGGCTCTGGGCGAACTGCCTGACGACGTTCGCGCCGTGCTCACCTTAGTCCAGAACGATCTGTTCGATGTGGGCGCAGACCTGTGCAACCCGATCACCCCCGATCCGAAGTACCCACCGCTCCGGGTCACCGCCGACTACGTCACCCGCCTGGAAGGCTGGTGCGACGAGTTCAACGCGCGGCTGGCGAAACTGGATTCGTTCGTGCTGCCGGGTGGTACCCCGGGCGCGTCGTTGTTGCACGTCGCGCGTACGGTCGCCCGCCGCGCGGAACGGTCGACGTTCGCCCTGCTGGAGGCGGATTCGGAGCGGACCTCCACGCTCCCGGCCCAATATCTCAACCGGCTCTCCGATCTGTTGTTCATCCTGTCCCGGGTGGCGAACTCGGACGGGACTGGTGATGTGAAGTGGGTCCCGGGCGGGTCCCGCTGACCGGCCGCCCATCAGGCACGGCTTGATCAACTCGGCGATCCGGCCCGACGGACCAAGATCGTCGCTAGGTTGAGGTGATGGCGGATGCGATCCTCGCCGAAGGCCTCGTCAAGCAGTATGGCAGCGTGACCGCCCTCAACGGGCTGGACTTGCGCGTACCCGAGGGAACCGTCCTCGGATTGCTCGGGCCGAACGGCGCCGGAAAGACCACGTCGGTGCGTGTCATCACCACGCTGCTGCGGCCCGATCGCGGCCGCTGTCTGGTGAACGGCATCGACGTGGTCGAGCGGCCGCATGAGGTCCGCAAGATCATCGGCGTGAGCGGTCAGTACGCCGCGGTCGACGAGTACCTGACCGGCCGCGAGAACCTGGAGATGATCGGCCGGCTCTACCACCTGGGCAAACGGACCGCCCGAGCACGAGCCGAGGAGCTGCTCGAACGGTTCAATCTGACGGAGGCGTCCAGCCGCCCGGTGAAGACCTATTCCGGCGGGATGCGCCGCCGGCTGGACCTGGCCGGGGCCCTGGTGATCTCGCCGCCGATCATCGTGCTCGACGAGCCCACGACCGGCCTGGACCCGCGAGGCCGGATGGGCATGTGGGACGTCATCAGCGAACGCGTCCGGGCGGGCTCGACCCTGCTCCTGACCACGCAGTACCTCGAGGAGGCCGACCAGCTCGCCGACGACATCGTCGTCATCGACCGCGGGCAGGCGATCGCGCACGGCACGCCGGACGAGCTGAAGAAGGAGGTCGGCGGGGAACGCCTGCAGGTGACCGTCGGCAACCGAGCCGAGACGCAGATCGCCAAGGACATCCTCAGCCAGGTCTGCGCCGGTCCGGCGACCGTCGTCGACCATCAGGTCACCGCGCCCATCACCAAGGGCGCCTGGACCCTGATCGAGGCGGTACGCCGTCTCGACGCGGCCGGCGTCGAACCGGTCGACATCGGCATCACCCGGGCCAGCCTCGACGACGTCTTCATGAAGCTGACCGGCACCACGGCCGAGGCCGAGGCGGAGGAGGCGGAGAATCGATGAGCACCGCGGAGCGTTTGCGCGAGCCGCCAGGAGTGCGGTCAGTCACGGGTGCGCTGGCCGACGGCTGGGTCGTCGCGAAGCGGAACCTGATCAAGATCAAGCGAATCCCCGACCTGCTGATCTTCTCGACCATCCAGCCGATCATGTTCGTGCTGCTGTTCGCGTACGTGTTCGGCGGGTCGATCATCATCCCGGGAATCTCCTACCGGGAGTACCTGATGCCGGGCATCTTCGTGCAGACCGTCGCCTTCGGGGCCGGCATCACCGCCATCGGCCTCGCCGACGACCTGCAGAAGGGCATCGTCGACCGATTCCGGTCGTTGCCGATGTCGCGGGCAGCGGTGCTGGTCGGGCGGACCACCTCCGACCTGATCAACAACATCTTCGTCGTGGTGGTCATGTCGGTCACCGGTCTGATCGTCGGCTGGCGCATCCACACCGGCGTCCTCGACGGGATCTACGGCTTCCTCCTGCTATTCGCCTTCGGGTACGCGATGAGCTGGATCAGCGCCGTCATCGGCCTGTCGGTGAAGTCGGTCGAGGTCGCCCAGAGCGCCGGGTTCATCTGGATGTTCCCGCTGACGTTCCTGTCCAACGCCTTCGTCTCCACCGCCACTCTGCCCGGCTGGCTGCAGCCGGTCGCCGAGTGGAACCCGATCTCGTCGATGGTGCTGTCCCTGCGCAAACTCTGGGGCAACGTCTCGTCCGACCCGGTCTACAACGGCAGCGGTTTCCCCGCGGAACACGCGATCCCGCTCGCGATCGGCTGGATCGCGCTCATCCTGATCATCTTCGTGCCGCTGGCGATCTCCCGCTACCGCAAGGCCGCCTCCCGCTGAGGCGGGTCAGGTGAGATGGGAGGGGCCGGGCGGGGCCGACTCGTACCAGGACAGGAACCCGGTGACGACCGTCGGCGACATGGCGATCTCGACCAGCTTGTCGTCCGGGAGCGGATCGGGCTGCACCGCCCGCGTCGGGCGCAACAGCCGCACGACGACCCACTCGGCCGGCACGAGGACCTGCTCGGCGGAGCTGGGCGTACGCCGGCCGACCAAGGACAGGTCCCGCCGGCGCAGGATCCGGCGCGGCCGCGGCGAGAAGCTGAACATGCGATACCAGCGAAGCTCGTCGCCGGCGAAACGAGCGAAGCCCGGCGCCCAGCCCCGTCCCTCGACCATCATGCCCAGTCGCATGTAGATCTCGACGGTGCCGCCACGCCGGGCGAACCACTCACGACGCAGGAAAAGCGTCGCCAGGAGCAGGAATACAACGATCAGGCCGACTGCGATCGCCTTGAGGATCCCCATCGGCCGCTGCGCTTGAGACTCAGTGCCGGTCTGCGGCCGAAGCCGGAGAGCATTCCTCGGCGAGGACCGTGACGCCTTCGCCGGTCACGGAGATGAACCCGCCCGTGACGTTCCAGACCTGGGTGTCGCCGCCGGCGAGCTTCAGGCGTACCTGGCCGGGCTCGGCGAGCTGGCCCAGCATCGGGGCGTGACCGGGCAGCACACCCAGCTCGCCCTCGGTCGTGCGGGCGGTCACCAGCTCGGCGGTGCCGGTGAAGATGCGCTCCTCGACGGCCACCAGCTCGACGCGGAGTTCCTTCGCCACGTCCCCACCTTTCCTGACTGACTAGAGGCGCGGGCGACGTCACCGCCGCCCGCGCCCGGAAGAACTACTTGGTGAGCTCGCGGTAGTTGCGCTCGAGGTCGTCGAGGCCACCGCACATGAAGAAGGCCTGCTCCGGGACGTGGTCGTAGTCGCCCTGAGCGATCTTCTTGAACGCCTCGACGGTCTCCTTGACCGGCACGTCCGAGCCGTCCACGCCGGTGAACTGCTTGGCGGCGTGCGTGTTCTGCGAGAGGAAGCGCTCGATCCGCCGCGCGCGGCCGACCGTGACCTTGTCCTCTTCGGAGAGCTCGTCCATACCGAGGATGGCGATGATGTCCTGCAGGTCGTTGTACTTCTGCAGGATTCGCTTCACCTCGGAGGCGACCGCGTAGTGCTCGGCGCCGACGTACTCCGGGGCCAGGATTCGCGACGACGAGGCCAGCGGGTCCACGGCGGGGTAGATGCCCTTGTCGGACACCTTCCGCTCGAGGTTGGTCGTGGCGTCGAGGTGCGCGAACGTGGTCGCCGGGGCCGGGTCGGTGTAGTCGTCGGCGGGGACGTAGATCGCCTGCAGCGAGGTGATCGCGCGACCCCGGACGGAGGTGATCCGCTCCTGCAGCTCACCCATCTCGTCGGCCAGGTTGGGCTGGTAACCCACGGCGCTCGGCATCCGGCCCAGCAGGGTGGACACCTCCGAACCCGCCTGGGTGAACCGGAAGATGTTGTCGATGAAGAGCAGCACCTCCTGGTTCGCGACGTCACGGAAGTACTCCGCCATGGTCAGCGCCGAGAGGGCCACCCGCAGACGCGTACCCGGGGGCTCGTCCATCTGGCCGTAGACCAGCGCGGTGTCCTTGAGCACGCCCGCGTCGGTCATCTCGTGGATGAGGTCGTTGCCCTCACGCGTACGCTCGCCGACACCCGCGAAGACCGAGGTGCCACCGAAGTTACGCGCGACCCGGATGATCATCTCCTGGATGAGCACCGTCTTGCCGACGCCCGCACCGCCGAACAGACCGATCTTGCCGCCCTTGACGTACGGGGCGAGCAGGTCGATGACCTTGATGCCGGTCTCCAGCATCTCGGTCTTCGGCTCCAGGTCGGCGAAGGCCGGGGGCTTGCGGTGGATCTCCCACCGCTCGCCGACCTCGTACTTCTCGCCGGCCTTGAGGTTCAGGACATCGCCGATCACGTTGTAGACGTGACCCTTGGTGATGTCACCGACCGGGACGGAGATGGCCGAACCGGTGTCGGCGACCTCCTGGCCGCGGATCAGGCCGTCGGTGGGCTGCATCGAGATGGCCCGCACGACGTTGTCGCCGAGGTGCTGCGCGACCTCCAGCGTCAGCGTCTTGGCGCCCTCGGCCAGCGTCACCTCGACCTTGAGCGCGTTGTAGATCTCCGGCATCGCGTCGCGCGGGAACTCTACGTCGACGACCGGGCCGATGACCCGGACGACCCGACCGACGCCCGTCTTGGTGTCAGTAGTCATCATTCACTCCCCGCCGCCGCGAGCGCGTTCGCGCCGCCGACGATCTCACTGATTTCCTGGGTAATCGCGGCCTGCCGCGCGGAGTTCATCTCGCGCGTCAGCACCTTGATCATTTCTTCCGCGTTGTCGGTCGCACTCTTCATCGCCCGCCGGCGCGAGGCCGACTCGCTGGCCGCCGAGTCCAGCAACGCCGCGTAGATCCGCGTGTTGATGTACTTCGGCAGCAGCGCGTCGAGCAACGCGTCCGCGTCCGGCTCGAACTCGTACGCCGGCAGCAGCACGCCCGCCTCTTCGGCGGTGCGCTCCTCGACCTGCATCGGAGCCAGCTCGGTCGCGGTCGGCGTCTGCGACATCAGCGACTTGAACTGCGTGTAGACCACGTGCAACTCGTCGACTCCGCGTACGCCGTCGGCGCCGTGGTCGTCGTCGGTGTCGTCCGCGCCCGCCACGAACGCCTTGATCAGCGTCTCGCCGACCTCCCGGGCGTTGTCGAAGCGCGGCTGCTCGGAGAAGCCCGACCAGCTCGCCTCGATCTCGCGTCCCCGGAACCGGTAGTACGAGATCGCCTTGCGGCCCACCACGTAGAGGAGGACTTCCTTGCCCTCTTCCTTGAGCTTCGCGATGAGCTGCTCGGCGGTCTTGATCGCGTTGGCGTTGTAGCCGCCGCACAGACCCCGGTCACTGGTCACCAGCAGCACCCCCGCCCGGCGCACGACCGGACGCGGGGTGAGCAGCGGGTGATCGATGTTGGCGTTGCTCGCGAGCGCGGTCAGGACATGGGTAATCGCCCGGGCGTACGGCAGCGAAGCGGCCACCCGCTCCTGCGCCTTGGCGATGCGGCTGGTCGCAACCAGCTCCATCGCCTTGGTGATCTTCTTCATCGAGCGGGTCGTGCGGATCCGCCGACGAAGAGTCCGTACCTGTCCAGCCATGGGATTACTTCTTCTTCGGGGTGGGCACGACCCGCGTCACGGTCTCCGCGCCCTCACCCTCGAGAGCCTCGGCCGGGGCGTCGTGCACCACGACCTTGTCGTCGCTGGCGAGGAACATGCTCTTGAACTTGACGACCGCCTCGTCCAGCGCGGCGACCACGTCGTCGTCCCAGGTGCCGCCCGCGATCGTGTCCAGCGTCGAGGCGTGCGAGTGCCGCAGGTACTGCAGGAACTCGGCCTCGAAGCGGCGGATCTCGCCCACCGGGACGTCATCGAGCTTGCCCTCGGTGCCGGTCCAGATGGACACGGTCTGCTCGGCCGCCGGGTACGGCGAGAAGGCGGGCTGCTTGAGCAGCTCGACCAGTCGCGAACCCTTGTCCAGCTGCGCGCGGGAGGCCTTGTCCAGGTCGGAGGCGAAGGCGGCGAACGCCTCCAGCTCACGGAACTGGGCCAGGTCCAGCCGCAGGCGGCCGGCGACCTTGCGCATCGGCTTCTCCTGCGCGGCGCCACCGACCCGGGAGACCGAGGTACCGACGTTGAT
Organism: Hamadaea sp. NPDC050747; assembly: GCF_040654195.1. Taxonomy (NCBI): domain Bacteria; kingdom Bacillati; phylum Actinomycetota; class Actinomycetes; order Micromonosporales; family Micromonosporaceae; genus Hamadaea; species Hamadaea sp. NPDC050747. Next base: position 78,639 of record NZ_JBFAHM010000018.1, read on the forward strand.
CGCCGGCCGGACACCCGAGTTGAACAGGCCTTCCTCGAGGAAGATCTGGCCGTCGGTGATGGAGATGACGTTGGTCGGGATGAACGCCGAGATGTCACCGGCCTTCGTCTCGATGATCGGCAGACCGGTCATCGAACCGCCGCCCAGCTCGTCGGACAGCTTCGCGCAGCGCTCCAGCAGCCGGGAGTGCAGGTAGAAGACGTCACCCGGGTACGCCTCACGGCCCGGCGGGCGACGCAGCAGCAGCGACACGGCGCGGTACGCCTCGGCCTGCTTGCTCAGGTCGTCGAAGATGATCAGGACGTGCTTGCCGGCGTACATCCAGTGCTGGCCGATGGCCGAGCCGGCGTACGGGGCGAGGTACTTGAAGCCGGCCGGGTCGGAGGCGGGCGACGCGACGATGGTGGTGTACTCCATCGCGCCGTGCTCTTCGAGGGTGCCCTTGACCGACGCGATGGTGGAGGCCTTCTGGCCGATCGCGACGTAGATGCAGCGGACCTGCTTCTTCGGGTCGCCCGACTCCCAGTTCGCCCGCTGGTTGATGATCGTGTCCAGGGCGATGGTGGTCTTGCCGGTCTTCCGGTCGCCGATGATCAGCTGACGCTGACCACGGCCGATGGGGGTCATCGAGTCGATGGCCTTGATGCCGGTCGCGAGCGACTCGTGCACGCTCTTGCGGACCATGACGTTGGGGGCCTGTACCTCGAGTTCGCGGCTGCCCTCGCTCTCGATCTCGCCGAGGCCGTCGATCGGCTCGCCGAGCGGGTTGACGACCCGGCCGAGGAACTTGTCGCCGACCGGGACGGAGAGCACCCGGCCGGTCCGCTTGACGGTCTGGCCTTCCTCGATGCCCTCGAACGGGCCGAGGACGACGACACCGATCTCCCGGACGTCGAGGTTCTGCGCGACACCGAGGGTGCCGTCGGCGAACTCCAGCAGCTCGTTGGCCATGGTCGAGGGCAGGCCCTCAACCTTGGCGATACCGTCACCGGCCTCGGTGACGATACCGACCTCCTCACGGGAGATCTCCGGTGTGTACGAGGAGACGAAGCGCTCCAGCGCTCCCCGGATCTCCTCGGACGAGATGGTCAGCTCGGCCATCCTCAGCTTCCTATCGGTGTCGTGGTGCTCGAAAATTCGTCTGTCTGTGCCGATCGCGGCAGCTCAGGCTCGCGCCTCCAGCGTGCCCGGTCCGGCGCTACTTGGCCGCCAGCGCGTTGCGCACGTCACTCAGCCGGCGCGACACGGTGCCGTCGTAGAGGTCGGAACCGACCAGGACCCGCGCCCCGCCCAGCACCTTCGGGTCGACGGTGACCTTGAGGGCCACCTCCCGACCGTACCGCCGGGCCAGCGCCTCGCCGAGTTTCGCCTCGTCGGCGTCGCTCATCGGCTGGGCGACGGTGACGTACGCGACGCTCCGGTCCCGCTGTTCGGCCGCCAGCTCGACGAGCCGGGTCAGCGCACCGGCGAACGACCGTCCGCCGAAGCCCTTGACCGCCTCCTTCGCCAGCAGCACGGTCGCCGGCTTGGCTTTGCCGTTCAGCAACTGGTCGACGAGGTCGAACCGGCGCTGCACCGGAGCGGTCGAGTCACCGATCGCAGCCGCCAGCGCGGAGTCGCCGCCAGCGATCTGGCCGAACCGGAACAGTTCGTCCTCGACCTCGGCGAGTTCTCCGGCTCGGTCGGCCGCGACGACGAGCGCCTCGACGCCCAGTCGCTCGGTCCCGTCGAGCAGGTCGACCGGGCTGGACCAACGGCCCGCGACCAGGGAACCGAGCAGGTTCTGCGCGGTCGCCCCGATCTGCCCGCCGAGCAGCCCGACGAGCAGCTGCGAGCGCTCCTCACCCGTACGCGCGGGGTCGGAGACGGCCCGCCGCAGTCGCGGCTCGGCCCGCAGCAGCCCGGCCACGGCGAGGATCTCCTCCGCCGCCGTCGCCAGCGCCGACGCGTCGGTCAGCTGCTCCAGCTCGGCCCGGGTGGCCGCGTAGGACTCCCGGCTGGCTCCCTGCATCAGCGCGCCCCCGCCAGATCCGAGAGGAACCGGTCGACGGTGCCCTTACGACGGGCCTCGTCCTCCAGCGACTCACCGACGATCTTGCCGGCCAGGTCGACCGCCAGGGTGCCGATCTCGCCCCGCAGCTCGTTGATGATGGACTGCCGCTCCGCGGCCAGGGCTTCCCGGCCGGTCGCGATGATCCGGTCGCGCTCCTGCTGGGCCTGCGCCTGGATGTCGGCACGGATGCCCTCGGCGTCCGCGCGGGCCTCGTCACGGATGCGAGCAGCCTCGGTCCGCGCCTCGGCGAGCTGGGCCTTGTACTGGTCCAGCAGCGCGTTGGCCTCGGCCTGGGCCCGCTCGGCCCGCTCGATGCCGCCCTCGATCGCGTCGACTCGTGCTTTGAAGGTCTTCTCCATCTGCGGGAAGACGTACTTCATCAGCACGAAGCAGAGCACGCCGAAGGCGATGGTGCCGACGACCAGTTCCTGCCAGATCGGCAGGACGGGGCTCGGCGTGTGGTCACCCTCAGCAAAAAACATGATGTACCTCCGGTCTCAGGCCGGGTCCGGCGTCAGGCCGGGTTGGAGAAGACGAAGGCGAGGACCAGGCCGAACAGCGCCAGCGCCTCGGAGAGCGCGAAGCCCATGAACAGGTACGGACGGGTCAGACCGGCCGACTCAGGCTGGCGCGCCGTCGCCTGGATGTAGGCGGCGAAGACGATACCCACACCGATGCCGGGGCCGATCGCGGCGAGGCCGTAGCCGATCGAGCTGATGTCGCCGGTGATCTCGGCAAGAGCCATTGTTCTTTCCTCCTGATATGCGCGTGACTCTCACGCGGCGCTTGTGGTGCGAACTTGGGTGGATCTAGAAGATCAGTGCTCGTCCGCGAGCGAGGTCTGCACGTAGCTGGCGGTCAGCAGGACGAAGACGTACGCCTGCAGCAGCGCCACACCGGCCTCGAACAGCGTCATGACGATCGACATGCCCCACGAGATCACGCCGACCGCGGCCAACCCGATGTTGCCGGTGCCCATCAGCACGAACCCGCCGAGCGTGAAGACCAGCAGGATCAGGTGGCCGGCGAAGAGGTTGGCGAAGAGCCGGACGGCCAGGGTGACCGGGCGGATGAGCAGGATCTGCGCGAGTTCGATCGGCAGCAGGATCGGCTGCACCCACCACGGCGCCGGCAGCAGGATGCTGGTCTTGACGTAGTGCCCGAAGCCGTGCTTCTTGATGCCCTGGTACCAGTAGAGGCCGAAGCTGATCAGCGCGAGCACCGCCGGGAAGGCGATGTGCGAGCTCGGCGAAATCTGGAAGCCGGGGATGACGGCGAAGATGTTGATGAAGCAGATGAAGACGAAGAGGGTCGTCAGGTACGGCGCGAAACGCGGCCCTTCGTGCCCGATGACCTCTTTGCTGATCCCGTTACGCACAAAGCTGTAGATCGACTCGCCGAGCCACTGCGCCTTGGTCGGAACGATCTTCGGGTTCCGCTGCGTGACCAGGAAGAAGACGATGATGACCGCGACTGCGATCCAGACCATGATCGAGAACTTGGTGACCCAGTTTCCGACCAGTCCCGGCGGGAAGAATTCTTCGACGCTCGGAGGCCACGGCACGCTGCTGTCTGCCAGTGGCGCAAGCTGAAGGCTCACCCGTCCATCCTTTCGATCACGTGCCCATGTTCTTGACGATCAGGTAGACCGCCCCGGCCATGCCGACCAGCATGCCGATCAGGGTGCCGAAGTGCATGGGCACGTCCAGCCACTTGTCGACAAGCCACCCGATGCCGCCCCAAACGCCGATTCCGGCGATCAGGTAACCGACGGCAGTCCAGCCTGCATTTGCGCCCGATTGAGGTGTGGGGCGCTTCTGAGGGGACTGGTCACCGGCCATGACGCGCGAACCTTATCAGTCGTTACGGCGGTGTGTCGTAGCGGCCCCCCTGCTCCGGTTCGCAGTGTGAGCGGGGCGGCACAGTCGGTAGGGTTTGGCATTGCGCGGCGGCACTCGGACGCTGTCTCATGGACAGCAACCCCCACCCTCTCCCCAAGGTTGGTGCCCCGAGATGCCGAGGACCACTGTACCTGTTGTCTTGTTGGTGCTCACCACGCTGCTCGCGGGATGCGAGCCCACCCACGCCGGCGAGGGTCCGAAGCCGGTGAGCTGCACCGTCGTCGTGGACGGTCCGGAGAAGGCCGACACCGCCCAACGCATCGAAGGACGCGTACGCTTCCGCTGCGCCAAGCCGGGCGCCGAGCGGCTCAGCGTGAAGATCCGGATGGAGCAGAAGTCCGGCAGTTCCTGGAAGACGGTGACCAGCAAGTCCTTCACGGTGAAGGGATCGCAGACCATCGCGGCCGAGCTGAAGTATCAGAACCGCACGGTGAGCATCGGCTGCAAACTCGGCACATTCCGTACCGTCGTGGACTGGAGCCGGACCTCACGCGGGGACACCGAGGGCGACAACCTGATCAGCGGCTCGATGTCGAACCCGTGCAAGTCGCTGTTCGGCGACCGTTAAACACCGGCATCGCCATGATCATTGCGCCGTTCACGCTACTGAAACGGACATTTTGCAGCGCGTAGCAGCATGGCTGGCGCAATGATCACGCGCAAGGGGGCGGTCAGACCTCGAGGGTGAACTTGGCCCGCGAGGTCCACCAGATCTGCGTACCGGTCCAGGCGAGCACGGCGACCAGGACGCCCGCGGCCAGCCACAGCGTCCCCGACCAGTCGCGTGAGGCGACCCAGCCGACGAAGGCGAAGAGCAGTGTGAACTTGATCGCATAGGTGCCGAGCGCGGCCACCAGCAGCATGCTGCGCTTGACCTTGTCGACCCAGGCGACGACGCCCGTGGAGATCAGGTAGCTCAGGATGACCAGCGCCGTCCCGGCCAGGAAACCAAGCAGGCCGGGCGCACCGTGAACGACCAGCCCCACGATCGCGCCGAGCACGCCCAAAGCCCCGGTCACGAGGAGGGCCGGGCGCAGGTATCCCGTCGCAGAGCTGGTCACGGGAGAAGGCTACCGGGTGAGCAGGGCGGCTGCGAGCGGGCGTACGGTGGCTTCGATCTCGTCGGCGACCCGGGAGAACGTCTGGTCGCCCCGGCCCCAGGGGTCGTCGAGATCGTCGTCGTGCAGCGGCACCGCCGTCCCGCGTACGCGGTTGACCGCCGCGACGAGCGCCTCGCCCCGGATCTGGATGTCCTCCGCGGTCGCCCCGACCGGCGGGAGTTCGCCGAGGTCCACCACGCCGAGGAGCCGGCCGAACTCGCCCAATACGAAGGTGCGGCTCTCCGCGTCCGGCCGCAGCGCGGTCACGTACTCCGCCTGGTCGGCCGTCGCGGTCAGGATGAGATCCGCCGCGTCGATGTGGTCCGCCCGCAGTTTCCGGGCCGCGAAGTCGGCCGGATCGGCGCCGCGCGCCTTCACCTGACGGGCCGCGGGCGGGTTCATCTCCTCACCCTCGTGCCAGCCGCCGGTGCCCGCGCTGTGCGAGTGCACCACGTCGTCCGAGCCGCCCGCCTGGCGTACCTCGTGGGCGAGCAGCCGCTCGGCCATCGGCGACCGGCAGATGTTGCCCATGCAGACGTGCAGCACGGTGAACGGAGGCAGGTGGTGGGTGGACATCACGCGGCCGCCGGCTGGATGTCGGGGACGATCGAGCGCAGCTGCTCGAACGCGATCGCTCCCTGGCGGAGCACCACCGGGCGCTCCTGCGTCAGGTCGACGATGGTCGACGGCACCGGATCCGGGCAGGGGCCCGCTTCGAGGTAGACGCTCACCTTGTAGCCGAGCTGCTCGCGAGCCTCCTCCGCGGTGTTCGCGGTCGGCTCGCCGGTCAGGTTGGCCGACGACACCGCCATCGGCCCGGTCTCCCGCAGGATCTCCAGCGCCACCGGGTGCAGCGGCATGCGCACGGCCACGGTGCCGTTCGTCTCGCCGAGGTCCCACTGCAGGCTGGCGGCCTGCTCGACGACGATCGTCAGCGCGCCGGGCCAGAACGCCTCGACCAGGTCGCGGGCGCGCGAGGGCATTCGGGAGACCAGCCCGTCCAGGGTGTTGCGGGAACCGACGAGGACCGGCGGCGGCATGTGCCGGCCGCGTCCCTTGGCGTTCAGGAGCGCCGTCACCGACCACGACTTGAACGCGTCCGCGCCGACGCCGTACACCGTGTCGGTGGGCAGGACGACGAGGTCGCCGCTCTTCACCGCCGAGACGGCGGCCTCGATCCCCAGGTCGCGCTCGGCGACGTTACGGCAGTCATAGAGCCTCACGAGGTGCAATCCTGCCACTTCGGCCCGGCGGCCCGCCGCACCCTCCCGCCTCCCGGAACACCGAGGTCACTTCACCCCGGTCGTGAAGCGTGGCCGACCCGCGAGGTCGGGCAGTCCGCGTACGTCGCGGAAGTGCCGCTCCAGGATCCGCGCGACCTCCTCCGGGTGCGACTCGTCGTGCTCGATCCCCAGCCGGCCGCCGTCGCGCAACAGGTCCGCCGCCAGCTCGGCCACCGCGGGGATCAGATCGAGGCCGTCCACCCCGGCGAAGACGGCCAGCGCCGGGTCCGCCCGCACTTCCAGGGGTACGCGTTGCGCAGCGGGCACGTAGGGCGGGTTGCAGAGGACCAGATCGGCTTGGCCGCGTTCGCCGGTCAGGAGGCCGGGATCACGGACGTCTCCCGGGACGACTCGCACCCGCGTGCCGAAGGCGTTGCGGTTCAACCATTCCAGCGCGGACGGCGAGACCTCGACGGCGTACACGGCGGCGTCCGGGCGCGCCCGCGCGACGGCCAGCGCCAGGGCGCCGCTGCCGCTGCACAGATCGACGACGGTGGGCCGTTCCATGCCCGCGACGCTGTCGATCCCCCACTGGGCGAGGGTCTCGGTCTCCGGGCGCGGGATGAAGACGCCCGGCCCGACCTGGAGGTCGATGTCGAGGAACCAGGCGCTTCCGGTGATGTGCTGGAGCGGTTCCCGGGCCGCCCGGCGCTCGATGACGGCCTGATAGCGCTCGGCCTGCACGGCGTCGACGACGTCGAGCAGGTAGAGCCGACCGCGATCGCACTCCAGGACGTGGGCGAGCAGCAGCTCGGAGTCGGTCCGGGGGCTGTCCACCCCAGCCGCGCTCAACCGGTCGGCCGCCTCCCGAAGAAGGCTCCTGACCTGCACAGATTCACCGGCCTGCACGTCTGTCAGTCTACTGCCGGGACAGTTCGGTCTCACCCGCGAGGCGGGCCGCCCGGTCGGCCGCGGTCAGCGCGTCGAGCACGCCGTCCAGGTCGCCCGCGAGCACCAGATCGAGGTTGTACGCCGTGTAGCCGATCCGGTGGTCGGTGATCCGGTTCTGGGGGAAGTTGTAGGTGCGGATGCGCTCGGATCGGTCCACCGTCCGCACCTGGGCCTTGCGGGCGTCGGACGCGGCGGCGGCCGCCTCCTCCTCGGCGGCCTGGGCGAGCTTGGCTCGCAGCATCCGCATCGCCCGGTCCTTGTTCTGCAGCTGCGACCGCTCGTTCTGGCAGGTGACGACGATCCCCGTCGGGATGTGCGTGATGCGTACCGCCGAGTCGGTCGTGTTGACCGACTGGCCGCCCGCGCCCTGCGAACGGTAGACGTCGATCCGCAGGTCGCTGGGGTCGATGACGACCTCGGCCTCCTCGGCCTCCGGCGTCACGAGGACGCCCGCCGCCGAGGTGTGGATGCGGCCCTGCGACTCGGTCACCGGCACCCGCTGGACCCGGTGTACGCCGCCCTCCCACTTCAGCCGCGACCAGACCCCATAACCGCCGTCCGGTACGCCCTTGGTCTTGATCGCGACCGCCACGTCCTTGTATCCACCGAGGTCGGAGTCCTGCGCGTCGAGAACCTCCGTGATCCAGCCACGCCTTTCGGCGTATCGCAGGAACATGCGGAGCAGATCCCCCGCGAAGAGCGCGGATTCCTCGCCGCCCTCGCCCGCCTTGATCTCGAGGATGACGTCTTTGGCGTCGTTGGGGTCTCGCGGCATGAGCAGTTCCGCGAGCCGTTCCTCCAGCTCGGGCAGCCGGGCCTCGAGCGCCTCCGCCTCCGCGGCGAAGTCGGCGTCGAGCGCGGCCAGCTCCCTGGCCGCGGCGAGGTCGGCGCGGGCCTGCTCCAGCTCGCCCGCGGTCTTGTGGATCGGGGTGAGTTCGGCGAACCGGCGGCCGACCTTGCGGGCGGCGGCCTGATCGGCGTGGATGGCCGGATCCGCGAGCGTCTTCTCCAGCTGGTCGTACTCAGCCAGCAGCTCGGTCAGTCGATCGGTGCTCATCTCCGCCGTCCCTCCTGTCGAAATCCCCGGTGCACACACGAAGAGGGCGGCGCGCCGCGTCCTGATGAACGCGGCGCGCCGCCCTCCGCGGCAGCTACTTGGCGGCCTTGCCGACCTTGGCGTACTTCGCCTGGAACTTGGCCACGCGGCCGGCGGTGTCCAGGACACGCTGCTTGCCGGTGTAGAACGGGTGGCACTCGTTGCACGACTCCGCGTGGATCTGACCGTTCTTCGCGGTGCTGCGGGTCGTGAAGGAGTTGCCGCAGGAGCACGTGACGGTGGTCACGTTGTACTCCGGGTGGATACCAGACTTCATAGCCTCAGGTCCTCTCATGGCTGTGCGCTGGGTCGCTGTCAACACTTCCCCCACGTGCTGGAAGCTCGGGCGTGAACCAGCGCCCCGGCGGTTGCCGGGCCGGCTGTCCATCTTGCCACGCGCCCCAATTGAGATGCGCAGCAGGTGACGTGATCCGTAACGTGACACCCCCCTCCGGTATTCCGTCACCCCTCGAAAGGGACCGATTGTGGTCACGCTCACCGACCTGTTCCCGGCGGGCGCGCTCCAGGCTGCGCTCGACGCCGGTCATCTGCGTACGCAGACTCATCCCGAGCTGCCGCTGGTGATCTACAACTACACCGAGAAGTGCGCATACGAGGACGCCTGGGACGAAACCACCCTGACCTGCCGAGGGCTGATCGTGCACGCCGAGACCGGCGAGATCGTCGCTCGGCCCTACCGGAAGTTCTTCAACCACGGTCAGTCCGGCGCGCCCACGCTCGCCCTGGACGAGGCGGTCGAGGTGACCGACAAGGCGGACGGCTCGCTCGGCATCCTCTACCCGGTCCCCGACGGGTACGCCGTCGCGACCCGCGGCTCGTTCGCCTCCGACCAAGCGGTCCGGGCGACCACTCTGCTGCGGAAGCGGTACCCCGACTGGACGCCGCCGGCCGGTCAGACGGTTCTCTTCGAGATCATCTACCCGGAGAACCGAATCGTGGTCGACTATGGGGGCATGGAGGATCTCGTCCTGCTCGGCGCGGTCGACACGGTCTCCGGGCGTACCTTCGGCCCGGACCAGGTCGCCTGGCCCGGTCCCCGCGTCGAGACCTTCGCGTACGCGACCTTCGGGGCGGCCCTGGCCGCGCCAGCCCGGCCCAACCGGGAGGGTCTGGTCGTCCACGCCCTCGCCACCGGTGACCGCGTGAAGATCAAGTACGACGACTACCTCCGCCTGCACCGGATCGTCACCGGCCTCACCTCCAGGACGATCTGGGAGGCGCTGGTCGCCGGAGCGACCGTGGCCGAGATCTGCGAACCGCTGCCCGACGAGTTCCACGTCTGGGCGCGGGACGTGGCCGATCGGCTCCACGCCTTCGTCGACGCCGGAGTAGCCGACGTCGAGCAGGCTTTCGCCGAGATCGTCCGCGGTCTTCCGGCGGACTACAGCCGGAAGGACTTCGCCCTCGTCGCCGCCCGGCACGACCTGCGGGGTCTGCTGTTCGCCCGGCTCGACGAGCGGGACCTCCGGCCCGCACTCTGGCTCGCCGCCAAGCCGGAGGCCGGCGAGACCCCACACGGGCGGAGTTTCGATGACGAGTAACGCCGTGCTGCTCGAAGGCATCGTCGGGTCGACGGCGTACGGCCTGGCCGGTCCGCACTCTGATGTGGACCGGCTGGGCGTCTTCGCCGCGCCGACCGAGTCCTTTCACGGGCTGCACCCGCCTCAAGAGTCCATCGTGGAACGGGATCCGGATCGGACGCTGCACGAGGCCGGGAAGTACTGCCGCCTCGCGCTGTCCGGCAATCCCACCGCCATCGAGCTGCTGTGGCTGCCCGACGAGCTCTACGAGGTGCGTACGCCCCTGGGCGACGAACTGATCGGGCTCCGGTCGGCGTTCCTCTCGGCGCCCCGGGTCCGCGACGCCTTCCTCGGGTACGCCGCCCAGCAGCTCACCCGGCTCGACAGCAAACGCCGCACCGGCAACTGGATCGACCGGCGGGCCGCCAAGCACGCCCGGCACATGCTGCGCCTGATCGACCAAGGCCTGGCCCTCTACGAAACCGGAGTGCTGCCGATCCGGCTCGCCGACCCCGAGCGCTACCTCGACTTCGGCGCCCACGTCGAAGCCGACCCGGCCCTCGCCGGGCCCATCCTGGAGGAGGCCCGGGAGCGGTTCGCCGCCGCGCGTACCGTTCTGCCGGAGCGGCCGGACGAGGCCGCGGCGGAACGCTGGCTGCTGCGCGTACGCGCCCATCACTTGAACGGAGCCTGATGCGCACCCCCACCCTGACCATCACCCGGGGCCTACCCGGCTCGGGGAAGACCACCTGGGCGAAGGCGCAGCAGCCGAAGGCGACCCGGGTCAACCGCGACGACCTGCGCGTCATGCTGCACGGCGGCCGGATCGGCGAATCCTGGGCGGAGAACCAGGTGACCATGGCCCACCGAGCCTCGATCGAAGCGCTACTCCGCGCCGGCGTCGACGTCATCTGCGACGACACCAACCTGCGCGCCCGCTACGTCCGGGAACTCGCCGAACTCGGGATGGCCTGCGGCGCCGCCGTCGTCATCGAGGACTTCACCGGCGTACCACTGGAAGTCTGCATCGAGCGGGACGCCGGGCGACCGAACCCGGTGGGCGAGGAGGCGATCCGCTCGATGCACGCCCGCTACCTGGCGGGCAAGCGCACCCGCCTCGACCTGCCCGTCGCCCCGCCCACGGCGGTCTATGAGCCGCCCGCGGACCGGCCGAGCGCGATCCTGGTCGACCTGGACGGCACGGTGGCCCTCATGGGCGACCGCTCCCCCTACGACGTCAGCCGGGTGCACCTCGACGCGCCCAACGAGCCCGTCATCGCGGCGGTACGCGCGATGCACGCGGCCGGGCACACCATCGTCTACTGCTCCGGCCGCACCGACGACGGCCGGGCCCTCACCGAGTCCTGGCTGGACAAGCACGTCGGCGTCCCGTACGCAGGCCTCTACATGCGCCCGTTCGGCGACCCGCGGAAGGACTCGGTGGTGAAGCGGGAACTGTTCGAAAAGCACATCCGTACGCAGTTCCGCGTCATCGCCGTGTTCGACGACCGCAACCAGGTCGTCCGCATGTGGCGAGAGCTGGGCCTGACCGTCTTCCAAGTCGCCGAAGGCAACTTCTGACCCGTGCTCTCCCCCTTGTTCTCCGCGCGATCATGAACTTGTCGTCGTGATCGACCGGTGTGTCGTGTCCCCAGCGCCCTGATCATTCCCGCGCGAGCATGATCACCAAGGCCGTCCCGCGCACGGCAAAGGGGGCCGGGTTCGCCCCAGCCCCCTTTGTGACGTGCGCTTATTCGCCAGGAGTCGTCTTGGCGATCTGCATCAGGAACTCGATGTTGGTCCGCGTCTGCTTGAGCTTGTCGAGCAGCAGATCCAGCGCGGCCTGCGACTCCAGCGAGTGCAGAACCTTGCGGAGCTTGTGGACGATCGCCAGCTCCTCCGGCGCGAGCAGGATCTCTTCCTTACGCGTACCGGACGGGTCGATGTCGATCGCCGGGAAGATGCGCTTGTCGGCGATCTTCCGGTCGAGCTTCAGCTCCGCGTTGCCGGTGCCCTTGAACTCCTCGAAGATGACCGTGTCCATCATGGAGCCCGTCTCCACCAGCGCCGTGGCGATGATGGTGAGCGAGCCGCCGTTCTCGATGTTGCGGGCGGCGCCGAGGAAGCGCTTGGGCGGGTAGAGCGCGGTCGAGTCGATACCGCCGGACAGGATGCGGCCCGACGCCGGCGCGGCCAGGTTGTACGCCCGGCCGAGGCGGGTGATCGAGTCCAGCAGGACGACCACGTCGTGGCCGAGTTCCACCAGGCGCTTGGCGCGCTCGATGGCCAGCTCGGCGACGGTGGTGTGGTCCGTCGGCGGACGGTCGAAGGTGGAGGCGATGACCTCGCCCTTGACCGAGCGCTGCATGTCGGTGACCTCTTCCGGCCGCTCGTCGACGAGCACGACCATCAGGTGGGTCTCCGGGTTGTTGTGGGTGATCGCGTTGGCGATCGCCTGCAGCACCATGGTCTTGCCCGCCTTCGGCGGGGACACGATCAGCGCGCGCTGGCCCTTGCCGATCGGCATCACCAGGTCGATGACCCGGGTGGTGAGCACATTGGGCTCGGTCTCCAGCCGCAGGCGCTCCTGCGGGTAGAGCGGGGTCAGCTTGTAGAACTCGGGGCGGCGCTTGGCCTCCTCGGCCTCCATGCCGTTGATCGTGTCGAGCCGGACCAGCGGGTTGTACTTGTCGCGGCGGCCCTCGCCCTCGCGGGCGGAGCGAACCGCGCCGGTGATCGCGTCACCGCGGCGCAGACCGTACTTCTTGACCTGCGACATCGCGACGTAGACGTCGTTCGGGCCGGACAGGTATCCGCTGGTGCGGACGAACGCGTAGTTCTCGAGCACGTCCACGATGCCGGCGACCGGGATGAGGACCTCGTCCTCGGACACCTGCGGCTCGCGGGCGTTGCTCTCCCCGTCGCGCTCGTTGCGGCCACGGCGACGGTCCCGGAAGCGGCTACGCCGTCCGCGACGGCCGCCGTCCTCGTCGTCGTCGTAGTTGCGATCGCGGTCGTTGCCGCGGTCGCCACGAGGCTTGTCGTCGCCGTCGGCGTCCTCCGACTGGCCACGGTTGCCCCGCTCACCACGCTCGGCACGCTCGGCACGCTCGTTGCCGCCCCGGTCGCTGTTGCGCTCGCGGCGGTCCCGGCGCTCGCGCTGGGGACGCTCGGTGCCCTCCGGACGGCTCTCCTCCTGGGTCGCCGGGGCGGTGGCCGACTCGGCCGGCTGCGCTGTCTCACGCTCGCGCGACCGCTCGGCCGGCGGGCCGGCGGGGCGGCTGGCCCGACGCGAGCGCTCCCGCTCGGCCGGACGCTCGGCGGGCGCTTCGGTGCTCGGCGCGGCGGCCGCGTCGCGTACCTCGGCTCGCACCTCATCGCGGGTGTTGCCGGCGGTGGCGGCCACCTCGGCGCGGGGCCGGGGCGTGCCGGCTTGACGCTCCTGGATCGCGGAGATGAGCTCGCCCTTGCGCATCCGGGCGGTGCCCGAGATGCCCAGCGAGGCGGCCATGCTCTGCAGTTCGGGGAGCAGCATCGCTGTCAGGCCGCTGCCCGACCGGCGGCGCCGGGCGGTGCCGGCGGAGGCGTCGTCAGCGACGGTGGAGACATCCGACGTGGTGTCGGTGGTGTCGCTCAATGGATTCCTTCCCTCGATGGGCCGAGCTGCCCGGGTTGCGTCTGCGCTGAGAGCGTCAGCGTCGGCGCGAAGAGTGGCCGGGCGGCCTGGCGATACACCCGCCTCATCAGATCTTGAGGCAGGGGTTTGTCGCGCAACCGAGCAAATCTTTACGCAGCGCGGCTTTGCGGACGGGGGTGGGCGGAGACCCGCCATTAACCGTTGGGGAAAGCCGAACCGCCGAAGAACGCTGTCTCGCGGCTGTGCTAGCTCCAGAGCCTAGCTAACTCGTGAGACCTGCGGCAATAGGGTCCCGCTCGGCGTGTCCAGCTTAGCTCATCACCTGGGCTCCCTGCGAGTCGAACCCCAGGTTGTGGCGGATCCAACCGTTTCCCGGGTCGAATCCGGACGGTACCTCGGAGAGCGCCAGGACGGTAGGACCCGCGCCGGAGACCACAGCCGCCACTCCAGCCTCACGGAGCCGTCGGACCACTTCGGCGGTGCCGGGCATCCCACCCGCCCGGTACGCCTGGTGCAGCCGGTCTTCGGTGGCCGCGTACAGCAGGGCCGGGTCGGTGGTCAGGGCGTACACGAGGAGGGCGGAGCGACCAGCGTTGAAGGAGGCGTCGGCATGCGGCACGGTGGCGGGCAGTGCCGCGCGGGCGACTGCGGTGAGGCCTTGGACGTCAGGCACGAAGACGACTGGTTGGACACTCTGGACCGGCGCCATGGTCGCCGCCCGCGCCCGATGCTTCTCGTCGATCCAGGCGACCGTGAACCCGCCCAGTACGCACGGCGCCACGTTGTCGGGATGGCCCTCGATCCCACCCGCGATCTCCAACGCCTGAGCCCGGTCCGGCATTCCCGCAAGCGCCTGCGCCAGCGTCACACCGGCCACGATGGCGGCGCTCGACGAGCCGAGTCCCCGCGCCTGCGGAATCCGGTTCACGCAGCGCAGCTCGATCTCCGGCGCGGTCACCCCGAGCGCCTCGAACGCCGTACGCATCGACCGCGCGATCAGGTGCGACGAGTCGACGGGCAACTCGCCCGCGCCCTCGCCGGTGATCCCGACCCGCGTCGGCCCGTCGATCACGGTCGCGGTGACCTCGTCGTAGAGGGTCAGCGCGACACCCAGGGCGTCGAAGCCGGGACCGAGATTGGCGCTCGTGGCGGGGACCCGGACGGTCACCGGGCCGGACTGCATGGAGATCGACACAGCGGACATCGTAGGTGCGCGACGCCGGTACGATCCTCGCGAACCCACCCCTCGGGAGGACACGTGTCGGATTACTTCCCGCTCAACGCCTCGTTCCTGCTGTCGATGATCCCGGTCCTCCTGACGCTGGTCGCATTCCTGGCCGGTTTCATCGCGGTTCTGGCCAATCGGCGGAGGCTGGGCAAGGCGGCCGGGCTGGCCGCCGCGGGCACCGGCGTACTGGCGCTCGGGGCACTCCTGAACGTCGTCTGGTACGTCGTCTCGTACAACATGCCCGTGATCATGCGGGACCTCGAGGTCTCCTACAGCACGATCAGCCTCTGGTACGGCATCGCGGGCCTCATCCTCGGCGCGCTGCACCTGCTGGGCTTCGTCCTCCTGCTCGTCTCGGTCTTCGCAGGCCGGGCCGCGGCGACCCCGGCGGCGACTCCGCCCGCCGCCCCAGGCGCGCCCTACGCCCAGTACGCCCCGCCCGCCGCTCCCGGCTCACCCATCCAAAGCGCCTGACACCGCTCCTCTCGTGCGCGCTGGATCAGGGTTCCCGGTCGAATCTTGGGGCAAGATTCGACCCAGAACCCTGATCCAGCGCCCATCGAGCGCGGAGGGCGTCAGGCCGTGGCCAGGTCGCCTCGATCGATACGCCGAGTGGCGATCCGCCAGCCGGCCGCGTACGCGAGAGTCGTGAGCGCGCATCCGGCGACGAGCAGCCGGGTGTCCACGGAGTCGACCAGCAACCCGGCGACGAACTGTGACGCGGTCACGGCGATCATGGCGATCATCGTGTCGGTGGCGCCGATCCGGCCGCGCAGGTCGTCCGGCACCGACCGCTGGATCGCGTACGCGCTCATGACCCAGTTGCCGCCGCCGGCGGCGTGCGCCACGAAGATGCCGAGCAGCGCCAGCGGGAACCAGTCGACCGCCGCCACGGCCAAGTACGCCACCCCGTAGCAGGCCATGGAGATGGACAGGCCCGGGAGGAGCCATTCGGTCCGGTTCAGCACTCGCCGTAGGACGAACGGGCCGAGGAGCGAGCCGAGGCCGCGGACGGCGTACATCAGGCCGACTCCCATCGCCCCGACACCGTAGTGCAACGCGAGCAGGGGGAAGGCCACCAGCAGACCGTTGCCGACGCCGACCGCCGCTTTCACCGTCACGAGCGAGATCAGGCGCGGGCGGCGGCGCAGATAGCCCATCGCCTCCCGGATCGCCGGCCACGCCGGTCCGGCCGCCGACTCCGGGCCGGCCGCCAGGGCGACCTGGGTCGGCTGGCGAATCCCCCAGCTGAGGGCGGCCGAGGTCGCCAGCAGGAGGGCGACGGCCCCGAAGCACACGTACGGCGAGACGAGGCTCGCCAGCACGCCGCCCAGGGAGGATCCGACGACGGTCATCGTGCCCCAGGTCGACCCGGCGACGGCCATCGCCGCCGACAGCTCGGCCGGCCGGACCAGGTTGGGCAGCGCCGAGTTCGCGGCCGGGCCGAAGAACGCCTTGGCGCTGGCGAGGATGCCGATCGCGACCGCCGCGAGCGGACCCGCCCAGTGCCCGCGGACGAAGAACATCCCGCAGACCGCGATGCAGGCGGCCAGATTCGCAGCGATCATCATCCGCTTGCGGTCCATCCGGTCGGCCACGGTGCCCGCATAGGGCAGCAGCAGCGCGACGACGCCGGTGTCAACTGCGAGCACCACCCCGCCCCAGAAGCCGCCGCCGGTGAGGTCGGTCAGCAGCACCAGCACCGGAACCATGAGGAACCAGTCGGCGCCGTTGGTGATCAGCTGGGCGAGGAAGAGCCGGCGGAAGTCACGATTCTGCGTTAGGAGCGCACGCACTCCTGCACCTTACAGTCGCGCTCCCTCACGCGAGATCCAGGGCCTTCGCCGCCGTCAACACGTCGAGCGCGATGGTGGTCGGCGCGGGCGCGGTGGAGATCGCCCACTCCGGGTCCTTCAGGCCGTGGCCGGTCACCGTGCACACGATGGTCGAGCCCCTGGGCAGCAGCCCCTTGTCCGCCGACTGCAAAAGGCCCGCGACGCTCGCGGCGCTCCCCAACTCGACGAAGACGCCCACCTCACGCGCCAGCAGACGGTACGCCGAAAGGATCTCCCGGTCGGTGACGCTCGAGATCAGTCCACCGGACGCGTCTCGCGCCTCGACAGCCTTGGTCCACGAGGCGGGGTTGCCGATGCGGATCGCCGTCGCGATCGTCGACGGGTGCTCGACGACGTTGCCGGTGACCAGCGGGGCCGCCCCGGCGGCCTGGAAGCCGAACATCTTGGGGCGCCGGGTCGCGGCACCGGCCGCGAAGTCCTCCGAATACCCCATCCAGTACGCGCTGATGTTGCCGGCGTTGCCGACCGGCAGGCAGTGGATGTCGGGGGCGTCCCCGAGCGCCTCGACGATCTCGAACGCGGCCGTCTTCTGACCGTGCAGCCGGTCGATGTTCACCGAGTTCACCAGGGCGACCGGGTAGTCGACGGCGAGTTTGCTCGCCAGCGACAGGCAGTCGTCGAAGTTGCCGGTGACCTGAAGTAGCTTGGCGCCGTGGACGAGGGCCTGCGCGAGCTTGCCCAAGGCGATCTTGCCCTGCGGCACCAGGACCGCGCAGGTGATGCCCGCGCGAGCCGCGTACGCCGCCGCGCTGGCGCTGGTGTTGCCGGTGGAGGCGCAGATGATGGCCTTCGCGCCCTGCTCGACGGCTTTGGAGACGGCCACGGTCATGCCGCGGTCCTTGAACGAGCCGGTCGGGTTGGCGCCCTCGACCTTCAGGTAGACGTCGCATCCGGTCCGGCCGGACAGCACCGGAGCGGGGACCAGAGGCGTGTTCCCCTCATGCAGGGTGATCACGGGAGTGGCCGCCGAGACGGGTAGCCGGTCCCGATAACGCTCGATCAATCCACGCCACATGCTGGTCTCCTCACACAGAGTCACAGGCTAGCCTGCCTGCTCAACGCTCGGATCACCAGTCGGTTCCACCTTCCGGGAAGAGCCTGCGCCCTTCCCGGAAGGTGCCGGTCAAGCCGCGAGCTTGGTGATCTCGGCCGGATCGAAGCCCGTCTGCTCGCAGAAGTCGGCGATGGTCTGGGCCGGATCTCCCGGGTCACGCTGATACAGCGTGACGGAGTGGACCTTCGGGTCGGCCGATCCGAGGAAGGCCAGCGTCTGCCCGCTGCCGATCTGGAAGACCAGCACCGGCAGGGCCACGTCGCCCGTCTTCACCGTGTCGAACAGCGACCGGAGGTAGTCCGCCAGCCGTACCGTCGACCAGTCGATCTTGGCGATTGCACGAGCCTGACCGAACGTCTCCCACTGCTTGACGTCGAGCATCCGATAGCGCGGCGACGGCCATGGCCGGCGGGCGTCGAGCGCGTTCGCGATCTTCCCCAGGAACTCCCGTACGCGCGACTCGTCGTGCCGAGTCTCGACGGCGTCCTCGCCCAGCAGCACGGAAGCTCCGAGCGCCTCGCCGATCGCCTCTCGGTACGCGGCCGGGCCGCTGCGGAAGAAATCGTATTCGATCATCCGCCCGACGATCTCGGCTGCGTCCTCGTCGGACAGCTCCGGGTAATAGTTCGTCAGGTAGAGGATCTGGTTCAGCGTTCCACGCCAAGCCTCATCGGTCATCGAGCTCACCACCACAGGTCTTCTTTCAGGTTTTCAGGTTTGAGGCCCTGGGCGAGCAGCTCGTCTCGGGCCTGGTAATGGTGGGAGACCGTCGGTTGGTAGTGCCCACTGCTGTTGTTCATACCGGTGACCACGCCGTTCTTCACGGTCAGCTCGCCGGCGCTGGCCACCGGTTGGCCGCCCAGGAAGCTCGAGTGGTGGAAGTCGCCCACACCGTGATAGTTGCTGGCGTAGAGGTTGCCGTTGCCGTCCATGACGAACACCGCCCGGCCGGCACCGTTATGGGCCGAGCCACCGGTGGTCGAGTCGAACAGGCTGCCGTCGCTGGCCCGGCGCAGCTTGCCCTCACCATCGACGACCAGCCGGAACTGTTCGCGGCCCGCCTCGTCGAAGTACCGCACGCCGTTGCTCGGGATGCCGAAGATCTTCGAGGCCTCGGCCGCGTCGGTCTCCTTGGCGTACTTGTCGAGGAGCTTGCGGGGGTAGAGGTAGCCGTTCGCCGGGCCCGTCCGCGGCGGCGGTATCTCATCCGGTCGCAGCGGCGGCGGTCCGTCGGCGTTGCGAGTCAGCGGGTTGCTGCGGCCGAGCTTCTTCAGCAGGTCCTTGAGCTTCTCCAGGATCTCGCCGAGCTTCTTCACCATCGGAGTCAGCTTCTTGAGGCTGGACAGCAGCGCCCGGACGAACTTCTGGATCTTGTTCACCCATGTGGTGACCAGGGAGACGACCTGGCCGATGACGACCGGCGTCGCCAGGCCCAGGGTCAGTCCCGCCTCGGCCAGCCATTGCGGCAGGCGGGCCGCAAGCGTCCCGATGAACTGGGCGATCAGGTCGCGGACGATGCCCCGGACCAGACCGACGATCAGCCCGGCGCCCATCACCGCGTAGTGGATGCCGTGAGCCGCGTTGCTGATGCCCTCCATGACCGACAGATGACCGGCCGCGTGGCCCCGGTACGCGTCGCCGGAGTCCCCGACCCATTCGGCCGTCTCGATCCGCAGCGCGTCGGAGTAGTACTTCTGCGCGTCGAGGGTGAACTTGGCGACGTTCTCCCAGGTCTGGGCGTGGGCGGAGATCTCGTCGGGGTTTCCGGCGAGCCAGTCGAGCGCCTCCTTGAGCGGCTTGACGTGCTCCATCAGCCAGGAGACACCCCAGGCGACCAGCGAACCCAGCGGGTCGATGACCATGCCGAGGACGTCGAGCGCACCGCCGACCGTGCCGAGCGTGCCGTCGACCCAGCTGTCGTTCTTGATGCCGTTGGAGATCTGAGCGGCGTCCTCGATCAGGCCGAGGCCCGTGTACCAAGTGGTCGAGGACTGCGCTTGAGCGACGAGTGGATTGCTCACAGAGCCAGCTCGATTCCGGGATGACGCGAGGTGATCGCTCGTGTCGCCTGTTCACGTTGCAGGTCAGTGGTCTGCGTGCTCGTGGCGGCCGTACGCAGCTTCTGCGCGGTCTCCTCCAGCGACGCGACGGAATCGCTCAGAGCCGACTGGGCGATCATGAAGATCGGGCTCAGGATGGCCGGCAGGAACTGGCACAGCTGCCCGTAGGCCTCGGTGCTCATGGTGACCTCTTGAATGGCGCCCTTCGCCGTCTCCATCGCCGACGCGACGTTCTGCACCGTGCCGGCGTGCTGCTGGACGACCGCGATGGGGAACTGGACGACCTGCCCGTCACCGGCCATGGCGGCCACCGCCGTCCTGGTCGTCCTCGGCCGGCTGCGGGAACCGCGTGTCGAACGAGTGGATCACCGCGCGACCGGTCTCGGTGTCGGCACCCACCGTCGCCTGAACCTCCTCGGCGACCTGCTGCGACAACTTGGCCTGTGCCTTGCGCATCACGCCCAGGATCTCGGCGGCGAGATCGGCCCCCCGCAGCCGCTGCACCCGGTCGTCGAGTTCGAGCTTCTCCACCTGGCCCGATGCGCCGACGGTCACGCGGATCGAGCCGTCGTTGCTCTCCGCCTTACCGGTCAGTGCCGCGACCCGCGACGACAGCTGCGCGGTTCGCGCCGCCTGTTCGCTCACCCCCGCGGACCAGTTCTCGAGCCACTCTTCGGCTGCGTCGATGTTCTGGAACATCGCCCCAACCCCTCCCCTCGGTCGAACCAACGCCGAAACCCTAGGCAGGCCCGATGAAGATCCGCAAACCCCTTCGGCCGCCCTGTGGATAACCGGCCGAGCAGGGTCGAGGGGGTCACTCGCCTTCGACGCGGAGGACGCTGGCGATCGACCGGACGAAATCCAGCCCGCGCAGTTCCTCGACCGTCGCGGCCAGCGCCGCGTCGGGAGCCGAGTGGGTGACGATCACGAGAACGGCGTCGTTGCCCCGGCCGCTCTGGTTGACCGTGGCGATGGAGACGTCATGCTTGGCGAACACTCCGGCGACGGCGGCGAGCACGCCCGCGCGGTCTGCCACGTCGAGCGAGACGTGGTAGCGGGTGCGTACCTCGCCCATCGAGCGCACCGGCAGGTCGGCGTAGGCCGATTCGCTGGCCGCCCGGGTCTTCGCGAGGCGGTTGCGCGCCACGGCGACGAGGTCGCCGAGGACCGCGCTGGCGGTCGGCGCACCCCCGGCGCCCCGGCCGTAGAACATGAGCTGACCGGCGGCCTCCGCCTCGACGAAGACCGCGTTGAACGCGTCGCCGACACCGGCCAGCGGATGCGTCCTGGGAATCATCGCCGGATGCACCCGTACGCTGACCCCGCCGTCGTCCGTGCGGGTGGCGATGCACAGCAGCTTGATCGTGCAGCCCATCGCCTTGGCGCTCGCCACGTCGGCCGCGCTCACCTCAGTGATGCCCTCCCGGTAGACGTCGGCGGCGCCGACCCGGGTGTGGAAGGCCAGCGAGGCGAGGATGGCCGCCTTGGCGGCCGCGTCGAAGCCCTCCACGTCGGCGGTCGGGTCCGCTTCGGCGTACCCGAGGGTGGTGGCCTCCTCCAGTGCCTCGCCGAAGCCGGCCCCGGTGGCGTCCATGCTGGACAGGATGAAGTTGGTCGTGCCGTTGACGATGCCCGTGACCCGGGTGATGCGGTCGCCGTGCAGCGACTCGCGGAGCGGGCGCAGCAGCGGGATGGCCCCGGCCACCGCGGCCTCGTAGTAGAGGTCGGCGCCGCCTCGCGCGGCGGCGTCGTGCAGCGTGCCGCCGTCCTCCGCGAGCAGCGCCTTGTTGGCGGTGACCACGCTCTTGCCGGCGTTCAACGCCTCGACGAGCCAGGTCCGGGCCGGCTCGATGCCGCCGACCACCTCGACGACGACGTCGACGTCGTCTCGCTTGACCAGACCCAAGGCGTCCGTCGTGAAGATCGAGGGGTCGACGGGGAGACCGCCGCGGTCCCGGCCGAGGCGGCGGACCGCCACCCCGACGAGTTCGATCGGCGCGCCGATCCGCGCGGTCAGGTCGTCGGTCTGCTCATGAAGCAGCCGCACCACTTCCGCACCGACGTTGCCGCACCCCAGGAGGGCTACCTTGACAGGCTCCTTCACGACAGACCCCTCGAATTTATGTCAGCCGACGTCCAGCGCGAGCAGGTCGTCCTCGGTCTCCCGGCGCACGATCACCCGCGACTGCCCGTCCCGGACGGCCACCACCGGCGGTCGCGGCACGTGGTTGTAGTTGCTCGCCATGCTCCGGCAATAGGCGCCGGTGCCCGGCACGGCGAGAAGATCTCCGGGCCGGATGTCAGCGGGCAGGAATTCATCCTTCACTACCACGTCCCCGGACTCACAATGTTTTCCCACCACGCGGGCAAGCATCGGACCGGCGTGTGACGTACGCGACGCCAGGGTCGCCGAGTAGGAGGCGTCGTAGAGGGCGGTCCGGATGTTGTCGCTCATCCCGCCGTCCACGCTGACGTAGGTCCGCAGCCCCTCCATCGGCTTGACCGTGCCCACCTCGTACAGGGTGAAGACGGCCGGCCCGACGATCGCCCGGCCCGGCTCCACGCTCAGGTGCGGCCGGTCCAGGCCGAGGGCGGCGCACTCGTCGTCGACGATCTTGTTCATCCGATCGGCCAGGTCGCCGGCGGGCTGGGGATCGTCCTGACTCGTGTACGCGATGCCGAAGCCGCCGCCGAGGTCGAGTTCGGGCAGGGCGACCCCGAGCTCGTCGAGGATCCGCTTGTGCAGCGAGAGGATGCGCCGCGCGCTGACCTCGAACCCGGACGCGTCGAAGATCTGGGAGCCGATGTGCGAGTGCAGCCCACGCAGCTCCAGTACGCCCTCCCCGAGGATCTTCTCGGAGGCGCGGAACGCCTCACCGCCGGACAGGGAGAAGCCGAACTTCTGGTCCTCGTGCGCGGTGGCGATGAACTCGTGCGTATGCGCCTCGACGCCCACCGTCACGCGGATCATGACCTGCGGACGCACTCCGCGCTCGGCGGCCAGCGCCGAGAGCCGGTCGATCTCGTCGAAGGAGTCGACGATGATCCGGCCGACGCCCGCGTCCAGCGCCCGGCTCAGCTCCCGGACCGACTTGTTGTTGCCGTGGAAGCCGATCTTGGCCGGGTCCATCCCGGCCGCCAGGGCGGTGGCCAGCTCGCCGCCGGAGCAGACGTCGAGGTGCAGTCCCTCCTCGTGGACCATCCGCACGATCGCCTTGGAGAGGAACGCCTTGCCGGCGTAATAGACGTCAGCCCCGGCGAACGCGGTGCGGAAGTTCCGGCACCGGGCCCGGAAGTCCTCCTCGTCCAGCAGGTACGCCGGAGTGCCGTGCTCGGCGGCCAGCTCGGTCACCGGCTTGCCGCCGATGTGCAGTACGCCGCCGTCGTCCTTGGTGGCCGTCTCGGGCCACAGCTCGGTCATGAGCGTGTTGACGTCGGCCGGGGGCCGCAGCCACGTGGGGTGGTGGCCGAAGTCCCCGTGCAGGGCTCCGGCTTCGTGTGCGCGCATTCCTCTTACATCCGTTCCGGGGCGGAGACGCCGAGCAGGGTCAGACCGTTGACGATGACCTGCCGCGTCGCGTCGTTCAGCCACAGCCGCGCGACGTGCAGGGAGTTGATCGGCTCGTCGGCCTGAGGCAGCACTCGGCAGTTGTCGTAGAAGCGGTGGTACGCCCCGGCGAGCTCCTCGAGGTAACGGGCCACTCGGTGGGGTTCGCGCAGTTCGGCGGCGGACTGCACGACGGCCGGGAAGTCGCCGAGCGTCTTGAGCAGCTCCAGCTCCTTCTCGTGGGTCAGCAGCGCCGGGTCGAACGGCGCGGTGTCCCGGGTCAGGCCGAGGTCGGCCGCGTTCCGGCCCACGCTCGCGGTCCGGGCGGCGACGTACTGGACGTAGTACACGGGGTTGTCCCGCGTCGCCCGGGTCCAGAGTTCGATGTCGATGTCGATCGGCGAGTCCGACGAGTAACGGGCCAGGGCGTACCGGCTCGCGTCGATGCCGATGGCGTCGACGAGGTCCTCCAGCGTCACCACCGTGCCGGCCCGCTTGCTCATCCGGACCGGCTGCCCGTCGCGTACCAAATTGACCATCTGGCCGATCAAGATCTCTAGATTGCGGTCGGGGTCGTCGCCGAAGCACGCGGACATGGCCCGCATCCGCCCGATGTAGCCGTGGTGGTCGGCGCCGAGCATGATCACCACGCGCTCCGCGCCGCGCTCACGCTTGTCCAGGTAGTACGCGCAGTCGGCGGCGAAGTAGGTCCACTCGCCGTTGGACTTGCGCAGGACGCGGTCCTTGTCGTCGCCGAAGTCGGTCGTCCGCAGCCAGACGGCGCCGTCGGCCTCGAACGTGTGGCCCTGCGCCCGCAGCCGCTCCAGCGCGTGGTCGAGCTCGCCGCGGTCGTGCAGGTCCTTCTCGTTGAAGTAGACGTCGAAGTGCGTGCCGAACTGCGCGAGCGACTCCTTGATCTGCTCGAACATCAGCTGTACGCCCTCGACCCGGAAGATCTCCTGCGGGTCCTCGGCCTCCAGCACGTCGGGCCGCTTGGCGACGACGGTCTGCGCGATCTCGGTGATGTACGCCCCGACGTAGCCGTCCTCGGGCACCTCTTCGCCCTTCGCGCTGGCCAGCAGCGACTTGGCGAACCGGTCGATCTGCGAGCCGGCGTCGTTGAAGTAGTACTCCGTGGCGACCCGCGCCCCCGCCGCCTTCAGCATCCGGGCCAGCGCGTCGCCGACCGCCGCCCAGCGGACCGCGCCGAGGTGGATCGGGCCGGTCGGGTTGGCCGAGACGAACTCGAGGTTCAGCGCCTCGCCGCCCAGGGCAGCGCTTTCGCCGTACGCCGCACCCGCCTCCACGACCGTCCGCGCGAGCGCGCCGGCCGCGGCGGCGTCGAGCTTGATGTTGAGAAAGCCGGGCCCGGCGATCTCGACGGTCTTGATGCCGTTCGTCTTCGCCAGCTCGGCGGCGATGCCTCCAGCGAGATCACGTGGATTCGCCCCGGCGCGCTTGGCGACCTGCATCGCCAGGTTCGACGCGTAGTCTCCGTGCTCCGGATTCCGCGGACGCTCGACGGCGGTCGTGCTCGGCAGCACCGAGTGATCCAGGCCACGCTCGGTGAAGACGGCGTGGGCGGCGGTCAAGACTGCGTCGGCGAGCTTCTCAGGAGTCACTGATCCATGGTATCCGCGCTAGACTCTGGGCCTTGACGGGCGGTCACACCCCGTCAGCTTGTTGTGATCCGATCCTGGCCAGCCCCGATCCCACCCCTTAGAGGCATGTGATGAGCGTCAGCACCCCCGGTGAGAACCGGCAAGTGAACGTCGTCAAGAGCGGCAAATCGACCGCGACCGGCGGCAAGCCGCCGGCGGACGAATCGAAGACGACGTCCGGATCGAAGTCGACGGCTTCTTCGAAGTCTGCGGCCGGATCGAAGTCCACGGCCGGCTCCAAGAGCACCGGTTCCAAGACCACGACCAGCTCGAAGCCGGCCGCCGAGGCGAAGACGGCGGCCGACGCGAAGAGCACGACCACCACCGCGACCAAGCCCGCCGGCTCCACCAAGCCGGGCGGCGCGGCGAAGCCGGGACAGCGGCCGGCGGGCGCCGGCGGCAAGGGCCGCCGCCCGGTCACCCCGGTCAAGGTCACGCAGCAGCGCTCGTGGGGGCCGATCGGGCTGCTCACCGCGGTGATCATGGTGGCCGTCGCGATCGTCGGCTTCGGGGCGTACTTCATCATCAAGGACATGCGGGCCACCTCCGCCGCCGAGGCCAAGCAGAAGGCCGAGGCCGAGCTGGAGAAGAAGGAGGCCTCGACGCCGTGGACGCAGCGGGCCGCCGCGATCCAGGGCATCGTGAACTACCGCGATCAGAAGCCGGCATGGCTCACGAACAACCACAAGCAGGGCAAGCTGACCTACGCCGTCACCCCGTCGGTCGGCGGCGACCACAACCCGGTCTGGCAGAACTGCATGGGTGACGTCTACAAGGCCCCGATCGCGACCGAGCACGCGACGCACAGCCTCGAGCACGGCGCCATCTGGATCACCTACGACAGCAAGCTCGACGCCGCGCAGGTCGCGAAGCTCGCCGAGCGGGTGACCGGCAAGGAGTACATGCTCATGAGCCCGGTCGACAACCTCGGCTGGCCGATCTCGCTGCAGGCCTGGGGCTACCAGCTGAAGGTCGACAACGCCGACGACTCGCGGATCGACGCCTTCGTCCGGGCGCTGCGCAAGAACGCCTCCATGGAGTCGGGCGCGTCCTGCTCCGGTGGCGTCACCCGGACCGGCACGACCCCCTACGACCTGGGTTCCTGATGCCGGCTCGCAGGTGGTTGATCGCCGGGGGCATCGCCTTCGTCATCGTCGTCGCACTCATGGGCGGGTACGCCGTGGGCCGCGTCGTCACGCCGACGACCCCGTCGGCGACCGCGGCGACGAAGCAGACCCCGGCGGACGACTCACCGGAGGCGGGTTTCGCCCGGGACATGTCCACGCACCACGCCCAGGCGGTCGAGATGAGCATGATCGCGGCCGCCCGGGCGACCGATCCCGAGGTACGCCAGCTCGGCTATGACATCGCGCTGACCCAGGAGAACCAGATCGGCCAGATGCAGACCTGGCTCACCTTCTGGGGGCTCAACCCGACCTCGGACCAGCCCGCGATGGCCTGGATGCCGGACGGGCAGGCGTCGGTGAAGAACGGCCTGATGCCGGGGATGGCGTCGCAGGACGAGATCCAGCAGCTCCGGGACGCCCAGGGCAAGCAGGTCGACGTGCTGTTCCTCAAGCTGATCCTGACCCACCACCTGGGCGGCATCCACATGGTCGACGGCCTCCTGGCCGCGTCCAAGAACCCTGAGGTCGTCTCGCTCGCCGAGAACATGAAGGCGGGTCAGCAGAACGAGCTGACGGTCATCCAGAACCTGCAGAAGAAGATCGGTTCCTGATCGGTTCACACAACGAGAAGAGGGGTGTCCATCCGGACACCCCTCTTTCGTTTCTCTGGACCAGCTTCTGTTTCTCTGGACCAGCTTCTCTGGACCAGCGGATCGCCTCCGGCGTCAGCTGGTCGCGTCCTCCGTCAGCTCACGGCGACGACGTACGGCCACGAGCGCGATGCCGGCCGCGATCAGGCCGACGGCCGTCAGCACGGTCGCACCCCACGCGACGCCGGTCACCGGCAGGCCGCCGGCCGGCGAGGTCGACGGCGACGGGGTCTCACCCGGCTGAGTCGACTCCGAAGTGCCCGGGCTCGGCGTCTCCGAGGTGCCCGGCGTCGGGGTCGCAGAGTCGGACGGGCGCGGCGACGGGCTCTCGCCGATACCGGCGCAGGTGTGGCTCAGGTTGAACTTCGCCTTCTCCGCCGGCGTACCGGAGACCACGGCGGAACCGTCGACCAGCGTCCAGCCCGGCTCGGTGAGCAGGTAGGCGTGCTTGTTGCTCTTGCCGCCCGCCTCGCCGAGGACGCCGAACCAGAACGGGTCGGCGTTGAAGCCCTCGATCTTCGCGGTGACATCGCCATCGGGAGTGCTGAACTTCAGCTCCAGTGACACGAACTCGTCGCCCGAGTTGTCCGGCAGAATGAAGTGCCAGCCGTCGAGCGTCTCGTCTTCGTCCGCCTTAGCCTTGAGGGCCGGCTCCTCCTTGAACACGTTCTCGAAGAAGTCGAAGACGTCCTGGCAATCCTGCTGGAACTCGGCAGCCGTCGTCGGGACGTTTCCGTCGTTGATCGGAATCGTCGCCGTGGCGGCCTGCGCCGGCGAGGCGAACGCCAGACCGGCGAGAGCGGCCGCCGCCGCCGCGAGAGCGACCCGCGCAAGGCGCTGGCGCATGAGATCCTCCGAAAGGGAAAGAGGGCATAGTGAACGCCACATAGTCGCCGCTCAGCAGGTGCTCAGGGATCAGGCGAAAGGTCCCGAGGTCGATCCGCCACCGCGACACGGCTGGTCCGTTCGACTGACGCCGGTCCCGATTTCGGGCACGCCGGGGACGCCTGGTACTCTTTGTCGGTCACTGAGCCCCCGTAGCTCAGGGGATAGAGCACCGCCCTCCGGAGGCGGGGGCGCAGGTTCGAATCCTGCCGGGGGCACTTTTTCACTTTCGAGCGACTGCCTGCGATGCGGTCGGCGGGCGTACCCGAATCAGGACCTGCTTCTCGTCAGGCCCGTCACCAGGGCACCGGTCCGTCGTCGTCGAAGAATCCGCCGGTCGGTCCGTCGTCGGGCAGGGTCGCGAGGCGAATGGCGATGGCCGCACCCTGCTGCGGCGTACGGACGCCACGAAAGCCGTTGAGGTCGGTGGCGGTGTAGCCGGGGCAGCCGGAGTTGATCAGGATGTGCGTGTCGCCCAGTTCCTTGACGTATTGGATGGTGAGGGCGTTGAGGAAGGTCTTCGAGGCCAGGTAGGCGGCGGGAACCTGGCCCATGTCGACGCCGGGTGTGGTTTGCAGGGCTAGCGAGCCGACGCTGCTGGACATGTTGACGATCCGGGGCGAGGCCGAGGCGCGCAACATGGGCAGCATCGCGTTGGTGACCCGGATGACCCCGATCACGTTGGTTTCGACGACGGCTCGCACGGTCGCGGGATCGACCGTGGTCGGTGTCTGTGGCATGCCTCCGGTGATCGCGGCGTTGTTGACCAGGACATCGAGCCCGCCGGCGTGGCCGGCGATCACTTCGGCCGCCGCGGCCACACTTGCGTCGTCGGTCACGTCGAGCGGTACGCCGAACGCGTCGATCCCGGCCGCGCGCAGCTTCTCCACCGCGGTGTCGCGGCGCTGCCGATCGCGCGCGCCTACCCCGATACTCCAGCCGAGTGCGCCGAGGCCGGCGGCGATCTCGTAGCCGATGCCCTTGTTCGCGCCGGTCACCAGCGCGGTCATCTGTTCACTCACATCGCCGATCCTGCGGTGGGTCCGAGTGCGGTGTCCAAGACTGATCGGGTGGGCGGCGATACCGCACGGGTATTGGTCGTGGTCACGGCCCGATAGCATGATCCGGTGGAGACGCGGGAGCTGCGATACTTCGTCGCCGTCGCCGAGGAGTTGCACTTCGGGCGGGCGGCTCGACGGCTCGCGATCGCGCAACCACCGTTGTCGCGAGCCATCCAGCAGCTCGAACGGCGGCTCGGGGTCGTCCTGCTGCACCGCACCGCTCGCGCCATCGCCTTGACCGAGGCTGGGGCGGTGCTGCTGCGGGAGGCCCGGACGGCGCTCGACGCGGTCGAAGCCGCCGAGCGGCGAACCCGCCGTGCCGCGGCCGACCAGCCGCGGGTGGTGCTGGCCACCAAGGCCGGCGCGTCCAGCGAACTGCTGGCGAAGCTGCTGCACGCGTACGCCGCCGAACCGGGCGCCGTGGCAGTCGAGGTGATGCTGTGCGCGCCGGGCCAGCCGGAGAGTCTGCTGCGTGACGGGCGTGCCGACGTTGCTCTGCTTCACCGGCCTTACGACACGACAGCCGGATTCGACACCGAGGATCTGCTTACTGAACAGCAGGTCGTGGTCCTGCCCGCGGGTCATCCCCTCGCCAATCGGGCGTCTGTGCCGTTGGCCGAGGTCAGCACCCTGGCGGACCTGCCCCTGCCGCGCTGGCCCGGACGGGATGGCAGCTATCAGGACGGCCCCGGCCCGCAGGTGCGCGACCACACCCAGCTATTCCAGCTGATCTCGCTGGGACTGGCCTGTGCGCTCGTGCCCGAGTCGCTGCGAACCCAGCTACGCGACCATCATGCCGTCGTGCCCGTGCCCGACGCGCCGGCCGTCACGACCGTCATCGCTTGGCCGCCGCACAGCAGATCCAAAGCCGTCGCCGACCTCGTCTACACCGCGACGCGTCTCTGACCGAGCCCTCTGTTCGCCGACCGTATCGGTGTTTGTCCGTCCGCCGAGTACGCTGCCGGCCACCGATGCCGGCACGCCCTATGGCCTGCGACATCACTTGAACACCTGTCATGCGCAGAGGGGCTGGACATGGACTACGGCACTCGCGACGAGATGCTCGGCCACCTGGCGCAGGCGGTCGGATCCGTCGACGTCGCACATCCGACGCGGGTCGCCGTCGACGGACCACCCGCCGCCGGCAAGACGACGCTGGCCGACGAGCTGGCCGTCCTCTTGCGCAGCCGGGGCCATCGCGTCATCCGTGCGACGATCGACGATTTCGTCTTCCCCCGGGCACAGCGTTATCCGCGCGCCGAGTTTTCAGCCGAAAGCTGCTACTTCGATGCCCACGACTATGACGCACTGAAACGGGTTCTCCTCGATCCACTCGGCCCGGGGGGAGATCGTCGCTTCCAACCCGCGATCTACGACCGCACCACGGACACGGCCCTTTCCGCGCCGGTCGCGACCGCTTCAGCCGACGCCGTGCTGGTCTTCGACGGCGTGTTCCTTCTGCGCCCCGACCTGATTGATCGGTGGGACGTACGCGTCTTCGTGTCCACCTCGCCCGAGAAGACCGTGGATCGGGCCGTGATCCGGGAGCGCTCGGTGTCCTCGCGGGCCGAGGTCGAACGGCGCTGGCGCGAGCGGTACCTTCCCGCCCAGCAGCTCTACTTCGCCACGGCCCGGCCGACCGAGTACGCCGACATCGTCGTGCACAACGACGAGCCCGAGCGGCCGGCCTGGGCGATCCGACCGCGCTGACCCGCGCTCACCAGCTGAGCAGCAGTTGAACACGGTGCCGTCCTTGATCCACTTTGCTAGCGTGCGGGGCGGCGAGGGGGTTCCCGACCCTCGTCGGCATATGTTTCTCGATCCGAGGAGACTCATGTCTTCAACGCACCCCCTCCGCCGTCTGCTTCGCCGGGCTGGCGCCCCTGCCCTGGGCGCGGCGCTGGCCCTCGGCGTGACCCTCACCATGGCCACTCCGGCCGCGGCGAACGGTTCCTACAGCGGCCGGGCGTACGTCTACGGCGCCGGCGTGGTGAGCGACGACTTCAACGATGAAGGCGTCGTCAACGTCGCGACGAACCGGCTGACCAACGCCACCTGCCTGTGGCAGACGATTCTGTGGGCGAGCGGCTATCTGCCGTCGTCCGGCATCGACGGCGCGTTCGGCGACCAGACGGATGCCGCGACCCGCAACTTCCAGCGCGACCGCGGCCTGGTGGTGGACGGCTCCGCCGGGAAGGCCAGCTGGGCCAAGGCCGGCGACCGGATCTCGCAGCGGGACAACCAGAGCGGGTGGCTGTACATCGTGTTCGACGGCACGGCCGGCGCTCGCAGCGCGTACAGCTCGCACGACTTCGTCCTGCAGCGCTCGCCGGACGGCAACTACCGGTTCTACCCGCCGAGCGGCGGTCCTTACTGGGCGGGCTACAACTCCCGTACCTGCTCCTGAGCGAACGGCCCCCGGCGGCGTACTCCCGCCGGGGGCCTTCCCGGGCGATATTCGGCAAACGGCCTGACGCGCGCCCGCCCGGAGCTACCGTGAAGCTGACCTGCCCGGCGAGGACGGTAGGTAGGCAGCATGCTTGATCTCGATCCGCCGTTCCGCGGGCTGGTCCAGCCCGACGGCTATCCACGGCTGGAAGACCTCGGCCTGATCGGCGACGGCGCGACTGCGGCACTGGTCGGGCTGGACGGCACCGTGCACTGGTTGTGCGTTCCTGAGTTCGATTCGCCGCCCGTGTTCGGGTCGCTGCTCGATCGGGAGCGCGGCGGATCGTTCGGCCTGACCGCGCGGGAGTTGGTGGACGCGCGCCAGCGCTACGAGACCGACACCGGCGTGCTGATCACCGAACTGCGTACGCGGAGCGGCCTGCTGCGGATCAGTGACGCGCTGGTGTTGCGGGCCGGCGCCGACTTGAGCGACGACGTGCCCGGCGGCCGGTCCGAATTGGTCCGGTCGGCCGTGGTGGTCGACGGCAGCGTAGCGGTGGACCTCGAACTGCGTCCCCGGGGCGACGCGGAGGTGCGTCCCGCCCTGGACGGGGTCGAGGTGCTGATCGCCGACCGGCCGGATCTGCGGCTGCATCTGCGGGCCGACCGGCCGCTGACCGGACTGCGCAGCCACTTCGACCTTCAGCAGGGCGAGCATCTCGATGTCGTGCTGAGCTGGGGCCGCTTTCGACGGCACCACCGCTTCGACGCCGCCGAGATGCTGCGCGCCACCAGCCAGTCGTGGCGGCAGTGGATGGGCCGCTTCCAGTACGCCGGTCCGCAGGAGCAGCTGGTCCGGCGATCGGCGATCACGTTGAAGATGTGCGACCACTGGACGAGTGGGTCGCTCGTCGCCGCGCCGACGTCGTCGTTGCCCGCCCCGATCGGGGGGCCGCGGAACTGGGACTACCGCTACGTCTGGATCCGGGACGCCGCTTTCAGCGTCTTCGCCTTGCGGCGTATCGGCTTCGACAGCGAGGCGGACGCGTTCCTTGGCTGGGTGCTGGACGCGTTCGAGCGCAGCCGCCATCCACGCATCATGTACACGATCGACGGCGGGCTGGTGCCCGACGAGGTGGAGGACGCCGAGCTCGAAGGCTATCGGCGGTCGGCTCCGGTGCGGTGGGGCAACGGCGCGGCCGATCAACGCCAGCACGACGTGTACGGCGAAGTGCTCGATTGTGCGTACCAGTGGGTCAGAGGCGGCGGGCGCATCGAGCCGGCGCTGTGGTCGAGCCTGGCCGGTCTCGC
Source organism: Hamadaea sp. NPDC050747 (assembly GCF_040654195.1). NCBI lineage: Bacteria > Bacillati > Actinomycetota > Actinomycetes > Micromonosporales > Micromonosporaceae > Hamadaea > Hamadaea sp. NPDC050747. The sequence goes on from NZ_JBFAHM010000018.1 coordinate 110,969, forward strand.
GGACGCCGCGGAGACCGCGTGGCGGCAGCCGGACCAGGGCATCTGGGAGGTCCGCAGCGAGGGCCGGGTGTTCACCTATTCGACCGCGTTGTGTCAGGTGGCGCTGGACCGGGCGGCGGTGCTCGCCGACCGGTACGCCTTGCCGGGGCCGGTCGCACGCTGGCGAGCGGCGGCGGACCGGCTGCGGGACATGATCCTCGACCGGGCCTGGAACGAGGAGGCCAAGACCCTGAGCGAGCACCTCGACGGCGGCGACAGCCTGGACGCGAGTCTGCTGGCTCTGCCGTTGCGGCGGGTCGTGCCGGTGGACCATCCGAAGATGGTCGCCACGACCGAGGCGGTGGCTCAGCGGTTGTCCGCCGGGAACGGCCTGCTCTACCGGTACCTGCACGAGCAGTCCCCCGACGGCATCGCGGGCGACGAGGGAGCCTTCCTGCTGTGCAGCTTCTGGCTGGTGGACAACCTGGCCGGGCAGGGGCGGCTCGACGAAGCCGAGGAGCTGTACGCGTCGCTGTGCGACCGGGCCAGCCCGCTGGGCCTGCTGCCCGAGCAGATCGATCCGACGACGAACGGCTTCATCGGCAACTTCCCGCAGGCGTTCAGCCACATCGGGGTGATCGCCGGGGCGGTGACCCTCGCCCGCGCCCGCGCGACCCGGCGCGCTTGACGGACCCGCCGAGCGCTGGATCACGGTTCTCGGTCGAATCATGCTCCAAGATTCGACCGAGAACCCTGATCCAGCGCCCAAAGAGGCGCAGCCGCCTGATCCAGCGCCCAAAGAGGCGCAGCCGCCTGATCCAGCGCCCAAAGTGGCGCAGCCGCCAGATCCAGCGCCCAAAGGCGCCCAAAAAGCTAACGGCCGTGTCGCCGGACCATGCCCGCCGCGAGCGGCGCACCGTCCAGGTCTCCGGCGGCGATCCGCTCACGGATCGTCTTGCGCACCATGGCCGCCGCCACCGCCGGGAAGTGCCGGGCCACTGCCATCTCGAAGCGTCCGCGCCGGGTCGTGGCGACGTCGCGTAGCGGCTTCGCCGAGGTGGCGCTGCGGACGATCGCATCGATCACGCCCGACGCCGGCTCGTAGCGGGAGACGCCGTCGAGCGACAGACCGGCTTGGGCCGACGCGTCGTGGATCGGCGACGCGACCATGCTCGGATAGACCACCGTCACGCCGATGTGCGTACCGACCTCGAGGCGGAGCGCGTCGGCGTAGGCGGCGAGGGCGCGCTTGCTGACCCCGTAGGCGGCTGCCAGCGGCAACGGGAGCACCGCCATCCGGCTCGACACGAAGATCACCCGCCCCCGGGCCGCCTCCAGCGCCGGGATCGCCGCGGCCGTGGTGTTCCAGGACGCGATCAGGTTCACCTCGAGCTGCTGCCGCGCCGCCGCGCTGGGGGCGTACTCGGCCGGGGCCGGGCCGCCGACGCCCGCGTTGTTGATCAGAAGGTCCAGACCGCCGAGGTCCGCGACGCCCCGGTCCACTGCCGCCGCTGCGGCATCGTGATCGGTCAGGTCACACCCATGAATTTGTACGCCGCCGGCCGTGCCCGAGTGCAGATCGAGGCCGACGACCCGAGCACCATCCGCGGTGAACCTCGCACAGAGCAGTCGGCCGAACGTGCCGGCCGCGCCGGTGACGATCACGCGGCGTCCGGAGAGCGTGGTCATTCGGATTCCTTCCAGGAGACACCGCGTCCGGCGGCGGCGCGGCGGGTGCCCTCGGCCAGTTCCTTCGCCGCGAGGGCGAGGTACGCGTCGAAGTCGATGCGCATGGCCGGACGCCGTTCACCCCAGCGATCCCGGGCGGCGGCGAGCTGGGCCGCGCAATCGGCGCGCTGCTCGGCTGCGGTCGGCAGGGCGTACCGGCCGGCGAGGTGGGCGGCGACCAACCGGGCCTGCGCCTCCACGACGGGCAGCGCCGCTCCGGTCGACTGCATCAGGCCGACGAACATCAGGCCCGGCGCGTCGAGGTGGAACACGCGGCGGTAGAGCGGCAGCCGGTCGGCTCCGTCGCCGAGCAGCGCCTGGTCGAGGAAGGGCAGGTCGACGTGGTATCCGGTGCACCAGACGATCAGGTCGACGTCGTCGGTCCGCCCGTCGGCGAACGACACCGTCGAGCCGTCGACGCGCTCGATCCCAGGGCGTACGCCGATCTCCCCGTGGCTGATCCGGGACAACAGCCCGTCGGACAACGTCGGGTGGTCCTGAAGGAAGCCGTGAACCGGATCGGGCAGCCCGTACTTGCTCGGCTTGCCGACGGTCAGCTTCAGCATCGTCTCGCTGATCCGTTGCCGCGTACGCCACGGCAGCCGCTTGGCGAGCGCGCCGTTGAGGGTGTCGGACGGGCGGCCGAGGAGGTGCTTGGGCACGATCCAGACGCCCCGCCGCAGGGACAGCAGGGTCGACGCGGCGACGTGCGAGGAGTCGACCGCGATGTCCATCGCCGAGTTCCCGCCGCCGACGACCAGCACTCGCTTTCCGGCCACCTGCGCGGGGTCGCGATAGTCGTGGCTGTGCAGCTGCTCGACCGTCGGCTCGCCGGGATAGCCGGGCACGTTGGGCGTGCTGTTGTGGCCGTTGGCGACGACCACGGCGGCGTACCGCTGGGTTGTCGTGCCGAGTGGCCCGCGGACCGTGACGTCCCAGCCGTCGCCCGCGCGGACCACGCGCTCGACCGTGTGGCGCAGGCTGACGCGGTCCAGGAGCCCGAAGGTCTCCGCGTAGTCGTGGAGGTAGCCCGCGATCCGGGTGTGGTCGGGGTAGTCCGGCCACTCGGCGGGCATGGGGTGGTCGGCGAACTCCGTCCGAGTTCGGCTGGTGTTGAGATGCAGCGTCCGGTACGCCGACGAGTGCGGCCCGCCGAGCACCCAGAGGCCGCCGACCCGGTCACCGGGGTCGAAACACCGCGACGGTACGCCGTGATCGGTGAGCGCCTTGAGGGTGGCCAACCCGGACGGGCCGGCGCCGATCACCGCGACCTGCATGGCCGACCTCCTTTATCCAACGTCGGTTGGATAATGCCCGGTCGACGGCCGACCGTCAACCCGCCCGGTACATCCGGTCCAGCCAGCGATGCACGAACGCCCGGAACTCGATGCGCTCGTCGCCGCGGCCGGCCGGGCTCACCACGTGGGCGTGCACCGACCAGACGAGGCTGCGGACGGCGATGCGCGGCGACGGCTCGGCGAGCAGGCCGAGGTCGGTGGCCGCGATCAGCACCTCCTCGACCGCCCGATATAGCGGCAGCGAGTACGCGTCGTCCAGCTCGGCGTGCAGCTCCGGTTCCGACCAGCGGCGCAGCCAGAGGGCGGTCGTCTCGGGCACTCGCTCCAGGAAGTCCACGAACACGTCGAGCAGCGCGTGGAGCCGGGCGAACGCCTCCTCGGGGCCGGACCGAAGGCCTTCGTGCGCGGCGGCCACCGCACTGGACAGCGCCTCGGTCTCGGCGGTGAAGACGCTCTCGAAACAGGCCCGGTAGAGATCCGCCTTCGTCCCGGCGTGGTGGTGCACGGTCGCCACGTCGACGCCGGCCGCCGCCGCGACCTCCCGCAGGCTCACCGAGTCGTACGCACGCCGGGCGAACAGGCCCGTCGCGGCGGTCAGGATCGCCGCGTGGGTGTCCCGCTGCTCGGCCCGTCGCGGCCGGCCGGGTCCGCGTCTGCGCTCCATGGTCATGCCCGCCATTGTGCCCTACAATCCGTCAATCGTTGGATTACAGGAGTGCGCATGAGCCAGCTGCCTCGCCCGAGCCTCGTCGGCTTCGCCACCGGCTCCCTCGGCATGGGCGTCTGGGTCACCGTGCCCGGCCTGCTCCTGCTGTTCTTCCTGACCGACGTGCTGGCGGTCAGCCCGACGGTGGCCGGCCTCGCGCTCCTGCTGCCGAAGATCCTCGACGTGCTCCTGCACCCCTGGGTCGGCCGCCTGTCCGACGCCGATCGGCACCGGCACGGCCACCGCCGCCGGCTCATGGTCTACGGCTGCGCGCTGCCCGTGGCGTTCGCCCTGCTGTTCGCGGTCCCCGGCGGGCTCACCGGCTGGTCGGCGGCGCTGTGGGTGACGGCGGCGTTCGTGCTCGGCAACTTCGCGTTCGCCCTCTATCAGGTGCCCTACCTGTCGACGCCCGCCGATCTGGCGATCGGCTACGACGAGCGCACCCGGCTGATGGGCTTCCGCATGGTGGTGCTCACCCTCGGCATCCTGCTCAGCGGGGTGCTCGCGCCACTCATCCAGAACACCTTCGGGTACGCCGTCATGGGTGCCACGCTCGGCCTCGGCATGCTGGCGACGATGTTCGTCGGCGTACGCGGAGTGCGGCGGCTCACTGAAGCAGCGCCGTCGCCGGTGACCGCCCCGCAGCACACCGGTGGCCTGCGTGCGCTGCTGGAAGCGTTGCGGGACAAGCAGTACCGCTGGCTCGTCGCGAGCTACCTGATGATGTCCACGACCAGCCACCTCGTCCTGGCCGCCGTCCCCTATTACGCGACCTACGAACTCGGCCGCCCCAAGGTGACCACCGTCCTGGTCGCGGCGTTCGTCGCCCCGGCCCTGATCGCCACGCCGGGCTGGGTCCGCCTCGTACGCCGCATCGGCAAGCAGTCCGGGCTGCTCATCGCGCAGTCGACCTTCGTCGTCGGCTGCGTTGTGCTGGCCTTCGGACGCACTCTGGGCGTCGGCGTGCTGATCGCGGCGGTGGCCGTCCTGGGCGTCGCCTTCGCCGCGATGCAACTGCTGCCGTTCTCGATGGTCCCCGACGTCGTCCGCGCCGGCGACCCGGCCAAGGCCGGCTCCTACCTCGGCGTCTGGACGGCGGCCGAAGCGACCGGCGGCGCACTCGGCCCGTACCTGTACTCGGCCTGCCTCGCGATCGGCGGTTTCGTGGGCTCCACCGTGGACGAGGAGGTCGTGCAGTCCGCGTACGCCCACGACATGATCCGCCTCGGCTTCGGCCTCGTGCCCGCCGTGCTGATGATCGTGAGCATCCTTCTTCAGCGACGCTACGTCCTGGATCGCCAGCTCCGCGCCGCCGCCTAGAGGTTGTGCCGCCGCCTAGAGGTTGTATCGCATGATCGGCGGGTATGGGACCAACCATGACAAGTGGAGCGCTTGACAACAGTTACCAGCTCTCCGACGCCGACGCGGAGGAACTCGTCGCTCGCCGCGCCGCCCGGGAGGAGATGTCCCCTTACGTCGACTTCGACGATCTGCCGCTGACCGCGCGGATGATCCGCTCGGGCGCCGAGGCCAACGGCGCGCCCGACGATGTGCTGCGCCGGCTGGGCGAACTCGACCCCGAACTGGAGATCCTGAACGCGGACGCGCTCTGGGAGGCGCTCGGCTACAACGCCGAACCCTCCGCCTGACGCCCGCCGCCCCACTTCGGGGATCGATCAGGAGAGGGCGGCGGGGAGGTCGGAGCGGCCGCCGACGCCGAGCTTCGGGTACGCCTTGTACAGGTGATAGGCCACCGTCTTCGGGCTCAGGAAGAGCTGGGCCGCGATGTCCTTGTTGGACAGACCCTGCGCCGCCAGCCGGGCGATCTGGAGTTCCTGCGGGGTGAGCGACGCGACCGCCGACTCGGGTGGCGCCGAGGTGGTCAGTCCGGTCGCGGCCAGTTCGGTACGCGTACGGGCGGCCCAGGGGTGTGCGCCGAGGCGGTCGAAGACTTCGAGGGCCCGCTGCAGCACGGTACGCGCCTCGGCTTTGCGGCGGGCCCGGCGCAGCCATTCGCCGTACAGCAGCTCGGTGCGCGCTTGTTCGAACGGGCGGGCCGCCAAGGCCAGCGACCGGGTGAACAACTCCTCGTCGCCGCTGGTCAACGCCTGGCAGCGCAGGAGGAGCGCGGTCGCCCACGGCTGCTGCACCCGGTCGGCGTACGCGGCGAACCGGTCCAGCGACACGGTGGCAGCGCCGGATCGCACCGCGGCTTCCACCAGATCCGGAACGCACCGGTACGCCGCCACATGGTGGGCGTACGGGTTGTCCTGAAGGGCCAGCAGCCGGGGGACGGCTGCCTCAGGCCGCCCCTCGCCGAGGTCGAGGAGGGCCAACGCCCACTGCGCCCAGGCGTACCCGGCGGGTTCGCAGCCCGGCGCGGCGGACGCCAACGCCCCGGCCGCGAGCGCACGGCACTCGTCCGACGACCCGGCGACGGCCGCCAGGACGGCTCGCAGAGCGGAGAGCTGACTGATCCAGAGCGGCTGACCGCCGTCGCGGGCGACGTCGAGACCCTCGGCCGCGCTGACGTCGGCGTCGCGGTGGCGGCCGTGGAAGAACTCGGCTTCGGCCTGGAAGAACAGCAAGGTCGGCAGGAGCCCGACCAGTCCTTCCGCCCGGCAGCGCGCGACGAGCGCGGCGGTCAGCTCGTACGCCTCGGTGTCCTGCCCGGAGACGAAGCCGAGCCCGCAGATCTGCACGAGATCCCGGGGTTCGGCGTTCCCGAAGTCCCGGACGAAGGCCGGCCGGCCTCGAACCGAGGCGACCTGGAACTGCGCCAGCGGATGGTCGAGCTCGGCGAGCCGGTCCAGGCACTCCGAGAGCACGGGCTCGCCCAGGTACCAGGCGGGATGGATCGCCTGCAGGAGGATCGGGCCGGGGTCGTCGGAGAACCCCGCCGCCGCCGTGAGCAGGTCGTACGCCGTCTGATAGTTCCCCTGCCAGAACCAGGCGCGCCCCTCGACCCAGCCCACCTGGGCGAGGAAGGCGGGCTCCTGCACCAGGGCGGCGGCCCGCTCGGCCAGGGTCACCGCGTTCGCCGGGGAGCCCGCCTGCATCCCGTTCTCCGCCGCCAGCAGGAGGCGCCGAGCCTGGGCCGCCGGGGTCTGGCTCAACTGCGCCGCCCGCTCGTACGCAGCCGCCGCGGCCCCGTAGCCGTTGCGGTCCCGCGCCTGCCGCGCGGTGTCTTCGAGCGCCGCCGCGACCTCGTCGTCAGGGCCGGTCGCGGCGGCGGCGAGATGCCAGGCGCGCCGATCGGCTGCGTCCGATGTGGTCAGAACCCGGGCGAGCGCTCGGTGGGCGGCCAGCCGATCGGAGTACGCCGCCCCGTGATACACCGCTGTGCGTACCAGGGGATGTTTGAACCGCAGCCGCGTGCCCACGACCTCGATCAGGCCGGCGGCCTCGGCCGGGCGAAGGTCGTCGGCCGTGCCGTGGCTCGCAGCCAGGACCACCGCGAGATCGCCGGTGTCCTCGGCCGCCGCGACCGCCAGCACCGCGCGGGTGGCCGGGGGCAGCTGCGCGACCTGGCCGGAGAACGCGGCCTGGAGGCGTTCGGGCAGCGGGCGGCCCGCGGCCTGGTCGCCGACCTTGGGCAGCTCCAGCAGCGCCAGCGGATTGCCCTGCGCCTCGGCGAGCACGCGGTAGCGGACGACCGGGTCGAGATCGGCGTCGAGCAGGCGCGCGGCGTCGACCGCGCCCAGCCCTTCGAGGCGCACCTCGGGCAGACCCGGCGCGGCGAAACCACCGTCCCGGGTGGCGAACACCAGGACCACGCCTTCGCCGCTGAGCCGGCGGGCCGCGAAGAGCAAGGCGTCCGCCGAGACGGCATCGAGCCAGTGCGCGTCGTCGATGAGGCACAGGACCGGCCCGTCGTCGGCCGCCTCGGCGAGCAGCGAGAGCACGCCGAACCCGACGAGGAGCCGATCCGCGGTCTCCCCCTGGGCCAGGCCGAACGCGGCGGCCAGCGCCGCACGCTGGGCGCCCGGCAGGCGGTCCAGCCGGTCCAGGACCGGGCGCAGCAACAGGCTCAGACCCGCGAACGGCAGCTCGGCCTCGAACTCCACGCCGCTGCCGCGCAACACCCGCCCGACCGGCAGCTCCGCGGCCCACTCCAGCAGCGCGGTCTTGCCGATGCCCGGCCCGCCCCGCAGCACGAGGGCCCCACCCGCGCCGTCGCGAGCCGCCGCGATCAATCGCTCCACCTGGTCCTGTTCGCGGTTCCGGCCGTGCAACACGGGTTCGAATCTACACACTGGTACGCCCAGCGCCGGATTACCTAAGCGATACCGATTCCGGCGCGACCCGATCTCCGTAGGTTTCTTCTCACCAGCAGATATGCGAAAGGAACCCCGAAAATGGAGATCATCCAGAAGTACCTCGCCGCGTGGAACGCCACCGACGCCGTCGCCCGCAAGGAGCTGATCGCGGAGGTCTTCACCGCCGACGCCCGGTACACCGACCCGCTGGCCGACGTCACCGGCCACGACCAGCTCGACGGGTTGCTGGCGGCGGTGCAGGGCCAGTTCGCCGGGCTGGAGTTCCGGGTCGGCGGCGCGGTCGACGCCCACCACGACATCGCGCGCTTCACCTGGCACCTCGGGCCGGCCGACGGCGAACCGATCGTCATCGGCTTCGACGTGGTCGAACTGGCCGACGGCCGGATCGCGAAGGTCTACGGCTTCCTCGACAAGGTTCCGGGAGGTGCGGCGTGACCGCGACGCTGACGTCGCCGGTCGTCACTTCGCGCGGGGAAACCACCCCGCGCGGGGTGATGCCCGTGCTCCTGACCGCGACCTTCATGACGGCGTTGGACTTCTTCATCGTCAACGTCGCCCTACCCGCCGTACAACTCGACCTCCGGGCCGGACCGGCCGCGCTGCAGTGGGTCGTCGCCGGGTACGGGCTGGCCCTGGCGGCCGGCCTGATCACCGGCGGCCGGCTCGGCGACCTCTACGGCCGCCGCCGGATCTTCGGCCTCGGGCTCGTCCTGTTCACCGTGGCCTCGGTGCTGTGCGGCGTCGCCCCGACGGCCGAGGTGCTCATCGGATCCCGGGTGCTGCAGGGCCTGGGTGCCGCCCTGCTGATGCCGCAGACGCTGGCCATTCTGCGTACGGCGGTGCCGCTGTGGGCGCAGCCGAAGGCGTTCGCCCGCTACGGCCTCACCCTCGGGCTCGGCGCGGTGTTCGGTCAGGTGATCGGCGGACTGCTCATCAAGGCCGACCTCTTCGGGCTGGACTGGCGGCTGTGCTTCCTGATCAACCTGCCGATCGGCGTCGCCGCCCTGGTCAAGCTGCGTACGCTGCCCGAGTCGCGGGCCGTCGGCGGGCGGCTCGACCTCGTCGGCGTCGGTCTCGTCACGGCTGCGCTGGTGGCTCTGGTCCTGCCCCTGATCCAGGGGCCCGAGCAGGATTGGCCACTGTGGACGTGGCTGAGCCTGGCCGGTTCGATCGTTCTGTTCGCCGTGTTCGGCGTACACCAGAGCCGCCAGAGCCACCCGCTGGTCAACCTGCGACTGTTCCGGCAACCGGCGTTCGGCAAGGGCCTGCTCGCCGTGCAGCTGTTCTGGATGGGTCAGGCCTCGTTCTTCCTCATCCTGGCGCTCTACCTGCAGTTCGGCCGCGGACTGTCGGCTTTGGAGTCCGGCACGGTGTTCATGGCGATCGGGGCGGGCTACCTGCTCACCTCGACCAACGCCCATCGCATCGCCGCTCGGCTGGGCCGCCACGTGCTCACCGCCGGTGCGCTGATCATGGTGGTCGGGTTGGCCTCCATGGCGGTCGCCGCCGGGCACGGCATCGGCTGGCTCCTGCCGGGGCTCGCCATCGACGGCATCGGCATGGGCATGGCCTTGGCCCCGCTGACCACCACGGTGCTGTCGAAGGTCGAGCCCGAGCACACCGGTGCGGCGTCGGGCGTCCTGTCCACCGTCAACCAGACGGGCAACGCGGTCGGCGTGGCGCTCATCGGCATCGTGTTCTACCAGGCGGCCGACTACACGGGCGGCTTCCAGGCCGGGCTGATCGTGCTGTGCGTCCTGGAGGTCGGGCTGGCTGCCCTGATCCAACTACTCCCCCGCCGCTGACCCCGTCTCTCCTGCCTTTGGCGCTGGATCAGGGTTCTCGGTCGAATCTTGCCCCAAGATTCGACCTGGAACCCTGATCCAGCGCCGCACGCTACGGTGGGTGGGTGATCGTCGAGTTCGACGCCGAGCTGTGGCTGTGGGACGCCCGCAAGCTGGACAGCTGGACGTTCGTGAGCCTGCCCGCCGACGTCTCGCAGGAGATCCGGGAACTGACCGACGGTCCGCGCCGCGGCTTCGGGGCGGTACGCGTACAGGTGACCATCGGGCTGAGCACCTGGGCGACGTCGATCTTCCCCGACAGTAAGAGCGGCTGTTACGTGCTACCGGTCAAGAAGGCGGTACGCCGGGCCGAGGAGCTGCATCCCGGCGAGGTCGCGCACGTTTCCGTGGAAGTGCGGTAAGAACCGCAGCCCCCGTGTCATTGCTGGTCGACGGCTACCCTTCCCCAAGGAGTTCAGGCCAGTGACACATCCCTCGGTGCGGGACCAGTTCGCCGCGCTCTTCCATCGGCACCATCGGCAGGTCTACGCGTACGCCGTGAGCCGGGCCGGACGTGGCGTCGCCGACGACATCGTCAACGACACCTTCCTCGTGGCCTGGCGGCGGTGGGACGCCGTGCCTGCCGATCCCCTGCCGTGGCTGCTCGGCGTGGCCCGGAACGTGATGCACGAACGGCATCGGGACCAGGTACGCCAGCTGAGCCTGGTGTCGCAGGCGAAGGCGGCGACCGAGGGGGACGTCGCCGACCTGGTCGCCGAACGTTCGGCGACGTTGGGGGCGCTCGACGCCCTCACCGCCGCCGATCGGGAACTGCTCACCCTGGTGGCCTGGCACGGCCTGGCCTCCCGGGACGCCGCCAAGGTGCTGGGGGTCAGCACAGCCACCTTCTTCGTCCGGCTGCACCGGGCCCGCAGACGGTTCGAGAAGGCGCTCGCCGAACAGTCCGCCGTCGAATCCGCTCATCCCGTTCTCGCAGAGGAGATCCGCAGATGAATCGCCACCGTCGCGCGTTGCAGCAGATCGCTGAGGCGCGCCCCGCGGTGCTCGACGGCGCACCCGACCGCCCGGCTCCGCACTTCCCCGACGTACCTCTGCGGCGTGCGCCGCGACCCCGGCACCGGCTGGCGCTCGCCGGGCTCGTTCCGACGGTCGCCGCCGCCGCGATCGGCATCGCCGTCGTTCTATCCACTTCGGACCCCGGTACGGACCTGCGGCCGCCGCAGACGCAGGCGGAGTCCCCGACCGCCCGGAGCGTCCTGCTCGCGGCGGCGGCGCAGACCGCCACCGGTACGCAGCCGGCCGGGGCGTACTGGGTCACCAAGACCGAGCAGCAGGTCCGATACGACGTCGGCGGCTACACCGTCCTCGCCCGGATCGAGAACGAGACCTGGCACGCCTTGAACCCCGGGGTCGACGACGTCTCCGCGATCACCTGGCTCGGCGCGGCCCCGGCGACGGCGGCCGACGAGGCGGCCTGGAAGCAGGCGGGCTCCCCGACGTCCTGGGAGTCGGTCACGCCGGACGGACGGCCCGGTCGCCAGATCGCCGCCGCCCCCGGGGATCGGAAGGTCGAGGAGGTCCCGCCGTTCGGGTTCGCGCTGCTCAACCGGGACCTCACGTACGCCGACGTGCAGGCGCTGCCGACCGATCCGGGACTGCTCAAGGCGTACCTGTCGGGGTTGGACCCCCAGGGCGTCGATGACGAGCTGCTGTTCTCGCTCGGCGCGCAGATCCTGACGCAGCTGCCGGTCTCGCCGCAGGTACGCGCCGCGGTCTACCGGATGCTGGCCGAGGTGCCCGGTCTGACGATCACGCCGTCCGAGCAGGACGCGAAGGGCCGGACGGGTGTGGGCGTAATGCACGGCTTCCGCAATTCGGACGGCAGCACGTACGAGGTGAAGCTGATCATCGACCCGCAGTCGGGCGACCTGCTCGCCATGGCCGACCGCCAGGGCAGCACGCTCCGGCTCGGCGACCGGTTCAGCGACGAGGCGCCACCGAAGTCCTGACCTGCGCAAAGCATCGGCCGCCTCCGGATTCGGAGGCGGCCGATGTGGTGTCTCGCCGGCTCAGAGAACCGAGTCGCGCTCGAGATCGGTGATGTCGATCTCGTTCTCCTCGAACAGCGTCTCCAGGGCTTCCGCCCCGTTCTCCAGCGCGTATTCCGCCTCGGCCTCGCTCACCGGGATGGCGAGCAGCCAGGCGACGGTCTTCTCGCCGATGACCCGGGAGGCGAACTCCTGGTCCCAATAGACCGAGGGGTCGGCGAAGTAGATGTGCGGCAGCTCGGTGTCGGGGATCTGCATCCGGACGATGTCACGGAAGCAGGCCCCGGGCTCGGGCTCCCATCCGTCGTTCAGCACGAAGAACGCGGCGGTGGAGATGATCTCGGCGAACGGGTAGTCGGACTCGGCGACCCCGAGGAACTCCACGCCGAGCGGCGGATCGAGGTCGCGGTCGAGCGACATGTCGGACAGCCCGATCGTCGCGTATGCCGTCAGGCCCTTCTCCGGGCGGTCCGCCGAGTGCAGGACGCCGATGCGGCTGGTCTCGTCGGCGTTGAGGTATTCGATGACCCGGGGGCTGCCACCGAAGATCCCCGCCGTCGTCTTGGCGATCGCCTTGTTGTCCGCGCTCACTGCCATGTCACGGCCCCAAATAGTCGTCGGTGTGATCTTCGCCGGCGTGGCTCTGGTTGGACGAGGGGAGCTCCGGCCGGTAGTGGGACGGGTCGTTGTGCTCGTCCAGGAACTTCTTCCGCGTGATTTTACGCTGCCGGGCGCTGTCCCGGTGCTTGCGGAACTCGTATCCCGGCTTGTGGCCCATGTCCCACGGCTTCTTCTTGTCCATGACCTTACCCGTGAGCGGGTCGCGGACCTTGCCGTCGGGCCCCTTGGCGGCGTTCCAGGCCTTGTCCCGGACGCCCTTGCGGAAGCCCTTCGGCCGCCGATAGACGTCCTTGCTCTTCTTCGCCGCCTTCTTGGCCGCCTTGGTGACGCCTGGCAGGACGTCGCCCTTCTTCACCACCTTGGCCAGGGGCTTCATCAGGCCCTCGGCCGCCTCGCCGGCCAGCTTGCCGACGGCGCGCTTGCCGGCCCTAGCCACCGAGCACCTTCCCCACCGCCTGATCCAGCAGCCAGTTGAGCAGACGCTTGAGCGCCTCGCGCAGCAAGGCGATGACGGCGGTCGACGCACCGAAGGTCACGAAGGCCGCCGCGATAGCCGAGGCGATCGCGATCAGGGTCAGCGTCGCCTGGACGATGACGTTGATCTTCAACGCCAGGACGATGCCGGCGCAGACCATCATGCCGACGCCGACGATGTCGGCACCGGTGCCGCCTTGGTTGAGCCGCTGCACGGGGCTGCCGTCGCCGGTCCACCGAGCCTGGAAGGCGCTGATCATCTCACCCTTGTTGGCGTTCCAGACCTGCGTCGCCGTGTTCTGCGCGTTGTTGACGTGACCGTCCAGCAGACCGGACAGCTCCGACCACGACTGGCCGAGGTCCAGCAGCTTCGTCTCGTCGCCCTTCGGCCAGGTGAACCCGATGATCGAGAGGATGGTCTGCACTTCGCCGGGAACCGTCATACCCATTACAGACCTCCTACAGGGACAGCGTCGGGCCGCTGGACGCCAGCTTGTTCATCCGCTCCATCGCGGACATGTCGGCGTCGTCGTAGTTGTCGGCGGCGACGCCGAGCCGCTCGGCATAGTCGTCCAGCGTGTCGAGATTGGACGTGATCGCGTTGATGACCAGCGCCAGAGCCGCCTTGTAGATGGCGCCCATCGCGCTGCCCAGGTCGTCGTCGCCCCAGCACTCGCCGAGCGACTCGATCTGGCCGATGAACTGCTGGATCATCTGGTCGGCCTGCTCGGTGACGTCGTTGAGCTGCGACGAGGCCAGCCGGAGACCGGTGGAGACGACTTCGATCGGAACGCTCATGACAGCCGCCGATCGATCTTCGCCATCTGGTCGGCGAGCGTGTCGGTGATCCTGGTCATCGTGCGCACGCCCTCCTCCCGGATCTGCTTCATCGTCTCGGCCAGCGCGGCGGGGTCGACCGCGGCCGCGGCGGCGGCCGCGGGATCGGACGACCGGGACGCGGCCCAGGCCTGGTTGAAGGCGGACATGATCTCGACGGCGAGCTCGCGTGGCGTCAGTGCCATGACGTGGTCGTCGAGGAAGAGCTCGCTCATCCGGCCGTCGGCGGCGAGCTTGAGGCTCACCTTTCCGTCGAGGGCACTCCCCGACGCTTCGAGGCTGGGGTCACGAGACTGATCGCGGGCCTTCTCGGCCTCGCGTTGGGCCATTTCCATCAGACGGTCGAGGTCACCGACGATGCTCGACAAGTCGGACATGCGTACCTCCCCATGTGCCGGACCACCCCGGAACCGCTGGGCGCCCCGAGGTTCGGTCCCGAAAGTAGTCAGCACATAGGCGGTACGCAATGCGTAATCCGTCGCCTGTGGACAACTTCAGTGACTAAGGATTCGCGCCAATCGCCTGACGTGCAGTGATTGAGTGCGTACGCGTTGTCAAGCCCCCGACTCGCCGGTTCAATCGGGCGGATCGACCAAGATCAGCCGGATTTCGTGTGATCGTCGGCGGCAGATGGGGATAATGGCACGATACCTACCAATTTATGAGGGATCGTGTGCGACGGTTGATCGTCCCCGCGTACGCGGTGTGGCTGCTACTCCTGGCGGCGGTCTACTTCACGATGCCGCCGACGACCTTGGCCGCCTTCGTCTGGCTCGCCATCGGGCTCAGCAGCACGACCGCGGTGCTCGTCGGCGTACGCCTGAACCGGCCCCGGCGGCCCCGGCCCTGGTTCCTGCTGGCAGGTGCGGTCCTCACGTACGCCGCCGCCGACGCCGTGTACTACTTCGCCGAAGGGGTCGCCCCGATCGGCGACGACGTCTTCCTCGACGATCTGCTCTATGCAGTGATGTTCGTCCTGCTCATGGCGGCTCTGCTCCAATTCGGGCGGCCCGCCGCGCGCGGGGCGCTCCTCGACGCGCTGATCGTGATGTGCAGTGTGGGGCTGCTGACCTGGATCGTCCTGATCCAGCCGCGCGCGGATCAGCCCGCGGTCAACAACCTGACCCACCTCACGTCGGTGATCTATCCGGTCGCTGACGTCGTGATCCTCGCCGCCGTCACCCGGCTCATCCGGGCGCTGAACGTCTCCGCCGCCATCCTGCTGCTGATCGTGGGCACAGTGGGCCTGCTGGTCTCTGACGCGGTCTATCGGGCGGCTCATCTCGGCTACCCCCTGGGCGACCTGGTCGGCCTCGGCTGGTTCGTCTTCTACGCCTGCTTCGGCCTGGCCGCGCTCGACCCGTCGATGCGTACCCTCACCGAGCCACCGAAGCTGCGCGTACGCGACACGACGCCGCTGAGCATCACGCTGCTGACGGTGTCCGCCTTGATCCCACCGGCGGTGCTCTTCTTCGAGGCGGTGACCGACCCCCCGGTTCGGGACGGGGTCATCATCGCGGTCGCGTGCGCGGCGATGGGCATCCTCGTGCTGACCCGGCTCGCCGGGGTGGGCCGGAAGCTCCAGTCGCAGTTCAGCCGGGAACGCGGCCTTCGCCGGGTCAGCACCTCCCTGGTGTCGGCGGCGGACACCAAGGACGTCGGCGCGGCGCTCAAGGCCGGGATCGCGCAGCTGATTCCGGCGGACGTCCCCCATCGGGCGATCCTCCTGGAACCCCCGGTCCCCGAGCCGTTACGCGCGGTGCGCGACGACCAGATCCTCCCCGCCGCGGCGCTGCCCGAATGGCTCGCACAGCGGGTCCTGCCGCATCCGTCGGCGATGGCGGCCCCGCTCGTGCTGCCGGACCGCCCGGTCGGCGACGCGCAGGTGGGCGTCCTGCTGATCGGAGCGCCCGAGCGAGTGCTGCGCGCGATCCGGGAGTCCGTCCAGGCGCTGACGGCGCAGGCCGCGCTGGCGGTGGACCGCATTCAGCTCGGGCAGGAACTGCTGCGGCGCAATAACGAGGAGTACTTCCGGGCGCTCGTCCACAACACGGCCGACGTCATCCTGATCCTGGACGACGACGACCGCGTCCGGTACGCCAGCCCGTCGGCGACGGCCATGTTCGGCACTGCCGGGATCATCGGGATGCCGCTGCTCGATCTGGTGGACCCGGACAGCCGGGCGCAGGCCGGCACGGAGCTGCGGGCGGTACGCCTCACCGGCTCGCTCGCCCGGCCACCGGCCGCCGGGCTGGCCCGGGACACCGGCGACTGGACCGTACGCGGTCCCAACGGCCCAGCTGTGCAGGCCGAGGCGTCCTGGCGGGATCTGCGGACCGACCCCGCCGTCCAGGGCATCGTCGTGACCCTCCGGGACGTGACCGAGCAGCGACGGCTGGAGCGGGAGCTGACCCATCGGGCGTACCACGACGCGCTGACGGGGCTGCCGAACCGCGCGTTGTTCGCCGAACGCCTGCAGCAGGCGCTCGCGCACGCCGACCAGAACTTGACCGTCGTGGGCGTACTGCTCCTCGACCTCGACGACTTCAAGATCGTCAACGACACCTTGGGCCACAACCTGGGCGACGAGCTGCTCATCGGGGTCAGCCACCGGCTCGCCGAGCTGCTGCGGCACCGGGACATGGCGGCTCGGCTGGGCGGCGACGAGTTCGCCGTGATCATCGAGGACGCCGCCGACCTCGCGGCGGTCGAGGACGTGGCCGCCCGGGTGGTGACCGCCTTCCGGGAGCCTTTGCCGGTCCAGGGCCAGCTCGTCAACGGCTCGGTCAGCGTGGGGGTGGCGACCAACGCCGAGGCCGCCGACAGCGCCGAACTGCTGCGCCACGCCGACCTGGCGCTCTATGTCGCCAAGGGCGAGGGCAAGGGACAATGGCGGCGCTACCAGCCCGATCTGCACACCGCGATCACCGAGCGGCTCACCCTGCGGACCGAACTGGACGCCGCGGTCGCCGGCGACCAGCTGGACGTCGAGTACCAGCCGATCGTGGCGCTGAGCAGCGGCCGGACCGTGGGCTTCGAGGCCCTCGTCCGCTGGAACCACCCGACCCGGGGCCGGTTGCTGCCGCACGCCTTCATCGACCTCGCCGAGGAGTCCGGACTGGTCGAGCCGATCGGCGAATGGGTGCTCCGGAACGCGATCGAGGCCGCCGACTCCTGGCAGCACAACGGCCGGGTGCATCGGCCCTACGTCAGCGTCAACGTCTCGGCCTGGCAGTTCCGCAACTCGGCCTTCGCCGACCGGGTGCTGTCCGGACTGGCCGACCGCGGGCTGGCACCGGGTCTGCTGATGCTGGAGATCACGGAGAGCCTGCTGGTACGCGACGACGACCGGCTCTGGCGCGACCTGGCCCGGCTGCGGCAGGCGGGCGTACGCATCGCGATCGACGACTTCGGCACCGGCTACTCCTCGCTGAGCTACCTGCGTGCGGTGCCCCTCGACGTGCTGAAGATCGACCGCCAGTTCACCTCCACGATCGCCGCGTCGGCGAAGCAACGGGCGCTGGTGGACGGCATCGTGCGGCTCGCACACACGCTGGGCCTGGAGGTGATCGCCGAAGGCATCGAGACCTCGGCCGAGTCGACGCTGCTGACCGTGCTCGGCTGTCCCTACGGACAGGGATACCTGTTCGCCAAGCCCCTGCCACTCACTGAGACGTACACCTGGCTCGCCCGCCACTGACCTCTAGGCTGGGCGTATGAAGATCGCAGTCGTCGGCGGAACCGGGCTCACCGGCCGCGAAGTCGTCCGGGCCGTCGAAGCGCGCGGCCACGAGCCGGTCGTGATCGCCCGCTCGGTGGGCGTCGACATCATCACCGGCGTCGGCCTCGACGACGCGCTCCGCGGAGTCGGCGCGATCATCGACGTCTCGAACGCCCCGACGGCCGACGCCGAGGCGGCCCGCGCCTTCTTCGGCACGGCTACCAGCACAATCCTCGCGGCGGCGGCGCGGGCCGGCGTCGGCCACCACGTGGTGCTGTCCATCGTCGGCATCGACCGCGTCGCCGGAAACCCGCACTACGCGGGCAAACGACGCCAGGAGGAGGTCGCGCTCGCCGGCTCCGTTCCGGCCACGGTGGTACGCGCGACGCAGTTCCACGATTTCGCCGCCATGGTGGTGAGCTGGTCGACGACCGACGGCGTGGCCCCGATCGCGCCGCTGCTCGTGCAGCCGATCGCCGTCCCCGACCTCGCCGGCGTCCTGGTGGAGGTGGCGGGGCAGGCCCCGGTCGGCGGCATCGTCGAGGTCGCCGGCCCGAAGACCGAGGACCTCGTCGACATGGCGCGCCGGACCCTCGCCGTACGCGGTGAGACCGTCGAGCTGGTGCCGAGCTGGCAGGGGCGGTTCACCGTCGAGATGGCCGGCGAGGTGCTGCTCCCCGGCCCGGCGGCCCGGATCGCCCCGACGACCTTCGAGCAGTGGCTGGCGACCGACCCCGCAAACGGGGCCGGATCTGCATAAACGCCGGGGAGGCGGGTATCGCCCCTGCCGGAGGGAAGGGGGGATGCGCCCATGGCGACCACCAAGAAGGCCGCGACGAAGGCGACGGCGAAGAAGGCCGGCCGGAGCAGTCAGCCCCGGCTGAGCCAGGTCAGCTCCGAGATCCAGAAGTTCGGCAGTGTCGTGGAACTGCCGATCGGCCTGTCCTACGACGCCCGGATGTACTCGTGCGAGCGGCTGAACCGGATCCTGGCCGACACCCAGATCCTGTACGCGCTCTACAAGAAGTACCACTGGCTCATGCGGGGGCCGACCTTCTACCAACTGCACCTGTTGCTGGACAAGCACGCGGGCGAGCAGCTGGAACTCGTCGACCTCGTGGCCGAGCGGGTGCAGACGCTGGGCGGGGTGGCCGTCGGCGACCCGCGGCACGCGGCCGAGCTGACCCGGATCCCCCGGCCGCCGGACGGCGTCGAGGAGGTCCCGGCGATGCTCTCCCGCCTGCTTCAGGCGCACGAGACCATCCTGGAGGACGCGCACGACGCCGCGTCCAAGGTCGAGGAGGAAGGCGACGACGGCAGCAACGACCTGCTCGTCTCCGACGTCATCCGGACCGGCGAACTCCAGGTGTGGTTCCTGTCGGCGCACTTGGTGGACACGCCGACCACCGTGGCCGACTGAGTCAGGCGTACGCGGCGGGCAGGGTCACCGTGACGACCAGCCCGCCGCCGGACCGGGGCCGGGCGACGACCTCGCCGCCGTGGGCTCGGGCCACCGACCGCACGATCGACAGGCCGAGCCCGGCGCCCTTCGAGGTGACCAGTCGTTCGTCGTCGAGCCGGCGGAACGGCTCGAAGAGCCCGGGAATGTCGTAGGGCGGGATGGTCAGGCCGCTGTTGGCCACTTCCAGCTCGACCCCGCCGTCGGGGCGTACGCGGCTCGCGACGCGGGCGAAGCCACCGGCGTGGTTGTGCCGGATGGCGTTCTCCACGAGGTTCTGGGCCAGGCGTTCCAGCAGGATGGGATCGCCGACGGTCACCGCCTCGGCGGCGTCCTCGGTGAGCGTGACGTCGGCCGCCCGCGCCTCCTCGGTGGCCTGCGCGACGACGTGGCTGACGACGTCGGCGAGGTCGATCTCGGCCCGCTCCAGCACCTCGTTCTCCGAGCGGGCGAGCAGCAAGAGCCCGTTGATCAGGCGCTCGTGCCTACTGTTGATCTCCAGTAAGGTCTCGCCGAGCTGCTTGACGTCGGCGGACGCCGTCTTCCGGTTCATCGCCACTTCGACCAGCGCCCGGTTGAGCGTCAACGGCGTACGCAATTCGTGGGAGGCGTTGGCGACGAACCGCCGTTGCCCCTCGAACGACCGGTCGAGCCGCTCGACCATGGTGTCGAAGGTGTCGGCCAGCTCTTTGACGTCGTCGTCGCCGCCTCGCAGGGCGATGCGCTCGTGCAGGCTGAGGTCCGCGCCCCGGGCGTTGGCGATACGGCGGGCGGTGTCGGTGACCTGATGCAGCGGCGCGAGCACCCGCCCCGCGATCAGCCAGCCCAGCGCGATCGCCGCCACCCCGACGATGCCGAGCGCGATGCCGCCTTGGGTCAGCAATGAGGTGAGCGCGTCGGTACGCAGCTTCCGTTGCTGGTCCGCCAGGTATTTCGGCACGTCGTTCGCCGTGATCTGCTGACCGCTGCCCGAGATGAGGTACGGGCGGTCGGCCAGGTCGTCCGGCAGGGCAGTGCCGGGCGCGGGACTGCCCTTGACTGAACCGGACATCTTGATCTGGACCATGTTCCCGGTGCCCGGCAACTGTTGCTGGACCAGGAGGAAGGTCACCCCGAGCAGGACGATGCCCGCCAGGAGGAACAGGCCGCCGTAGACCAGGGTCAACCGGGTACGCAGGGTGGGCCGGAACCGGCGTCGGCTCATGGGATCCGGTACCCCTCTCCGGGCAGTGTCTCGATGACGGCGGGCTCGCCGAGTTTGCGGCGCAGCTTCAGCACGGTGAGCCGGACGGCCGAGGTGAACGGGTCGGCGTTCTCGTCCCAGACCTTCTCCAGCAGGTGTTCCGCGCTGACCACCGCGCCGTCGGCCCGCAGCAGCTCGGTCAGCAGTCCGAACTCCTTCTTGGAGAGCAGCACGTACCGGTCGCCTCGGAAGACCTGGCGGCGGGCGGGATCGAGGACGATGCCGGCCCGGCGCAGCACCGGCGGCACGGCCGGGCGGGCACGGCGACCCAGCGCCTGTACGCGGGCGGCCAGCTCGGCGAACGCGAACGGCTTGGGCAGGTAGTCGTCGGCCCCGAGGGACAGCCCGTTCACCCGGTCGCCGATCTCCGCGGCGGCGGTCAGCATCAGGACCCGAGTCGCCGACTCCGAGGCGACCACCTCTCGGCATACGTCGTCGCCGTGCACCTTGGGCAGATCCCGGTCGAGGACGACCACGTCATAGTCGTTGACGCTCAGCCGATCCAGCGCGGCCTCGCCGTCGAGCGCGACGTCGACGGCGTGAGCATCGTCACGCAGCCACTCCGCGATCGCCTCGGCGAGGAGGCGTTCGTCCTCCACCACGAGAATGCGCATCTGCCCGCATACCCCTTCAAAAGTCCCCATGACCTGCGCGGTCACCGCTCCATGGTGACGCGCCGTGATGTTTCTCCGGCGTTAGCGCTTTCGGAAGCGCCCCCGAAACAGCGCTCCGCGTTGACTCGGCGCCGAAGCGGCTGCACTCCCGCGAGCCGCCCGGCAAGGAGAACACACCATGAGCAGAAGGCTCCTCCTCGCGACGGCCGCGGTGCCCGTCGCGCTGCTGTTCGCGCTGTCCGGTTGTGGCAAGTCAGGCGGCGACGACAACGGGGTGGCCTCGGTCAACGGCACCGCGAGTGCCAACCCGAGCCCCAGCAAGACCCGATCCGCCGCCGAGGAACAGGAGCGGGCGTTGAAGTTCGCGCAGTGCATGCGCGAGCACGGGGTCGACATGCCCGACCCGGAGATCAAGGACGGCAAGATCCAGATGCGGATCAACGCCCAGCCCGGCACGAACATCGAGGCCGCCCAGCAGGCCTGCAAGGACTACGCGCCCGACGGCGGGCCGGGCGGCGGCAAGGCCGACCCCGAGATGCAGAAGAAGGGCCTCGAGTTCGCCAAGTGCATGCGCGACCACGGCGTCGAGAAGTTCCCGGACCCCGACCCCAACCAGGGCGGCATCCGTATCGACGGCAGCATCGCCGACGACCCGGAGTTCCCCGCGGCGCAGAAGGCATGCGACTCGATCATGGGCGGCCCCTCGATGAAGGAGACGCAGAGCTCATGACGGTCTCCACGGAGGAAACCGCGGCGGGCGTACGCCCCAGGCGCCGCAAGAAGGGACGCACTGGCAAGATCGTCGGGGCCGGCGTCGCCGTCCTCGCGGTCGGCGCGGCGACCGCGGCCACCCTCGGCTTCGGGTTCTCCCCGGACAAGGCCGCCGACAACCAGGCGCACCTGCCGCCGACGACGGCGAAGGTCACCAAGCAGACCCTCAACGACACCCAGAAGGTCTCCGGCGACCTCGGTTACGGCGACTCGACGGCGCTGGCCTCCCGGCTCCAGGGAACCGTGACGTCACTCCCGTACGCCAGCTCGGTCTTCCAACGCGGGAACACCGTCTACAAGGTGGACAACACCCCCGTGGTGCTCATGTACGGCGGCGTTCCGGCGTACCGGGCGATGAAGGTGGGCGACGAGGGCGCCGACGTCAAGCAGCTGGAGCAGAATCTGAAGGCGCTGGGGTACTCGGGCTTCACCGTCGACAAGGAGTACACCTCGGACACCGCGGACGCGGTGAAGGAATGGCAGGAGGATCTCGGCCTCGACGAGACCGGCGTCGTCGACCTGGGCCGGGTGCTCTTCGCCCCCGGCGCCATCCGGGTCGACGGCGTGAAGGCGTCGCTGGGCGCCGGGATCGGGCCGGGCCAGGAGGTTCTCACCTACACCGGGACCAGCCGGGTCGTCACCGTGCAGTTGGGCATCGGCGACCAGCGACTGGCGAAGAAGGGCACGGCCGTCTCCATCCAGCTGCCCGACGGCAAGAAGGTCGACGGGACGGTCCAGCGCGTCTACACCGTCATCGAGGCGAGCGACGACCCCAACGGCGACCCGGAGACGAAGATCGAGGCGCAGCTCACGCTGAAGGACGCCAAGGCGGCGGCCGGCCTCGACGTCGCCTCGGTCGAGGTCCTCTTCACCGCGGCCGAGCACAAGGACGTGCTCACCGTGCCGGTCGCCGCACTGGTCGCGCTGGCCGAGGGCGGCTACGGCGTCGAGATCGTGGACGGCTCCAGCACGCGTTACGTCAAAGTGGAGACCGGCCTCTTCGCGGGCGGGCGGGTCGAGATCACCGGCGACGGGATCGCCGAGGGCGTCACCGTGGGGATGCCGAAATGATCGAGCTGACCGGCGTCTCGAAGGTCTACCCGGGCGGCGTACGCGCGCTGCGCGACGTGAGCCTGACGATCGGCGAACGGGAGCTGATGGCCATCGTCGGCCCGTCCGGGTCGGGCAAGTCGACGATGCTGCACGTGCTGGGCACGCTCGACCGGCCCAGCTCCGGCCGGGTGACGATCGACGGGTACGACGTCTCCCGGCTCTCCGACCGGCAGCTGTCCGCCCTGCGGGCCACCCGGATCGGCTTCGTGTTCCAGCAGTTCCACCTCGCCCCTGGGGTGAGCGCCCTGGACAACGTCGCCGACGGGCTGCTCTACAGCGGCATCGGCCTCGGCGAACGCCGCCGTCGCGCGACGGTCGCGTTGGAGCGGGTCGGGCTCGGCCACCGCATCGATCATGAGCCGCACGAGCTCTCCGGCGGCGAACGGCAGCGGGTGGCCATCGCCCGCGCGGTCGTCGGCGAACCGCCGGTCCTGCTGGCCGACGAGCCGACCGGAAACCTCGACTCCTCGTCGGGGGCCGGGGTGATGAAGCTGCTCCGCGAGCTGCACGCGGCGGGCACCACCGTCGTGATCATCACCCACGACCGGGAGATCGCCGCCGCACTGCCTCGCCAGGTGCACATGCGCGACGGCGAAGTGGTCGGCGACGACGTCACGGACGAGGTGGCGGCGGTGGGCGTACCCCTGGAAGGAGCGCGACCGTGACCGCGAACCTGGACCACCGGCCGCGGTTGACCCCGGCCCGGCTGGGACCCCGCGACATCGTGCGGGTGGGGGCCGCGGGCCTGCGCACGCGGCCGACCCGGGCGTTGCTGTCGGCGCTGGGCATCGCGATCGGCATCGCGGCGATGATCGCGGTCGTCGGCATCTCGTCGTCCTCCCAGGCGGACCTGGACCGCAAACTGGCCGCGCTGGGGACGAACCTGCTGACGGTCTCCCCCGGCCAGACGATGTTCGGCAAGAACTCGAGCCTGCCCGAGGAGGCCGAGTCGATGATCGAACGCATCGGGCCGGTGCAGGCGGTGTCGGCGATCGGCAAGGTCAGCGGCGCGAGCGTCTACCGATCCGACAAGATCCCGAAGGCGCAGACCAACGGCCTCGCCACCTACGCGGCCCGGCTGGACCTGCTGGAGACGGTCGGTGCGAAGCTCCGAAGTGGAGTGTGGCTGAACGAGGCGACGGGCCGCTACCCGGCGGTCGTGCTCGGCGACGCGGCCGCCCAGCGGCTCGGCATCAGCCACGCCGGCCCCGACGTCGAGATCATCGTCGGCGGGGACTGGTTCACCGTCGTCGGCATCCTGGAGCCGGTGGCGCTCGCGGACGAGCTGGACCCCGCCGTGCTCATGGGCTGGCCGATCGCCGCCGACGAGTTCGACTTCGACGGCCACGCGACCACGGTCTACACGCGGTCGGACGACAGCCAGGTCGAGGCGGTCCGCGGGGTCCTCGGCGCGACGGCGAACCCCGAGAACCCGAGCGAGGTCAACGTGTCCCGCCCGTCCGAGGCGCTGACCGCGCAGCGGGCGGCGGGTGCCGCGTTCACCGGGCTGCTCCTCGGCCTCGGCGCGGTCGCGCTGCTGGTCGGCGGAGTCGGCGTGGCCAACACGATGGTCATCTCGGTCCTCGAACGACGAGCCGAGATCGGTCTCCGGCGCTCGCTCGGCGCCACCCGAGGGCAGATCCGGGTGCAGTTCCTCGCGGAATCGCTCCTCCTGTCCGCGCTCGGCGGCATCGGCGGGCTGCTCCTGGGCATCGGCGTCACCACCGGATACGCGTACTACCAAGGCTGGCCGACGACGGTGCCCGTGTGGGCCACCGCCGGCGGAGTCGCAGCGACCGTCGTGATCGGCGGAATCGCCGGGCTCTATCCCGCCATCCGGGCGGCCCGGCTGTCGCCGACGGAGGCGCTCGCCGCCCCCTAACCGCTTCGTGTTGGGCGCTGGCGCGGGCGGGTTGGCGGCTGGCGGGTTGGCGCTGGCGGGTTGGCGCTGGCGGGTTGGCGCTGGATCAGGGTTCTCGGTCGAATCATGGCGCAAGATTCGACCGGGAACCCTGATCTCGCCGTAACGAGCCGCAACGCGAACGGCGGTGGCGAAAAAGCCAGGTGAACCGCCTCACGATTGGTTTTCGACGGGGAGAAGCGCTTCGCACACTTGCTCGTCCGCGTACTTCACGGCCGAGGAGCACCCCCATTCGCGCCATGTTCGCGGCACTGCGCCTGCGGAATTTCCGCATCTGGGCCGGTGCCGACTTCGTCTCCGTCACGGGCACCTGGATGCAGGTGCTCGGGGTCAACTGGTTCGTCCTGCAGAGCACCGGGTCCGCCGCCCACATGGGGTTCTCCGTGCTGCTTCAGGCCTTGCCCGTCCTCCTGCTCGGCTCGTGGGGCGGCGTACTGGCCGACCGCCTGCCGGGCAAGCCCGTCCTGATCGTCACCCAACTGGCCCACGCACTGCTCGCGGTAGCACTCGCCGTGATCGCGTGGTCACCTTCCGCGAGTCTTCTCCCCGTGTACGCGATATCGCTGCTCGGCGGATTCGTCAGTGTCGTCGAAGGACCCGTCATGGGCCGGTTCACCGCGACGGTGGTGGACCGCAGTCGCCTGACCAACGCGCTCTCCCTCGGCTCGGTGATCAACTCCAGTGGCCGCATCCTCGGCATGAGCGCGGGCGGCGTACTGGTCGCGGCGGCCGGACCGGCTCCCCTGTTCGCCGCCAACGCCGTGAGCTTCCTAGCCGTCATCGGGGCGCTGCTCGCCCTGCGTCCGGCCGAGATGCATACCTTGGACGACGCCCTCCCGGCCGAACCGGCTCCCCGGGGCGTACGCGGCGGCTTCGCGTACCTGAAGGGGCAGCCGTTGGTGCTCGTGACCTTGGGCTTGGCCGTGGTCCTGGGCAGCCTCGGCCGCAACTATCAGGTGACGATGGCGGCGATGAGCGACGGCCCGCTGGCCGCCGGAGCGGGCGGCTACGGCCTGCTGTCCACCGCCTTCGCCATCGGGACCGTCGTAGGTGGGCTGGTCGCGGCCGCCCGGCCGAACCTCTGCTACCGAACCCTCATCGGTATGGGCCTGATCACGAGCGTCCTGCAGGCCTCGGCCGGTCTGGCGCCCGGGCTCTGGACGTTCGCCGCCGCCGTCATCCCGATCGCGGCCGGTGCCGTCGTCATCGACACCACCGTCTCCGCCCGGCTTCAGCTCGACACCCGAGGCGACATGCGCGGTCGCGTCCTGGCCGCGGCCGGGATGGCCAGCGCCGCCGCCGGGGCGATCGGCGCTCCGCTGCTCGGCTGGCTCTGCGAACACGCCGGTCCTCGAACCACGCTGGGCCTGGCCGGGCTGCTCACCGTCACCGCCTGCCTCGCGGCCGGGGCGGCCATCGCCCGGCGGCGTGGCATTCCCGTCCGTCCCCGCGAGGTGCGGCTCGCCCTGGCGGTCGCACTGGGCCGCTGACCCGGATCCGAACGGCTGCCTGATCACGCCTCCTCGTTCGCGCTGGATCAGGGTTCCAGGTCGAATCTTGGGTCAAGATTCGACCGAGAACCCTGATCCAGCGCCAAAACACCCCTTCAGGGGACGACGGCCACCGGCCACTTCCCCGTCCGGACCAAGCGGGCCGCGACCGATCCGACCAACCGGTGCCCAGGCTGGACCGACGCGCCCACGATGACCGCGTCGGCCTTGAGGTCGTCGGCCGCGGCCCGCAGCTCTCCGTACGGGTCGCCCCGCCGGGTCAGGAACGTCACCGGTACGCGCATCTCCTCGGCGAGTTGGCGTACTTCCCGGCGCAGTTCCGTCTCCAGTTCGTCGAAGGTCCGCTGCTGTGCCGCGGCGGCCCCCGTGATCAGGGAGGTCCAGGCGTTCGGCTCGGCGACGTAGACCACGGCGAGCTGGCTGTGCTGCCGGCGCGCCATGCCGCACGCGTACGCCGTCGCCCGCATGGACGTCTCCGAGCCGTCGATGCCGACGAGGATCAGGCGGGGGCCGTCCGTTCCCCGCTCCCACGGCGAGACGGCACAGGCCGGCCCGTACCGCTCGACGGAGAGGGGGCCGACCGGCCCCTCCGGCAGGGTCATGGCTGACTGAACTCCTCGCGGCTCGGCCGAGCGCCTCCCTGGCCGGCCACCGCCTTCTCGGTCGCCGGGGCGGCGGCCGACGGCTTGGCGCCCAGGTCGATCGTGGTACGCAGGGTGATCGGCTTGAAGGCGACGGCCGCGATCAGGCCGACGACCGCGATGGCCGCCGAGATGAGGAAGATGTGCCCGGTGGCATCCCCGTACGCCGCCCGCACGATGTGCTGGAAGGCCTCGGGCAGCGCGTTGAGGTTCAGCGCGCTGGTCTTGCCGGTGCTGGTCGCCGGGATCCCGGCCTTGGCCAGGCTCGTCATGATGTTGTCGGTGACCCGGTTGGCCAGGACCGCGCCGAGGACCGAGACGCCGACCGTGCCGCCCAGCGACCGGAAGAAGGTCACCGAGGCGCTCGCGGCACCCATCTCCTGGAGCGGGACGTCGTTCTGCACGGCCAGGACCAGGTTCTGCATCGTCATGCCGACGCCGACGCCGACCAGGGCCATGCCGAGCCCGACCAGGCCCAGCGGGGTCTCGTGGTCGATCGTCGAGAGCACCAGGAAGCCCGCGATCAGCACGATCGTGCCGCCCACGATGAAGCGCTTGACGGTGCCGCTCCGCGAGATCAGCCGTCCGGTGACCGTCGAGGAGACCAGGACGCCCGCCATCATCGGAATGGTCAGCAGACCCGCCTCGGTCGGCGTGTAGCCGCGGCCGATCTGGAAGTACTGGCCGAGGAAGACCGCGCCGCCGAACATCGCCATGCCGACCGCGAGGCTCGCGATGATCGACAGGGCCGGCGTACGCCGCCGGATGATCTGCAGCGGGACGACCGGCTGGGCCGCCCGCGATTCGACCCAGACCGCGATCGCGAGGATCACCAGTCCGGCGCCGACCATGACGCCCGTCTCCCAGGAGATCCAGTCGAAGGAGTTGCCGACGAAGGAGACCCAGATCAGCAGGATCGAGACGCCGGCCGCGATGAGGCCCGCGCCCCAGTAGTCGATCTTCACGTTCGCCTGGCGGACGGTCGGCAGGTGGAGGGTCTTCTGCAGGACCAGGAAGGCCAGCGCGGCGATCGGTACGCCGACGAAGAAGCACCAGCGCCAGCCGAGCCACGAGGTGTCCACGATGACGCCGCCGAGCAGCGGGCCGCCGACGGTCGCGAAGGCCATCACGCCACCGAGGTAGCCGTTGTACCGGCCGCGCTCGCGGGGCGGGATCATCGCCGCGATGACGACCTGGACCAGCGCCTGGAGGCCGCCGACGCCGATGCCCTGGAAGGCGCGGGCGGCGATCAGCTGGCCGGCGTTGTGGGCGAGTCCGGCGAGGATCGATCCGGCCACGAAGATCACGATGGCGATCTGGACCAGGATCTTCTTGTTGAACAGGTCGGCGAGCCGGCCCCAGATCGGGGTGCTGGCGGTGGCGGTCAGCAGGGTCGCCGTGACCACCCAGGTGTACTGCGTCTGCGATCCGTTCAGCGCGCCCAGGATCTTGGGCAGCGCGGTCGAGACGATCGTGCTGCTGATCATCGCGACGAACAGGACGAGCAGCAGGCCGCTCAGCGATTCCATCACCTCGCGGTGATTCATCGGCGCCGCGCTGTCGGACGCCGGCGCGGCCGTGGGGGGAGCAGTGCTCACGTTGGTGCCTCCAAAAGATCAACCACCAGCGTCGCACAATCTTGCCTAGTGAGCAAAGTTTCTCAGAGTGCAATTATGCACAGCGGTAGAATCGAGGTGTGACCACGGAGACAGTCGCGCCCACGGGCCGGCGAGACCACGCGCCGGAGGGCCTGCGGGAGCGGAAGAAGGCCGCGACCCGCCAGGCGCTGCACGAGGCAGCACTGCGGCTGGCGGTCGACAAGGGGTACGCCGAGGTCACCGTCGACGCCATCGCGGACGCGGCCCTGGTCTCCCGCCGGACGTTCTCCAACTACTTCGGGAGCAAGGAGGACGCCCTCCTTTACGGCGATCGCAACCGAGGCGAGCAGCTCGTCGAGCAGTTGCGCGCACAGCCGGCCGACCGGACCGCCTGGGAGGCGTTGCGGGGCAGCGCGGCCCAGCTCTACACCGGTCTGGAGAACCTCGACCCGCAGTGGGTCGCTCAGCTCCGGCTGATCCGGCGGCATCCGGCGATCCTGGCCCAGCAGGTCGCCAACCACGGGCAGCTCGAACAAGGCCTGGCCGAGGAGTTGGCGGCCCGGCCGGGCGGACTGGATCCACTGGCGGCGCGGGTGATGGCGGCGGCCTTCCTCGCCGCGCTCCGGGCGGCCATCACGGTCTGGCTGGACGAAGGCAGCCGACCCGGGCGCCGTTCCCTGCCGGTCATGGTCGACCGCGCCCTCGACGAGCTGGCGAAGCAGTACGCCTGAGATGCCCGAGGGCGACACCGTCTGGAACACGGCCCGGTCCCTGGACCGGCTCGTCGGGCAGACGCTGACCGGTTCGGATTTCCGCGTACCGCAGTTGGCGACGGTCGACTTGACCGGGCGCACCGTCGAGTCCTCCGCCAGCCGGGGCAAGCATCTGCTGCTGCGGCTCAGCGGCGCCGTCACCCTCCATTCCCACCTCCGCATGGACGGCTCCTGGCGGGTGTTCGCCGCCGGGGAACGCTGGAGCGGCAAGCCCGCGCACCTGATCCGGGTGGTGCTGAAGACGGATCGCGCCGCTGCGGTCGGCTACCACCTGCACGAGCTGAAGCTGGTGCCCACCACGGGAGAACCGGCTCTGTTGGGCCATCTCGGCCCGGATCTGCTCGGCGACGACTGGGATCCCGGCGAAGCCGTACGCCGGCTCGCCGCCGACCCGGACCGGGAGATCGCCGACGCGCTGCTCGATCAGCGGAACCTGGCCGGCATCGGCAACCTGTACAAGGCGGAACTCCTATTCCTGCAAGGGATCTGGCCCTGGACCCCGGTCGGGCGGGTGGCCACGCTGCCGAAGCTCGCCGACCTGGCGCATCGGCTGCTCACCGCCAACAAGGGCCGGTGGACGCAGAGCACGACAGGTTCCCTGCGCCGAGGCGAGACGACCTACGTGTACGGCCGCCGTTCGATGCCGTGCCGCCGCTGCGGCACCTTGATCCGCAAACAGGAGCAAGGCGAGCGAATCACCTATTGGTGTCCTACGTGTCAACCCGAGGACTTGGGTAGATGATGGGTCATGGACCAGTGGGTGGTACTGGCGCAGATCGCACTCGCGGCCGCACTCGGCGCGTCGATCGGGCTGGAGCGGGAACTCAACGCGCAACCCGCCGGCCTGCGTACGCACGTGCTGGTCAGCCTCGGCGCGGGCCTGTTCACCCTGTCCGGGGCGTACCTGCCGGGTGATGACCCGACGCGGATCGCCGCCCAGGTCGTGACCGGCATCGGGTTCCTCGGCGGCGGCGCGATCCTCCGCGAGGGCGCCAACATCCGGGGCCTGACGACGGCCGCCTCGCTCTGGGTGACCGCCGCCATCGGGACCGCTGTGGGGTTGCGCTGGTGGTTCCCGGCGATCGCGACGACCGCACTGGCCCTGATCGTCCTGTCGCTCGTGAAGTACGTCGAACGGGAAGCGCTGCCCCGGCGGCGACTCCTGGAGATCACCCTGACCCTGGAGCCCGACGCCCGCCTGGACCGCGTCGAACAGGAGGTCATGGAGGCGCTGCCGCGTTCCCGGGTCACCCGGGTCTCGTACTCGCTGACTGGGCAGGCGCTGGTCATGACCTCGCAGCCGCAGAACGGCACCAGTCTCAGCGTCGTCGGCGAACGGCTGCGCGGGCTGGCCGGCGTACACGGGGTCGAAATCAGCCGCTGACCCCCGCATAATGGCGGCATGTCTGGAAGCGCTCCCACCGGCGATCTGCTCCGGGCGAGGATCGCGACCTCGGCCCTGTTCCTGCTCTTCGGGACGGCGCTCGGCGCGTGGACGGCCCGCATCCCGGCGATCAAGCAGCACCTCGGCCTCACCGACGGCACGCTCAGCCTGGGCCTGCTCGCCTTCGCCCTCGGCGCGATCATCGGCATGCAGATCGCCGGCCGGCTCGTCGACCGGCTCGGCAGTTCGCGGGTCCTCATCCCGGTCGCGTTCGCCGAAGGCGTCGCGCTGATCACGCCGGCCTTCGCGCCCGGCCTGGCGGTGCTGATCGCCTGTCTGCTCGTCTTCGGCACGGTGCACGGCCTGCTCAACATCTCGATGAACGCCAACGCCGTCGAGATCCAGCGGGCCTGGGGCAAGCCCATCATCACGTCGTTCCACGCCGTCTACAGCGTCGGCGGCTTCCTCGGGGCCGCGTACGGCGGGCTGTTCGCCTGGGCAGACCTCAGCCCGCAAGTCACCTTCCTCACCCTGGCCGCGCTGCTCACCGCCCTCGCCGCGGTCTGCTCGCGGTTCGTGGTGCGGGCCGAGCCGGCACCAGCCACTCCCGACACTCCACAACGGACGACAGGCGTCCTTCTGCTCGGCGTCCTGGCCTTCTGCTGCCTCGTGGGCGAAGGCGCCGCGGCCGACTGGAGCTCCGTCTACCTCCGCGACGGCCTGGGCAGCACCGCCGGATTCGCCGCGGCGGCCTACGCGGCCTTCGCGATAGCCATGACCGGCGGACGGCTCGTCGGCGACCGGCTGGCCGCGCTGCTCGGTCAAACGCAGCTGGTACGCACCAGCGCAGCGCTCGCCGCCGTCGGTCTCGCCGCCGCCCTCGCGATCGGGCACCCCGTCGCGGCCGTGGTCGGCTTCGGCTGCCTCGGCGCCGGGCTGGCCTGCATCGCGCCGCAGGTCTTCGCCGCCGCCGGCAACCGGAACCCGGCCCGCGCCGGGCAGGCGATCGCCCGCGTCGCCGCCATGGGATACGCCGGATTCCTGGTCGGCCCCGTCGTCATCGGGGCGTTCGCTCAACTCACCAGCCTGCGCTGGGCTCTCGGCGTACCAGTCGTGTTGACGGTCTTCGTGGCCTTGGCCGCGACGGCCCTTCAGCCCCAGTCGGGCAGATTGTGGCCCATCAGCTGGCACCGCGCGTAGAGATGGGTCTGGCCGGGAGCCGGACTGCCCGCGGGCGGTGACCACTCCTCCGCGATCAGCTCCAGGACGGCGAAGCCATGCCGGGTGAGCAGATCCCGCAGCTCGTCACGCGGGTACGCGGTCAGCGGCACCTTCTCCCCGAGGAAATCCCGGAGCAGGTAGTCGGTGTCCCCCTCGACCATGCCGAGCGCGAAGAACGCGCCATGCCGCAATTCGCGGCGGATGTCCTCGAGAACATCCTCGATCTCCGTACGCGGCAGCACGAGCAGCGAAAAGAAGGCCACCGCGGCGTCGAACTTGTCCTCGACGGGATGCAGCCCGCCGAGATCATGCAGATCCCGCTCCACGAAGATCGCACCAGGGACCTCGTGCCGGGCGATGTCCAGCATCACCGGCGACGCGTCGACCCCGACCACCTCGCAGCCGCCCTCGACGAGCTGGCGCGCCGTCGGCATGCCCGTCCCGCACCCGACGTCGAGCACGATCGGCGGCCGATGCGGGGTCTCCCCCAGCCGTTCCAGCAGCCACTCACCCGTCACCCGTTGGCCGGGCTTGTCGGAGAACGCCTCGCCGTAGTGCGCGCCGATCGAGTCGAAGACCCGGGCGAGATCGGGCCGCACCTCCTGCATCTCTTTGTGCGCCACGCCCCCATCCTCCCAGTTCCCACCCCCTCCCACCGCCCTTTTCCCGCTCTCCCCTCCCTCCCCTCCACCCTCCCCGTTTCTTTCCGCGCGATCATGACCTAACGGTCGTGATCGGCCGGTGTGTCGTGTCCCCAGCACCCTGATCACTCCCCGAACGACATGATCAATCGGCGCGCTCCGTTTCCGCATCGGGCGAACGTCGATACGCTCACGCTCATGAGCGGGTCGCACGAGCACGACCATCACGAGCACGGGCACGACCATCCCCATGAGCACGACCACGAACATGAGCACGGCCAGTCGCACGGGGAGCAGGAGCACGGGGAGCACGGGCACGGCGAGCACGGGCATGGCGATCACGAGCACCGCGAAGGGCTGTGGCACCGGCTCACCCACCTCGTCACCCCGCACTCGCACGACGCGGCGGCCAAGGTCGACGCGGCGATGGAGACGTCCCGTGACGGCTTGCGTGCGCTGTGGATCTCGCTGGGCGTACTGGGGGTGACGGCCGTTCTGCAGGCGGTCGTCGTGGTCCTGTCCGGCTCGGTCGCCCTTCTCGGCGACACGCTGCACAACGTGGCCGACGCCCTGACCGCCGTACCGCTGGGCATCGCCTTCCTGCTCGGCCGACGGCGGCCCACCCGCCGGTACACCTACGGTTACGGGCGGGCGGAGGATCTCGCGGGGATCGTGATCGTCGTCTTCATCGCGGCGTCCGCCGTGGTCGCCGGTTATGAAGCCGTACGCCGTCTGCTCAACCCGGCCGAGGTCAGCCACCTCTGGGTCGTCGCCGTCGCGGCGCTCATCGGATTCGCCGGGAACGAAATCGTGGCCCGGTATCGGATCGCTGTCGGACGCCGGATCGGCTCGGCCGCTCTCGTCGCCGACGGGCTTCATGCGCGTACCGACGGGTTCACCTCATTGGCCGTGTTGCTCGGAGCCGGCGGCGTGGCGATCGGCTGGCCGTGGGCGGACCCGGTCGTCGGCCTTTTGATCACGGTCGCGATCCTGTTCGTGCTGAAGGACGCGGCGCGCGAGGTCTACCGCCGGCTGATGGACGCGGTCGACCCCGATCTCGTCGACCAGGTCAGCACAGTGCTCGCTGCAACGCCCGGCGTGACGGGCGTCGGCGACGTCCACGTGCGGTGGATCGGCCACCAGCTGCGAGCCGAATGCGAGATCAGCGTCGACCCGAGCCTCACGATCGCCCGGGCGCACGCCATCGCGGTGGACGCCGAACATCGGCTGATACACGCCGTACCCCGGTTGACCAGGGCGTTCGTGCACGCCGATCCGGACGGCGACGACCATCAGCACGACGAACTCGCCCATCACCGGGACAATGCGCATGGGCGGCGTACGGCCAAGACGCACTGACCCGCGTCAGCCGCGGGCTCAGCGATCTCGGGCTCCATTCGGAGATCAAGTTCCCTTGGTATGCCGAAAGCGGCCCGCTGGCGCAGATGCAGGGCGCACCGAGCCCGAATCGGACACGAAATCGCAGGCCAAGGGCACTTGATCACCATGCAGCTGGAGCGGCGTCGCTGAACGATCCGACGCCGGCACGGACGCGGACGCGACGCGGACGCCGACCGCGACGGTGACGGCCCGGCGCGGCGCGACCCGGCGCGGGCGGAGGCGCGCGGGAAGCCGGGCGGAGCCGGGGGTCAGGGGCGTTTGGCGGCGACGAACGCCCGAAGCCGATCGAGCGGCCAAGCGTTGATGACGTCGTCCACGGTGAGCCAGCCCCGCTGGGCGGTCCCGATCCCGAAGCGGATGTTGCGCATGTGCCGGGTGGAGTGCGCGTCGGTGTCGATCGCGAACTTCACCCCGCGCCGTTTGGCTCGCAGGATGAGGTCGTCGGAGAGGTCCATCCGGTCGGGGAAGCTGTTGACCTCCAACGCCGTCCCCGTGGCGGCGGCTGCGTCGAAGACCGCGTCCCAGTCGGCGTCGATGGGCGGACGTTTGCCGATCATCCGCGCCCGGGGGTGCCCGATGATGTTCACGTACGCGTTCTGGCACGCCCGGATCAGCCGCTGGGTCTGCTCGGGGCTGGACAGGGTGAAGTGCGAGTGGACCGACGCGACGGTGATGTCGAATCCGGCGAGGAAGTCGCCGTCCCAGTCCACCTGGCCGATCGGGTCGATGTTCAGCTCGGTGCCGTGCAGCAGCGTCATCGAGCCCGCGTCCAGGGACCGCAGCAGGTCGCGCTGGGCGAGCATCTTCTCCGTGGTCATCCGTTGCATGACCAGGTTGGGCGCGTGGTCGGTGACGGCGTAGTACTCCAGGCCCCGGTCGATGGCGGCGGCCACCATCTTCTCGATGGGCGACACACCGTCGGTCAGATCGGTATGCGTATGCAGGTCACCGCGTAGGTCGGCCTCGGTGATCAGCGGGGGCATCTCTCGGCGGAGCGCCGCTTCGATCTCGCCCCGGTCTTCGCGCAGGGTCGGCGGGATCCAGGGCAGCCCCAGGCGCTCGTAGACCTCCTCCTCGGTCCGCGAGACGAGCAGTTCGCCGGTCTCGGCGTCGAAGAGCCCGTATTCGGAGAGCTTGAGCTTGGAGTGGACGGCGATCTCGCGTACGCGGATGTTGTGTGCCTTGGAGCCGGTGAAGTATTGCAGCGCCGCACCCCACGCGGCGGGCGGCACGACCCGCAGGTCGACCTGGAGCCCGCGCCGGGTCCGGATGGAGGTCTTGGTGGGTCCGCTGCCGATGACTTCGCTGGCGGCCGGGAGCGATCGGAACGCCTCCATCAACGGCGCGGAGTCTTCGGCCGCCGCCAGGATGTCGACGTCGCCGATGCTGTCGCGGAACCGCCGCAGCGAGCCGGCGATGCTGATCGAGACGCAGCCCGGCACTCGCGACAGGGCCGTCACGATCTCCTCGGCGACTGCGGTCGCGGTGTCGATGAGGACCCGGCCCTCGTTGCGGCGCAACAGTTCGATGCCGTGCAGGATGTTGTCGGCGGTCTTCGCCCCGAAGCCGGGCAGTCCGTCGAGCTTGCCCGCCTCGATCGCCGCCGCCAGCTCCTCCACCGAGGCGACGTCCAGTTCCTTCGTCAGCGTCACGGCCTTCTTCGGCCCGAGTCCCGGGATCTCCATCAGCTGCAGCGCACCCGGCGGAATCCGCGTACGCAGTTCCTCCAGCGCGCCGATGGCCCCGGTCTCCAGGTATTCCACGACCTTCGCCGTCATGGACTTGCCGACGTTGGGAATCTGCCCGATCCCGGCGGCATCCAATGTGGAGATATCCTCGTGGTACGCGGCGACGGCCCGAGCGGCCTTGTCGTAAGCCCGGATCTTGAAGGAGTCGGCGCCACCGGTGACGGCCAGGAGATCGGCCAGCTCCTCCAGCAGCGCGGCGACGGTGTCATTGGCCCGCGGCATGCCCCAAGTCTAGGTGGGAGGTGGGACAAGAGCGCTGATCTTCTTCGGCACGCACATCCGCCACGCCTCGATGATCAGCTCGGTCATCTCGTCCTCGTCGAGCGCGGCCAGCCGGGCGCGTACCCAGTTGAACCGCATGTCCGACGGGATCGGCAGGAGGAATTTGTCCGGTTCGGCGGCCACCAGCGCTGCCCGCTCCTCCTTCGGGAAGCCGAAGCCGAGCAGCGTCTCGTCCGGCGTGATCGCGGCGTACACGATCTGGCCGACCCGGAACTTCACGTGGTCGCGGATCAGGTGCTCGCTGGTCCGCGGCAGCTCGCGGGCGACCGCGCGGATCTGGTCGACGGTGACCGGCACGACTCAGCCCAGCAGCCGCCGCGCGGCGAACAGGTGACCGTGCCGGATCTCCGTGATCGGACCATCCAATGTGTCCCAATCCGTCTGCGAGCACTGCAGCATCGACGGCCAGCCGTCCACGACCTCGACGCAGATGCCCACGTGGTAGACGAATCCCGTGTCCGGCTTGCGGAAGAACATCAGGTCACCCGGCCCGAGGTCGGCCAGGTCGACCGGCTCCCCGACCGCGTACTGGTCGGTCGCGTCGCGTGGGATCAGCCGCCCGAACCGCCGGTACAGGCTGTAGGTCAGCCCGGAACAGTCCAGGCCGTGGGCGGTCACCCCGCCCGCGAGATACATCAGGCCGAGGAACTGCCGGCCCGTGGTCAGCAGCTGCTCCGCGGTGGGCAGGCTTTCCGAGGCGTACGCCGAGACGTGCGCCCGGGGCAGGTAACCCGCACCGCCGCCCGGCAGGCTCACCCGAACCCAGTCGCCTTCGCCGCCCTGGGCGGACAGGATCGTCGCGAAGGAGACGTCGCCGACCAGCGGAGCGCCGCCGGGCGTCGCACGGACGTCGGTCTTCGGCACGGTGACGACGACCCGCTCGCCGGTCTCCTCGGCCGGAGTGGCCAGCTGACTGAGCGGCAGCCAGCCCGGGTAGCCGCGCGGATCTTTCCGGCACGACTGCGACGGGACGACGACCTGCGCCCAGCCCTCCTTGACGTCGTCCACGAGCACGGTGTCGCCGAGCAGGGCCTGCGTGTCGAGGCGGCCCCAGAGTTCGCGACGCTCCTCGGGACCCTGCGCCGCGACCCACGCTGCGACGTCAGCGGGCGCGGCCAGCGCGGGCGCGTCGAGGTCGCGTACGGCGTCGGGCGCGGTCCACAGACCGGCGGCCGCGACGGCGACCTGCATCGTCTCCACTGTCGTCCTCCCCGTGGCGGTCAGCGAGCCCAGTCGTGTGAGCGTAGCCAGCCGACGACCGCCGCCGCCACGGCCGAAGGGTCCTTCCGTAGGTCGTGCCGTTCACCGGGGAGCACCACGAGGTCGAGTCCGGGCCGGGCGTCCGGTACGCCGAACGGGTCCCGATCGCCGTTGACCACCAGCGTCGGCACCCCGGTCGCGAGTTCGCCGTCGCGGGTCTTCTCCGGCCGGCCAGGCGGATGCAGCGGAAAGGCGAGGGCCACCACGCCGGCCGCCCCGCTGTCCGGGGCGGTCCGGCAGGCGACGCGGGCTCCGCTGGAGCGACCGCCGACGATCAGCGGAACCTTGATCTTGACCGTACGCCGCAGCTCCGCCACGACGGCCAGCCAGGCCTCGTCGAGCTGCGGCGCCGGGGCGGGGGCGTTGCGTCCGGCGACCCGGTAGGGCTGGGTGACGAGGGCCACCGCGACTCCGGCGGCGACCGCCGCCTCGGTCACGGCGGTCAGGTCGGCCGAGCCGACGTCGCCGCCCGCGCCGTGGCCCAGCAGGAGCCAGCTGCCGATCTTGCCCTTGGGCTTGATCGTCTCGGCCCGCGCGACCCCGCGCGGTGTCTCGATCTCCACCGCCCTGTCCCCCTCAGCTGCAGATCACGGTTACGCATGCCATTCTCGGCGAAGGTGGGCCGCATATCCGTGATCCGCAGGGAAACCACGTCAGCGCTCGTTCGGCATGATGATCCACAGCGCCAGGTAGATCAGCACCTGTGGCCCGGGCAGCAGGCACGACAGGACGAAGATCAGGCGCATCACGTTCGGTGAGATCCCGAACCGGCGGCCCAGCCCGGAGCAGACTCCGGCGATCCAACGGTTGTCGCGCGGTCGGTAGAGGCGGCGAGGTGAGGTCGTCGTTGTCATGCTTCAACGGTAGGTACGCGGGTCGCCGCAGCCCTCCGCCGTCGGACGGATCTTGTGATCCCGATCCCGTAGGGGCGTCCCGGAGCGTACGACGCGCTAAAGTTTCTTGCGTATGCATCTAAGACGGGAGTCCTGCCGATGAGCCCGCGCCGCTTCCTCTTCCTGCTGGCCAGCACCCGGGAGAACGGAAACACCGAGGTCATGGCGCGACACGCGGCGGCGTACCTGCCGACCGGCGTCGAGCAGCAGTGGCTGCGCCTGGTCGACCATCCGCTGCCCGACTTCACCGACATCCGCCATGAGGGAGCCGGGGTCTACCCCGAGCCGGTGGACCACGCCCGGACACTGCTGGACGCGACGCTCGCGGCGACCGACGTCGTGATCGCCTCCCCGCTCCACTGGTACAGCGTCGCCACGCCGGCCAAGCGGTACATGGACCACTGGTCCGCCTGGATGCGCGTACCCGGGGTCGATTTCAAGGAGCGCATGCGGAGCAAGACCTTCTGGGGCGTGACGGCGGTCAGCCACGAGGACTTCACCCGGGCCGAACCGCTCATCGGGACCCTGCGGCTGTCGGCCGAGTACTTCGGGGCACGCTTCGGCGGCGTCCTGCTCGGGTACGCCAACCGCCCCGGCGACGCGCTCAACGACGCCGCCGGGCTCGAACGCGCCCGCACGTTCTTCGCCGGTGAGCCCGCGACCGCGACGACTCGGCTCGCTTCGCCGAAGCGGACGCAGGTCATCCACGCCTGAGGCGGCTCAGAGCCCGGCCAGCCAGGGCCTGATCTCGGCTGCGACCTGCTCGGGCACCTCGATCTGCGGAGTATGCCCGGCGTCCAGCTCGGCATATGTCCACTGAGGATGTGTCGCCGCGGTCGCCCGTGCCGACGCGATCGGCACCAGCCGGTCGTGGACGCCGTGGACGAGCAGCACCGGCTGGGTCAGCCCGGCCATGCGGCGGCGGTGCTCCGACCGCCCGACGCCGCGCAGGATCGATCGAGCGGCCTCCAAATAGGACTCCGCCCGCCGGGGCTGCGTCGCCCGCCGTTCCTCCAGTGCGATCCCGGCCGTGACGGTCTCCGGCGGGATCCGGGCCGGGTCGGAGAAGCAGAGCGCCAGCGTGTAGCCCACCCGGTCGCGGACGGGCACCCGCGCCAATCGCCGACGCAACGACCACTCCCCGAGGCCGGGCACGGCATGGACGGCGAACTGCTTGCGTACCACGGGATCCACGCGAGCGCCCGGGGCCAGCGGCAGTGTCGGGTCGACCAGGGCCAGACCGCGTACCTTGTGCGGGCCTTGGGCCGCGGCGAGGATGCTGACCATCCCGCCCATCGAGTTGCCGACGAGCACCGCCGGCTCGCGGACGACCTCGTCGAGGAAGCGCAGCAGCAGCTCGGCGTTGGCCCCCACACTCGTACGCCGCCCGCAAGGCTCGGTCAGCCCGAAGCCGGCCAGGTCGAGGGCGTACCCGCGGACCTGGTCGGCGAGCAGCGGCGCGAGCCGGCTCCAGTTGAGGTGCGAGCCGCCGAGACCGTGGACGTAGACGACCGCCGGGCCGTCGGCGGGACCACCGAAGTCGACGTAGTGCACCGATCCCGCGAGATCCACGGTGTGGCTGTTCATCGGGTCGCCCCGTATTTGCGGAGTTCCCGCTTGGCCAGCGAGGCCTTGTGCACCTCGTCCGGGCCGTCGGCCAGGCGGAGCGTACGCGCCGCCGCCCACATCTGGGCCAGCGGGAAGTCCTGGCTGACGCCTCCTCCGCCGTGCACCTGGATCGCCTTGTCCAGCACCCATTCGGTCATCTGCGGGACCGCGATCTTGATCGCCTGGATCTCGGTGTGGGCCCCCTTGTTGCCGACGGTGTCCATGAGCCAGGCCGTCTTCAGCACCAGCAACCGCGACTGCTCGATGCGTACGCGTGCCTCGGCAATCCACTCGCCGACCACCCCTTGGGCCGCCAGCGGCTTGCCGAAGGCGACCCGGTCGACGGCGCGGCGGCACATCTCCTCCAGTGCCCGTTCGGCCATCCCGATCAGGCGCATGCAGTGATGGATGCGCCCCGGACCCAGGCGCGCCTGTGCGATGGCGAACCCGTCGCCCTCACCGGCGATCAAGTTCTCCACCGGTACGCGTACCCCTTGGAACTGGATCTCGGCGTGCCCACCGTGCCAGCCGTCGTCGTAGCCGAAGACCCGCATGCCCCGCTTGATCTCGACCCCGGGCGTGGCCCGGGGGACGAGGATCATGCTCTGCTGACGGTGCCGCTCGGCGGATTGATCGGTCTTGCCCATCACGATGAAGATCTCGCAGTTGGCGTTCATCGCGCCCGACGACCACCATTTGTGCCCGGTGATCACGTACTCGTCGCCGTCGCGCTCGATCCGCGTGGCGATGTTGGTCGCGTCGGAGGACGCGACCTCGGGCTCGGTCATGCAGAACGCGGACCGGATCTCGCCGTCGAGCAGCGGGCGCAGCCAGCGCTCCTGCTGGACCGGCGTGCCGAACATGCTGAGGACTTCCATGTTGCCGGTGTCGGGGGCGTTGCAGTTGCACGCCTCGGGGGCCAGGTGCGGGCTGCGGCCCATGATCTCCGCGAGCGGCGCGTACTGGAGGTTCGTCAGCCCCGCGCCGAACTTCGCGTCCGGGAGGAACAGATTCCACAGTCCACGCCGCTTGGCCTCGGCCTTCAACTCCGCCATCACGGGCGGGGCCGACCAGCCGTCCTCCTCGGACACAGCGGACTCGGCCGGGTAGACGTGCGTGGTCATGAAGTCGAGCAACTCGGCGCGCAGCCGCTCGGTCGTCTCGTCGTAGCCGAACTCCATGTCAGGCCTCCCTCATCTGCCGGAGCCCGGCCGCCACCAGGTGCGGAACCATCGCGCCCACCTGGTCGAACCCGGTGCCGACGGTCTGCCCGGCGAGGTGCCGGAAGTGGATCCCCTCGAGGATCACGGCGATCTTGAAGTACGCGAAAGCGAGGTACCAGTCGAGGCTTTCGGCGAACGGACGGCGCTTGGCGTACCGGGCCGCCAGGTCGGCACTGGTCGGCAGCGCGCCCTCCGGGGCGGCCTCGCCGAACAGTCCGGTGGGTCGCAGCCACAGATCCCAGTACGCCAGCGACAGTCCCAGGTCGGCGAGCGGATCGCCGAGGGTCGCCATCTCCCAGTCGAGGACGGCGACGATCTGGTCCTGCCCGTTCACGATGACGTTGTCGAGCCGGAAGTCGCCGTGGACGATCGCCGCCCCGCTCTCGGCCGGAATCCGTGCCGACAGCCGGTCGAAGAGGTCGTCGACGCCGGGCAGCTCCCGGCTGCGGGACGCGTCCAGTTGCTGCTTCCAGCGGCGTACCTGGCGTTGCAGGTAGCCCTCGGGACGGCCGAAGTCGCGGAGACCGACCCCGGCCGGGTCCACCGTGTGCAGATCGGCGAGCACATCCACCAGTGCGAAGGCCAGGGCGTGGGCCCGCTGCTCACCGAGCGCGGCAGCCTGAGCCGCCGTCCGGTAGATCGTCCCGGGGACGTCCTGCATCACGTAGAACGGAGCCTCGTCCTCGGTCTCGGGTTCACAGAACGCGATCGCCGCCGGCACCGGTACGCGAGTCTCCCCGAGCGCGCTGATGACGCGGAACTCCCGGCTCATGTCGTGCGCGGTCCGTAGCACGTGCCCCAGCGGCGGACGGCGGACGACCCAAGTGGTGGCACCGTCGCCGACCCGGTAGGTCAGGTTGGACTTGCCGCCCTGGATCAGCTCGCCGGTCAACGGACCGGTCACCAGCCCGGGGCGTACGCGGTCCAGACAGGCCCGCAGCCGGTCGAGGTCCAGCCCCCGGGGCGCCGTCATGGCGTGATCACCACCCGGCCGACGGTGTCGCCCGCGCCCAGCCGGGTCAACGCCTCGACCACACCGTCCAGCGGCAGCACCTCACTGACCAGCGGCCGGACGGCGCCGGACGCCGCCAGGCCGGTCAGCGCCCGATGCGACTCGCCGAGCACCGCCGGATCGACCTGGCGATACAGTCCCCAGTGGACACCGACGATCGAGTAGTTCTTCAGCAGCGCGTGGTTCAGCGGAGGAGCCTGAATGGCGCCGCCGGCGAAGCCGATCACGAGGATGCGGCCTTCGAAGGCCACACAGTGCGCTGATCCGGCGTACGCGTCGCCACCCACCGGGTCGTAGACGACTTCCGCTCCGCGGCCACCGGTCGCCTCCTTCACAGCGGCGACGAAGTCCTGCTCCCGGCGGTCGATCACAAGGTCCGCGCCCAGCTGCCGGGCCACCTCGGCCTTGGCCGGGCCGCCGACGACCGCGATCACCCGCGCCCCGGCCGCCTTCCCGAGCTGCACCGCCGCGCTGCCGACACCGCCCGCCGCCGCATGGATCAGGAGCGTCTCCCCCGCCTTCAGCTGCCCGCGCCGGTGCAGGGCCACGAACCCCGTCTGGTACGCGATGTGCAGCGCGGCCGCCTCGGCGTCACTGAGTGACTCGGGGGCGTCGAAGGCGTCCACCGCGTCCAGGATCGCGACCTCGGCCAGCCCGCCGTGGGGCATCGCCGGAGTGCCGATGATCCGCTCGCCGAGCCGCCGATCCACGCCGGGGCCGACCGCGACGACTTCGCCGCAGACCTCCAGACCCGGGGTGAACGGCAGCGGCGGACGCACCTGATAGTGCCCCCGGCACAGGAGCACGTCCGGGAAGTTCAGGGCGCCCGCGCGTACGCGGACGGCCAGCTGGCCGGGGCCGGGCTGCGGCTCCGGCACGTCCACGAGGCTGAGGACGTCGGCGGGCTCCCCGAGCCGGCCGACCTGCCAGGCCCTCACAGGTACACCCGCGTGACGGTCTCCGCGACGCAGACCGGCTTGTCGCCGCCCTCGCGTTCCACGGTCACGACGCTGACGAGCTGAGCACCGCCGGCCACGTCGGTGATCTCCGCCAGCCTGACTTCGGCGCGCACCCGCGAATTCACCGGCAGCGGGGCGGGGAACCGGACCTTGTTCAGGCCGTAGTTGACCGCCATGCGTACGCCCTCGACCCGGACCAGCGGCCCGACCAGGACGGGCAGCAGCGACAAGGTCAGATAGCCGTGCGCCACGGTGGTGCCGAACGGGCCGGCCGCCGCCCGCTCGGGGTCGACGTGGATCCACTGGTGGTCCTCGGTCGCGTCGGCGAATCGGTTGATCCGCTCCTGATCGACGGTGAGCCAGTCGCTGTGGCCGAGGACGGTGCCCGCCGCCTTCCGCAGATCGTCCAAAGTAGCCATGCGTACCTCCCGGTTGGGCGCTGGATCACGGATCCGGGTCGAATCTTGGCCCATGATTCGACCGGGATCCGTGATCCAGCACGAAGTCAGTCGCGAAGCGCGAAGTCAGTCGCGAGCGCGAAGTCGGGCGCGAAGCGCGTCAGGCGCTGAGGGTGGGGCGCACGAGAGCCCCGCCGTCGACCACGATCGTCTGCCCGGTCAGCCAGGAGGACGCGTCGCCCGCGAGGAAGACCGCCGTCTTGGCGATGTCGTCGGGCTCGCCGATCCGGCCGAGCGGGATGTGCTGGTTGAGCGCCTCTTCATGGTCCTCCCACAACGCCCGCGCCAACTGCGTACGCACGATTCCCGGCGCGATCGCGTTCACGCGTACGCGGGGCGCGAGTTCGGCGGCGAACTGGCGGGTGAGGTGGATGACCGCGGCCTTCGTCGCGTTGTAGTACCCGATGCCCAGTTCGGTCACCAGACCACCCACGGAGGCGATGTTCACGATCGAACCGCCGTGGCGGGCCATCGAGGCGTGCCAGACCGCCTGCGTCCACAGCACGACGGAGAGCTGGTTGACCTGCACCGTCTTCTCCGCGCGGGACACGTCGAGGTCGACCATCGGCCCGTAGTAGGGGTTGGTCCCGGCGTTGTTGACGAGGACGTCGACCTGGCCGAACCGGTCCACCGCCGCCGCTACCGCGGCTTGCGCCTGGTCCGGCTCGCCGACGTGCGCGGCGTACGCCAGGAACTCCGACTTCGGGTACTGCGCCGCGAGTGCCGCCGCCACCGCGTCCAGGGATTCCTGGCGGCGGGACACCAGCACGACGTTGCATCCTTCGGCCGCCAGCGCCGCGGCGGTGGCTTGACCGATACCCCGGGAAGCCCCGGTGACCAGGGCCGTACGCCCATCGAGCCCGATCTGCATGGGGTCACCATAGCGGCCGAAGCCGTCCTTGCATACCGACCGGTCGGTATTGACAGCGTGAACCTGGAACCGGTGTG
This sequence comes from Hamadaea sp. NPDC050747, assembly GCF_040654195.1. Classification (NCBI taxonomy): domain Bacteria; kingdom Bacillati; phylum Actinomycetota; class Actinomycetes; order Micromonosporales; family Micromonosporaceae; genus Hamadaea; species Hamadaea sp. NPDC050747. The sequence goes on from NZ_JBFAHM010000018.1 coordinate 155,148, forward strand.
ATGTCGGGCATGAGCCACTACCTCAGCAACCTCCGCGACCTGCGTTTCATGCTGTTCGAGGTGCTCGACCAGCGGTTGGGCCGGGGGCGCTTCGCCGACCTGGACCGCGACACGGTCGAGCAGATGCTGGCGGAGGTGGAGCGGCTGGCGACCGGCCCCATCGCGGCCTCGTACGCCGAGGTCGACCGCGATCCGCCGGTCTACGATCCGGCGACCTGCTCGGTGGCCATGCCGGCGGCGTTCAAGCGGTCGTTCCAGTCCTACATGGACGCCGAGTGGTGGCGGCTCGACATCCCGGTCGAGGCGGGCGGCGTCGCCGCGCCCCGATCCCTGTGGTGGGCGCTGGTCGAACTGATCCAGGGCGCGCAGGCGCCCGTCTTCATGTTCGGCGGCGGTCCGCCCTTCGCCGGTCTGCTGCACCGCATCGGCACCCCGGCGCAGCAGCGCATCGCCGAGATCATGATCGAGCGCCGCTGGGCGGCGACGATGGTCCTCACCGAGCCGGACGCCGGATCGGACGTGGGGGCCGGCCGGACCAAGGCGACGCCGCAGCCGGACGGGTCGTGGCACATCGAGGGCGTCAAGCGCTTCATCACCTCGGGCGAGCACGACCTCAGCGAGAACATCATGCATTTCGTGCTGGCCCGCCCGGTCGGCACGCCGGGTGCGGGCGGACCGGGGACCAAGGGCCTGTCGATGTTCCTCGTGCCGAAGTTCCACTTCGACGCGGAGACCGGCGAGCTGGGCGACCGCAACGGCGTCTACGCCACGAACGTCGAGAAGAAGATGGGGATCAAGGTCTCCACCACTTGCGAGCTGCGCTTCGGCGAACAGCAGCCGGCCGTCGGCCGGCTCGTCGGCGAGCAGCACGACGGGATCGCCCAGATGTTCAAGGTGATCGAGTCGGCTCGGATGCAGGTCGGCGTGAAGGCGATCGCCACCCTCTCCACCGGCTACCTGAACGCGCTGGCGTACGCGAAGGAGCGGGTGCAGGGGGCGGACCTGACGCGGATGCTCGACAAGACGGCGCCCCGGGTCACCATCGACCACCATCCGGACGTTCGCCGGATGCTGATGCTGCAGAAGGCGTACGCCGAGGGGTTGCGAGCCACCTACCTCTACGCGGCGGACTGGCTCGACCGCGACCACCCGCAGGCCACGAACGTCAACGACCTGCTGCTTCCGATCGTCAAGGGCGTCGGCTCCGAGCGCAGCTACGAGATGCTGGCGCTGTCGCTGCAGACGCTCGGCGGCTCCGGCTTCCTCCAGGACTACCCGTTCGAGCAGTACCTGCGCGACACCAAGATCGACACGCTGTACGAGGGCACCACCGGCATCCAGGGCCAGGACTTCTTCTTCCGCAAGATCGTCCGCGACCGCCGGGTGGCGCTCGACCTGCTGCTCGCCGAGATGACCGCCGACGTCGACGCCATCGAGTCCACGGAACCGCTCAAGGCCGTGGGCGAAGCTCTCCGCGACGCGATCGAGCAGGTACGCGCGATGGTGGCCACGATGCTGGAATGGCAGGTGGCCGCCGGCGACGACGTGACCGAGGTCTACAAGGTCGGGCAGAACACGACCCGGCTGCTGATGACCGTCGGCGACCTGATCGTGGGCTGGTTGCTGGCCAAGCAGGCGTCGGTCGCCGCGACGGCGCTGCCCGACGCGGACGGGGCCGACGCCGACTTCTACACCGGCAAGATCGCCGTCGCCGGGTTCTTCGCCGCGACGGTGCTCCCCGAGTTCGCCGCGCGCCGGCGCGTCCTGGAGCAGACCGGCAACGCGCTGATGGGCGTACCCATCTCGGCGTTCTGACCGGATGCCGAAAACGGTGAGTTGCTCTACGGTGTTGGGCGTGAAGCCTCGCCCAGCTTTCGCCCTGTCCTTGGCCGCGTCCTTGCTCGCCGCCACCCTCCTGACCGGCTGTACGGGCAATGGCGCCCAGCCGTCCGCCTCCGCTTCCGCGGCCCCTAATGTCACGCCCAGCCTCGACGTCGAAGCCGCCGCCGCGCTCGTGGCCGCCGGAGTGAAGTCCGGATCGGGCAGCTACAAGATGCACGCCGACATCACGTACGCCGGCGCTCCAGGCGTCCAGCTGGACGTCCAGTCCGACCCCGTGGCCAAGCGAATGAAGATGACCGTGGTGAACGGGACCTCGACGATCGAGGCCCGGGTCCTCGGCAGCGACTTCTACCTCACCGGCTTGCCGCAGCTCGGCAAGAAGTGGATGAAGGTCGACGGGAGCCAGGTCGAGGGCTTCGGCGACATGTTCGCGATGAGCGAGCAGAACCTGGCCATGCTCAGCGGCGTCGTCGAGATGACCACCGGGCCCAACGGCGTCTTCCAAGGCTGGGTCGACCCGCAGAAGGCCATGGACAAGGCCGGCTCGACGCAGATCCGCGACGCCCTCGCCAAGGTGGTCAAGGCGGCCGGTCCGAACGCCCGCATCCCGTTCACCTCGAAGATGGCCGACGGCTATCTCGTCGCGCTGACCACCGAGTACCCGGCCGAGGTCAACAACGCCGTGACGCACATGAAGGTCGCCATGACGCTGAGCGACTTCGGTAAGCCGGTGACGGTCACCGCGCCCGCCGCCAAGGACCTCGTCCAGCAGTAGCCGCAGTACCGGCTTGATCAGCGGAAGTATCGCGGTGTCATAGCCCCACGAAACTTCCGCTGATCATCACGACGGTGGAGATCAGAGGGCGGAGGCGGCCGAGACCTTCCACGCCTCGTCCACCTTCACGAGGGTGAGCACGACCCGGTTCTGGTCGACCTTCTCCCCCGAGATGTTGACGTTGCGCCGGTACTGGTTCACGAACAGCAGGACCTGCACGCGGTCCGGCGCGACGTCGATCACCCCGGACGCGCTGACCTGTGCCGTCACCACCGCCTGCTCCTTGACGACCGAGTCCTTGAGCGCGGTGGTCGTCTTGGCGTACTCGCTGGCGAAGGTGCCGGTGGCGAAGTTCTTCCCGTTGGCGACGGCCGCGTCGAAGGTGCGGTAGTCGTAGGAGAAGATCGCCGCGGCGGCGGCCGGCGCGACCGCCAGCGCCTCCCGGCTCGCGTCCGCCCGCTGCCGGCTCTGCCAGGTGTCCCACCAGGCGTACCCGGCGAGGCCCGCGACGATCAGGATGGCCGTGGCCAGCACGATGACCTGCTTACGCACGATGCGTCCCCTCATCCGACGAACTGCAGCCTGCTGACGAGCCACTTGCCGCTCGCGTCGTCCTTGGCGAGGTCGAGCTGCATGCGGTAGTGCGAGACCCGGCCGTCCGGCGCCTTCACGTTCGACACCGTCGCGTCGATCGCGACCAGGACGATCGCCGAGTCGTCGTCCCCGCTGACCAGCCCCGCTCGCAGCACGGTGCCGACCGACCGGACCTTGTTCGTCAGGACCGCCTCGCGTACGCCGGGCATTCCCCGGCCGAACTCGTCGCCGAATTCGCCGGTGGCTCCGCTCGCGATCCGCGCCAGGTCCGCGTCGACCGTGCCCGCGCTGATCGACACGAAGTTCACGGCGAGCTGCCGGGCCGCGGTCACCGCCTCGGCGTGCGCGGTCTCCAGCTGCCGCTGCTTCCACCAGCCGTGCCCGGCGTAGGCGGTCGCGGCGAGCGCCACGGCCAGCACCGCCGCCAGGATGCGGGCCACGGGCCACTTCGGCGATACGCCGAGAGCAGCGCTCTGCTTCGGCCGCCGCGTCGGCGTCTTCGCCTCGGCCGGGCTCTCGGGAACGTCGTCGACCGGGGTGTCCGTCGCTGCTGGAGCAGCCGCCCGTGGGCGTGGCCGCGGCGAGCGCTCCGCCGTCAGTTCGGTGGTTTCCACGTCGTGTTCCTTCCGTGGGTCGTCGGTGCTCACGGCGCGAGCCCGGACAGGAGGAGCAGCTTCCAGGACTGCTCACCGGCGGTGGCGGCCTGGCCACCGGTGCCCCCGAAGAGCAGCGGCAGACCATCCGGGCCGATAACGAGCCCGGTGACCGGGTCGTAACCGGCGACTTGTGATGAGGTCTCGACCGAAGAGCCAGGAGTGCGGTCAGTAACGGGGGATACGCCATCGATGGGGGCGGGCGACGGATCGCCGCTGGTTCGCGGCGCGTTCGCGGAGCCGCGTACGCCGGATCCGCTCGCCATCTCGGATCGGGTGCAGCGTCGTTGCCCGGACTTCACGTAGTTGCACGACGGCGGATCGCTCACGTTGAGCACCAGTCCGAGGTGCGCGGTGGCGTCCCCGGGCGCCACGGTGAAGCCACCGGTGACCACCATCGGATAGACCACCAGCAGCTGTTCGATGCCGTTCAAGCGGCGTACGGCGATTCCGTTGACCGTGATCAGGTTGCCCAGCAGCGGGCCGATCGAGGGGTCGACGTCACGCAGCAGGCCTTGCAGCTCTGTCGCCGCCGGCGGCCCGTTCGTCAGCAGCGTACGCAGGTCGGCGTCGCTGTCCCGGACCGTCTGACTCAGCTGGGCGAGGGCCGCGGCGAACCGCTTGATCTCGTCGGCCGCCTCCGCCTGGGTCTTCAGAACGGTGGCGGAGTCGTCGATGAGCTTCGTCGTCTGCGGCAGATAGTGGACGGCGTCGGACAGGAGAGCACTGTTCGCGTCGAGCAGCGTACGCAGCGCGGTCTCGTTCCCCTCGAACGCCGTGCCCAGCTCGTCGACCAGCACGGCGAGTTTGGCGGGGTCGACCGAGGTGACCACCGCGTCCAAATTCGTCAGCAGAGTCTCCACCGGCAGCGGTACGCCCGTCCGGCCGATCGGGATGACGTCGCCGTCGCCCAGATACGGCCCCGTGTCGGTGTCCGGCCGCAGGTCGACGTACTGCTCGCCGACGGCCGATCGGTGCGCCACGACGGCGTGGAGATCCCGGGGCACGCGGCTGTCGCCGGTCATCCGCATCCGCACCCGGACCAGTCCGCCGGCGGGACCCTCGTGCAGGTCGACGCTCTCCACCCGCCCGACCGGCACACCCCGATAGGTGACCGAGGCATTGGCGAAGATCCCGCCGCTGGTCGGGAAGTCCGCGAACACCGTGTACGCCCCGGTGAACCGCTCGCCGACCCCGACGAACCGGACGGCGACGTACCCGATGCCCAGGACGCTGACGACGGCGAAGACGAGCAGCTGGAACCACGCCAGCCGGGTGATCCTCATGCCGTCCTCCCGGCGAGGATCTCGGACAGACCGCCGGTGACTCCCGAGATCTCGCCCGTCGCCGGGTCGTACTCCCAGGTGACGACGGGTGCCGAAAGCGGCAGTCCGGGAAGCAGCCCGCTGGGCAGCAACCCGCTCGGCAGGATGCCGCTGGACGGGAGGATCGGTGGCAAGGATGGCAAGATCGGCGGCAGGGACGGCAGGATCGGCGGCAGCGACGGCAACGGGAGCCCCGGCAGGGTCGGGACGGTCGGCGTACCGGGCGTCGTCCCCTTCGCGACCAGGTTCGACAGGATCGACGCCGCGTCCAGGTCGAGGGTGATGTGCAGCCGCACATAGTCGCCCGCGATCGCCTTCTGCGCGTTCGGCGGGAACGGGTAGGACAGCATGAGGTCCAGCCCCTTCGGCAACGCGTCCCCCGCGCGTACCAGCTGATCGAGCGTGGGCTGGAGGGCCTTGAGCGAGGCGAGGGTGTCGGCCTTGCTCTGCTCGATCACGCGCTTGCCCACGGACCCGAGGTCGCGCAGCGCGACCAGCGCGGCCGTGAGCTGAACGCGCTGCCCGGCCAGCACGGTGAGGCCGGGTTCGAGCGCGTCGACGGCACGGCCGATGGTGTCGGTCTGCTCCGCGAGCTGTTTCGTGAGGCGGTCGAGCGAGTCGAGGGCGCGGACGATGTCGTCCTTCTGCGCGTCGAGGGCGGCGACGAACTTGTCCAGCTCGCGCAGCGCTCCCTTGGCGTCGGCCTCCCGGCCGCCCAGTGCCTTGCCGACCTCCGTGTTGATCGTCTTGAGCTGAGCCAGGCCGCCGCCGTTGAGCAGCAGGCCCAGGGCGGCCAGCACCTCTTCGACCTCGGCGCCGCGCTTGGTGCGCTCCAACGGGATCACGTCGCCGTCGCTGAGCGTCCCCTGTGGACTGTCGGCTGGTGCGGACAGGTCGACGAACTTCTCCCCCAAGAGGCTCGACTGCCGGATCGCGGCGATCGCGTTGTCGGGCAGCTTGACCGTGTCCGCGACCCGCATCCGGACGACCGCGGTCCAGCCGTGCAGCTCGACGCCGGTCACGCTGCCGACCGTCACGTCGTTGACCTTGACCGCCGCCTGCGGGACGAGATCCAGCACATCGGTGAACTCGGCGCTGACGAGGAAGCCGCCCGACGACGGGGCGCCGCCCGGGAGCTGGCAGCCGGCGGTGGTCAGCGCCACCGCGATCGCGATCAACGCCCGCCTCATGACCGGCCGCCCAGCAGACGCCGGAGTTGATCGGTCAACGGCAGCTTGCGGTCGGCCAGCGCCTTGGCCAGCGTCAGGCACTCCACCGGCACCTTCCCGGCGGGAACACTGTCGACGAGGAGTGAGCAGACGAAGCTGGCGGGGTCGTAGGGCCCCATCGCGTTGTCCCGGGTGTCGGTCGTGCCGGACCGGGGGTTGTACGCGAGATTGAGGTTGGACAGCGCCAACGGCGCGACGTCGAGCACCTCCCGCAACGCCTGCTGCTGCCGCACCAGTACGCCGGTCAGATCGGCGAGGGCGGCCACGTTGGCCGTCAACTCCGCCCGGTTCTGCTTCACGAACGTCGTGATCTGTGCGAGCGCGGAGGCGAGGTCGCGTACGGCGGCGGCCAGTTCGTCCTTCTCCGCCGCCAGCTCCTCCCCGACCTGGGCCATGCGGGCGGTGAATTCGCGTACGCTCGCGTCGCTCTTCGCCAGCGTGCCGGTGAACTGCTGGAGGTTGACGACCGTGCCGAAGAGGTCCTGCCGGCCGGTCGACAGCGTGTCCAAAGCCTGGCTGAGCCCGGACAGCGTCTCGTGCAGGTTCTGCCCGTTGCCGGCCAGATTGGCCGCGCCGACGTCGACGAGCTGCGACAACGCACCGTCTTTGTTCGCGCCCTCCGGGCCGAGCGCGCGATTGAGATCGTCGAGCGACCGATAGATCTCGTCCAGCTCGATCGGCACGACCGTCCGCTCGACCGGCAGGTCCGCACCGTCGGCGAGGGCCGGACCACCGGCGTAGGCCGGAGCCAGCTGGACGTAGCGGTCGGCGACCACGCTCGGCGGCACGACGAGGGCCTGTGCGTCGGCAGGCACCTTCACCCCGGGGTCGTACGCCAACTCGACCCGGACCGTGCGGCCCTCCGGGCGTACCGCGGTGACCTCACCGACCTTGACGCCGAGGACTCGCACGTCCGAGCCCTCGTGGACGCCCACCGCCGCGCTGAAGTGCGCCACCACCCGGTTCATCGGCTTGTCCCGCAGCATCACGACGAGCGCCACGGCGACGGCGGGCACCAGCGCCGCGGCGACGATCACGCGCGCCTTCACTTCGAACCACCTGTCGGTAGATAGCCCTGGACGAGACCGGCCACATAGGAGTCGAACCAGCGGCCGTTGCCGACGACGTTGGCGAACGCGTTGACGAACGGGGCCAGGCTGGTCAGCGTGTTCTCGAGCTTGGTCCGGTTGCGTTGCAGCACACCGACGAAAGCCCGCAATTTCTGCAGCGCGGGTTGCAGCGTCTTCTTGGTGTCGGTGATGAAGCCGGAGATCTGGTCCGCCAGCTGAGAGGTGGCGACCAGCAGCGTGTGGATCGCGTCCCGGCGCGCGTGTACCTCGGCGAGCAGCAGGTCGGCGTCCGAGATCAGGCGCTGGAACTCCTCGTCCCGCTGGGCGAGGACGGCGGTGACGTTCTTGGACCGCGCGAGCAGCTCGCGAAGTTGGTCGTCGCGCGAAGCGACCGTCTGCGAAAGCCGCGAGAGCCCGGTCAGCGAGGCCTTCACACTGGCCGGAGTGTCGGCGAAGGTCTCCGAGAGCACGCTGAACGCCTGCGCCAGTTGCTGCGTGTCGATCTGCTGCAACGTGCCGGCCAACCCGGTGACCGCCTGCATCACGTCGAACGGGGAGGCGGTCCGGTCGAGCGGGATCTCGCCGCGCAGCTCGCCGCCGCCTTGGGGATCCAGCGCGAGGAACTTCTGGCCCAGCACCGTTTTGATCCGGATGGTGGCGCCGGTCCTCTCCCCAAGAACGACGCCACGCACCCGGAACCCCACCCGGACGTAGGCGCCATTCCCACTCTGGGCGAGTTCAATCTCCGTGACCTTGCCGACTTTCACGCCGGCCACGCGCACCTCGTTGCCGGGCGCCAGCCCGCTCGCGTCCCGGAACGCCGCGCTGTAGCTGGTCCCGCCGCCGATGAGCGGCAGGTCCTCGATCTGGAACGCCGCCAGGAGCAGCGCGAACAGCACCGCGACGCCCACACCGCCGACCACCGCCGGCCGAGCGTGATCATTGCGCCGGCGACGCTGTTGATTCGGGCGTTTCACCGCTCGAAGCAGCATGGCTGACGCGACGATCAAGCGAGTCCGCATCAGTTGCCTCCGCACTTGGCCGCGGTGCCGCTGAACGTCGCCGGGTTCAGCGTGGTGCTGCCCAACGTCACCCGGCCGTCGAAGTCACAGAGGTAGAAGTTGAACCACGACCCGTATGAGGCGGTCCGGGTCAGCGCGTCCAGCCGCGCCGGCGCCCGGGTCAAGGTCGACTCGATGACCGACGAGTTCTCGACCAGCGTTCCCGCCAGCGTGTTCAGGGCGGAGATGTCCGCGGCCAGGCTCGGCCGCGCGTCGCGCAACAACGAGGTGGTCGCCTCGGCCAGGCCGCTGATGTTGGTCAACGCGCCGCCGATCGCCTTGCGGTCCGCGGCCAGCCCCGACACCAGCAACTGCATCTGCTTGATCGTCTCCGACAGCTTCGCGTCGCGCTGGTCCAGCGTGCCGAGAACGGCGTTCAGGTTCGTGATCACCCGGCCGATCGCCGCGTCGCGGTCCGCGAGGGTGTTGGTCACCGAGGCGGTACGCCGTAAGAGGTCGGACAGCGTACCGCCCTCGCCCTGCAGCACCTGGATGATCTCGAAGGCGAACTTGTTGACGTCCGCCGGGTTCAGCCCTGTGAACAGGGGACGGAACCCGTTGAAGACGACGGTCAGGTCCAGTGCCGGAGTCGTCTGCGCCACTGGGATCAGGCCCTCCGGCTTGAGCCTGTCGCCGCCGCCCGGCCCCTCGCTCAGGGCGAGATAGCGCTGCCCGATCAGGTTCCGGTAGCGGATCTTCGCCAGGACCGTCGTCGCCAGCGGCACGTCCTCGGCAGTGAAGCTCACCTCGGCGGTCGGCTTGCCGCCGTCCTGGATGAGATCGATGCCGGTGACCCGGCCGACTTTGACGCCGGCCACGCGTACGTCGTCGCCGACGAGCAGGCCGGTCACGTCGGTGAACCGCGCCCGGTACTCCGGCCCGCCGCCGAACGCGAACGCGCCGAGCGTCCGGGCGAGCAGGCCGGTGAGCAGCAGGGTCACGGCGGCGAAGGCGATCAGCTTGAGCAGCGGGCGCGCCAGGCCGCGGCCCTCGACGGCACTCACTGGGCCACCCCCAGGTTCACCGTCTGCCCGTTGAGGAGCGGCCCCCACAGGAGCAGGTCGAGGTCGCTGACCTGGTCGGGCTGCGTATTCGTGAGGGCGGCGACGATCGGTTTCAGGAGCGGCTGTTTCGCCGGTGCGCCCGCGCCGTAGTCGTAGCCGTCGGCGATCGGCGTACCGGGGGCGGGCACCTTCGGGTCGGGCAGCCCATGGCACTGCGGACCGTTGCTCGCGCCGTAGACCGGCTCGTCTCGTCCCTTCACGTACTTCCCGTTGTCCCGCGTGACCTCCAGCGTGATGTGCATCCGGCCGCTGGCGAAGACCTCCTCCAGCTGCGGCTGCAATGCGGTCAGCCCGCGGAAGAAGCAGGGATACTCCGGGGCGTACGCGGCCAGCAGCTCCAGCACCGGGCGGCTGACCCGGCCGAGCTGGATGATCCGGTCGTCGTACCGGTCGAGGAAGATCCGGGTGTTGTCGGCGAGGTCGGTGGCGTCGGCGAGGAACTCGGCGAGCTGCTCCTTCTGATCGACCACGGTGGTCGCCGTGACGGTCACGTTCCGCAGGATCGTCAGCAGATCCGGCAGCGCCGCGCTGTATCCGTCGAGCGCTTGGGCAAGACGGCGGACGTCGGTGGCAATGGTCGGCATCTGCTTGTTGAGGGCGGCCAGCAGCTCGTCGGCGTTCGCCACGTCCTGCCCCAGTCGGTCACCCCGCCCGTCCAGCGCATACGCCAACGCGCCGAGCGTCGCCGCCAGCTTGTCCGGCTTGATCGCCTGCAACACGGGCAGCGCCCGGTCGAGGACCTGCTCCAGCTCGACCGCGCTGGACGTGCGGTCCTGGTCGATGACGGCCCCGGCCCGGAGCGACGGCCGCGCAGCGGCCGCGGGACCCACTCCGGAAACCGGGGCTGTCACGCTGGAAGCCGGCACGGGCCGTCCTCCAGCCCCCTCCGACAGGCCGATCGAGCGGCCAGTGCCGGCGGACACGCTGGAAGCCGGCACGGGCCGTCCTCCAGCCCCCTCCGACAGGCCGATCGAGCGGCCAGTGCCGGCGGGGATCAACTCCACATAGCGCTCACCGAAGAGGGTCTTCGGGAGCAGCCGTGCGGAAACGTCGGCGGGGATCCTGGCGATCTGGTCGGGATCGATCGCCAGCCGCAGTTCCGCCGACGCGCCGTTCGCGGTGATCTCGCGTACCTCGCCGACCTGGACGCCGAGCAGTTTCACCTCGGCGCCGGTCGAGAGTTGCAGGCCGGTGTGGTCGGTCCGCAGGGTCACCCAGTCCACCGGGGTGAACGCCTTGCGATACACCAGCACCGACAGCGTCAGCGAACCGGCGAGCACGACGACGAAGCCGAGACCGAGCAGGCGCAGCCGCATGGCGGTCACCCCGCGATCCGGACGGTCGTCGTCGCGCCCCACACCGCGAGCGAGAAGAAGAAGTCCACCACGTTGACCGCCACGATCGCCGTACGCACAGCGCGCCCGACCGCGACACCGACTCCGGCCGGTCCGCCGGTCGCGGTGAACCCGTAGTAGCAGTGGATCAGCACCACGATGACGCTGAAGACGAGCACCTTCCCGAACGACCAGAGCACGTCCTCGGGCGGCAGGAAGAGGCCGAAGTAGTAGTCGTAGGTGCCCGGCGACTGTCCGAAGTAGCCGGTCGCGATGGTCCGCGTGGCGAAGTAGCTGGCCAGCAGGCCCAGCACGTACAGGGGAATGACCGCGAGGAAACCGGCGATCATCCGCGTCGTGACGAGGAACGGAACCGACGGGACCGCCATGACCTCCAGCGCGTCGACCTCCTCGGAGATCCGCATCGCCCCGAGCTGGGCGGTGAATCCGCAGCCCACGGTGGCCGACAGCGCGAGCGCCGCGACCAGCGGGGAGATCTCCCGCGTGTTGAAGTACGCCGAGATGAACCCGGTGAACGCGCTGCTGCCGATCTGGTCGAGCGCCTGATATCCCTGCAGGCCGACCTCGGTGCCGGTGAAGAAGGTCAGGAAGGCGATGACGCCGACGGTGCCGCCGACGACGGCCAGCCCGCCGGTGCCGAAGCTGACCTCGGCGAGCAGCCGCAGCACCTCCCGCCGATACCGGCGCAGCGTACGCGGTGTCCAGGCGGCCGCCCGCAGGTAGAAGGCGAGTTGACCGCCGAGCATGTCGAGCCAGCCGAACACCGACTCACGCCCCCTTCTGCGGGACGACCTGGAAGTAGATCGCCGTCATGACGAAGTTCAGGGCGAACAGGAGCATGAAGGTGATCACGACGGACTTGTTCACCGCGTCGCCGACGCCCTTCGGGCCGCCTTGGGCGTTCATCCCGAGATAGCTCGCCACCAGCGCCGCCACCACCCCGAAGACGAGCGCCTTGAGTTCGCCGGAGATCAGGTCGGGCAGCTGGCCCAAGGCCTGGAAGCTCGCCAGGTACGCCCCCGGCGTACCGCCTTGGAGGATGACGTTGAAGAAGTAGCCGCCGGCCACCCCGACCACGCTGACCAACCCGTTCAACAGCACGGCGACCAGTGCTCCGGCGATGACTCGCGGGACGACCAGCCGCTGCACGGGGTCGATCCCGAGCACCCGCATCGCGTCGAGCTCTTCCCGGATCTTCCGGGCGCCCAGGTCGGCACAGATCGCCGAGCCGCCCGCCCCGGCGATCACCAACGCGGTCACGATCGGCCCGGCCTCGCGGACGACCGCCAGCACCGACGCCGCACCGGTGAACGACTGGGCGCCCAGTTGGCGTACCAGTGAGCCCAATTGGAGAGCGATCACCGCGCCGAAGGGGATGGAGACGAGCGCCGCGGGGGCGATCGAGACGGAGCTGAGGAACCACGCCTGCTGGACGAACTCGCGGACCTGCACCGGGCGGCGGAAGCAGCCGCGCACGGTGCGCCCGCAGAAGATCAGGAACTCGCCGACGGCCCTCATCGTGCCTCCACAAAGGAGCCGAGCGGTGGCAGGACGCCGTGCTCATGGCACCACGCGCCGGCTTTGCGCTCGGCTCGCCGGGGTCCGCCGTCGGAGGGGCGCAGCTGCAACGGGATGGGCGGCAGCGGAGGCAGCTGCGCCCCGGCGGCGGCCTCAGCGGCCAGCTCGTCGGCGTCCTTCTCCTCGGCCATGCCGATGGGACCGACGCGCTGGGCGTTGAGGAACTGGCGGACCACGGGCTCGTGGCTGGACAACAACATCTCGCGCGGGCCGAACATGGCCAGATGCCCGTGGTAGATCAGGCCGATGTTGTCCGGCACCGTCCGCGCGGTGTTGATGTCGTGCGTGACGATCAGGAACGTCGCGTCGATCTGCTGGTTCAGATCGATGATCAATTGATTCAGGTACGCCGTCCGCACCGGGTCGAGGCCCGAGTCGGGTTCGTCGAACAGCACGATCTGGGGGTCGAGGACCAGCGCGCGTGCCAGCCCGGCCCGTTTGCGCATGCCGCCTGAGATCTCGCCGGGGAGTTTCCGCTCCGCCCCGGACAGGCCCATGAGGTCGAGCTTCTCCGTGACGATGTCCCGGATGCGGGCCTCACTGAACTTCGTGTGCTCCCGCAGCGGGAAGGCCACGTTGTCGTAGATGGTCATCGACCCGAAGAGGGCGCCGTCCTGGAAGAGGACGCCGAACAGCTTGCGTACCTCGTAAAGGTCGCGCTCGGGCAGCTGCGGCAGATCCTGGTCGCCGATCCAGATCGAGCCGCGATCCGGGCGCAGGAGGCCCACCAGCGTCTTCAGGAAGACCGATTTGCCGGTTCCGGACGGTCCCAGGAGGACGGAGATCTCGCCGGCGGGCAGCGTCAAGGTGACGTCCGACCACACCGGCGTACGCCCGAAGGACTTCGTCAGCCCCTCGACCCGGACCTCTACGCCCACCCGTTCCTCCCCGGCTGCCACCAGTTGGTGAAGGGATATCGCCGGGGAGGGTCGGGGTGTTACAGCTCTTTTTCGTCAGAGGACCGACGACTCTTCGTCAGCGGGCCTGCAGCGCGTCGAGGGCGACGGCCATCGCGAGGACGGCCCGGCGGTCCAGCTCCGGGTCGTTGATGGTGATGAGGTACTTGTCGCGCAGCGAGAACTTGCGGTTCACCGAGAACGCGACCTGCCCGTTGCGGACGAAGTCGAAGTGGTACGGCAGCCAGCTCGCGACGAACCGGCGCAGCAGCGCGATCGGGAGGCTGCGCTCCGTGCCGGTGATGGTGCCGAGACCGGGCTGCTCGAAGTGGTAGGTGGACTGCAGAAGCGACTTCGCGAAGTCCTTGCGGAAGGTGCCGATCGGAGTGCCCGCGCTGTCCGTGATGTCATAGGTCGCCCCGAGGTCGATGACCTGACGGGCCTTGAATCCGGCGACCACCGACTGCTTGGTGCTGTCGGTGTAGAGCGTGACCTGCTCCTTGAGCGCCATCCGCTTCTGCTGGGCGAAGGCGACGAGCGTGCCCGGATTGCCGTTCGCATCCGAATCGTGGATTTCGTACTGGTTCACCATCAGGGTGATGCGCTGTTTCATGTGCAGGGTCTGTTGCCGCTGCAAGGTTGCGGTGTCCACGGGGGCCTCTCGCTTCTCGAGGGATGGGTGGCGGTCAGCGTACGGCACTCGCTCACGACTTTTACCGCCCTGGAACGTTGGTTATCGTGCACACCGTGGGGTGGTCGGAATCGGAGCTGGTCGAACGGGCCGTACGCGGCGAGCCCGCGGCGACCGAAGCCCTGCTCACCGACGTGCGGCCCGGGGTCGTCCGCTACTGCCGCGCCCGGCTCGGTCAGCTCGGCGGGGCGTACACCACGGCCGACGACATCTCCCAGGAGGTCTGCGTGGCGATCCTGCGGGCGCTGCCGCGCTACCGCCAACAGGGAGTGCCGTTCTCCGCGTTCGTCTACGGCATCGCCGCCCGCAAGGTCGCCGACGCCCAGCGCAGCGCCGTGCGGCGGCTCACCGTCTCGGTCGACTCCGTGCCCGAACGCCCGGACAGCACACCCGGCCCCGAGCAGCAGGCCATCTCCGCCGACCAGGCCCGGCGGCTGGCCCTGCTGCTGAACCAGCTCAACGACACCCAACGCGAGATCATCGTGCTCCGGGTCGCCGTCGGGCTCAGCGCGGACGAGGTCGGCACCGCACTCTCGATGTCCGCGACCGCCGTCCGGGTCGCCCAGTCCCGCGCCCTGGCCAAACTGCGTACGCTGGCCGGCGACGTCTTCGGTGAGGTGTCCGCGGCATGAAGATGCGCAATCAGGGGCACTTCCCCGACTCGGACCCGGGCGGCCCGCCGATCGACGCCGACCAGCTCGCCCAGGACGACGCCCTGCTGGACCTGCTGGGATCGGGCTCGCCTCCGCCGGCCGACGACTCGCTCGCGGTCATGTTGTCGTCCTGGCAGGCCTCCGTCTCGTCGGACGAAGCAGCGCCCGCCCCCGTCGTCGCCGACCCGGCCGTGCGGCCGTCCCGGCGCCCCTTCTCGGCTCGCCTGGTCGCCGCGATCGCCGGAGCCGTCGTCCTCCTCGGCGGCGGGCTCACCGCAGGCGCCGCGAACGCCGGTCCGGGCAGTCCATTGTGGCCCATCACGAAGATCGTGTACGGCGATCGGGCGGACTCGCGAGCCGCCGCCCAGCAGGCCACCGCGCTCCTCGACCAGGCGACGACGGCGTACGCCGACCGCCGGTTCGCCGACGCGCGCAGCCTCACCGACCAGGCCGCCACTCTGCTGCCCAAGGTGACCGACGCCGTTGACCGGCAACGCCTGACCACCCGGATCGAGCAGCTGCGGGCAGCGCTCGCCGCGGTCACCATCCCCGAGACGGGCTCCTCGCCGACCGCACCGTCGGGAGTAACGCACAGCGCCACGCCGCGGCCCTCCGGCGTAGGCCCGTCGACGACGCCGGCTCCCTCGTCGCCGGCCCCGTCGCCGTCACCCAGCCAGGGCGGGCTGCTCCCGCTCCCGCCGCTGCCGTCGCTCCTGCCCTCCCTCCCCATCCTCGGCTGACCCCGTCGCCTCCCCCGCACCTTCGCCCCTCCGCGTCTGGGCGCTTGCGCGCGCGCCCGATTCGTTCCGCCTGGATCAGGGTTCCGGGTCGAATCTTGCTCCAAGATTCGACCGAGAACCCTGATCCAGCGCCGAAACCGGCGGCGCGGAGAGGGGTGGGGTGGGGTGGGGTGGGGTGAGGGTCAGGAGAAGAGGGTGAGGCCGGCCCAGGCCGCCAGGAGTCCGGCGATGATGCTGAGGACCACGTTGAGGAGGGCGTACAGGGTGGATCCGGTGCGCGCCAGCCGAATGGTCTCGTAGCCGAAGGTGGAGTAGGTGGTGAGCGCCCCGCAGAAGCCCGTCCCCAGCAGCGCGAAGTACGGAGCGGACAGCGCGGCGAACGAACCCAGCAGGAACGAGCCGGTCACGTTGACGGCGAACGTGCCCCAGGGGAACACGGAGTCGTGGCGGGCCTGGACGAAGCGGTCCAGGAGGTAGCGCGCGGGGGCGCCGAAGGCCGCGCCCAGCGCCACGAGGAGAACCGTCATGCCGGGCGTACGACCTCGACGGGGTCGAGCATGGCCAGCCCGATCGGTAGATCATCCAGACTGGACACGAAGGCCCGGACGGTGTCCTCGGTGTCCACGATGACGACCGAGCACGGCAGGTTCTCGGCGAGCGAGAGCAGCCGCGATGTGTGGATCCGCGAGGACGCCCCGAATCCCTCGACGCCCCGGAAGACGCTCGCCCCGGCGAGCCCGGCCTGATGCGCCCGGTGCACGATCTCGGTGTAGAGCGGCCGGTGATGCCACTGATCGTCCTCGCCGACGAGGATCGTCAACCGCAGCATGTTCATGCCTTCACCCTCCCACGCGCCACGCTGTCCGCCAGCACTCCGCCCAAGTACGCCGCCAGCAGGGCGGATATCGCGGTCGCCCCGAGATAGCCGACGGCTGTCGGGAGCTGCTCTGCGCGTACAAGTCGGTGAATTTCGAGGATGTAGGTGGAGAACGTGGTGAAACCACCGAGCACGCCCGTGCCCACGAACGGCCGCACGAGACCCGCGGTGAGCGGGGCGATGAAGCCGAGGAGCAGGCAGCCGACCACATTGATGGCGAATGTCGTCCAGGGGAACGTGTGTGGCGCGACCGGGAACGCGACGCCGAGGCCGAAGCGGGCGAGCGCGCCGAGCAGGCCGCCCAGCGAGATCACCGCGACGGTCTTGATCATCGGCCGGCGACCGCGAGCAGACCGGAGAGCATGACGTCGAGCTTGAACTCGAAGCGCTCGTTGCCGCTGCCGGCGACCATGTTGTCAGCCAGGCTCCGCAGCGTCGGGAACCGGTCCGTGGGCAGCGACAGCAGATAGTCGCGGTACTGCCCGATCCGCTCGGCCATCGACTGCTCGGTGATCCCGGCCTGCCGGAAGAAGCTCTGCTCCAAGGCGATCGCGGGGATGAAGTCGCCCAGCAGGTCGCCGGCCCACGCGACTACCTGGTCCGGCAGCCCGGCCAGGCGCAGCAGGGTGAGCAGGTACTCCATCATCCGAAGCGCGTTCGACCCGCTCGGCAGACCCGACATCGCGATCTGCGCCACCCCCGGATGCGCGGCCATCACCCGCACCGAGTTCCGGACGAATTCCTTGACCTGCTCCAACGGCCGGGTGGGATCAGGCTCAGCGAGTGGAATGTCGGCTATCACCCGGTCCAACAGCAGGTGGTGGAGTTCCTCCTTGTTCTCCACATGGACATACAAAGACGCGGCGCCCGTGTGCAACTCCTGCCCGACGCGACGCATGGTCACGGCATCCAGGCCTTCCTTGTCGAGTACGCGCAACGCAGCGTCCACGATCGCATCGCGGCTGAGCTGCCGACGGGCCGGTTTCGCGGCCTTGGTCGGCCGTTGCCAGGGTGGCGCCGGAATGTCGTCGGTCTCAGCTCGGGTGCCGCCAGATGTCATGCCGAACACTGTACTTGACACGAACGTCGTTCGTCACGTAGAACTCTGTTCATGACTACCGAACAACGTTCCGTCACGACGAACACCGTTCCTTCCGGCCCGCCGGCGTCCGCGCCGCCCTACCGATGGCGGTGGCTCGTGCTCTGGCTGGTGCTTGGCGCGGAGGTCGTGGACCTGCTCGACGCCACCGTCGTCAACATCGCCGCGCCGAGCATCCACCGCGCGCTCGGCGGATCGGACAGCATGATCCAGTGGATCGGGGCGGGCTACACCCTGGCCTTCGCCGTCATGCTCGTCACCGGCGGCCGCCTCGGCGACATCTTCGGCCGCAAGCGGATGTTCCTCATCGGCGCGATGGGCTTCGGGCTCGCCTCCGTCCTCTGCGCCACCGCCCAGGACCCCGCCATGCTGATCGCGGCTCGCGTCCTGCAGGGCGGCCTCGGCGCGATGATGATCCCGCAGGGCTTCGGCATCCTGAAGGCGGTCTTCCCGCCCGACGAGATCAGCAAGGCCTTCGGCGCGTTCGGCCCCGTCATGGGCCTGTCCGCGGTCGGCGGCCCGATCCTGGCCGGCGCGCTGATCGACGCCGACTGGTTCGGCACCGGCTGGCGGATGATCTTCCTGATCAACGTCCCGATCGTGCTCTTCGCCGTGCTCGGCTCGCTCCGGTTCATGCCCGCGCTCGGCTCGTCCGACCCGCGCCCCCGGCTGGACGTCCCGGGCATGGTCCTGCTCTCGCTGGCCTCCGGGCTGCTGATCTACCCGCTCATCCAGGGTCGCGACCTGGCCTGGCCGGCCTGGATCTTCGGCCTCCTCGCCGGATCGCTCGTCTTCTTCGGCCTGTTCGTGGCGTACGAGCGACGCCGGGCGGACTCGCCGCTCATCGAAGGCGGACTCTTCGCCCGGCGCGCGTTCACCGGTGGACTCGCCGTCTTCCTCGGCTTCTTCGGCGCCTTGACCGGCTTCATGCTGGCGTACGGGTTGTTCACCCAGCTCGGCCTGGGCTTCGGCCCCCTGAAGGCCGGTCTGTCCAGCGCACCCATGGCGCTCGGCATCGCGGGTGGCGCCATCGCCGGACACGGACTGGTCAGAAAGCTCGGCCGCCGTCTCATCCACATCGGACTCGGCATCATGCTGATCGCGTTCGGCGCCTTTGCCCTGACGGTCTGGGCCGGTGGCGACACCGTCTCGATCTGGGCGCTGCTCCCCTCGACCTTCGTCGCCGGCCTCGGCATGGGACTCGGCCTTGGCCCCATCTTCGGCACCGTGCTCAACGGAGTCGACGACCACCAGGTCGGATCCGCCTCCGGCGTCCTGAACGCCGTCCAGCAGTTCGCCGGCGCGGTCGGCATCGCCGTCCTCGGCACCGTCTTCTTCAACCGCCTGCACGCCGGATTCGCCAGCGCCATGACGACGACCACCACGATCTCGCTCGGACTGCTCGTGGTCGCCTTCGGCCTGGTGTTCCTGCTCCCCCGGTCTGCCCGGCCCGAAGAGGAGTGACCTGTTGGTGGAGACCGGCCGGCTGCGTACCCCCAGCGGCCGGCCGGTCTCGTTCTAGCCCCCGTTCGGCACGGTGATGTTGCGTTGCAACAGGTCGACCAAGGCCGCGGTCTTCGGCCACTTGTCCTCGAAGCACCCGAAATACGTCGACGTACGCCCACCGGCGACGACGGTCACGACCGGCGCGTCAGCGCACATCATGTCCTTCGTCGGCTGGACCATCTCCTCGGCGAACTCGTCGCTCGTGACCAGGTCATAGGCGGCGTCTCGCTGATCGGCCGGAAGCGTCCCGCTGAACCGCTTCCCGGCCGTGTTCGTGAAACTCCACGACCCGTCCGGCTTCAGCTCCAGCCGATCGTCGACATGCGGCGCCCCGCCCACCCGGGACACCTGGATGGTGGCGTCCTTGCTCACCGGCTCGGGACTCGAACACCCCGAGAGCAGCAGAGCCGCCAACGCCGCGACCGCCAGGACTCGTCTCATGCGAACTCCGACGCACCCACCCCCCGCCCCGGTTCCCCTCTCCCCCGTTGGTTTTCCGCGCGATCATGAACTGACGGTCGTGATCGACCGGCGTGTCATGTCCGCCCGGTCCTGATCAACTCCCTGACTCCGTGATCGATTTGCGGGTCGGCAGGTCGTACGCGATCCGCTCCCGGCGCGCTTGACGGACCGCCTCGCAGCCACGGAAACACGAGCCGATCATGTGCCTGGCGTGCTTGACGGACTGCCTAGCGGTCATGGAAACGCGAGTCGATCATGAGGTTGGGGAACGATCACCGCACAACGAGATCGGCGACCTGGGAAACGTGGTCGATCATGGCCTGTAGTTCATGATCGCGCGGAGAGGGGTTATTTGAGAGAGCCGGCGGTGAGGCCGGCGAGCAGGTGACGTTGGAGGACGACGGCCAGCAGGACCGGCGGCAGGGCGGCGAGCACCCCACCTGCCGCGATGAGCCCGAAGTCGACCGCGTTGCGGCCGGTGAACTCGGCGATCGCGACCGGGATCGTCTTCGCGTCTGATGTGGACGTGAAGATGAGGGCGTACAGGAATTCGTCCCAGCACAGCAGGAAGACGAACAGCGTCGTGGCCACGACGCCGGGGCGGGCGAGCGGCAGGATGACGCGGACGAGCGCGCCGAGGCGCGTACAGCCGTCGACCCGGGCCGCCTCCTCCAGTTCGACCGGCAGAGAACCGAAGAACGTGCTCATCGTCCACAACGCGAACGGCGTCGCCAGCGAGCAGTAGACGATGATCAGGCCCGGCTTCGTGTCGAGCAGCCCGAGCCGGGCCATCAGCAGGTACAGCGGGATGATCAGCACGATCGGCGGCAGCATGTAGGTCACCAGGAACGACAGCAAGGTCGTACGCCGTAACGGAAACGTCAGCCGCGCCAAGGCGTACCCGCCGAGAATGCCGACGGAGACCGAGATGACGACGGTGCCGGCCCCGACGATCAGGCTGTTGAGCATCGCGGACCGGAACTGGGCCGCGACGCCCTCGTGGCCGGTGAAGATCTCCCTATAGCGGGACAGCGTGACGTGCTCGGGCCACCAGTGCAGCGGGCGTTCCAGCAGGTCCGTCTGGCCCGAGAGCGAGGAGACGACCAGCCAGAGGAACGGGGCCAGGATCAGCGTGGACGCGGTCAGCGCCCCGACGGTACGCCTCATGCCCTCATCTCCTGTTGCCGCAACAACCGCAGGTAGATCAGGGCGAGCATCAACACGGCGACCACCGTCAGATACGCGAGGGCGGCGCCGGAGCTGAACCGCTGCGCCGAGAAGGCCTGCAGATAGGTCAGGAAGGTGATGGTCTGCGTGCCGCTGGCCGGGCCGCCACCGGTCATGACGTAGACGATGTCGAAGACCTTGAAGGCCTCGATCACCCGGAGCACGAGGACGGCGGCCAATGTCGGGCGGAGCAACGGCAGCGTGATCCGCCAGAAGACCCGTAGCGAACCGGCCCCGTCGATGCGGGCCGCCTCACCGAGCTCGGCCGGGATCGCGGACAAGCCGGCGAGCAGGAAAAACGCGACCAGCGAGGTGTTCTTCCAGACGTCGGCGACGACGACCATGTTCAACGCGAGGAACGGGTCGGAGCCGAGCCACGACCGGTAGTCCCCCATGAGGTGCAGCTGGGTGAGGAGCGCGTTGAGTGCGCCGTACTCCGCGTTGAGGATCCAGCGCCACATTGCGCCGTTGACGATGGTCGGCAGCGCCCAGGGCAGGATCACGATGGCCCGAAACAGCCAGCGGAACCGCATCGGCGCGGCGAGGAGGTGGGCCAGGCCGAGGCCCAGCACCACCTCCAGCGTGGTCGACGCGACGGTGAAGTAGAGCGTGTGCTGCGCCGCCGCCCAGAACCGGGGGCTGGTCAGGATGTCGGCGTAGTTCGCGAGCCCCACAACCGGGTACGCCCCCGGAAAAGGGCTGTCGACGTCGAGGAACGAGATGACCAGCGCCCGGCCGGCGGGCCACAGCACCACCCCGAAGACGACCAGCGCCGCCGGCAGCAGCAGCACCGCCGCGAGGGGAGCCTGCCGCCTCACAGCAGCGACTTGGCTTGGGCCGCCGCGTCGGACAATGCCTTCTCCGGTGTCTTCTTCCCGAGCAGGGCCTGCTGGAGTTCGGCCTGCAGCAGCTGGCTGATCTCGTTGTAGCGAGGCACCTCCGGACGGGAGATCAGGCTGGCGAGCTCCTTCTTCGCGGCCGCCACCATCTTCGGCGACACCGAGACGACGGCCGGGTCGTCGTAGGACTTGCCCCAGCACGGCAGGCTGCTCTTGGCGTACTTGTTCTGGACTTCGGGGCTGGTCAGGTAGCTGATGTAGGTCCAGGCCGCCTTCTGGTTCCGGCTGCCGCCACTCACGCAGAGCGCCATCGACCCGTTCACTCCCGGGCTGCCGCCGCTACCGGACGGGGTCGGCAGCACCTCGACCTTCCCGGCGACCTTCGACTGAGCCGGGTCGTTCGCGGCGTTGAACATGTACGTCCAGTTCAGCGCCATCGCGGCCGAGCCCTCGGAGAAGATCTTGCGGACGTCCTCCTCCAGGGACTCCAGCGAGTTCGGGTTGGTCAGCCCGTCGTCGATGGTCTTCTTCATCCACTTGAGCGCTTCGAGGCCGCCGCCGCTGTCGAAGGCGATCGACTTGAAGTCGTCGGCGAGGAACTTGCCACCGAACGCCCCGAGGAGCTGGGTGTAGTCGCAGATCAGCGCCTCGGCCTGCTTCCAGCTCCAGATGAGCGGGTGCTTGACCAGATTGGCTGCCTTGATCTTGGCCGCCGCTGCCAGTACGCCGTCCCAAGTGGCCAGGGTGGCGGGGTCCACGCCCGCCTTTCCGAGGATCTCCGTGTTGTAGAAGAGGTACTTGGCATCCAAGATCCACGGCACTCCGTAGTACTTGCCCTGGTACTCCGCGGTCTTGAGCGCGCCGCCGAGCATGTCGGTCTTCCACGCCGCCGGGAACTGACTCGTGACGTCGGTGACGATCTTCTTGCTGCCGAACTCGGCCGGCCAGATGACGTCGATCAGCACGACGTCGTAGGTCCCGGCCGGGGCGGCCGCGACGATCTTGTCGTGCAGGGCCTCGTACGCCACGAAGGTGGGCTCGACGGTGATCTTCGGATACTTCGCCTGGAAGTCGGCGGTCATCGCGCGGATGTCCGCCTCGGAGTAGCCGGCCTGCTGCATGAACAGGGCGGTGATCTTGCCTTCGCCGCTCCCCTCGCCGCCGGAGTCGGAGGAGTTCGACCCGCCGATGTCGCAGGCGGCCGTGAGGGGCAGGAGCGCGGCGGCGGCGAGCAGCGTACGCCGTGGGTAGTGCACTTCGGACATGGTTCCCCCTCGCCTAGCGGTTAGTTAGACAAGTTGCTTAACAGATGGAGTACCAGCCACTTGCACGCTCGTCAATACCTCAGGCACTGAAGAGAGCCGATGAAGCCGAGTTGTAACGGAATCTCCTCCGTGGAGCGTTCCGATCCGGCAACATCGGACATATGGGATTCTTGATCCGGGTGCTCGTCACCGCCGGCGCCCTCTGGGTCGCCACGGCGATAGTCGACGGCATCGACGTCACCGCCGAGACCACGTGGGGCAAGATCGGCACCTACCTGCTGGTGGCGCTGATCTTCGGCTTCGTCAACGCGATCATCAAACCGATCGTGAAACTGGTCGGCTGCGTGTTCTACATCCTGACGCTCGGCCTCATCTCATTCGTCGTCAACGCCCTGCTCTTCCTGCTGGTCGGCTGGCTCGCCGGGGTCTTCGACATCCCGTTCGAGGTCAACGGCTTCTGGGCCGGCTTCTGGGGCGCGATCATCGTCGGCGTGATCAGCTGGGTCGTGAACCTGGCCTTCGGGACATCCAAGGACAACGACTGACCGCCTCGGCCGTCTGCGGCTAGGGCTGGACTGGCCGGGCTGAGCTGGGCTGGGCTGGGCTTGGGCTGGGCTTGGGCTGGGCTGGGCTGGGCTTGGGCTGGGGCTGGGGCGCTGGATCAGGGTTCTCGGTCGAATCTTGGGTCATGATTCGACCGAGAACAGAACGGAATAGCACACGTCTG
>NZ_JBFAHM010000019.1:0-97401 GCF_040654195.1 Hamadaea sp. NPDC050747
CGGAGCGCCGCTGGTCTTCTCGGCCGATCTGGACGAGGTCAACGATCAGCGGTCCGCGTACGGCCTGGCGACGTGGCGCGACAAGAACACCGGTGCTACTTGAGCTGGTCGGCCGTGTAGTAGCCGGTGTCGATGAGCGCCTTCTGGTAGTTGTCCTTGTAGACCACCACCGGCTCGAGCAGGTAGGACGGGACGACCTTCACGCCGTTGTCGTAGTCCTTGGTGTTGTTGACCTCGGGCTTGCCGCCCTTGAGGACCGCGTCGGCCATCTTGACCGTGACCTTCGCCAGTTCGCGGGTGTCCTTGTAGATCGTCGCGTACTGCTCACCGGCGATGATCGACTTCACCGAGGCCACCTCGGCGTCCTGACCGGTGACGATCGGGTACGCCTGCCCGGCGGTGCCGTAGCCGTTGCTCTTCAGCGCCGACAGGATGCCGATGGAGAGACCGTCGTAGGGCGACAGCACGCCCTGGACCTTCGCGCCCTTCGAGTAGGTCTTGGTGAGCAGGTCCTCCATGCGCCGCTGGGCCGTCGCCGGGTCCCAGCGCAGGATCGCGACCGTCTTGAAGTCGGTCTCGCCGCTCTTCACGACCAGCGTGCCCTTGTCGATGTACGGCTTGAGGGTGTCCATCGCGCCGTTGAAGAAGAACGTGGCGTTGTTGTCGTCCGGCGACCCGGCGAACAGCTCGATGTTGAACGGGCCCTTGGCGGTGCCGTCGGTGCCGTCCTGCTTCTTCAGGCCCAGTCCGACGAGCAGCGAGGTCGCCTGCTGTACGCCGACCTTGTAGTTGTCGAAGGTGGCGTAGTAGTCCACGTTCGGCGACTTGCGGATGAGCCGGTCGTACGCGATCACCGGGATCTTCTTGTCGGCCGCCTCCTGCAACTGCGTGGTCAGCGCGGTGCCGTCGATCGACGCGACGATCAGCAGTTTCGCACCCTTGGTGATCTGGTTCTCGATCTGGTTGACCTGCGTCGGGATGTCGTTCTCGGCGTACTGGAGGTCCACCTTGTAGCCGAGCGCCTCGAGCTGGCTCTTGAGGTTCTCGCCGTCGTGGATCCACCGCTCCGAGGACTTGGTGGGCATCGTGACGCCGACCAGCGCACCGGCGGCGCCGCCGCTCGACTGCTGGTCGACCGTCTTCGTGGTGTCGCCGCAGGCCGCCAGGCCCGCTGCGACGAGCAGGCCGGCCGCTGCGACAGCCAGCTTCGCGATCTTCATGGCACTCCTCAGGAACGGGGGATGTTAACGCTCACATTTGTGGGCGGTGGGAGAGGTTTCCAGAGGTAGAAGGGGGTTGTTAACGCTCACATCTTTTGCCGTGACCTGGTTCACGGTCAACGGGAATTCGGTAACGGTTGGGTTACGAGGCCGGTCCTCCAAGGCTCGCCGACGACAGACAGGCCGCCCGGAACGAAATGAGCCCGGGTCCGGCGCCGTGCCGGACCCGGGCTCTTCGCCGGGACAGCTCACGAAATGGCCGCCTCGACCGGCCTCAGAAGGACACGCACTGACTGAAGAAGATCTCGATATTCGTGATTCCGCGACAGGCCGGTCCGTTGAACTGCGCCTGCTCCGGAATCTCCATCTCCGGCCCGACGATGAAGGTGCTCACGTCGGCCACGGCGTCGCCGTTGAGGTCGAAGCCGAGCAGACCGGAGAAGCCCTCGCCGGTGTCGGGGTTGACCAGACCCTGGTCGATGCGATGCTGGAGCCCGTTCGACACCCACACGACCTCCCCGGTGTCCGCGCTGACGACGACCTGCACTCCGGCTGCCTGGTTCTTCTTGCTGGCGTTCACGCATTCATGGGCGTACGCCGGGCCTGCGGCGAGAAGGAGCACGGCCGCCCCCATCGCGACCGTCGCGAGCCGACGAACTCTTCTGGACATGGTTCCTCCGATCTGGGATGAGCTTCATCCAGGGGAACCATCGGTCAACGACGGGATGCGCGTCCTGTCATTCCTCACATCGGCCACTAATTGGTGACATAGGCCCGCAGACGCCGCTTCAGCCGTACTTCGCGCCAAGAACTGTTAGGACACTTTGCTAAAAGCATGTAACGTATGCGCATTGATATATCCCTGCGGGAAGGAGCCTCGATGTCGCGCGTACGCGTCTTGGCGGCGACACTCATGATCACAATCGCCGGCGCGGTGGTGGCGATGCTGCCCGCCGGCCCGGCCACGGCAGCGGACTGCGTTACGCCGTGGCAGTCGTCAGCGGTCTACACCGGCGGGATGACCGCCTCCTACAACGGCCACAACTGGCGGGCGAAGTGGTGGACGCAGAACGAAACCCCCGGCGCCGCCGACGTCTGGGCCGATCAGGGAACATGCGGCGGATCGACGCCGTCGCCGGGCACCTGCACGTATCCGAATTGGACGGCGGGCACGTGGTACGACACCGGCGCCATCGTCCGCTACACCAACGGCAACTACTACATCGCCGAACACGGCAATCCGGGCTACGACCCGACGATCAGCACCTGGTACTGGGACCCGTACGCGTGCAGCGGCGGTGGCACTACTCCCCCGCCGACGAACCCGGGCGGCTTCGTCGTCACCGAGGCCCAGTTCACTCAGATGTTCCCGAGCCGCAACGGCTTCTACACCTACCAGGGGCTCGTCGCGGCGCTCAGCTCCTACCCGGCGTTCGCCACGACGGGCACCGACACCGTACGCCGTCAGGAAGCCGCGGCGTTCCTCGCCAACGTCAGCCATGAGACCGGTGGACTCGTCTACATCACGGAGATCAACCGGGGCACATATTGCGACCTGAGCCAGCCGTACGGCTGCCCGGCCGGCGCGGCGAACTACTACGGCCGCGGCCCGATCCAGCTGAGTTGGAACTTCAACTACAAGGCC
Source organism: Hamadaea sp. NPDC050747 (assembly GCF_040654195.1). Classification (NCBI taxonomy): domain Bacteria; kingdom Bacillati; phylum Actinomycetota; class Actinomycetes; order Micromonosporales; family Micromonosporaceae; genus Hamadaea; species Hamadaea sp. NPDC050747. The sequence goes on from NZ_JBFAHM010000019.1 coordinate 2,866, forward strand.
GCCGGGGACGCGCTCGGCCTCCCGCTGCTCACCAACCCGTGGCTCGTCGAGACCGACGCCGCGGTCGCCTGGCGTACGGCGCTCTGGTACTGGAACACCCAGACCGGGCCGGGGACCATGACGCCGCACAACGCCATGGTCACGGGAGCGGGCTTCGGCGAGACCATCCGCAGCATCAACGGCTCACTCGAATGCAACGGCGGCAACCCCGGCCAGGTGCAGAGCCGCGTCACCGCGTACCAGCAGTTCGTCCAGATCCTCGGAACGACCGCGGGCGCCAACCTCTACTGCTAGGAGTTCGGGCCGCCGGAGTTCTTCGGCGGCCCACCTCGCTTCGGTCAGAAACCTGCGACCTCTTGCTGGAACGGATCGTTCCGTTCTGCTATGCTTGAACGGAACGAAAAATTCCGCTCCACGTGGAGGCAGACATGACCGCGATCCGCCCCTTCCGCATCGACGTCCCGCAGGCGCAGCTGGACGACCTCGCCGCCCGCCTCGACCGGATCATCTGGCCGAACGAGCTGCCGGACGCCGACGGCTCCTACGGCATGACCGACAACCGCGTACGCACCCTCGTCGAGCACTGGCGGACGGCGTTCGACTGGCGGGCACTGGAGGCTCGGCTGAACGCGTACCCGCAGTTCGTGACCGAGATCGACGGGGAGGACATCCACTTCCTGCACGTACGCTCCCCGCGCGAGGACGCGACGCCGATGATCCTCACGCACGGCTGGCCGGGATCCATCGTCGAGTTCCTGGACGTCATCGAGCCGCTGACGAACCCGGCCGACGACTCGGTCCCCGCCTTCCACCTGGTGATCCCATCGCTGCCCGGCTTCGGCTTCTCCGGCCCGACGCGATCGGCGGGCTGGAACCGCTTCCGGACCACGCGAGCCTGGGTCGAGCTGATGGACCGCCTCGGATACGCCCGCTACGTCGCGGCGGGCAACGACGCCGGTTCGATGATCGCGCCCGAGATGGGCCGCATCGCGCCTGACAAGGTGATCGGCGTCCACGTCACGCAGGCGTTCTCGTTCCCGTCCGGCGACGCGGCCGAGTTCGCGACGTTCGGCCCGGAGGACTACGCCGCCCTCCAGCACCTGCAGTGGTTCTACGAGAACATGTTCTCGTTCAACACCCTGCACTCGCAGCAGCCGCAGACCCTCGCGTTCGCGCTGGCCGACTCCCCGGTGGGGCTGCTCGCCTGGAACGCCCAGCTCATGGGCGAGTCGCTCGACGCGGACTTCGTCATCGCCAACACCGCGATCTACTGGCTGACCGGCACCTCCGGCTCGGCGATCCGCTTCTACTACGAAGACGCCCACGCCGACGAGAAGCCGGACGGTCCGACGACCGCACCGCTGGGCGTGGCCATCTTCGCCGGCGACTTCCAGTCGATCCGCCCGCTCGTCGAGCGCGACCACGCGAACGTCGTCCACTGGCGCAAGTACGACGCCGGGCTCCCGAAGGGCGGTCCGCGCAACGCCGGCGGCCACTACGCCGCCCACGAGGCGACCGACCTCTACGTCGGTGACATTCGCGAGTTCGTCGCCGCGCGCTGACAGAGACGCGATGAGGCCCAGGTCACTGACCTGGGCCTCACATGTGGAGCGGGCGAGGAGAATCGAACTCCCGTAATCAGTTTGGAAGACTGAGGCTCTACCATTGAGCTACGCCCGCATGGCGCACCCCGAGGGAAGCGCCCAGCGAATACTACATGACGCAGAACCGGGCGTCCCAGGGATATCCCGCCGCCGGGCGCTAGAGGGCGGCGGTGACGAGGCCGGCTCGCGCCTTGGGGGTGAACCAGGTGGACTTGCGCGGCAGCTTCTCCCGGCCGAGGTTCACGGCGACGAAGTCGTCGACGGTCACGGGGGCGATCAGGATCGCGAGGGCGGCCCGGCCCGCGTCGACTTCGCCGGCGAGCCAGTCGGCCGGATAGTCGCCGCCGACGTAGGTGATCCGCTTGTCGCCGGGGTCGAGGGCCAGCGCCTCGCTGAAGACCAGCCGCTCGACCAGCGCGTGGTCGAGGTTCTCCACGTCGGGCACCCCGGCCGACGGGGGCAGGACGATGCTCCAGTGGCCGCTTTGGGCGTACAAGTGGATGGTGCCGCGAGTGGCCGGGACGGTGACCGGGCCGGTGAGCGCGGTGACCGTGGCGCCGGTCTTCTCGAGGGTCGCGACCAGCTCGTTCGGTGGGAGCGGGAGGTCGGCGAGCAGGCGGTTGTAGGGCTGGATGGCCACGGAGGCCGGGGTGGTCACGACCGCGAGGAACCGCGGCAGTTCGCCGACCTGGGCCGCGAGGGACCGGTGGTTGCCGTCCGCCACGACCAGCTCGCCGCCGCCCGCGAGGTCCGCGAGGGTCGCGGCCAGGGGGTCGGTCGCGCTCACCGGCCAGATCTCGTGGATACGCCCAGCGGGGTCCACGTCGCTCGCGACGGACGGACCGAGGTCCGCGACGGCCGCGGCGAGCGCGGCGTGCAGGTCGTCGCCGCGGCCGGTCTGGAGGAGCAGGACCGGGCTGAGCAGGTGGCCGATGGCCTGGAACAGGGCGACCCGCTCCTTGACCTTGGCGAGGAAGACGTCTTCGTTGCGGATGACCAGGCCGGGTTCCTCGGCGCTGGTGGAGATCTGGTCGGTGTCGACCATCGCCCACAGGCCGTAGCCGACGGCGCCGTCGGGGGCGGTGATCCGGTAGACGACCACCACCTCGTCGGCCGGGCTGAGCGCGCCGGACTCCTGGAGGGCGGTGAGACGGCTCCGCGCGGCCGGCAGCGCGTCACTGAAGCTGCTGCCCAGCGACTCCGGGGCGAGGTGGGGCATCTCGATCGCCAGCGCGCTGGCCGGGTCGGCCTCGATGATCGCGGTGATCTCGGCGTCGTCGGCGAACTCGTCGTAGTTCTGCGCTCCGGTGCGGCCGGAGGGGGTGGCGAGCCAGGCGCGGGAGATCGGGTGCACAACCGTCATGGTGCTCGAAAATACCGCTCCGGGCTCAAGCCGGGGCGAGCGCCCCGGCGAGGTCTCGCCACGTGGGCACGTAATGCGGGATGCGCTGGGTCAGGACCTCGGTCGCGCGGTGGCGGCCGTTCGGAGTGTGGGCGCGGACGACGATCGGCGGAGCGACGAGGTCAGCCAGCTCGGGATCGGCCCACCGGCCGGGGCGGACGTCGAACTGGATCGTGCCGCGGCAGGCGGCCACCTCGGCCGGGTGGACTCGCAGAGTCCAGGGCGCGGCGTTGTTTTCAGCCATGTACTGCTCAACGACTTCAGGGCCCCGTTGGCCACCGGATGCCGGTGTTAGGGTCCAAGTAACCGTGGGTGCTTACCCGCGTACCACTGATTCGACAAGGAGTTGCCCCCGTGGCAGGAGTGCGCAACCTCACCCAGGCGGAGGCGGTCGAGCGAGCCCGTCTGCTGACGGTGGGCACGTACGACATCACGATCGACCTCACCGACGGCTCCGGCAATCCCGGGGACGGCACCTTCCGTACGGTCACCGAGGTCGTCTTCGACTGTGCCGAGCCCGGCGCGCAGACCTTCATCGAGGTCGCCGCCCGCTCGGTCCGCAGCGCGACGCTCAACGGCGCGCCGGTCGACGTCTCCGGCTGGTCCGACAGCACCGGCCTGATCCTGCCGGGTCTCGCCGCCCAGAACCGGCTCGTCGTCGACGCCGACTTCGACTACTCGACCTCCGGCCAGGGTCTCCACCGCGCGGTGGACCCGGTCGACAAGGAGGTCTACCTGTACAGCCAGTTCGAGACGCAGGACGCCCAGAAGGCGTACGCGTGCTTCGACCAGCCCGACCTCAAGGCGACCTACACCTGGCACGTGACCGCTCCGGCACATTGGAAGGTCGTCTCCAACTCGGTCGTCGAGCGGGTCGAGAAGACCGACGTCGGCGCGCAGGTCGTGCACTTCGCCGAGTCGGCCAAGATGAGCACCTACGTGACCGCGCTCTGCGCCGGCCCCTACCACGAGGTACGCGATGAGCACGACGGCATCGACCTCGGCATCTTCTGCCGCCAGAGCATGGCGCAGTACCTCGACCCGGACGACATCTTCCTGATCACCAAGCAGGGCTTCGACTTCTTCCACCAGCAGTTCGGCGTCCGGTACCCGCTGCCGAAGTACGACCAGCTGATCGTCCCGGAGTTCAACGCCGGTGCGATGGAGAACTTCGGCTGCATCACCAACGCCGAGACGTGGTTCATCTTCCGGTCGGCCGTCACTGACTACGAGAAGGAGCAGCGCGCCAACACGATCCTGCACGAGATGGCGCACATGTGGTTCGGCGACCTGGTCACCATGCGCTGGTGGGACGACCTGTGGCTGAACGAGTCGTTCGCCGAGTGGGCCTCGCACTGGGCCAACTCCGAGAACACCCGGTTCGTGGACGCCTGGACGACGTTCCTGTCGATCCGCAAGAACTGGGGCTACCGCCAGGACCAGATGTCGTCGACCCACCCGGTCTACTGCGAGATGCCCGACGTCGCCGCGGTCGAGGTCAACTTCGACGGCATCACGTACGCCAAGGGCGCCTCGGTCATCAAGCAGCTCGTGGCGTACGTCGGGATCGACGCGTTCGTGACCGGCCTGCGGGCGTACTTCGCCAAGCACGCCTGGTCGAACGCCACGTTCACCGATCTGCTCACCGAGCTGGAGACGGCGTCGGGCCGGGAACTCACCGACTTCGCCGACCAGTGGCTCAAGACGGCCCAGGTCAACACCCTGACCCCGGTCGTCACCGTGGCCGCCGACGGCACCTACGAGTCGGTCGTCGTGCGGCAGTCCGCGCCGGACAGCCACCCCGTTCTGCGTACGCACCGGATCGGGGTCGGCCTCTACGACCTGGCCGACGGCGGGAAGCTCGTCCGCCGGGACGTGCTCGAGGTGGACGTCACCGGGGCATCGACGACGATTTCCCCGTTGGCCGGCGTACGCGCGGCCGACGTCCTCGTGCTCAACGAAGGCGACTACTCCTACCTGAAGCTGCGGTTGGACGAGCGGTCCCTGGAGACCGTCGTCAACCACATCGGCGGCCTCGAGTCCTCGCTGACCCGGGCGTTGTGCTGGACGGCCACCTGGGACATGGTCCGCGACGCCGAGCTGCCCGCCCGGGACTACCTCACCCAGGTCGTCTCCGGTCTACCGGTCGAGACCGACTCCTCGCTCATCACCGCGACACTCAACCAGCTGCGGACGGCGCTGACGTTCTACGCCGACCCGGCGTGGGCCCCCGAAGGCTGGGCGCAGCTGGCCGCGACGGCTCGCGAAGTCATCGCCTCCGCCCCGGCGGGCAGCGGTACGCAGCTCATCTGGGCGCGTACGTTCATCGGCGCGGCCCGGCAGCCGGCCGAGATCGAGGTCCTGAAGGGCTGGCTGGCCGGCGACGGCGTACCGGAAGGGGTGTCCATCACCGGTGAGCTGCGCTGGCAGCTCGTCCAGGCGCTCTCCGCGCTCGGCGTACTCACCGGCGACGACATCCAGAACGAGCACGCCGCCGACCAGACGGCCAGCGGTGACAAGGAGTCGGCGACGGCGTACGCACTCCAGCCGGATCCGGCGGTGAAGGCCGAGGTCTGGGCCGAGCTGACCGGGGACGCCGAGCCGGCGAACTGGCGGTCCCGGGCGCTGCTGCTCGGCTTCCAGCACTCCACTCAGGTCGACCTGACCAAGCCGTACGCCCAGAAGTACCTGGACGTGGCGGCGGAGATCTGGGCCAAGCGCGACAGCGAGCCGGCTCAGGAGTTCCTCGTCCTCGGATACCCGGCGATGCAGGTCAGCCCGGAGACGGTGGCGGCCACCGAGGCGTGGCTGGCGCAGGAGGGGCACCCGGCGCCGCTGCGGCGGCTCGTGGCCGAGGGCAAGGACTCCGTCGAGCGGGCGCTGGCCGCTCGGGCGTGCGACACCGCCGCCGGCTGACCGTTTCGTTCTCAGCAGATCAGGGATCTCGGTCGAATCTTCGCCCAAGATTCGACCGACATCCCTGATCCAGCGCAAACGAAAGAGGGCCCCGAGGGGCCCTCTTTCGCGTAGACAGGTCAGGAGCGGCCGGCGAGGTTCACGAGCATCGCGAGTCCGCTGATGAAGCCGCCCGCGAGGTCGCCGCCGTTGAACGCGGCGGCCATGGAGAACGCGGCGAGCTTGCAGTCCCGGTCGTGCAGCCGCTTGCGGGCCACCTCACCGGTCACGATCTCGAGCTGACGCTGCTCCGGCGAGGCCGCCAGCAGCACCGAGCGGCTCGGCTCGGCGAGCTGGCTGTGCAGCTTCTCGGCCGCTTCCCGGACGGGCTCGTCGAGCCGTCCGCAGTAGACGCTGAACGATAGGCCGGTCGTCTCGTCGGCCTGCCGCAGCGCCTCGTCGAGGCGGAGCAGTTGCCGGGTCGTGAACGGACCTTCGTTGGGCGGGGTCTGGGTGTGCTCACCAGCGGTCACTTGCGCCTCCCGTCACGCCAGGTGCCGATGCCGCGGCCGGGGTCAGCTCGGCACGGGCCGCAGGCAGCGCCGCCTGCGTGCCTTCGGCGGAGCCGGACGAGTGGGCCGAGGAGGTGAACCAGACCGGCGCCGAGTCGAAGGACCGGCCCGGCCGGTAGCGCTTGGCGCGGCCCTTGCCGCCGCCCGCGTACACGAGAGCCGCGACCACCAGGATCACGGCGAGTGGCGCCACGACGAAGGTGAGAACGGTCTGCGCAATATCCAAGATCAACGCCCCCCAGAGAGCGAGTTAAATGACCTCCTAAAGCTAAACCTACCGGCGATCACCCAGCGTGGCGGGGTACGCCGAGAAATACCGCCAATCTCGTAAAGCGGGCAGCAATCTCTGTAAGGATGACGAGCAGGACATACGAGAGGAATCGCCATGAGGGCTGTTCTGTCCCGCCTTGCCGTGGGGGGCGCCACGCTGCTCGCCGGAGCCGCGACGCTCCTGTTGGGACCGGCCACGCCGGCCCACGCCGACACCGTCTTCATCGAGGTGAACCCGTCGACCATCCTGGCCGGATACCAGGTGGCGCTGCGTGGCAGCTGCGGCGCGAACCCGAACCAGGCGAAGGCCACGTCCACCGCGTTCGGCACGGTCACCATGACCCCCGAGAAGGGGTTCCTCATCGGATCCGCGACCATCCCGTCGGACAAGAAGCCGGCCGGGTACTCGGTCAAGCTGACCTGCGCTAGCGGCAGCACTGCGACCACGACCGTCTGGGTGATCAGCGCCTCGTCCACGCCGACCAAGGGCCCGAACACCGGTGGTGGTTATCTTGCTCACCACGGTGGCGGCGGAACGGCTCTGCTCGCGGGTGGCCTCGCCGCGGTCGCGGCCGGCGGGGCGCTGGCCTTCTGGACGGCCCGCCGGCGGCGCGAAGTCCAGCTGTGAGCCGCCGGACCGGCCGGTGGACGGGATGGCTGGCCGGTCTGCTCGTGCTCGCGGGGATCTTCTGCGCGGGCGTCGGGCTGGGCCAGGCCACCGGCGCGTTCTCGTTGCCGAAGTTGTTCGGCTCGGGCACGAAGGCGCCACCGGGCGAGTTTCCCGTGCTCGGGCCGAGCCGGCCGACGCGCATCGTCATCCCGTCGATCGGCGTCCGGGCGAGCGTGCACGGCGTCGGCCGGGACCGGGACGGCGCCATCGCCGTTCCCTCGCTCTCGCTCACGAACGAGGCCGGGTGGTTCACCGAGGGGCCGAGCCCCGGTCAGTACGGCCCGGCCATTCTGGTCGGCCACGTCGACACCCATGACCGCCCGGCCGTCTTCCACAACCTCGACGATCTGAAGGCCGGCGCGCGCATCGAGATCACCCGGCGAGATCGGAACGTCGCGGTCTTCGAGGTCAATTCGGTCGAGACCTTCCGCAAGTCCGACTTGCCGGCCAAGCGGGTCTACACCGACTACTCCCGGCCCGGCCTGCGGCTCATCACCTGCGGCGGGTCGTGGGTCGGCGGGGATCTCGGCTACGCGAGCAATGTGATCGTCTTCGCCTCGCTCGTCGAGGTCCACAAAGCATGAAACCAGGGATACGCACAACGGCGTACCCCTGGTTCGTCGGTCGGGTTGGCCTGTCAGAGCGCCGGGGCCAGCCACTCCTCCCACCGAGGGTCGGGAGCGCGGTGCCCGAGCACCCGCCACGCGGCGCCCCTCGGGGCGGCAGGCTGAGCGGGCAGTCGCCAGCCCAGCTCGGCCAGCGTCTTGTCGCCTTTGGAGTGGTTGCACTTGGCGCAGGCCGCGACGACGTTCTCCCAGTGGTGGCCGCCGCCCTTGGACTTGGGCATCACGTGGTCGATCGTCTCGGCCGGGCCGAGGCAGTAGACGCAGCGGCCGCCGTCCCGGGCGAAGATCGCCCGGCGGGAGAGGCCGACATGCGTCCGGTACGGCACGCGCACGTAGCGCTGGAGCCTTATCACCAAAGGGATCGGCAGGTCGCGGCGAGTGCTGTGCAGCACACCGTCGCCGTCGGCCACGCAGACGGCTTTACCGGACAGGATCAGGATCGCGGCGCGTCGAACAGTGACGACACACAAGGGCTCATAAGTCGCGTTCAGGACCAATGCTGCTGAGCTTCTCGTGTGTCGTATGTCAGGCATCGCCGTCACCCTTCTCGCGCCGTCCTCGTTTCCCCCGAACGGGGGGCCTGTGACAATCGTGACCGACGGATGTGGTAAACGCACGACCTTTTTCGACTTCCAGCGAAGAATTCACCGTCATGTAGCCCAACGCGTCGGAAATGCCGGAAATTACCGGCGGACTGGCCTTCCCAGCAGGCCGTGCTGTACTAACGTCTCGTGACCGCGCTACTCCTTCAATTCCTCGCCGATGCCACCCCCTCCCCGACGCCCACGGTCGACTGCGACGGCGACAGCGCCTGCATGCAGTTCTACGACTGGTTCAAGAACGCGAAGGTGGCCGAGGCGAGCCTGTGGGTGATCAAACCGGCTCGCATCGTGCTGATCGTGGTGCTGGCCCTGATCCTCCGGGCGGTCCTGCACCGGACGATCACGCGGATGACCGAGCGGGCAGGCGAGGGCAAGATCCCCACGATCCTGCGCCCACTGCGGGAGAAGCTGCCGAGCGCGCTGGCCGAGCCGACCACGTTGTTCCCCGAACGGCGGCGGCAGCGGGCAGCCGCGATCGGCTCGGTGCTCCGCAGCTTCGTGACGGTCACCGTCTTCTCCATCGCCGGGCTGATGGTCCTGGCCGAGCTGGGCATCAACCTCACCCCGTTGGTCGCGGGCCTCGGCATCGTCGGCGCCGCGCTCGGCTTCGGCGCGCAGTCGCTGGTCAAGGACCTCATCGCCGGATTGTTCATGCTGCTGGAGGACCAGTACGGCGTCGGCGACACGGTCGACGTGGGCGACGTCGTCGGCGTCGTCGAGGCGGTCGGGCTGCGTACCATCACGATCCGGGACGGCCAGGGCGTCGTCTGGTATGTCCGCAACGGCGAGATCATCCGCGTGGGCAACAAGAGCCAGGGCCACGCCGTGGCCATCGTCGACCTGCCGATCGGCTTCGCCGGCGTGGACGAGGCGGTGAGCGTCCTGCGTACGGCGCTGGAACGGTTCGCCGACGACCCGGCGTACGCCGACGACTTCCTGGAGCCGCCGGAGGTGGCGGGGATCGAGTCGGTCACCGTCGACGGCGCGACCGTCCGTGTGATCGCGAAGACGACGAACGACACGCATGCCCGGGTCCTGCGCGAGCTTCGCCGCCGGATGACCGAGGCGCTGGAGAGCTCCGGCATCGCCGCCACCATCGCCGCGTCGCGCGGTCTGCGGCAGAGCACTCCGAGCGACGCGGAGAACGGCGTACGCGGTCCGGCTCCGGTATAGGTGGCTACCTAGGCGTCATCCGTGGGGACTAGCCAAGCCTCAGCTATTCGGGCAGAATCGGGACACGTAGCACCACAGGAACGTCGTTCGTCGCCCATATTGCGACGCGGTGACCGACCCATATGCACCGCCGTTCGCGAAAACTGGAGGCTCCACGGTGTCCCGGACCACCCCCGAGGATGGCGCGCGGAAAGCACCCGCACAGGATGAACGCTCAGCGACTTATCGCGAGGTGCTGGCCGGCGGCGAATATCGGACGGTCTTCACGGCGAACATGCTCTCCCTCGTCGGGGACTACTTCGCCAAAGCGGCGATCACTGCGCTCGTCTTCAGCCAGACGGGGTCGCCGGGGCTCTCGGCGGTCGCCTTCGCGCTGAGTTACGCCCCGTGGCTGATCGCCGGACCGGTGCTGGCCACCCTCGCCGAGCGGTACGCGTACCGCAACGTGATGATCGTGTGCGACGTGGCCCGGATGGGCCTGGTGGCGCTGGTCGCCGTCCCGGGGATGCCGCTCTGGGGCATGCTGGTGCTGCTGTTCCTGGCCTCGCTGGCCAGCCCGCCGGCGCAGGCGGCCCGGTCGGCGCTGCTGCCGCAGATCCTGCCTGGCGACCAGTTGCCCGTCGGCACCGCGCTGAACCTCACCGCCGGGCAGATGGCCCAGGTGGGCGGATACCTCGTCGGCGGCCTGCTGGCGGCGGTCAGCCCTCGGGGCGCGCTGGTCTTCGACGCGGCCACCTTCGGCGCCTCGGCGATCCTGCTGACCCTCTGGGTACGGACCCGCCCGCCGATCGTCGTCTCCGGGGAGCACCACCTGATCCGGGAGACCGGGGAAGGCTTCCGGATGGTGTTCGGCTCCACCACGATGCGGTCGATCGCCCTGCTGGTCTTCAGCGCCATGCTGTTCACCACCGTCCCCGAGGGCCTGGGCGCGGCATGGGCCAATCAACTGGACGGGGTCACCCCGGCCAATCGGGGCCTCTGGCAGGGCCTGATCATGATGTCGTCACCGGTCGGCGCCGCCCTCGGCGCGCTGATCCTGACTCGGGCGCTCACCCCGGTCCGGCGGCGTCGGCTGCTGCTGCCCTTCTCCTTGGCCATTCCGGCGGTGCTCATCCCGTCGTTGCTGCAGCCCGGTCTTCTGGGTGTGTGCGTGATGTCGGCGCTCTGCGGGTTCTTCGCCGCGGGCATGCTGCCGACGGCGAACGCGCTGTTCGTCCGGGTGCTCCCGGAGGGCTATCGGGCGCGCGCCTTCGGCGTCATGCAGATGGGCCTCCAGCTGTGCCAGGGCGGCGGCATCATCGCGGCCGGCATGCTCTCCAACTGGCGCCTGCAGGTGCCGACCGCGATCGGGCTGTGGAGTGTTCTCGGTCTCATCCTCATCATCACCGTCGCGGTGACCTGGCCCAGCCGGGAGCTGTTCGACCGGGCGCTCGCCGAGGCGGCCCCGAAGCCGACCACCGCGCAGCCCGTCGCCGCCGCCTGATCTTGATGTGCCGTCCGGCGCGTCGCCTGGCAAGATTGAGGGCGTGACGGTCAGCCTGTACGAACAGTTCGGCGGCGAGCCGACCTTCCGGAAGCTGGTGGACGCCTTCTACGCCGGGGTCGCCGACGACCCGCTGCTGCGCCCCATGTACCCGGAGGAAGATCTCGGACCGGCTCGCGACCGGCTCACGAAGTTCCTCATGCAGTACTGGGGCGGGCCGACGACGTACTCCGAGGAGCGCGGGCACCCGCGGCTTCGCATGCGGCACGCGCCCTACACGGTGGACGCGGAGGCCCGGGACGCCTGGCTCAAGCACATGCGCGTCGCGGTCGACTCGCTCGGCCTGGAGCCGGAGTTGGAGCAGACCCTCTGGGACTACCTGGAGCGGGCGGCATTCTTCATGGTGAACGCTTGAGCCACGCTCTTCGGCTCAAGCGTTCACCATGAAGCGGCTAACACAGCATGGTGAATGCTTGAGCCACGCTCTTCGGCTCAAGCGTTCACCATGAAGCGGCTAGCACAGCGTGGTGAATGCTTGAGCCACCGGCGCACGCTTCGCACCATCACCCTGGCTCGTTACGTATGTCATGGGTCGTCGGCTGTTGCTCAGTTCTGCCGCAATTCTTGTATTACTGACCGGTTCGAGCTTCTCGCCCGCCGAGGGCGCGGACTTCCAGCCGGTCGTGGCGACCGATCCGGTCGACTGGACGCCGCACATCCGCGACGGCGCGGTGCACGCGATGACGGTCGTCGGCGACGTCGCCGTGGTCGGCGGTGACTTCAGCGAGGTCAGCAGCGCCGACGGCAAGACCGACTACGAACGCTGGAACCTCATGGCGTTCAGCCTCACGTCGGGGCGCGTACTGCCGTTGCGGGCCGATCTCGACGGGCCGGTGTGGGCGCTGGCTCCCGGGCCGGACGGGAGCGTCCTCGTCGGCGGCGACTTCGATCAGGTGGACGGCGTCACCAATCCCGGCCTCGCCCGGCTGGACCTGGCCACCGGACGGCCGTCGGCCGGCTTCGACGCCTGGGTCGACGGGGATGTGCGGGCCATCGTCGTCCGCGGCCCGTGGGCGTACGTGGGCGGCTGGTTCGGCTATGCCGACGACGTCTCCCGGAAGGCACTGGCCCGGATCGACGCGCGTACGGGCGCGCTGGACCGGTCTTTCGACGCGAAGCTGCAGGCGCCCGAGATCGGCCGCGCGAAGGTCGAGGGTCTGGCCGTCAGTCCGGCCGGTGACCGGCTGGCCGTCATCGGCGCGTTGACCCAGGCGCTCGGGCAGAAACGCGTACAGGTGGCGTTGCTGGACATCTCCCGGCCGGCGGTGCGGTTGGCCGACTGGAGCACCGACGCGTACAACCCGCGGTGCCGTCGGCAGTTCGACACCTACATGCGTGACGTCGACTTCTCTCCCGACGGCGAGTACTTCGTCATCGTGACCACCGGCCGGATGTCGGCGCCCGATCTCTTGTGCGACACCGCCGCCCGGTTCGAGACCTATTCCTCGGGCAGCCACAAGCCCACCTGGGTCAACCACACCGGCGGCGACTCGCTGTACGCCGTCGCCGTGACCGGCACCGCGGTCTACGTCGGCGGGCATCAGCGCTGGCTGGACAACCCTTACGGCCACGAGGACGCCGGGTTCGGCGCGGTGAGCCGGCCGGGCATCGCCGCGATCGATCCCGGTTCGGGTAAGGCGATGTCGTGGAATCCGACCCGCAGCCGGGGCGAGGGACTCCGCGCGTTCGTCGTATGCCCCCAGGGGTTGCTCGTCGGCTCGGACACCGACCAGCTGGGCCACGAGTACCACGGCCGGATAGGACTCTTTCCTCCGGTTTAGGGGTGGGTGGCCGGGGCGGCAGCCGGGTCTTTCCGACGCGCTAGATGAGGGCGGCCTCCGAGTGCAGCCAGTCGACGAACTCGGTGGCCACCGAAGCTCCACACTCGACCAGTTCGACGAGTAGGGCGTCGTGCGCCCCGGCGTTCAACGGCACCTGGGTCTCGGCGTAGATCGGCAGTTGCCCGCCGTCGGTCGGATCCCCCACGTACGCCTTGGCGAACCGGTTGACGTGGTTCCACTCGTTGACCGCCCGGTACGCCCGATCGGCGAAGTCGAGCGGGACGGTGGCGTGCGGCCGGGCCCGGATCACCAGGATCTCGTCGTCCGGACCCTCCATTGTGTAGAGAAGCGCATGCCGCTCCCACATCGCCAGGAGGTTGCCGAAACCGTCGGAGAGATATCGCACATCGAGGAGGTTTAACGCCGTCGCGATCCGGGAAAGCGTCACCGGAGCGACGGCGCCCGGTGCCGGCCCGAGATCGAGCGTGGACAGGTCATCCGGGACGGCGAATGCGGTCCGGCCGAGATCGGCGCATGCGGCTGACCGCAACGACGTCTCGTGATCCCCCGTGTGATGGCGCAACGAACGACTTGGTGTAAACCATGACGCAACTGACCACCACGGCATTGCTCGCGCTCCTCTATGGATCCGAACGGTTACCTTGCGTGTGATCCCGAGGCTGAACGTTACCTGGAAGTACGAGTTCTGGCAGCCCCCCAACCGCATCCACGATCCGTTCGGTTCAGCGATGATGGGCCGAATGGCCGATGGTGCAACGTAGTCACGCAAGGGCTGGCGAGGAACGGAGCGTCGGCGCGACAGCGTTCACAAGGGGCGCAACGTCGGCGCGGACGGCCGATACCAAGCGATGCCCCCCGCGGCGGACAACCCGATCCACGGACCGGACACCAGCACATCGACCCCGTCGGCCGTCACGGTCACGTCACGGGTCGCCGGATCGACGTCCTCGTCGTCGAGCATTCCCATCCGCGTGACCGCCTGCACCAACCGTTGCGGCACCTCGATCGGCCGGCCGGACCAGTCGGCGGCGTCGACGGTGACCGTCACCGCGACGTGGTCGAGCAACGCGTCCCGCAACCGCCGAGACCCGACGGCTTGACCGCCGACGCCGTCGGTGGACGCCTGGCGCAGGGTCTCCGCCGCCGCTCGGGCGATGTCGCGTACCACTTGGGCAGGCAGGACCTCGACGGACTCGGCGGCCGCCGACGGCAGTGCCCACCGCCACTCGCTGTCGCGCACGCGCGGGTGCTCGGCGCCCGCGAGCAGCTCGGCCACCGCGAACGTGCGGTCCGCCGAGATGAAGCCCTGAGTGGTACGCGTGACCAGCACACCCCACGGCAGGGTGCCCCAAAGGGCGATCTGGTTCGGCCCGGCCGGCCGGATGCGGACCAGGGCCTGGGCGTCGAACCGGGCGAGCCGGGCTAGGAAGCGGAGATCCACGGCCGCAGGAACTCCTGCTCGGAATCGGAAAGCCGGCGCGGGCGGCCCTTGTCCAGGTCGAACGGGACCAGGATCGAGCGCGCCCGGCTGGCCAGCACGTCGCCGTCGAACAGCTCATAGCAGACGGTGAACCGGGACGGCCGCAGCTCGTCGATCCACATCTCGATCCGGACGGGATCGCCGTAGTCCACCGGCCGCAGGTAGTCGACCTCGTGCCGGGAGACGACGATGCCTTCCTCGAAGGTCGACAGCCCGGCCGACCGGGCGCCCACGAACATCATCGCCACCCGCGCCTCCTCGTAGAGGGTGAGGAAGCGCGCGTTGTTGACGTGCCCGTAGGCGTCCAGGTCGGACCAGCGGAGGCTGACGTGGTAGACGAACCGCTTACTCAAGGAGGTCAGTCCCGGGTGAGCTTGCGGTGGGTCACCCGGTGCGGGCGAGCCGCCTCCGCGCCGAGCCGGTCGACCTTGTTCTTCTCGTACGCCTCGAAGTTGCCCTCGAACCAGAACCACTGCGCCTCGTCCTCGTCGTCGCCCTCCCAGGCGAGGATGTGCGTGGCGACCCGGTCGAGGAACATCCGGTCGTGGGAGATGACGACGGCGCAGCCGGGGAAGTCCAGCAGCGCGTTCTCCAGGCTGGAGAGGGTCTCGACGTCGAGGTCGTTGGTCGGCTCGTCGAGCAGCAGCACGTTGCCGCCGATCTTGAGGGTCAGCGCCAGGTTGAGCCGGTTCCGCTCGCCGCCGGACAGGACGTTGACCGGCTTCTGCTGGTCCGGGCCCTTGAAGCCGAATGCGGCGACGTAGGCCCGCGAGGGCATCTCGACCTTGCCGACCATCAGGTGGTCGAGCCCGTCGGAGACGACCTCCCAGACCGTCTTGCTGCTCTGGAGGCCGGCCCGGTTCTGGTCCACGTAGGACAGCGACACCGTCTCGCCGACCCGCACCGTCCCGCTGTCCGGCTGCTCGACCCCGACGATCGTCTTGAAGAGCGTGGTCTTGCCGACGCCGTTCGGGCCGATGATGCCGACGATGCCGTTACGCGGGAGCGAGAACGACAGACCGTCGATGAGCACGCGGTCGCCGAACCCCTTGACCAGGTCCTTGACCTCGATGACGGTGTTGCCCAGGCGCGGGCCCGGCGGGATCTGGATCTCCTCGAAGTCCAGCTTGCGGGTCTTCTCCGCCTCGGCCGCCATCTCCTCGTAGCGGTCAAGCCGGGCGCGGGACTTCGTCTGGCGGGCCTTCGCGTTGGAGCGGACCCACTCCAGTTCGCTCTCGAGCCGCTTCTTCATCTTGGCGTCCTTGCGGCCCTCGACGGCGAGGCGGGCGGCCTTCTTCTCCAGGTAGGTGGAGTAGTTGCCCTCGTAGGGGTAGGTGCGGCCGCGGTCGAGCTCGAGGATCCACTGCGCGACGTTGTCCAGGAAGTACCGGTCGTGGGTGATCGCGATGACCGTGCCCGGGTACTTCGCGAGGTGCTGCTCCAGCCAGTTCACGCTCTCGGCGTCGAGGTGGTTGGTGGGCTCGTCGAGCAGCAGCAGGTCGGGCGCCTCCAGCAGCAGCTTGCAGAGTGCGACCCGGCGCTTCTCACCACCCGACAGCGGGCCGACGACGGCGTCGGCCGGCGGGCAGCGCAGCGCGTCCATCGCCTGCTCGAGCTTCGAGTCCAGGTCCCAGGCGTCGGCGTGGTCCAGCTCCTCCTGGAGCCGGCCCATCTCGTCCATCAGCTCGTCGGAGTAGTCGGTCGCCATCAGCTCGGCGATCTCGTTGAACCGGGCGATCTTGGCCTTGGTGTCGGCCACCGCCAGCTCGATGTTCTCCAGGACGGTCTTGGACTCGTCCAGCCGGGGCTCCTGGGCCACCATGCCGACGGTGTAGCCGGGCATGAGGCGGGCCTCGCCGTTGCTGGGCGTGTCCAGGCCGGCCATGATCTTGAGGAGACTCGACTTACCCGCGCCGTTCGGGCCGACGACACCGATCTTGGCCCCGGGCAGGAAGTTCAGCGTGACGTTGTCGAGAACGACCTTGTCGCCGTGCGCCTTGCGCGCCTTCTCCAGCACGTAGATGAACTGAGCCACGGTCGGGCCAACCCCCTGGGTATCGGATCGGATGTCGGCGTCAATCTTTCCACGCGCCGCGCACCTCCCGCCCGCGGGGCTGTTCGCTCAGCGCGCCTTTGGGCGCTGGATCAGGGTTCTCGGTCGAATCAAGGCCCATGATTCGACCGAGAACCCTGATCCAGCGCGTACCAGAGCGGCGGGGCGGCTGTGAGATGTTGCACGAAGGTTAACCGCGGTGCTGCGCAAAGTGGGACGATCACCTCATCCGGGGACCGCACCTCGCGGCCTCGAGACACACCCATGGAGACGCCGATGTCCCAAGCAGAAATCCCGTCGCTCTACGGCGGGCCGGCCACCAAACGCGTACGCACCCGCGACCTGCTGCTGGCGAAGGAACGCGGGGAGAAGTGGGCCATGCTCACCTCCTACGACCAGTACACCGCCGCGCTCTTCGACACCGCCGGCATCCCCGTGCTGCTGGTCGGCGACTCGGCCGCGAACAACGTCTTCGGCTACGAGACCACGCTGCCCGTGACCGTCGACGAACTGCTCCCCCTGGTACGCGCGGTGACGCGGGCGACCAAGCGCGCCCTCGTCGTCGGCGACCTGCCGTTCGGCTCCTACGAGGAGGGCCCGGCCCAGGCGCTGCGCACCGGCGTACGGTTCCTCAAGGAGGGCGGCTGCCACGCCGTCAAGCTCGAAGGCGGGCGGCGCAGTGCCGCCGCGATCGAGGCGCTCACGCAGGCCGGCGTACCGGTCATGGCCCACATCGGGTTCACCCCGCAGAGCGAACACGTGCTCGGCGGTTATCGCGTACAGGGGCGCGGGGACGCGGCCGAGCAGATCCTGGCCGACGCCCGCGCCGTCGCCGAGGCGGGCGCCTTCTCCGTCGTCCTGGAGATGGTCCCGGGCGAGGTCGCCAAGCAGGTCACCCACGAACTGGACATCCCCACGATCGGGATCGGAGCCGGGCCTGACTGCGACGGCCAGGTGCTGGTCTGGCAGGACATGGCCGGGCTGCGCACCGGACCGGCGCCGCGCTTCGTCAAGCGGTACGCCGACCTCAACACCGTGCTGACCGACGCGGTCAAGCAGTACGCCGAAGAGGTCCGGGGCGGAGTGTTCCCCGCGTCCGAACACACTTTCTAATTCTCTTCCGATCGCGCGAGGAAAGCGGCCGTCCTGCGGGGACGGCCGCTTTCTCATACGTCGGTGACGCGAATTCCGGCGTGCGACTTGTAGCGCTTGTTGATGGCGATCAGATTGGCGGTGAACGCCTCCACCTGATGCGCATTGCGCAGGCGTCCGGCGTACACGCCGCGCATGCCCGGAATGCGATTCGCGAGCGCCTGCACGACGGCCACCTTCTCCCGCTCCTCCCCGAGCACGAGCACGTCGAGCTGCATCTCGGCGACCTCGGGATCGGCCAGCAACGCGGCGCTCACGTGGTGGAAGGCGGCGCACACGGTGGAGTCGGGCAACAGCGCCGCCGCCTGCTCGGCCGCACTCCCCTCCGGTACGCGCAGCGCGTACGGCCCGTGCTTGTCGAAGCCGAGCGGGTTCACGCAGTCCACGACGAGCTTGCCGGTCAGCGGCTCACGCAGCGACGCCAGCAGGTCGCCGTGGCCGTCCCACGGCACGGCCACGATCACGATGTCCGACTCGGCGGCGACGGCGGCGTTGTCGGCGCCCGTGACGTCGGCCGGCTCGCCGGCCAGCGCGGCGATCTCGGCCGCGGCCGCACTCGCCCGCTCGGCCGACCGGGAGCCGATCACGATCCGCTGGCCCGCCCGCGCGAGCCGGTACGCCAACCCCCGCCCCTGGTCACCGGTGCCGCCGAGGATGCCGACCGTCAGACCGGAGACGTCGGGCAGGGAGATCGCGTCGAGAGCCATGCGTCCGACCCTACCGGCGAGTATCTGCCCCACTCCAGCGCGATCGCTGATCATTGCGTCACCCATGCTGTTTCGGGCGGCGAATTGTCCGTTGAAACAGCATGGCTGACGCAATGATCACGCGAGTCAGGCGGCGGCGAAGCGGATCAGCCGCTTGACCGGGTCGGCGTCGGTGAGCCGAGCCCGCACCCGCTCCCCCGGCTTCAAGTCACCGGTGCAGCGGGCGCGGACCGGCGGCTCGTCGAGCGCGATCTGGTCGTCGTCGACCACGGCGGCGTCGAAGACCTCGCCGATCCGATCCTTGAGCAGCAGCGCTTCGGCCAGGTCGATCGCACCCCGATCGGCGGCGGAGGCGATCCGGCCGGTCTCCGTCATCACCTCGGGCAGCTTCGGCAGCGCCGCCCGGATGTCGTCGGGCACCGGGCGGCCTTCGAAGACGGCGAGGGCGGCCTCGGTGGCGTACCGGTCGGCCAGGCGGCGCAGCGGGGCCGTCACGTGGGCGTACGCCCCGGCGACGCCGCCGTGGTCGGTCTGCTCCGGGCGTACGCCGTCGAACGCGGTGTAGCCCGCGCCGCGCAGGGTTTCTGCCGTCTGGTCGATGAAGGCGGCCGCCCGGGGGTTCTTCGGGTCGAGTCCGGCGAGAATCCGGCCGACGCTCACCCCGTCGGGCCAGTCGATCCCGAGGCCGGCCGCGGCCGTCCGCAGTTTGGCGAGCGCCTCCGGCGCCGGATAGGGCATCGTCCGCAGCAGGCCGACCCCGCCCCGCAGCATCAACTGCGCCGCCGCCATCCCGGTGAGCAGCGAGATCTGCGCGTTCCACTCCTCGACCGGCAGTGGCGGGCGCAATTCGAGGCGGAAGCCCGACTTCGTCACGACGACGTCCTGCTCGGGCATCGGCAGGTTGATCGCGCCGCGCTGGAGACCCCGCTCGACGAGCAACCGGCCGATCTCGGGCAGCAGCGCGATCGGTTCGGGGAGGTTCCCCTGGTCCACCTCGCGCTGCACATTCGCGTACGCGAGCTTGGCGCGGCTGCGGACCCGCGCACGCTCTACGCGTACGCCCTCGGTGACCCCGCTGGAGTCGAGGTCGATCGTCCACACCACGGCGGCCCGTTCCTGGTCGGGCAGGAGGCTGGCCGCACCTTCGCTCAGGACCACCGGATGCAGCGGGACGTTCCCGTCGGGCAGGTAGACGGTCTGCCCACGTTTCCAGGTCTCGGCTTCCAGGGCGCCCCCGATGGGCACCGCGCTCAGGACGTCGGCGATCGCGTACGACACCTGGAAGCCGGAACCGCGGCGGCGGAGGTGGACCGCCTGGTCGAGGTCCCGCGAGCCGGGCGGGTCGATGGTGACGAACTCGACGTCGGTCCGGTCGAGCGCGGGCAGTTTGGGCGCGGCCGCGGCGGCCTGCGCCTCGGCCTGGGCCGGTGCCGGGAACGAGGCCGGCAGGTGAAGCTCCGCCCGCAGCGGCCCGAAGTCGATGGCGGAAGCGAAAACGCGTCGGGTGACCACGGCACATTCCTACCAGTGCCGTGCACCCGACGCGGGACGAGACATGCTTCGGGCCGCCGGCCGTGCATCCGGCGGCCCGACGGACGTCAGCGCATGCGCGAGGTAGTCCGCTTCGCGGTCGTCTTCTTCGCCGCCGTCTTCTTGGCCGTGGTCTTCTTGGCCGCCGGACGCGTCGTCTTCTTCGCCGCGGTCGTCTTCTTCGCCGCCGGACGCGTGGTCTTCTTCGCGGCCGTCGTCTTCTTCGCCGTGGCCTTCTTGGCCGCGGTGGTCTTCTTCGCCGTCGTCTTCTTGGCGGCGGTGGTCTTCTTCGCGGCCGCCGCCGTCTTCTTCGCCGCGGCGGTCGTCTTCTTCGCGGCCGTGGTCTTCTTGGCCGCGGGACGGGTCGTCTTCTTCGCCGCCGCCTTCTTCGCGGTGGTCTTCTTCGCCGCGGGACGCGTCGACTTCTTCACGGCCGCCGTGACGCGCTTCGCCGTGGTCTTCTTCGCGGCCATCGTCTTCTTGGCGGTGGTCTTCTTCGCCGCCGACGCCGTCTTCTTCGCCGCCGCGGTGGTCTTCTTCGCCGCCGCGGTCGTCTTCTTCGCCGCCGCCGCCGTCTTCTTCGCCGCGGTCGTCTTCTTCGCAGCCGTGGACTTCTTGACCGCTGCGGCGCGGCCGGCCGGCGCCTTGGCCGCCGTCTTCTTGGCGGTGGTCTTCTTCGCCGCCGGTCGGGTGGCCTTCTTAGCTTCGGCCATCTCTCCTCCTTACGGATGTGTCCGACAGGCCCTTCGCCCGCTGCGGACGTTTGTGCAACCTCGGCACTTTTGCCGCTGTTGCTCAACGTCACTATGCATCGCAATTCGGCCATGTGTGTGTATTTCAGCGAAAAATCGGAGAATTCTTTTCTCCGGCGATGATGGACGGACAGCCGAATGACGACTCGCGCCATTCGGCGTACCCGGTGAAAAGCGCTGTGGCAGCGCCGAATCAGCCCTCAGCCGTCGACAAGGGAGGACCGCGGGCACCTCACCCGACGAGGGTGGCCTCGGCCGCGACGGACTCGTCGCGACGCGCCGCCGGAACGTCACGCGGGCGGGTGAGCAACGCCAAACACAGCCCGGCGAGACTACAGAGTGCGACCACTCCGGCCCACAGTTCCACGGTCCAGCCGACGCCGACGCTCACCTCGACGCCGATCAGCTGACCGGCCCAGATCGCGAGCGGAGCGAGCGCACCCACCACGAGCCAGCGATCCCAGGGCCACGGCACGACGGCGAGCACGGCGTCGGCCACCACCGCGCCGAGGATCGCGCCCGCGATCGGCTCCGGATAGGCGAATTCGGTGAACGCCGCCCCGCCGATCGCCACCACCGCGGTCACCGCCGTCAGCACCCCCAGCGGCGGGCGGTCCAGAAACCGGCGCAGCAGGAGGACGGCCACCAGGATCGCGGCGGTGTTCGCGAGATACCCGCCGAAGCCGAGCACCGCGCTGCCCTCGTTCGCCCCGTTCGGCACGTAGAGCTGCGACGCCCGCGGCCACTGGAAGACCTCCAGGTAGCTCAGGAAGAAGGCGCCCGCGCCCGCGACCGACGCGGTGGACAAAGCGATGGCTGCGACTCCCGGCCACCGCCCGCTGAACTCCCGCGCGGCGGCCACCGCCGGCGACGAGAACAACAGCATCCCGCCCACGAGCAGAACCAGGTGCGTCGGGCTCAAGAGCGCGTCCACGCCCGTCTCCACGCCGAAAAGCGTGTGCCACAGCATGTCGCCCGCCCCACCGGCCGCGAAAATCGCCACCCCCACGATCCCCGACTTGTACGCCTTGGGCAGCGCACTCCACCAGGCGAGCGGGCCGGCGGCGCGACCGCCGAGGCGTACGCCGAGCAGGATCAGCCAGCCCGCGGTGAGCAGGAAACCGGAGTAGAGCACCGCGTGCCACGGCGTGAAGAACGTCTCCAGACCGGGCCGGTTCGCATGCGCCCACCCGTCCAGATGCAGGCCGACGATGGCGAGGAGGCTCAACGACGCGGCGATCAGATGGTCGCGATCGGAGACCGAAGTAGACATGGCACCGCCCTTCTTCTTCGACGATGGTAGATCGCTTTCAGAAGGCGCGCAGGAACAGCACGGCCGCGATGCCGACGGCGTACGCGACGATGCCCGTCCGCAGAATCCGCTGCGGAATGCGGCGGGCGATCCGGGCGCCCGCGTACCCGCCGGCGATCGTCGCCGGGGCCAGCAGCGCGACCGCGGACCACCGCACATCCGCGAAGACCGCGAAGTACGCGATCGTCACCAGCCCTTCAGCGGCGGAGACGACATTCTTCATCGCCGTGATCTGGCGCAGCGACCCGTCCACGAGCAGCCCCAGCACGGCCACCAGCATCACACCGAGCGCGGCTCCGAAGTACCCGCCGTACACACAGCCCAGCCCGACCAGACCATGCAGCGCGACCGCCCGTTTACGCGTACTCATCTGATGGGGATGACCCACCACTGCCTTGAGCCGATCCTGGAACGCGAGGACCGCGGCCGCCGCGAGCACCAGGAGCGGGACCACCCGCTCGAACGCCTCCGCCGACGTGACCAGCAGCAGCGCGCAGCCGGTGGCCGTGCCGAGCGCGATCGTGGGCAGCAGCCGCAGCAACGTACGCCGCTCGTCGCCGACGTCCCGCCAACTCCCCGCGACACTGGCGAGATAGCCCGGACAGACCGCGACAGAATTCGTGACGTTCGCGATTTTCGGCGGCAAACCGGTCGCGATCAGCGCCGGGAAACTGATGAGCGAACCACCGCCCGCGGCGGCGTTCACCGCACCCGCGCCGAACCCGGCCGCGAGCAACACCACGACCTGATGTGCCTGCACCTACGCCTCCCCAGGCCCCGCCCTTCCGCGCGATCATGAACTTACCGTCGTGATCGATCGGTGTGTCGTGTCCACGGGTCCCTGATCGACTCCGGGCGAACCTGATCAGTATCCTTGTCACTACGACGGACGAGTCGGCCGGGCGGCCGCGTCATCACTGCGGGCCCGCGGTGATGCCGAGGAACGTCCGGACTCCACAGGGCAGGGTGGTTGTTAACGGCAACCCGGGGCGACCCGCGGGAAAGTGCCACAGAAAACAGACCGCCCGACTCCATCGGAGATCGGGTAAGGGTGAAACGGTGGGGTAAGAGCCCACCAGCACCCCGGGTGACCGGGGTGGCTCGGTAAACCCCACCCGGAGCAAGGCCAAGAGGGACCCTCGGGTCCTGCGCAGGCGTTCGAGGGCGGCCCGCCCGAGCCTGCGGGTAGGCCGCTGGAGCGCACCGGCGACGGTGCGCCGAGATGGATGGCCGCCGCGCCCTCTTCGGAGGGCGGCACAAAATCCGGCGTACAGGCCGACTCGTCCGTCGCTCTCCTGATCAAGCCGTCGTCCGGCATTCTGAGCTGGGCGTATTGACAGTATCCTTGGTTCTCGTTAGTCGTCATTGGTTGCCGTTTCGCGGCCCAGTGGCGGCCCAGACGGCCCACAGACGGCCCACAGACGGCCCCAGCAACCAATCCCCGCTTCTTGATCGACACGCCGACCATGCGGCCAAAGCGCGCCTCCCACGGAGTACACAAGTCCTGGCCAGATGTCCGACACACGATCGAATGACCGTTCCTGGCCTGGACGTCCAGACAGAGTGAGAATCAACGGGCACCCCGGATCTCTATAATCAGCGATTGATCTTCGTTCGCGCTCGGTTCACCCCCAACTGTGGTAGCCGCTGGCGAGCACTGTGACGGAACTTCCCTGGGGCTCCCACTGAGTCAAAGGCAGAGAGGACTCGACACGGCATGGCGCTTTCGGACCCGCGAGTGCGTCGTGTCCGTTTCTACAAGACCCTCCAAGGTGCCCCTGTGGCTCGTGACGAGTTCTTCGGGCTGCAAGATGCGGGCCAGGAAGCCCTCGGCGATCTACTCACCCGTTTTGAACACGACGAGCAGCGCAGATCCGAGATCAAGCTCGTGGGCAACGGGCTGTTTGAACTTCGGGCAAACGCTGAGGGCAACCAGTATCGGGCGCTGTTCTTCTACGACGGTTCGACGTACTCGATCGTCGTTGTGTGCTTCCAGAAGAACTCACGCAAGCTTCCTGACCACATTCGCGATCTCGCACAGGACCGGATGAAGTCCTGGCAGGCGCGTGGACGAACGGCTCGGAAGCAGTAGGCCGAACGGGCTACCATGCCGACCCTTTGCCCGCTAGTATCGGTCGAAACCGATACTGCATAATCTCGTTACTTACAGCAACGATGGTTGCACGCGTGCCCAGAGGAGAATCAGCACGTGCCACTTCGCCCATGACGCGGACACGGACAGGTGACACATGACCCAAGAGTATGAAGCCTTCACCGACGACCCCGACACCGAGCTTGCGGAGGTCCTCAAGGAAGCGGCTCGAAGGCGGCCCAACCTCGCGGGTGGCTTCGAAGATGCCGCCGCTCGCCAGTATCTTCTGGGCCAGTTGATCAAGATCAGGAAAGATCTCAAGATCACGCAGCGTCAGGTAGCAGAACGTATGCAAACCACGCAGTCTGCCGTGTCCGATCTGGAATGCGGCAGCGTTGATCCCTACTTTTCGACACTCCAGCGCTACGCGCGCGCTGTCACCGCTCGCCTTCGCGTCCGAGTCGACTTTCCGCATGACGCCGCCTGGACTGATACCTGGATGTACGAGCGCACCCAGGCCGCAACCCACGTCAATGTGGCAGCTCGCCCTGCCCGTGCACCCGTAGGATCGTCCAGCACTTGGCGAAGGATCGTTGAAACTCAGACGGTCAGCGCGACGCCCGCAGAGGTCAGCAGGTAATGGACGGCGTCGCGCACCTCGACTCGCTCAAGAAGGATGCAGCAAGGATGTCGGGGTTCACTGATGTCCTGGATGTACGCCTGTTCGGTGTGGAAAGCAAGTTTTACGCCTTCCCGGGGCAAACCGAACCGTTGACCTGGAACCTGGACATTACGCCCACGGTCGACTACGAGTCCGATGACGATACCTTCGTGCTTAACGTTGAGTTCCGCGTTCAGATCGTAAGTAGCGATGATCCCGGAGAACATGAGGACGACGAGCACGAGAAGGCTTCACTTCAGTTCACCTACGCGGCGCTGTTTTCCGTAGCGATGCCAGAGGGCCAAGCTGCTCCGACTGAGGCTGAGGTTGAGGCATTTGGGCGACTCTACGGGGTCCAACTGGTGTATCCCTATGCACGAGAGTTCGTTCAAAGCATCACATCGAGGATGGGCTTTCCACCGCTCACCATTAGCCAACTGCGCACACGCCAACTCCTGCCGTCCGAGGATGATTCGGCTGCCGACGAGGTTCCGACGAAACCGGCCAAGCGTTCATCGGCCAAGAGGCGCTAAGGCCTTCGAAGCAACATTGCCTTGACGTACGTCTCAGCCATCCCGTCGCCGTCGACCCACACTCTGTGGACACGGGTTCTGCCCTCCTGGTCAAGGTGGAGCTCCACACTTGCAGAACGACCTTGACCAGGAGGGCAGGTTCCGTGTCGGCTCTGCCTGGGTCGATGGTGACGGGATTGCCGGCCATCCTGGAGCCCGAGATCTCTGCCGGAGGCATCGGCTTGTGGTGTCGCGCCGTCGCGGGGCTATCACCGCCGCCGGGCGGGCCGAAGGCCGAAGGCCGTAGGTCCCGTTCCCGGCGAGCGGCGGGCCGTTGGCCCGGCCCCGTTGGCGACGGCGCGTGCGGCCCGTCAGGGCCGCCTTGAAGACGTAAAGAAAATTCTCACAGGTCGCGTGTTGCAGCCTCAGCCCCGGTCGAAGTATCGATTGTCCAGTCGGCGTCGTCTGGGTCGGTGAGGACGACCTTGCCTGAACCGGCAGGGGCATATCTCGGCCGCAATGGCGTCAAGTTGTTGATCCGGGCCCACTCCATACCGTCGGCGTCCGTGAATTTGAGGTATGACACTGCTCCGACGTTGGGTGCCAGATCTGTCAAAAGCTGCAACCGCAGCCGTGCCGGAGAACGCGCAGCGACTCTATGAGCCTTGATGGGGTCAAGCGGGACACAGTGAACCCAGGAGAACTGGGTCGGACCGGTCGGCACCAACAGCCCGACCTCCACCTTGTGAATGGGCGCATCGCTATCGTTCTGCACATCCACGTGCGCGACTCCATCCCAAGGACCGGCCGTGCTTGCTGTTACCAGCCGTGCCTGATTCGCCTCAGCCGCGCGCCGCTCGGCGATCAATCGCTTCTCAGATTTGACCCGCGCCGCTCTCTCCTGAGCCAACCCATACACGACTGCAATCAGTGCACCGGCGGTGCCAAAAGCGGCGATCCAGTCCGGAACCGTTCCCCACGCGACATCGGTCATCACGTCATCATCGCCAATCGTTCGCGACCGGAACCTGCATGTGCTCGTAGCACCCTAGCGGGACGTCTAGGGACGACTTGGGCTCCGTAGCCGTCCGTAGCGGCAAATCTCTGGCCGCGTATAGGCTCCCCCACGTGCCTGAACTGGTCGAATGGGCGTCGGGACAGGCTGCGCAGGAGTTGGCAGCCTCTCTGCCGAGACGTTGGCAACATGTACAGGGCGTAGCGGCAAAGGCCCGCCAGATCGCCCGGGTAGCCCCGGCAGAGGACCGCGACTTGCTCATCGCGGCAGCCTGGCTGCATGACATCGGGTACGCGCCGGACATTGCGCATACCGGCTTTCATTCGCTCGATGGCGCACGGTGGCTCCGCCAGCACGGCCAGTCCCGCCGTCTCGCATCATTGGTCGCTCATCACTCGTGTGCACTCTTTGAGGCGGAGGAACGTGGTCTAGCCGCGGTGCTTGTCGCGGAGTTCGAGCAAGAGCACTCCATCACCGCGGACGCTCTGTGGTACGCCGACATGACCACGACGCCGGACGGGATGCCGATCGACGTGGTCTCCCGGCTGGACGAGATAGATGAGCGCTACGGCCCCGATCACCTGGTGACCCGGTTTTGGGTGAAGGCGCGGCCGACGCTGCTGGCTGCCATCGACCGTGTGGAGAAGGCCGCTCAGCCGATGTAGGGCTTTGGCCGATTCTCGTAGCCGTGATCGATGCGAAGCCTCATCGACGGGTGGATGCTGAGAGAGTCCAGTTCTTCATGCGGCACCCATCGCACCCGAGATGACTCCTCGCTCGCGGTCGGTTTGCCGGAGACATACTCGGCGCGGAAGCAGATCGAGAACTGCTGGCGTACCTCGCCGTCGCTGAACTCCACGAGGTGGTTCGGGTTGGTGTAGATGCCGACGATGTCAGTCACCCGCACGGTCACGCCGGTCTCTTCGAGCGTCTCCCTCACAGCGGTCTCAGCGATGTATTCACCAAACTCCTGCGCCCCGCCGGGCAACGCCCAGAGGCCGTTGTCGGTCCGCTGTATGAGGAGGATGCGGCCCTTGTCGTCCACGACGTGGACGGTCACGGCAGAGACGATGCTGTTGGGTTTCGGAGCTTGCGGGTCGTTGAGGTGCTCGATACGTGCCACGCCTTCTAGCCTGCCACGAGGCCGCCCCAGATCGGCTTGCCGCTCGACCACACTCGATCGAACGAGTCGGCGTACGTGTCGAACAGGTCCCCGCCCGACGAGAGCCGCCGCATGTGGAAGGTCGGGCAGTGCGCGGCTGGGAACCCGTAAGCGTGCGTGTTCACGAGCATCTCGTCGTCAGACAGATAGATCGAGTTGTAGAGCGGGGTGTCGTGGAACCGGGCATGGACGCCGTCGACGTTCTTGAGCGGGTCGTAGAAGGCGAGCACGTTGTAGACCTTGCTCGCCATGGCGTCGCCGATGCCCTCCTCGGCTCCTCGCTGCGCTACGGCCTCCGACTTCGGGTCGCCGAGCAGGATCTCGACTCTCACCCCCGCCTCTGCCTTCGCCTTGAGGATCTTCACGAGTCGTGGCTCAAGCTCTGGCAGGAAAAGTCCGGCGTACGCAAGGATGCCGATCCTGCGCTCGGCGCTCTCGAATAGCCGACGCCACAGCTCGACCGGCACTGCCGACCGGCGCGGATAGATGTGGATCATCTCTGACTGTGCCACAAGCGCCGCGCGCTCAGGCGTCAAGGCGTCGGGCCACAGGTACGTGGCCGGTCGAGCGGGTCATCGCTATCCGCAACAGTCTCGCCGAGCGGTACCGGCTCGCGGTGGACCTGGGCGTCGGCTGCGGGATGAGGCAGGGCGAGATCTTCGGTCTCAGCGTTGACGACCTGGACTTCGGCGACAGCGGCTCCGGCTGGCTCCAGGTTCAGCGGCAAGTGAAGATCGTGCGTAATCGGCTGGTCTTCGGACTACCGAAGAACGACAAGGACCGACGCATCCCGGTGTCAGCCGAACTCGGCAAGCATCTCCAGGCTCACATGACGCGTACGCCGCCGCTTAAAGTGACGTTGCCGTCGGAAGTTCCCGGCGGGGAGCCGACCACCGTTCTTCTGATCATGACAACGCCGCGACGGAACGCGATCAAACGGCAGACCTTCGACGCCAAGGCTTGGCGTCCGGCGCTCCGGCGGGTTGGCCTCGTGCCGGATCGCAGCCTGGGCATGCACGCGCTACGCCACCTCTATGCCTCGACCCTCCTCGACGCCGGGGAGAGCATCAAGGCACTCGCCGAGTTTCTCGGCCACTCCGACCCGGCCTTCACTCTCCGGCGATACGCCCACCTAATGCCGACGACCGAACACCGCTCCAGGGCTGCGGTCGACAAGCTTCTTCAGAAGATCAGCAACCTGTGATCATCGGCCTGGATCTCGTGGGAAAATGATCCTGGCGAACTCTCTTGCTAGCCGTGGGGAGGTAGACCCATGACCACGCGCAGGCCCCATGGTCCGAAGAAGCCAGACGACGACTACCCGGACCTCGAACTAGAGACCATTTATTTCGACGCAGCCAAAGCAGCAAAGGCCGCTTCGATGGCCGATAAGACTAAGGCTGCCGTAGACAGAGAGAGTATGTCTTCATCTGCCCCATCGGAGGACTCCGATGCTGATCATAACAAGGCTTCTCGGAACCAGCGGACGGAGCCGAAGGAGAGCTAACACGCCCGCTGTTGATGCGACAGGCAAGGCATACCTAGATCTTCTAGAGCGCGAAGTAGAGGAAGAACGCGACCGTTGCCACGCAATCGACACGCGCGCACTCGCCATCGTCACCTCATCGGGCGCTATCGTCGCACTTCTCGCGGCAATTGCCGCCATCATGGGCAAGCGCCAGGAAATCCATCTCGGAATCTGGTCGGCGGTCAGTGTCGCTTCCGCCGTAACGTTTGGCTTTGCCTCGATATTTGGCCTTCTGGCATCGTGGCCAAAACGGCGCGAGGTGGCGACGGCGCGTGCCTTCCGGCAGCTCATGGATAAGTACTGGACCCAGCCGGAGCCAGTCGCAAGAAGCTATGTGTACGACTTGGAAGTTCGCCATCTCGAATCCTTGCGTCGGATCAACTCAAAGCACGCAAAAATGCTCCGCTATGGCTTAATTTCGCAACTCGTAGCAGTCGGCTTGCTCATCATCGTTTTTGCGGTGCTGGTTTTTCAAGCTACCTCGGCGTAAGCGAAAGCCCAGCCCCTGTGGGGGCACACGGCCCAATGACGGCCCAGAGACCAAGATCACGCAAAGAACCGCAGATCAGAGCACATAACGCGGCCCGAATCCGGCGTACGGGCCGACTCGTCCGTCCCACTCCTGACATCGGCATGATCAGCGGAAGTTTCCGGTGCCATAACCCCACAAATGCTCCGCTGATCAAGGGCGCTCATGATCAGGGTCATTTCCATGTCGCTATAGCACCGTGGAAATGACCCTGATCATGGGTCGGCGAGCGCGGCGAGCATCCGCTTAGATGGCGACATGGGCGAAGCGATGACGCCGGGCGAGGCGGTGGGCGCGTTGCGCCGCGGGGTCCCGATCCAGCAGCGCGTCGCGCCGGGTTCGTGGGTCGGGATCGAGTCCGTCGGCGAGCTCTTCGAGATCCGCTTGTACGCCGAGAGCACGGCCGACGGCGTGGTCCTGGGCGAGAGCGCCGATCTAGTCGAGGCGTTGGTGACGGCTGAGCGCCTCGCGGGGGCGTCCCGGGCCGGCTGGTCGGCGGCGGAGGTGTGAGCCGCTAGCCGGCGAGGGCGGCGCGGAGTTCGCGTACGACGTCGAAGGCTTCGTCGCCGTTGCCGTCCCACATCTCACGCCACTCGGACTCGTCGCCCACGATCCGGTCCAGGGCGCGTACGGCTAGGTCGCGGAGGGATTCCGGGAAGTCGAGTTCTTCGTCGTCGGCGAACATCTCCGGGGCGTACGCCTCCATGCCGGGCAGTTGGGATGCCACGACTGCGGCGGCGGCCACGGCTTCGGCGGCTTCCGGGTATTCGAGGTAGTCGTCCCAGTCGACGACGGCTGTCAGGGTCTCGGCGATGATGTCCGACCACTCGGCCGGGTCGGCTTCGAGGAGGTCTTCCAGCCAGTCGGAGGCGTCGTCGTTGTCGTACGGTCCGGCGTCCCAGGTTCCCATGAGCGCGAGTATGGCACTGCGGTTCGCGTACTGGTCAAGGAAGGGAGTGTGCCCGCTCAAGCAGCAGGACGCGCTCGGACTCGTTGCGGGTGAGTGAGGCGGCGCGCTCGAACTCGGCGCGGGCCTCGGCCGTGCGGCCCAGCTTGACCAGCAGGTCGCCGCGCACGCTCGGCAGCAGGTGGTACGCGGCCAGCGTGGGTTCGTCGGCCAGCGCGTCGACCAGCTTCAGCGCGGCTTCGGGGCCGGACGCCATGCTGACGGCGACCGCCCGGTTGAGGTCGACCACCGGGGACGGGGCGAGTTCGCCGAGGAGTTCGTAGAGCCGGACCATCTGAGCCCAGTCGGTGTCCTCGGCGGTGGCCGCGCGCGCGTGGCAGGCGGCGATGGCGGCTTGGAGCGTGTAGGGGCCGACTGGTTCGCCGATCGAGAACGCCCGGTCGAGGGCGGTCAGGCCACGCTGGATCAGGATGCGGTCCCAGCGGGCCCGGTTCTGGTCGAGGAGCAGCACGGGTTTGCCGTCCCGGCCGACCCGGGCGCGCAGGCGGGAGGCCTGGATCTCCATGAGCGAGACGAGGCCGTGCACCTCGGGCTCGCGCGGGACGAGTTCGGCGAGGATGCGGCCGAGTCGCAGGGCTTCCTCGCACAACGTCGGGCGGATCCAGCTCGTCCCGGTGGTGGCCGCGTACCCCTCGTTGAAGATGGCGTAGACGACTTCGAGGACGGAGGGCAGGCGGTCGCTCAGCTCGGCGCCGCGGGGCGTCTCGAACGGGATCTGCTTCTGCGCCAGGGTCTTCTTGGCCCGGGTGATGCGTTGAGCGACGGTCGTCTCGGGCACCAGGTACGCCCGCGCGATCTCGTCGGTGGTGAGCCCACCGAGGAGGCGCAGGGTGAGGGCGACCCGGGCTTCCGGGGACAGGACCGGATGGCAGGCGGTGAAGACGAGGCTGAGCAGGTTGTCGCCGATGTCGTCGTCGAGCGCGGCGTCGACCTCGGCTTCGAAGGACTCCCCGTGCTCTGTCAGGTCGCGGCCCAACTCGGCGACCTTGCGCGTCAGCGTCTCCTGCCGTCGCAGGTAGTCGACCGCACGCCGCTTGGCGATGAGCATGAGCCAGGCGCCCGGGTTATCCGGTACGCCTGACTCAGGCCATTGTTCGAGCGCGGCGACCAGCGCGTCCTGAGCGAGTTCCTCGGCCAGGCCGACGTCGCGGACGACCCGGGCGAGCCCGGCGATGATCCGTGCGGATTCGATCCGCCAGACCGCGTCCACTGCCCGATGCGCTGCCGACACCGCCCTATCAGAGCAGGCAGGCGTCGATCACTGCAAATTAGCGCGCTGCTGCGCGTCCTTGGCTTGGAGCTCCGGGTCGATCTGGCCCTCGAACTCCTCGTTCTCGAAGACCTGGCGGATCTCGATCTCGGCGACCTGGTCGTCGGAGGTGCCCTGCGAGGCCGGCATCCGCTTGACCCATTCGACCGCCTCGTCCATCGACTTGACCTGCCACAGCCAGAAGCCCGCGATCAGCTCCTTCGCCTCGGCGAACGGCCCGTCGACGACGGTGGCCTTGCCCGCCTTGAAGGTGACCCGCGCCCCTCTGACGCTCGGGTGCAGGCCCTCGCCGGCGAGCATCACGCCCGCCTTGATCAGCTCCTCGTTGTACTTGATCATCGCGCCGACGACCTCGTCGCCGGGCAGCACCCCCGCCTCGGCGTTCTCGTCGGACTTGATGATCACCATGACTCGCATCTCGAATCTCCCCTTCGCTGAACGGTGAAGTCACCCATACGTCGAACGAGCGACCGCGGAAACGACACCGGGGGTCAGTCCCACGCTCGGCCGATTCGCTCCAGGTCGGCGGCGTACTCGATGCGGCGGACCCAATCAGTCGGCCAGGCAGCCACGCCGTACGCCGCTCCGGCGAACGCACCGGCGAGGGAGGCGATCGAATCGGAGTCCCCGGAGGTCACCGCACCCCGCCGGAGAGCCGCGACCGGGTCGTCGGCGTACAGGAGGAAGCAGAGCAGGCCGGTGGCGAGCGCCTCCTCGGCGATCCAGCCTTCCCCGGTCGCCAGGCACGGGTCGGCGACTCGATCCCCGACGGCGAGGGCCACGGCGAGGCGGTCGAGAACGGCGGCGCATTCGTCCCAGCCGCGCGCGATGAACTCCTCGGGCGTCGCCTCACCGGGGCGCTGCCAGAGGTCGCCCAGCCAGGCGAAGTGATAGACGCGGCGCTGGTCGGCGCACCGCTGCCGCAGCGCGGCCGGCAGGTCGTGCGGAGCGAGCCCGCCCCGCAGCCAGTGCACGGCGAAAGCCGTCAGGTCACTGGCCGCCAATGCCGTCGGATGCCCATGCGTCAGGGCCGCCTGCAACTGCGCCATCCCCGCCCGGTCCGCGTCGGGCACGCCGGGCACCAGGCCGACCGGTGCCACCCGCATGTTCGCGCCACACCCCTTCGAACCGGCCTCGGTCGCGGCGATCCACGGCTGCCCTTCGGCCAGCCGCCCGATCGCGCGCAGACAGGTCATGCCGGGTGCGCGGTTGTTCTCCGGGCTCACCGCCCAAGCCATGAAGCGCTTACACCACAACGGTTCCAGGGTCGCGGCGTCAAAGACGTCGGCCTCCAGCAGCGCCTCGGCCACCGCCAGGGTCATCTGCGTGTCGTCGGTGACCAGGGCCGGCTCGCCGTCCGGCTCGGCCGGACCCCCTGGGCCGAATCGGGCGGTGATGTCCGCGTACCGCAGGAACTCCGTGGGCTTGCCCAGCGCGTCGCCGAGGGCCAGCCCGAACATCGCGCCGCTCGCTTTTCGCATTTTCAGGAGGGTACGCCGCGCGGACTGGGCGGGTCCGCGCGGCGCGTGGGAGCGGCACCGTCAGGGGAAGCTGACGATGTTCACCGGGACGGTGGCCGTGCCCTGGGCGGGTCCGCCCGTGGAGTTGATGACGTGCGCGATCGTGCCGTTGCCGCCGAGGGAGACGGTGAGCAGGTCGTGGAACTTCACGTTGGCGGTGACCGGTACCTCGAAGCCGTGGTCGGCGACGATGGTCGGGTCGACGTTGAAGTAGCAGTAGCTGCCCAATCCCCAGCCTTCGTGCGAGGTGACGGTGTCGGCCACCTTGTACGCCGCATAGCCGCCGGCTCGCCAGGCGGCCTGGTTCGGCGGGTCGTACGGCATCTCGTTCTGGAAGAAGATCGTCTTGCCGCCGTTGCCGTTCCAGATCACCTCGTACTTCTGGTAGTGCTCGACGAACAGGCCGAGGGCGGTGACGTTGTTGCCGTTGACGATGAGGCCGGTGTCGGCGGTGTTCACCGTCCAGCCGACCCCCGTGCCGTGGTCGGCGCGCCAGGCCCAGATGTGGTCGATCAGGGTGTTGTTGCTGTTGACGATGAGGCTGGTGGTGGCCTTGCCCGCGCCCGCGCCGCCGATGCGGAAGAAGACGTCGTTGATCGAGATCGGGTTCGCGGCGTGCGACGCGCTCGCCCCGTTCGGTCCGATCTGGAGCAGGACCGGCGAGTTGACCGTGCCCGCGTCGAAGAGCAGGCCGGCGATCTTCACCCCGTCGACGTCGGCGACGGTCATCGGGATGACACCGTTGTCGGGGATCAGGGTGGCGTACCCGAGGCCGAGGACGACGGTGTCGGCGCGCGTCACGGTGAGCGTCTGGTTCAGGTGGTAGACGCCCGGTGTGAAGAGCAGGTTGAGCCCCTGGGCGAGGGCCAGGTTCAGGGTGGCCGCCGAGTCGGTGGGCTGCGCGACGTAGAACTGGGTCAGCGGAATAGAGCTGCCCGGCGTCGACCCGTTCGCCCACGTCGTCCCGGACGCGTTGGTCCGCAGCGACGGCACGAACACCCGGTACGCCCCGGTCCCGTCGACGTAGATGTACGGCTTCTCCCGGCTCACCGGAGTGGTCGCCAGCGTCGTGTACGGCGGGTTCGGGAACGCCTGCGCGGGCGCGCCCTGCACACCGGAGAACACCATGTTCCAGACGCCGTTGCCCCAGCTCCCGATCTGGCTGTCCCGGGTGTACCACTGCTGCTGCGAGTACGGGCCGACCTGACCGCTGACCCGGGAGTCGGCGATGTAGCCGCCGCTGGCCCAGCCGTAGCCGTTGGGCGCGAGGTTCAGGTCGCCGTGCACGTCGATCCGCCGGAACGGAGCGGCCTGCGAGACGGCCCACCGGGTGAAGCCGGCCGACGGGTAGATCGAGAAGTTCTCGGCCGACCGCCAGAAGTTCTGGGTCGCGTTGCCGTTGAACCAGCCCGCGTCCACGGTGACGTCACCGTTGATGCGGACGTCGCCCGGGTTCTGCCCGAGGCCGGCGATCGAGGTGTAGAAGCCGATCTGGGCGTTGAAGCCGCTGTACGTGCCCGGCTTGAACAGCAGGGCGTACCGCTGGGAGCCGAACTGGTTGGACTCCATCTGGGCGAAGACGGTGTCGACCTGGCTCTGGATGGTCGCGCCCGACATGCTCGGGTCGAAGACCTTGACGTTCGGGCCGAGCGGACCGCCGCCGGGCAGCTGCGGGCCGGTGGGCGTCGGCGTCGGGCTGGTGGGGGTCGGGCTCGTGGTGGTGCGCGTACGGATGACGAACTCCCAGAGTGAGTACCCGTAGCCGGTGGCCCGGGCGGTGCCGTAGAGGCGGACGTAGCGGCCGGATCCGTTGACGGTCAGCGTCTGCGTGCCGCCGGTCCCGGTCGTGGTGCTGTAGATGCTGGTCCAGGTCGATCCCGTGTCGGACACCTGGATCTGGAACGCGGTCGCGTACGCCGCCTCCCACTGCAGGACGACCTGGCAGACCGTCTGGACGCTGCCGAGGTCCACCTGGAGCCACTGCGGATCGCTGAACGCGCTCGACCAACGGGTCCCGGTGTTGCCGTCGACGGCGTACGCGGCCGCCGTTCCGGCGCTCTCGGCCGACGACGCGGTCGCGGGCCGGTTGAGCCCGGCGTTGGCCGTGCCGCAGCTCGCTGTTCCGGTGGAGCCGTAGACCTGGAACTCCCACAGCGAATACCCGTACGCGGTCGCCCGGGCCGTGCCGTAAAGCCGCACATAGCGGCCGGTGCCGTTCACCGTGAGCGTCTGAGTGCCGCCGGTGCCGGTGGTGGTGCTGTAAACGGTGCTCCACGTGGTGGCGTCGGCCGAGACCTGCAACTGGAACGCGGTCGCGTACGCCGCCTCCCATTGCAGGACGACCTGGCTGACCGTGGCGGTGGCGCCCAGGTCGACCTGGATCCACTGCGGATCGCTGAACGCGCTCGACCAACGGGTCCCGGTGTTGCCGTCGACGGCGTTGGCGGCCGGGGTGCCGGCGTTCTCGGTGGACGAGGCGGTGACGGGTTTGCCTTGGGAGAGCAGCGGGTCGGCCGCCTTGGCCGAGCCGGTGAGCACGACGGCGAAGCAGGTCGCGAGCAGAGCTGCCGCGGCCGCCACCGCTGTGGCGTGCAGACGTCTCATGACATCTCCAGGGGACGGAGTCGGAACGGGGGTTGGAGAGCGCTCTCTGGAGAGAGATTTCATCCCGACTACCGTCGATGTCAAGACCTTGTTTCCCGGCCGTTTCCTTGCGACAACGCCTGGCCAGCCATTTTGCTGTCGGCAACAACGAATTCCCGATGTGCCAACGTTGGCGGTCCGCGAGAAAGCGCTCCCCCGCTGGATGCGCCCGGTGCGCTGAGCGCCGGTTCGCCCGGTTCGCTTGGTGCCTCTGGTGCCCGTGGTGCGCCTGGTGCGCTGGTGCGCGCTCAGGCGCTGGATCAGGGATCCGGGTCGAATCTTGGACCAA
The DNA here is from genome assembly GCF_040654195.1 of Hamadaea sp. NPDC050747. Taxonomy (NCBI): domain Bacteria; kingdom Bacillati; phylum Actinomycetota; class Actinomycetes; order Micromonosporales; family Micromonosporaceae; genus Hamadaea; species Hamadaea sp. NPDC050747. The sequence continues at coordinate 39,199 of NZ_JBFAHM010000019.1, forward strand.
GATTCGACCGAGATCCCTGATCCAGCGCCGTCGGCGGAGCGGAGCGGCGGAGCGCGTCGGTGGGTGCTTCGGCGGAGCGCGGTCGTGAGAACGGGGCGGCGGAGTCAAAGGGCGGCGGCGAGTGCCCGCATCCGGGCGGCGGCCAGCTCGATGACGACCCGGCTGGCCGCCGAGAGCTGCGCGTCCGGCCGGTGCACGATGGCGAAGGTCTCGTAGAGCCGCGGCCGCAGCGGAGTCCAGCCCAGCCCGGGTGGCAGCCGATCCGCCAGCCGGTGCAGGACGCCGCGCCAGATCACCGTGTCCGCCAGCCCGGTCGCGGCGACCTCCAGCGCGGTCTCCACGTCCTCCACCTCGACCCGGGGTCGCAGCGAATATCCGGCGGACTGGACGCTGTGCGCCAACGCCCGGCGGGTGGAGTCGGCCTCGCGCCAGCTGACGTCGGGCAGGACGAGCGGCGCCGCCGCGAGACCGGCCGGAGTCACCGGGCGTACCAGGCGATCCGGGTGCGCGCTGAGGTAGACCAGTTCGTCGCGCATCACGGGGTTGACGGCCAGCCCTTCCTCCTCGACGGGCAGCGCGATCAGCCCCGCTTCCAAGGCGCCCTTGCGGAGCAGGTCGCGCAGTTCGGCCGAGTTCTGCCCGACCAGCTCCAGGCGTACGCCCGGATGCCGGCGCAGCACGTCGCCGACCAGGTCCGCCCCCAGATAGAACCGGGACGTCTTGAAGATTCCGAATCGGACGGTGCCGGTCAGCACCTGGCGTACGTCGGCGACGGCCCGGTCCGCCTCCTCGACCGCGGCCAGCGCCGCTGCCGCGTGCGGGACGAGCGCCCGCGCCTCCTCGGTCGGCACCAGTCCCCGCCCGACTCGGCGGAACAGCGGCGCGTCGAGGTGCTGTTCCAGGAGCCTGACCTGCTCCGAGACCGACGGCTGGGCGTACCCGAGCGCGCCGGCGGCGGCGGTGAACGAGCCGTGCTCGACCGCCGCGAGGAAGCACCGCAACTGGTGCAGCGTCATCAAGGCATTTCCTTCGGGTCCTGGAGGAAAAACAGGCTACCTCGATAGCTCGGACCGGCCTACCGTCTCCAGACATGACCACGGAAGTGGCCCCTGCTGCGGCGCCGGCCGATGTGCGCCCCTCGACTCCTCGCCGTCGGCCGGCGCCCGGTCTGGGCGCCGTGTTGTGCCTGGTCTCGGCGGCCGGGTTCGGGCTGTCCGCGGTCTTCGCCAAGCAGTCCTACGCCGCCGGGATCAGCGTCCCGGCGATGCTCGCGGGCCGCTTCGCCGTCGCCGCCGCCGTCTTGTGGGTCATCGTGGCCTTCCGGCGTCCGGCCTTTCCGACTCGCCGCACGCTGATCACGTGCATCGGCCTCGGGGGCATCGGGTACGCCGCCCAAGCGGTGCTCTACTTCAGCTCGCTCGCCTGGATCGACGCGTCGCTGACCGGACTGCTGCTCTACCTGTACCCGGCGCTGGTGACCGGACTGGCCGTGCTGCTGCGCCGGGAACGCCCGGATCGCCGCCGGTACGCCGCCCTGCTGTGTTCGGCCATCGGCCTGGTGCTGATCCTGGGCTCGGGTGGGTCGATCGGTTCGGCCGCCGGGATCGGAGTCGCGCTGGCACTGGGCTCCGCCGCGGCGTACGCCTTGTATCTGACCGTGGCCGCCGGCGTGCCCGCTGACCTGGACGTCTTCCTGCTCTCCGCGATCGTCTGCACCTCGGCCTGCGTGACCATGACCGCAACCGGGTACGCGACCGGCTCGATGACCGGGCCGACCGCGGTGACCGGATGGGGATGGGTCGTGCTGCTGGCGATCTTCTCCACAGTGGTCCCGATCGCGACGCTGCTGGCCGGCATCCGGCTCGTCGGCGCGCCGACGGCGTCCATCCTGTCGTGTGCCGAACCCGCGGTCACCGTCGCGACCACGGCCGCCGTCTACGGCGAGCGGCTGACTCCGGGGCAGCTCCTCGGCGGCGTCGTGATTCTCGCTGCGGTGCTGGTCCTGCAGGTCCCGTTCCGGCGGGGCGGATCCCGTACTCGCCACGCCGGCTGAGGCCATAAGATTCGCCCATGGCCGGACCGTTTCTCGTGGACTGGCCGGTCTCGGGGCGGCTGGCGGTGATGTCCCGTCCGACCGGCGGCGATGCTCTTGTACGCGCGCTGCACGGGTTGCGGCGCAAGGGAGTGGACGCGCTGATCTGCGCGCTCACCGAGGGCGAACGCGACCTGCTGGGGCTGGCCGCCGAACCGGAGGTCGCCCGCGACGCCGGGCTGGCGTACATCGACTTCCCGATTGCCGACTTCTCCGTGCCGGACCTCGACGATCTCGCCGAACTCGCCGCGAAACTGGCCGTGCGCCTGCGGTCCGGCGACTTCATCGTGGCCCACTGCCGGGGCGGGATCGGCCGGTCCGGCATCGTTGCGGCGGCCGCGCTGATCGCCCTCGGCGCCACCGCCGAACAGGCCATGGAGCTGGTGTCGGAGGCTCGTGGCGTACCGGCGCCGGAGACCGAGGAGCAACGGGCATTGTTGCGCCGGCTGGCCGAGCGCACCTTCTGAAGGCGCCCGCCCGCCGCTTTCCAGCGCTGGATCACGGATGTCGGTCGAATCTTGCGGCAAGATTCGACCTGGAACCCTGATCCAGCGCCCAACGGGCCGGCGCCCCAGGACGGGCGCCCACCGGGCCGGCGCCCCAGGACGGGCGCCCAACGGGCCGGCGCCCCAGGACGGGCGCCGAAGGGAGCCGCGCTCAAGGGTCGGCGTGGGGCGGCGGCGTCAGACGGCGACGGCGCGCAGGTTCAGCAGGTGCTCCAGCAGCGTGACGAGGACTTCCTTCACCGAGTCGCGTTTTCGCGCGTCGCAATGCCGCACCGGTACGCCGGGATCGAGGTTGAGCGCCGCCTTGACCTCGTCGGCGGCGTACACCCGGGTGCCGTCGAAGCAGTTGACCGCGACGATGAACGGCACGCCCATGCGCTCGAAGTAGTCGATGGAGGTGAACGAGTCCTCCAGGCGGCGGGTGTCGGCGACGACGACCGCGCCGATCGCGCCTTCGACGAGTTCGTCCCAGATGAACAGGAAGCGGTCCTGACCGGGTGTGCCGAACAGGTAGAGCATCAGCTCCGGGCTGATCCGGATGCGCCCGAAGTCCAGCGCCACCGTCGTCGTGGTCTTGGCCTCGACTCCGGAGACGTCGTCCACGCCGAGGCTGACGTCGGTGAGCACCTCTTCGGTGAAGAACGGCTGGATCTCGCTGACCGCGCCGACCAGCGTGGTCTTGCCGACGCCGAACCCACCCGCGACGACGATCTTGTACGCCGTCGGCAGCGCGAGGTCAGAGTGCTCGTAATCCATGGAGGACCGCCTTGTAGATCTCTTCGCTGGGCAGGGCGGCCGGGCCGGGTTGGCTCCGCCGGATCAGGTCGCGGGCCGCCAGTTGGCCGAGCAGCGCCCGTACCACGCCGACCGGCAGGTTCATCCGGGCGGAGAGGTCCACAACCGACAGTGGCTCCTGACAGAGCTGCAGGATACGGGCCGAAGCCGAACCGAGCGCGGCGTCGGTGGCCGCGGGCGGCCGGCTGGCCAGCACCACGGCGATGAGGTCGAACTCCTCGGCCGCCTCCGCCGTCGTGCCCGCGGCCAGCGCGTACGGGCGGACGACCGGACCGGCGTCGTCGTCCAGCCAGGCCTGGTCCTCCGGCTGGACCGGATCCGGGCCGGTCACTCGACCGCGGCCGGGGTACGGGCGGGGGCGGACAGGTAGTCACCGACCCGCGTCACGAGCATGGCCATCTCGTACGCCGTCAGCCCCATGTCGGCGGAGTCGTCGGTGATGACCGCCAGGCAGGCCCCGGTGCCGCCGGAGCTGACGAAGAGGAAGCCCGACGCCATCTCCATCACGGCCTGGCGGACGACGCCTTTGCCGAACCGGCGGCTCGCGCCGCGGGCCAGCCCGAACAGGCTCGCCGAGACGGCCGCGAGGTGTTCGGCGTCCTCCCGGGCGGTCGCCGAGTCCGCCGCCATCACCAATCCGTCGGCGGACAGCACCACTGCCATCTCGGCGCCCGGCAGCCGACCGACCAGGTCGTCGACCAGCCAGCCGAGCTCAGCGGTCGGTCGCTGGGTCATTGCTCTCCCCTTCCACGGGTGTTTCGGTGGCTTCCGCCCGGCCGCGTTGCGTACCGCGTTGGAAGGCGCTCATCAGATCCCGGACGTCGCGCACCTGCGGCGGTGACGGCGGGTTGGGCCGGGGCCGCACCGGCAGCCCCGACGGCGTACGCGCGGTGACGACCCGGACCGGCGGCTCGGCGCGGACCGCGAGCGCGACCGGAGTGGCCGCGGCGACCCGGGGACGGCTCTCGGGCGCCGCCGGCAGCGCGACGGCAGCCTCCAGGAGGCTCAGCTCGGACGCGGGCGGGCGACCGGAGATGAGCTTCTCCGGAATCAGCACGATCGCGGTGACCCCGCCGTACGGCGACCGCCGGAGCTGCACCTCGATCTCGTGGCGCTGAGCCAGCCGGCCGACCACGAACAGGCCGAGCCGGGCGGTGCTCGTCAGCTTGAACTCCGGCGGGTCGCGGAGCAGGTCATTGGCCTCCTCCAGGGCGGCCTCGCTCATGCCCAGGCCGCGGTCCTCGACTTCGAGGACGTGACCGGTGCCGACACGCGCCCCCTTGACGTGCACGGTGGTGTCCGGCGGGGAGAACGACAGGGCGTTCTCGACCAGCTCGGCGAGCAGGTGGATGACGTCGCCGACGGCCCGGCCGGCCAGCTCGGCGGCGTCGCCGGGCTGGATGACGACTCGGTGGTAGCCCTCGACCTCCGCACAGGCCGCCCGGAGGATGTCCGCGATCGGGACCGGCCGCCGCCATCCGCGTCCGGCCGTCGCACCGGACAGCACCAGCAGGTTCTCGGCGTTGCGGCGCATCCGGGTGGCGAGGTGGTCGACCCGGAACAGCTCCTCGAGATCGGTCGGGTCGGTGACCCGGCATTCCATGTCGTCCAGCAACCGCAGCTGGCTGTGGATGAGCGCCTGGTTGCGGCGGGCCAGGCTCACGAAGACGTCGCGTACGCCCCGGCGCAGCTCGGCCTGGTCGACGGCGACCCGGACGGCGGTCTCCTGCGCCTTGGTGAACGCCTCTCCCACCTGGCCGATCTCGTCGGCGCCGAAGGCCAACGGGGGCGCTTCCGCTTCGACGTCGACTTCCTCCCCGGCGGCCAGCCGTTCCACCACCCGCGGCAGGCGTACCGTCGCCAGATCGTCGGCGGCGTCGCGGAGCCGCCGGAGTTGGTGGACGATCGCCCGCGCCGTGGTGATGGACAGGATTATCGAGGCGACGACGGCGATCAGGCCGAGCCCGGCGGCGAGGATCAGCCGGACGACGATCATCACGGCCGGCCCGGTGGCCTGGTCGAGGGTCGCGTCGGCGAGGTCGATGTCGAGTTGGGCGAGCGAGGTCAGCGCGGGATCGAGTGTGGCGCGCCAGGTGGTGGCGGTGACCGGGGCGACGCCCGCGCCCTGCAGGATGATCTGGTCTTCGAGCGCCTGGAATCGGCCCAACGCCTGCCCGTCGAGGACTGGCTGGTAGATCGCCGTGTCGCCGGTCAGTCCGGCCACGCCGACCTGGCGGGTGTACCGCTGGGCGCCGACGATCCGGGCGAACTCGGCCGCCTCCGCCGGGCTGAACCGGCCGGCCGCGATCACGCCGGAGATGAGCGCGTCCTCCTGCGAGAGCAGTTCCCGGCCGCGCGACAGGGTCAGCAGATGTTCCAGCCGGCTGTTGATGTCCCGGTCGGAGAAGACGGAGATCGTCTCGAAGATCTCGTAACCCTTGGCCACGACGCCGGTGTAGAAGGCGGTGACCGCCGTACGCTCCACCCGCCCGGCGTCCACATCAGACCGTTCGGCCGGCAGCGCGGTCAACTGACTGTCGAGTTGGGCGAGGCGGGCGGCGGTGCTGTCCGACTGCGCCCACCGAGACGCGGTTCCGCCGACGGAATCGCGGAAGACGGCGACCGACTCGTCGGTGTGCTGCCGGGCGGTGTCGAGAGCGGTACGCGCGGCCGCCTTCGCGGTCGCGTCACCGCTTTCGGCCAGCGCCAGGTAGACCGCCGATCGGCGGCGTTCCTCCTGGACCGATTGGACCAGCGCGTTCGTCGGGCGGCCGACCTCGGAGTCCAGCGTACGGATCCAGAGGAGGGTCAGGCCGTCGCGGACCGTCACGAACGCCGCGAAGGCCCAGAGGGCCGCGAGCGACGCCAGCAGGAAGGCGATCTTCGCCCGCAGGCGCGAAGTGCGAGAGCTCATCCGTCGTGTTCCCACCATCGTCAGGGGTACGGGAGCCGCCACTCATGGCGACCCGACGGGATGTCACTAGACATCGATATGCGGTTCCCGCATCGCACTTGGTGTGCGACATCTCGGCGACCTGGTTGTACGGAGGCCGGTACCTAGCCGGCCGGCCGCCCAGACTTCCGTACAAAACCCGAGGTCAGGACCGCACGCCGGGACCTACCGTGAGATCACGCGCGGAGATCACGCGCGGGAGCGAAGCCGCGGAAGGAGCCACGATGTCCCAGTTCGCCGACGCCATCGCCCGCTTGAGCATCGACAAGGACTTCGCCCGAGCCACCCGTCAGCAGCCGGACCGGGTCGCGACCCTCTACGGGCTGACCGCCGACGAGGCGGACCAGCTACGCCACCTCGCCGACGCCGCGATCGCCGACCGGGCCGCGGCGCTGCGCGCCCTGCTCGCGGCCGAGCCCGAGGACGAGCCGACCCTGGCCGACGCTCCGGCGATCGGCGTACCGGCCGGCATGCCGACCCTCCTGACTACGAAGTTCTGACTAGTCCGCCCGTGGCCGCGGCCGAGTAGGGTCAGCGGCGTGGATCTCGACCTGCCGACGATCGCCCTCCTGGTGGGAGTGGCGATCGTCGCGTTCCTGCTCGGCCGGGCGTCGAAGGGCCGCCGGCCCGATGACCTGGTGTCGGACCAACTGGCCGCCCGGTCGCCGGCCCCGCCCCGATCCGCGGCCGACAGCCACGAGGACCTCGCCGCGTTGCTCGCCCGAGGCCAGAAGATCCAGGCCATCAAGCTCTACCGCGAACGCACCGGCGTCGGGCTCAAGGAAGCCAAGAACGCGGTCGAGGCCATGGCGGCCGGCCGCGTACCGTTCGCCGTCCGCCCGCCGCTCGCGGGCCGACCCCCAGCGGACGAGGTGGCCGCGCAGGCGGCCGACCTCAAGGCCCGTGGGCAGATCATTCAGGCGATCAAACTGGTACGCGAGAAGACCGGACTCGGCCTGAAGGAAGCCAAGGACTTCGTGGACGCGCTGTAGGCAACGCCGGAAAGGACCATCTGACATGGCGATTCGTGCTGTGGTATTCGACATCGGCGGCGTCCTCGAGCTGACCGACCCCGAGGGGTCCGCTCAGGTGATGCAGAAGTGGGCCGCCCGCTGGCGACTCGACCCGGACGAGATGAGCGGCCGGCTGGCCGCCATCTGGGAGCGTGGCGCGATCGGGCTGATCACCGAGGCCGAGGTCCTGCCCGGGATCGTCGCCGCGATCGGGAGCTCTGAGGCCGAGACCGAGGAGTTCCTGGCCGACCTCTGGACGGACTACCTCGGTACGCCGAACGTCGAGCTCACGGCGTACTTCGAGGGGCTGCACCGGCGCTACCTCACCGGCATCGTCAGCAACAGTTTCGTCGGCGCGCGAGAACGGGAGGCGGCGGTGTACCGCTATCCCGAGATGACCGACGACATCGTCTACTCCCACGAGTGCGGGCTGTCCAAACCAGACCCCCAGATCTACCTTCTGAGCTGCGAGCGGTTGGGCGTACGCCCCGACGAGGTGGTCTTCCTCGACGACACCGCCTGGGCCGTGACGGCGGCCGTCGAGGTCGGCATGCACGGAGTGCACCTCACGTCCACCGCTCAAGCGATGGCTGAGATCGACGCGCTGCTGGCCGCGTACCCGGGTGGCGAGCGCGCCTAGGACCAGGCGAGCGCGAAGCGAGCCGAGCCGGCTGCGGCGTACCCGGCGACCGCTCGCGTGAGCCGCCCGGCCGACTGGTTCGTCCCCGTCTTCGTCGCCGCGTCCGCCGCGGTGAGCCCGAACCGCGCCTCGTAGGCACCGCTGCCGGCCTGGAAGATGACCGAGATCCGGACGCCACCGGCGTACTGGGTCGCGCTCAGGTAGCTCACCCGCATGCCCTTGGCCATCGCGGCATCCCACTGGGTCTGGTACTCCGCCAGGGTCAACCATGACTTCGCCAGCCACGAGCCGACGTTCTCCTTGACGTACAACGCCGTCCACTGAGGAGTATCGTTCGGCGCGACGACCGAGACGGCCACCGGGTGGTAGCCCTCCTTGGTCAGCGCATCGATCTTGGCCTGATGTGCGGTCTGCGAATAGCCGTGGTATGCCACCCACGCCGGGCCGGACGCCTTCCGCCAGATGGCGGCGTACCGCAGCTGACCGGCCACGAGGTAGCTGCTGACGTCGGCCAGCCGGTAGCCCTGAGCCTTGAACTGGTCGAACGCGGTCTGGTACGCGGTCGCCGTGAGGTTGCTCCGCGACTGCCAGGCGACGCCGTCACTCGGGCGGAACAAGGCGTTGACGAAGGTCTGCGAGCCGACCTCGTAGCCGTCGAAGTGCACCAGCCGGTACTTGGCCGCGACGATCCGGTCGAACTCGGCCTGCCACTTCGCCACCGGTACGCCCAGCCGCACGAGCTGCGGCTGACCGGCGGGGATCGGAGCGGTCGTCGCCCCGTTCACCACCGCGCCGGGAGTCGGCGGAACGGCGGACGCGCTCGCCGCCGGCGTCGACTGGGCGTCGGCCGCGGAGGTCGGCTGGACGTCGGAGACCCCGGCCCCGCTGCCGACCAGGCCGGGCTGGCCGCCGGTGAACTCAGGCTCCTTCGCCGATCCGCAGCCCGCTGTCAGAACCGACGTCGTCAGCGCCAACGCCGTCATCGCCACCGGCAGCCATCGCCGCATCCGAGCCTCCCCAGGTCTCCGGGACGTCTGCCCCGGCGATGATCTTAGAGCGACCCAATCGGTGGACGATGATCGCCTCCGCGACGAGCAGGACGAGCCAGGCCGCCGCCACCGCCGTGACGGTCAGCACCGGCGACTCGGTGAACAGCCCTAGGCCCAGCGCCGTCACGCCGATCAGCGACTTCAGCCCGATCATGACGGCGTGCGTACGCCGCCCGACCCCGAGGTCGAGCCCGATCCCGGTGGAGACGAGCACGAAGCCGGCGATGATGACCGCCTGCGCCACGGCGAACAACGGCAGGGTGCCGTGGTGGTGCTCGGCCGCCGTCTCGGCCGCGACCTCCACCCCGATCCCGGTCGCCGCGATCGCCACGTATATGAGCAGATGGCCGTACCCGTAGAGGAAGGACTTGACCTGAGCGTTGCGGCCGCCGGCCAAGGCCCGGTCGATCGCGGCCTCGTCGAACGCTCCGAAGTAGACCCACCAGATGCCGCAGGCGATGACGAAACCGCTCACGGCGACGGTCACCGCACCGGGGCTCCAGGCGCCCTCGGTGATCCCGGCGACCGTGCTCCAGACCGCCTCACCCAGGACGACCAGGGTGAACAACCCGAATCGCTCCGGCATGTGGGAGACCTGCACGGGCGGGTTCTTCATCCGGGCGTACGCCAGCGGCCCGGAGACGGTCGCGTTGACCACGAGCGCCACAACCCAGAAGGCATAGCGCGCCGGTCCACTGACGAGCAGCGAGGCGCCCCAGAGCACCGCACCCGAAGCGGAACCGACGACATACCAGCGGCATAGCTCGGCGGCTCGCGGAACCGACCGCCCCATGATCGCGTACAAGCCGGTCAGGAAGAGCAGGAGCAGCGCGAAGATGGCGGCGAACCGCGCGGAGTCGAATCCGGGCTGGATCGTGACCGCGAGCACGGCGGCGCCGAGCGCGGCGATCAGCTGGGCCGCGCGATGCCACGGGCCGTCGTCGTCGAAGAGGTCGGCGAAGTAGGAGAAGCTGATCCACAGCCACCAGACGGCGACGAACAGCCCGGTGTACGCGACCACGCCACCGGGCGAGTGGTCGTGGTGCAACAGCTGGCCCAGGCGGGCCACCGCCACCACGAACACGAGGTCGCAGAAGAGTTCGAGCCAGGTGGCCCGCCGCAACGGCTCCCAGTCGTGAATACCCCGCTTGCTCATGCAATCGCCCTAGGCTCGCCCATGCGGCGAGCCTAGGGCTCGCGGATTACGCGCCGATAGCGGCCTTCACCTTCGCGATCATGGCCGTCTCGGTCTCCTGCACGCCGCCCTTCGCCTGCGCGACCTGGTCGCACGCGGCCACGACGACATCCTTGTACGCCTGCACGTCCTGCGGCGCCTTGGCCTGCAGGATCTGCACGGCCTGCGACAACTGCCCGAGCACGGTCGACTCGACCTCGGCCGCGCCGCCCTTGGGCATCGAGGGCATGCCCCCGCTCTTGAACAGGTCCCGCAGTTCGGCGGGGGCCGCCGCCAGCGCCTTCGCCCCCGCCATGCTCTCGGAGAACATCGCGAAGAAGCCCGGATCGGCCTGGGAGACGAGCATCATCGCGCCGAATCCGGCGTCCCGCAGCGTCTTCCGTTCATCGTCGGTGTAGTCGGTCATGCCCCGATCCTCCCCGACATTCCGGGTTTCCGGCGGGTGTTTGCGGCGCATGCGAGCATGAAGGGCATGGAGAACTCCGAACCGTGGTTCTACTGCTTGAAACACCGTCGGCCCGAGCACGGCCGGCAGGAGGCGGAGCAGTACCTGCTCGGCCCGTTCCCCGACGAGGCGACCGCAGCGCGCGCCCTCGACGTCATCCGCGAACGCGAAGCCCGCAAGGAGGCTGAGGACCGGGCCTGGTCCGGCGACGACTGAGCTCTGCTCTGTCAGAGGGTCGCGCTACCTTCGGGGGATGGAGTTCGCGTGGCTTTCCGTGCCGACGCCGCTGGTCCCGTTGACCGTGGCGGCGACCGGCGACGGGCTGGCCTGCGTCTCGTTCGACGGGAGCGGGGCCGCTCAGCGGTCGCTGGCCCGCCACGGGGGCGTACGCCCCGCTGCGGCGTCTGACCTGCTCGTCGCGGAAGCGGCTCGGCAGATCTCCGAGTGGGCCGCCGGCGACCGTCAGGACTTCGACCTCCCCGTCGACTGGTCGCTCACCTCCGGACCGCAGCAACGCGTCCTGCGTACGCTCTACGAGACCGTCCCGTTCGGTTCGACCATCACCTACGGCGACCTCGCCGAACGCTCCGGCCTGCCCGACGGCAGCGCCCGCCTCGTCGGCCAGATCATGGGCAGCAACCCGATCCCCGTCGTCGTCCCCTGCCACCGGGTTCTCGCGTCCGACGGGTTGGGCGGATACGGGCCGGGGATTGAGCTGAAGCGGCGGATTCTGGTGCTGGAAGGGGTTCTGCAGCCTTCGCTGTTCGACTGACGCCGCGCGTTTTGCTTTCGCACTGGCTGCGGCTTGGCCGACCATGATCAGGGTCACTTCTACGTTGCCATAGCGACATGGAAATGACCCTGATCATGGAAATCGGCCGAAATCGACTCGCGAACCCGGCGAGCCCCTCCTCTTCGGCGCAAAACAGCAGCGCCCACCCACGAAGCCGCAGCCGAACCGAAGCGGGGCGCCGGCAACCCGGCGCCCCGCGTACGAAGGAGGTCAGCCGCGACCGCTCGACCGGCGACCCCGTCGGGACACGGAGTCGAGGATGACCGCCGCGAGCAGCACCGCTGCCGTGATCATGTATCGCACGGAGGAGTCGACGTCGATCAGCAGCATGCCGGAGCTGATCGAGCCGAGTACGACCGCACCCAACAGGGCGCCCCAGGGGCTGCCCCGGCCGCCGAAGAGGCTGACGCCGCCGATGACCGCACCGGCGATGGCCAGCAGCAGCACGTCGCTGGCGCCGGTCGTCTGGGTCGCCGAGAAGCCGCGGGAGACGAGCAGGATGCCGCCGAGTGCCGCGAATGTCGAGCACAGGGTGAAGACGGAGATCTGGATCGCCGCCACGTTGATGCCTGCCCGGCGGGCCGCCTCGATGTTGCCGCCGACGGCGAAGATGCTGCGGCCGTACCGGGTCTTGCGCAGGACGAGGTCCAGCAGCGCCACCAGGCCGACGAGGATCAGCAGCCCCAGCGGTACGCCCTGCCAGGAGTTCAGCACGGCGACCGTCACGACCACGATCGCGGCCAGGCCGATGACGCGTATGAGGTCGCTGCGGAGGGAGGCCGCGGGGAGGCCGGCGGAGGCTCGCCGAGCCCGGCCGGTGAACGCCGCGACGGCGTACAGGGCGACGACGACCAGCCCGACGATCCAGCCCGCCGCCTGGCTGAGTTTGGTGTTCATCAGGTCGGTGATGGTGCCGGTCGGCACGTTGATGGTGCCTTCCGAGCCCAGCAGGTAGAGCATGAGGCCGAGCCAGCCGAGGTTGCCGGCCAGGGTCACGACGAACGCCGGTACGCCCAGCTTGGCGAAGATGCTGCCCTGCAGGAACCCGATCACCGCGCCGAGCAGCAGCGCCGCGATGATGGCGGCCACGTCGGACCAGCCGCGGCGTACGGACAGGACGGCCAGGGCGGCGGCGCAGACACCGGCGACCGACCCGACGGACAGGTCGATCTCGCCGAGCAGGAGCACCAGCACGATGCCGACGCTGATCATGCCGACTGCGGTGATCTGCAGGGCCAGGTTGGACAGGTTCTGCGCGGTGAGGAAGCGGTCGTTGAGCGCCTGGAAGACCACCCAGATCACGATCAGCCCGATGACCACCGGCCACGCGCCCAGCTCACCGCCGCGGACGCGGCGTTTGATGAGCTCCCAGACGGAATGAGTGTCGGACTCGGCCAGGGGTCCGGCCGCGGGCGGCGGGATCGTCGCGTTGGTCATGCCTCACTCCCGAGCTCCCGGTCGTCGTCCGCTCCGGACGCCGAGGGCGGAGCGCCTTCGCTGCGTGCCCGGCGGCGGGTGACCGCGTTGTCGAGGGCCCCCGTGATCGCCTGCACGATCTCCTCCTGGCTGGTCTCGTCGGGGTCGAACATCCCGGCGTTGCGCCCCAGCCGCAGCACCACGACCCGGTCGGCGACCGCCTTGACGTCGGCCAGGTTGTGGCTGATCAGGATCACGCCCAGGCCCCGTTCGCGGAGTCGTTCGACGAGGTCGAGCACTTCGGCGGTCTGGGCGACGCCGAGGGCCGCGGTCGGCTCGTCCAGCAGCACGACCTTCGGCTCGCCGAGCAGGGAACGGGCGATCGCCACCGACTGCCGCTGACCACCGGACAGGCCGGCCACCGGCACGCGTACGCTCGGCAGCCGCACTGAGAGGCTGCCCAGCAGCTCGCGGGAGCGCTTCTCCATGCCGATCTCGTCCAGGGCGGACGTCCTCGTCAGTTCCCGGCCGAGGAAGAGGTTCGCGACGACGTCGAGGTTGTCGCAGAGTGCGAGGTCCTGGTAGACGGTCGCGATGCCGAGCCCGGTCGCGTCGGCCGGTTTCGTGATGTGGACCGCCCGGTTCTCCCACCGGATCTCGCCGGTGTCGGCGGGGCCGACACCGGCGATCACCTTGATGAGAGTGGACTTTCCGGCGCCGTTGTCACCCACGAGCGCGACGACCTCGCCCGGATACACCTCCAGGCTGACGTCGGTCAGGGCTTGCACCGCGCCGAATCGCTTCGAGATGCCCGTCAGTGCGAGCACCGGAGAGTCCGTGGCGGTCACTTGATACCAGCCGCCTGGCAGGCCGAGGCGAACTGCGAGGTGCAGATCTGGTCGACCTTGTAGAAGCCGTCCTTGACCACCGTGTCCATGATGGTGTCCTTCTTGACCACGACCGGGGTCAGCAGCACCGAGGTGACGTCGACGGTGCCGTTGTTGACGGTGGTGGTCGGCTCGCCCGAGTAGGTCTGCCCGGTGGCGGCGTCGATGGCCATCGTCGCCGCGATCTCGGCCTCGGGCTTGATCGCCTTGTAGATGGTCATGTACTGCTCACCGGCGACGATCCGCTGGATCGCGGCCAGTTCGGCGTCCTGCCCGGTGACCGGCGGGAACGGCGAGGTGAAGCCGCCGCCCTTCATCGCCGCGATCGCGCCGCCGGCGGTGCCGTCGTTGGCGGCGTACACGCCGATGATCTTGTCCTTGCCCAGGGCGGTGATCGCCTGCTCCATTTCCTGCTGGGCCTTGTCCGGCGACCAGTCCGGCGTGTCGAACTCCTTGCCGATGTTCACCTGGCCGTCGAGGACCGAGTGGGCGCCGGCCTTGAAGTCGGCCGCGTTCGGGTCGGTCGGCGAGCCGTTGATCATCACGATGTCGGCCCGCTTCGGATCACCGCCGGCCTTGAGCGCGTCCAGCAGGGCCTGCCCCTGGAGCTGCCCGACCTTCTTGTTGTCGAACGAGACGTAGTACGTGATCGGGCCCTTGGCCAGCCGGTCGTAGGAGACCACTGGCACGTTCTGGCCCTTGGCGCTGTTCACGATGGTCGCCGCGGCCGAGGCGTCGACCGGGTCGAGGATGAGCACCTTCGCACCCTGCGTCAGCATGGCCTCGGCCTGCGACTGCTGCTTGGTGCTGTCCTGGTCGGCGTTCTGATAAAGGATCTCGCACTTGGGGCAGAGTTCCTTGATCTTCGCCTCCATGTACGGCTTGTCGAACGTCTCGTACCGGGTCGTCTTGGACTCCGGCAGAAGAATGCCGACCTTGAAGCCGTTGTCGGTGCTCTCGCCGCCACCGGTGGAGCTGCCGCCATTGTTGTTGTCATTCGAGTTGCTACAGGCCGTCGCGGCCAGCACGAGCGCCAATCCGCTCGCGGCCACCAGGCGGCGCCACTGTCCTCGCATCATAGTGGTTAGCTAACCACTTTCACCCTGATAAAAGGCGGTTTCGCCCCATTTGCTCACCCGGGTAGCTCGGCGAGACGGGGAGCACGCGTACGCCCGACGACGGGCGGCCGACGGCGGTCCGCCATATGATCGCCCGGTGGTGGAGAGCACGGCCGAGAACTGGCCGGTCCGCGTCCAGCGACTCGAACAGGAGGTCGCCGGGCTGCGCCGGGCCATGCGTACGCGCGCCCTGATCGAGCAGGCGAAGGGCATCCTCGCCGAACGCCAGGGCTGCGACCCGGAGACGGCGTACGCCCAGCTCTCCCGACGCTCGCAGGACACCAACACGCCGCTGGTCGACGTCGCCGCCGACGTCGTCAACGGGATCGCCCCACCGGATCGCCCCGCCACCGCCCCCATCCCGGCCGAGCCGGTGACTCCGTCGGCCGCCCCGCCGACCCCACGCCGCACCGAGGCGCTGTCCATCACGCCGGAACCACGCCCGCTCACCGTGATGGCCGGACTGGCCCCGACGACGCCGCCGCCCTGGCCCGACGCCGCGAAACGGCGGCTGCGCCGGGCGGTCGCCGCGTTCACCGCGGCCGACGACGTCACCGGCCTGACCTCGGCGGTCCTCGCCAACGCGGGCGATCCCCCACCGAGCGGTGTCGCGGTGTTCGCAGCCGAACCGAACGGGTCGCTGCGCCTGATCGGCGCCGAAGGGTGGACGTCTCAACAGATCAGCGAGGCTCGCCGGATCCCGGCGCTGATCGCGACACCGATGAGCGAAGTCGTCCGGCACGCGCATCCGGTGCTCTTCGACGGGCAGGCCGAGACCGATCTCGCCCTGGTCGGGCCGGGTCCGGCGATGGTGGGCTACCCGATCGCCATCGAGTCGCGGGTGACCGGCGTACTGCTGATCTCGTGGGCGCAGCCGCGCGAGTTCTCCGCGCTCGACCGCAGCTACCTCGATCGCCTGGCCCAGGAGTCGGGCCGGGCGGTCGGCCGAGTGTGGGCTCAGGCGATCGCGGGAACCGCCGCCTCGCTCACCGGCGACCTCGGCTGGATCCAGCGGGTCATCGAAGGCACCTCCGGCATGACCCAGCTGCTCACCCCCATCCGGGACGCCGCCGGAGTCGTGATCGACTTCTACGTCGCGGCGATGAGCTCGCTCGCCCAGGCCGACGAGCCCGACGCGCTCGGCCGCCGGCTGCTCGACGCGTACCCGCAGTTGCTGACCAACGGCGTCTTCGACGCCTATGTGCGGACCTTGGCCGAGGGGACGACGTGGGAGCGGGCACCCGAGCCGGAGGACGCTCGGGTCGCCGGCCGCTGGCAGCGCGTGGTGAAGGCCCGCCGGGCCACGCCGATCGCCGGGGCGGTCATCGCCTCGTGGCGCCGCGTCGACGAGGTCACCCGGCTCGAGGAGCAGACCAGCCAGATGGAGCAGCTCGGCCGCTTCGGCTGGTGCGAGTGGGATCCGATCGGCAAGCGCATGTGGTGGTCGCCGGGCATGTATCGGCTGCTCGGAGTGTCGCCGCGTCGGGGGCCGTTGTCGCGTACCGCCCTGGTCGAACTGGCCGAGCCGGAGTCCCGGCCGATCCTGACCGAGGCCCTGCGCCGCGCGGCGCACGGCGGTCAGGCCACAGTGGACATCGATCTGCGGCGGGGCGGCGAGGAGCTGGTCCGGTTGCGCGCGTTCGCCGCCGGTGAGGGCCCACGGCCCGAGGAGACCGATCCGCGCGGCACGGTGCGGCTTCTGGTCCAGGACATCTCCGAGCAACTCCAGCTGGACGAGCAGCTGCGGCGCACGCAGGCCCAGGCCTCGGCCCAGCGGGTACGCCTCGCGGCCGAGCACGAGCTCACCAGAGCACTGATGGACCTGCTGTATCCGGCCCGTTCCTTCGACCACAGCAGCGGCCCGCTACGGGTCGTGGGGCGGCACTTCGCCACCGATCGCACCGCGCCCCTTCGGGGAGACTTCTGCGACGCCCAACTGCTGCCGAACGGCGACCTGCTGCTGGTGGTCGGCGACATGTTCGGCTCGGGGCTGACCGCCGCTTCCGCTGTGGCACGGCTGATGTCGCCGGTCGTCGCACTGGGCATCGCCGGGCTGGCGCCGGAGGCGATCCTGGCCGTGCTCAACACCGAGCTGCACCGGTTGCCCGATCCGCCGCTGGCCAGCCTCGCGTTGGCCCGGGTGGATCACGAGACGAAGATCGCGACCTGGGCGCAGGCCGGTCACCTGCCCCCGATCCTGGTACGCCGCCGCACCGCCACCGCGACGCCGCTGAAGTCGCCGGAGGGCCCGGCGTTGGGCCTGCTGCCCGAGGCGGTGTTCAGCAGCAACACCGCCCAGCTGGAGCCGGGCGACACCTTGGTGTTCTATACCGACGGCGTGCTGGACCGGCGGGCTCGGGACCCGTTGAAGAACCTCAGCAACAAGCTCGGCCGGGGCGTACGCGCGGGCGAGCCGGAGTCGGCGTTGACTGTGCCGACTCCGGCTCGCACCGACGAGGCATGCCTCGTTGCTCTGTCCTACGCGGAGAGCTGACGCGTCACGCGTCTTCGAGCAGGACGTTCTTCAGCCGGTTGAGCGACTGGGTGAGCAACCGGGAGACATGCATCTGGGAGACGCCGACGATCTTGGCGATCTCCGCTTGGGTCATGTTTCCGAAGTACCGCAGCACCAGGATCTTCTGCTCCCGGGCCGGCAGTGCGGAGACCGCCTGCCAGAGAGCCTGGCGCTCCGGAACGAGTTCCAGCTCGTTGTCGACTCCCCCGACGAGGTCGCCGAGTTCGACGTCGACGTCCGCTCCCCGCACCGGCGCGTTGAGCGAGTAGGCACGGTAGGCCCGCGCGCACTCGAGACCGGCGCTCACCTGATCGGTGCTCAGTTTCAGGTGTTCGGCGAGATCGGCCACGGTCGGCACCCGGCGCAGAGACTGGCTCAGCGTCGGAATCGTGCGGCTGATCTCCATGTGCAGCTCCTGGAGCTGACGGCGCACCCGGATCATCCAACCCCGGTCACGGAAGTGCCGCTTCAGCTCACCCACCATGGTGGGCACGACGTAGTGCAGGAACGACTCACCGCGATCGGTGTCGTACCGATCGACGGCCTTGATCGCGGCGACCAGGGCGACCTGTGTCAGGTCGTCCATCTCCTCACCGCGGTTGCCGAAGCGCAGCGCGATGCGCCGCGCGAGGGGAACGCACGCCTCGATAACCGACTCGCGAAGTCGCGCCCGCTCAGGGTCGTCGGCGTCGAGTTTCTGCATCCGAGCCAAGGCGTCCGAGGTCATCTCCTCGAAGTCGCCCGAGGCCACCGTCGACTCGGAGTTGTGCGTGCTGTGCTGGAACCTGACCTTCTCCTGGGTCATGGACATGACTGCTGTCACCTGCGCCGGTCCCACGCGAAAAGCCCTTGGCCTCCCGGTGGCACCTTCGGTGTCCAGAAACGGTGGCACCCGACTGCTTGAGTGCCGCACAGCGCCACGGCTCACCGCGCCGCTGTCGCGTCAGGCGTTTTGACGCGACCACAGTCTAGTCCCCTCAGCTGTCAGCGCAAGCTGACCAGCTGACGGGCGATCACCGATCGGTATACCGCCTCCACCTGTTCGGCTACCCTCGGCCAGGGATAGCGGGCCTGTGCCTGACTCATCCCGGCCACCGCGTACGCGTACCGCCGGGGCTCGACGGTCAGCAGCTCGCGGATGGCCTTGGCCAGGCCGTCGACGTCGCCGGGCGCCACCAGCAGCCCGGACACGCCGTGCGCCACCGAGTCCGCGAGCCCGCCGACGGCGTACGCCACAACCGGTGTGCCGCAAGCCATCGCCTCCAGCGGAGTCATCCCGAAGGTCTCGTACGCCGGTGTGCAGGCGAGCAGATCGTGCGACCGATACAGCTCCGGCATCCGATCGTTGGGTACGCCGCCGAGCAGCTCGACCCGGTCCGCCACGCCGAGCCCCTCGGCCGTCTCGACGAGCCGCCGCGCGACGGCGTCCTCCCGCAGCCGTTCCTTCGGCGGTCCGCCCGCGATCGTCAGGTACGCCCCCGGAACCCGGCGAAGCGCCTTGATCAGGTCGAGAAAGCCCTTTCGGGGGACCATCCGCCCGACCGACAGGATTCGGGGCGTTTCCTCCGGTGACCGCAGCCGGGGGCCGCCGGGGCCGGGCCGGAACCGGTCGAGATCGACGCCCGAGGGGACGACCGCGATCTGCCCCCGCCCGAGGCCGATCTTCAGCAGCTCACCGACCTCGTCAGCGGACTGGGCGATGACCCGGTCGGCGCGGTGGGCGACCAGGGGCTCCAGCTCCTCGCGTTCGACCGGGCTGGTGTCGGCCAGCCCCGGCAGCCGCCGCTTGACGGTGCCCAGCGCGTGAAACGTGGTGACCAGCGGGAGCCGGCCTTCTTCGGGAGCGCCCGCCCCGGCTCGCATGGCGGCCACTCCGCTCATCCAGTAGTGCGAGTGCACGACGTCCGGTGGGGCGCCGGTCCAGCGCGCGGCCAACCATTCGCCGAACTCGGTCATGTACGGCAGAAGATCGTCGCGGGGCACCGGATGCGGCGGTCCGGCCGGGACGTGTACCACCCGGAACCCGCCGGCCTCCACCGTCTCCGGCGGCTCCGGATCATCCCGGCGGGTGAAGACCTCGACCTCGTGGCCCCGGCGCGCCAGCGCGGTGGCCAGCGCGGCGACATGGATGTTCTGCCCGCCGGCGTCCACCCCGCCGAGCTGGGCGAGCGGGCTCGCGTGCTCCGAGACCAGGGCAACGCGCAAGGCACGCGGCCCCGATCGGGTCGAGATCGGCATGTTCGGCGGCGTACCCCGGTCCTCGGGGCATAAACCCCGACACGCCCGGGTACGCCCGGATCTGTGACCGAAGGCCTGGCAGCTCCGGACCCGTTCGACGCATCCGAACCGCCCGTGCTCAGCGGCGTACGCGGAGTCGTGACCTTGGTTGAGGGGACCACGTTCTGCATCAGCGAAGCGACCGGCGACATCGTCGGCAACGGCCTGCAAGGGCTCTACTTCCGCGACGCCCGGATCTTGTCGAGGTGGCTATTGCGGCTCGACGGGCAGGCTCCGCAGCCGTTGTCGGTGGTCGACAGCGACGCCTTCACCGCCCGGTTCATCGGCCGCCGTCCCGCCGTGCCGGGCAAGCACGACAGCACCATGTTGGTGGATCGCCAGCGCTGGCTCGGCCGGGGGATGCGTGAGGTGATCACCCTGACCAACGTCGCGCGGGAGGCCACCGCCGTCGGCGTCGAGCTGCAGGTGGACACCGACTTCGCCGACCTGTTCGCCGTCAAGGAAGGTCGCCCCGGCGCGCCCTCTCCGCGTACGACTAGATCTGGCATGGAGCTGTTCTTCAGCCGGGAGGACGGGTCGCGCGGCCTGTTGGTGCACGCGGCCGGCGAGCCGACGGTGAGCGCCGCGGGCCTGGTGTGGCAGGTGGTGATCCCGCCGCGGGAGAGCTGGACGGTGGAGCTGATCGCGCAGCCGGTGGTGGCGAACTGCCGGATCGAGCCGCGCTTTCGCGACCTGCCGGCCGAGCAGGACGAGCCGGGCTGGCGCGACCGCGCCACCGAGCTGCGAGTCGATCATCCGGGGCTGGCTCGGATCCTCCGGCGGACGGTGCATGACCTGGAAGCGCTGCGCATGATCGACCAGGACGAGCCGCAACGGATCTACGTGGCCGCCGGAGCACCCTGGTTCATGACCCTGTTCGGCCGCGACAGCCTGCTGACCAGCTGGATGACCCTGCCGCTCGACCCGACCCTGGCGGTCGGCACGCTGCAGACGCTCGCCGCCCTCCAGGGCACCCAACATGATCCGCGCACCGAGGAGCAGCCCGGGCGCATCCTGCACGAGATGCGACTCGGGCCGCAGAACGTCGAGACGCTCGGCGGCATGAACTACTACGGCACGGTCGACGCGACGCCGCTGTTCGTCGCGCTGCTGGGCGAGGTTTGGCGGTGGGGCGCCGCGGAGAGCACGGTCCGCGCGCTGCTCCCGGCGGCCGACGCGGCACTGTCCTGGATGGAGCGGCACGGCGACCGGGACGGCGACGGCTTCCTCGAATATCAGCGCGCCACCGATCGCGGCCTGGAGAACCAGGGCTGGAAGGACAGCTGGGACGGCATCAACGACGCCACCGGCCGGCTCGCCGAGCCGCCGATCGCGCTCGCGGAAGCGCAGGGGTACGCATACGCGGCGTGGCTGGCACGAGCCGAGCTGGCCGAGGCGGTCGGCGAACGGGCCACCGCGTCGGCCTGCCGAGCCAAGGCGGAGAAGCTGCAGCAGCTGTTCACCGAGCGGTTCTGGCTGCCCGAGGACGGGTTCTACGCGATCGCCCTGGACGGGCACAAACGCCCGGTCGACTCGATCACCAGCAACCCGGCGCACTGCCTGTGGAGCGGCATCGTGCCGGACGAGCACGCCGAACGCATCGTGTCCGGCCTGGCCGAGCTGGACTCCGGTTTCGGGCTGCGGACGCTGTCGGAGCGCATGGGGGCGTACAACCCGATGAGCTATCACAACGGCTCGATCTGGCCGCACGACACCGCGATCGCGGTCGCCGGCCTCATGCGGTACGCCCACATCCCGGGCGCCGTCACGCTCGCCCACCGGCTCGCCGACGGCCTCGTCCGGGCTGGCCAGGCGTTCGGCGGACGGCTGCCGGAGTTGTTCTGCGGGTTCTCCGCCGACGCCTTCAGCCCGCCGATCCCCTACCCGACCTCGTGCTCGCCGCAGGCGTGGGCGAGTGCGGCTCCCCTGCTGCTGGTGCGCTCGTTCCTCGGCCTGGACCCGGACGTGCCGAATCGGCGGCTGCGCCTGGCCCCGGCGTTGCCGCCGTCTTGGGGCCGGGTCAGCCTGGGGCGGTTGCGCCTCGGCGACTACAACCTACGAGTGGGCGCTTCGGCGAGCGGAGCGCACATCAGCGGACTGCCTCGCGAGTGGACGGTGGTCCGGTCGTGAGGTCAGCGCGTCTGCGGTGACAGCATCGTCGCGACTCCGGTGACCTCCAGCACCCGGGCCACCCAGTGCCGCGCGCCCCGGACCGACAGCTGCAGTCCGGCTTGCCGGGCCGACCGGTACGCCTCGACGAGCGCGCGTACGCCGGTGGAGTCGATGAACGTGACGCCGGCCAGGTCGATGACGACATCGCGTCGTTCCTCGGTCGCCGAGTGCAGTTCGTCGGCCAGTTGGGCGACGGTGGTCAGGTCGACGTCACCCCGGACGATCACCGCGGTGGCGTCCGGTTCCGACTTTCGTTCTACCGCGAAATCCAGGTCATCCATACGCATCGCCGCAATCGGCGCACATCCGTTTCTTCTAGAGGCGCATAGTCTCGACCGAACTTACCCGCTTGCGCCGGGAAGCGGGAGCCGGAACCGCCGGAACCGCACGAACCGCAGTGCCGTATGCGCAGATCTCGTTCCAGACCTCGGTGACCTGCCGGTGGTCCATCCGCATCGCGATCACGGCGTTCGCCCCGATCTGGCGGGCGTGGTACGCCATCATCTCGATCGCCTCCTCCCGGCATCGCCGCATGAGGTCCATACGTTCGGTGTTGGAGACCCCTTGCCCATCCGCCAGCGATCGCATGCCTTCCAGGTACGGGCTGATCGAATGCGGGGATACCCCGACGACGGCGCCCAGAATCGTCTCGACCTCGTATCCGGCGATCCACTCGGTCGTCACGACGACGATCCCGGATCGCATCCCAGCCACTTCCATCGCCAAACCTGCCCATCGCCCCGGGGACGCTTACGAACTGCGGAAAAGCACCGCTCTAGGGAAAAACGGCCAATACCCACCGGCGGCTGACGCAAACCGCCCGAGTGAGTGACGCCCCCGCTACGCGTGCCACCCCGTTCGGGTGACCGTCGTTCGGCGTTTCCAGCGCGACACGCCGTGACAGACATGGGTCCAATTCGCAATAGGGGCAATTTGCATACCGGCGTTTTACCTGGGTATGGACGCCGTCGTGGAATCGCTCAGCATAGTGATGGTCGCGCCGCCCTATTTCGATCTACCGCCCGCCGGATACGGCGGGATCGAGGCGGTCGTGGCCGATCTGACGGACGGCCTGATGGCCGCCGGACACAAGGTGACACTGGTCGGCGCGGGGCGGAACGGCACACTCGGGGAACTGATCCCCGTCTGGCCGGGCACGCTCGGCGACCGGCTCGGGGATTCGGCGGTCGAGGTGGAGATCGCGCTGATGACCCGCCGGGCCGTGCAGAAACTGATCGCCCGCCGGGCGGTCGACGTGGTGCATGACCACACCTTCTCGGGCCCGCTCAACGGGGCGATCTACGCCGACCTCGGCGTACCGGCGCTGACCACGGTGCACGGTCCGGCCCACGAGCAGAACCGCCGGTTCTACCGGGCACTGGGCACCGACGTGGGGCTGATCTCCATCAGCGGTCAGCAACGGCGGCTCGCGCCCGAGCTGAACTGGGTCGGCACGGTCTACAACGGACTACGCCCGAACGACTGGCCGTACTCCGAGCGCAAACAGGACTACGCGCTCTTCCTCGGCCGCTATCACCCGACCAAGGGCGCGCACCTCGCGATCGAGGCCGCGCACCGGGCCGGCCTGCCGCTCATCATGGCGGGCAAGAAGATGGAGGCCGTCGAGAAGGAGTACTTCGAGGAGGTCATCGAGCCGATGCTGGGCCCGGACGACGTCGCCATGGGCGTCGCCGACGCCGCACAGAAGCGGGAACTGCTGGTCAACGCCCGTTGCCTGCTGTTCCCCATCACCTGGCAGGAGCCGTTCGGCATGGTGATGATCGAGTCCATGGTCTGCGGCACGCCAGTCGTCGCGCTCCGCTCCGGGTCGGTTCCCGAAGTCGTGGAGCACGGGGTCACCGGCCTCATCTGCGAGGACCCGGACGAACTGCCCGAGGCGTTGCACGACGTGACCCGGATCGACCCGGCCGCCTGCCGCCGCCGGGTGTCGGAGATGTTCAGCGCCAAGGCGATGGCCCGCGGGTACGCGCAGGTGTACCAGCAGGCGGTGGAGTCGGCCAACCGGCTCGCCCTCGTCTGACGTTCCCTTGATGCACGCGGCCCGCGGAGGTGCACACCGCGGGCCGCGTTCTGTGTCGCTGTGGTTGTCCGGTGAACTCAGCAGGTCTGGTCGATCGTGAACACGCTGTACGCCTGCCGGATGACCGGGTGGGCCACGTTCCGCACGCGTACGCCGCCCGGGGTCACTCCGCGTTCCACGCCGGCGTGGGCGTGCCCGTGAACGGCCAGCTGAGTCGGCACCGCGTCGATCGCCTCCGCCAGCAGGTAGGAGCCGAGGAACGGGTAGATCTCCAGCGGTTCGCCCTGCAGCGTGTCCGGCACGGGTGAATAGTGCGTCAGCGCTACGCGTACGTCGCATTCAAGCGACTCCAGCGCCTTCGTGAGCAAGCTGGCACTGAACTCCGTATGCCGTACGAAGTCCTTCATCTCCGGTTCGCCGAACGCCGTCGCGCACCGACCGGCGAAGCCGCCGCCGAAGCCCTTGGCCCCGGCGACGCCCAGCCGTCCGTTCTGGGTGTCGACGACGGTCGCCTCCCCCTCCAGCACGGTCAGCCCGGCGGCCTGCAGAATCCCGGTGACATCAGTGACCCGGTCGCTGTGGTAGTCGTGGTTGCCCAGGACCGCCACCACCGGAACGTCCAGCCCGCCAAACTCCTGGGCCACGCACTCGGCCTCCTCCGGCGTACCGTGCCGGGTCAGGTCGCCCGCGAGCAGCAGGACGTCGGCATGCTCGGCCACATCGTCCAACGCCGGCCGGAACCGGCCGACGACGTCCTTGTCGATGTGTACGTCACCGACCGCTCCAACTCGTACGCGTCCCATCAGTGCCGATCCTCACTGGTCGCGCCCGCGACCGGGCGGCCGGTCAGTTCCTCCGACTCCTGCGGCTTGTGCACCCGCGGCACGGTCAGCTCGTTGCGGATGGTCAGCTCCGGAAAGGCCTCGGCGATCCGCAGCTCGGCCTCGCGGCACCGCTCCTCGCTTTCCACCTCGCCCCGCAGCACGAGCACGTCGTCCCGGCGGACGGCGTCGATGCCCAGCTCGCCACCGTCCTCGGCGAGCAGGCGTTGCACCTGGGCCAGCAGATATTCGTCCTTCATCAGGCGTCTCCCGTCTCCAACTGCGGCGGGGTGATCTCCAGCAGCTCCGCCAGGCGGATGAAGGCCGCCGCGTAGGGAGATTCCTTGGTCTCCCGGCGTACGCGGCTCCAGTCGATCCGCTCGCGCAGCGAGCGGGCCAGCGGCAGCCCTTTGGAGTAGTCGCAGTAGTGCTCGTTGAAGGTCAGCAGCTTGTGCACCATCAGCGTGGTCGGCGAGAGCACCGGCATGCTGAGCGCGGCGACCTTCATCACGGTCGAGTCGGCGAGGGTGTCGTCGTCGACCTCGCGGTCGACCGGACGGTGGATCAGGTCCACCAGAGTGCCCTCGTGGTACGCCTTGACCAGCCAGTCCTCCGGGGGACGGTGGGTCTTCAGACCGGCGGCCGTCATCGCCTCCAGGGACCGGTCGACGTCCTCCGCCTTGATCAGGAAATCGACGTCATGGTCGCTGGACGCGCCACCGTGTGCGTAGACGGCGTACCCCCCGGCCAGCACGAACGGGATCTCCGCGCTCTTGAGCACGCTCGCCGCCACTTTCAGGGCCTCGATCAGCACCTCGTCTTCGGCTCTGGTCACATCGGCTGGCATACCCTGATCACGGGCGGGGTACACGCGGCAGCACCAGCGACCGCCGACCAGCACCCGTGAGCGCCGGTGAGCGCCGCTGCGCGAGCGAAGGGGCCGGCGCCCCGAAGAGCACCGGCCCCTGATCGACCTCCCCAGGTCGAGTCTTCAGCGGCAGGTCAGGCCACGGCCGCCTCGGTCGGCGTGACCGAGCCCTGCGGCTCGTCCTCGTCGACGAAGTAGTCCGGCCTGGCCGTGCCGTCCGTTCCGTCGGCCACCTTGAACGCCCGTAGCAGAACCGTGCCGAGCGCCGCCACCAGGAGGTTCACCGCGACCGCGACGAGCCCCGCGTAGATCGTCATCTTCGTGTCGAAGCCGAGCTTCGACAACGGGAAGTTCGATCCGGCGAAGTGGTCCCTAGTGGCGTTGCTGACGTTGTACAACATCCACATGCCGAACGCCATTCCGGCAACCCAGCCCGCGATCAAAGCTCCCTTGTGGAACCACCGGGTGAACAGTCCGATCGCGACGGACGGCAGGGTCTGCAGGATGATCACGCCGCCGATGAGCTGAAGGTCGATGGAGAACTGCGGGTCCAGCAGGACGATGCAGAGCAGTGCGCCGACCTTGACCACCAGCGAGGTGATCTTGCTGACCTTCGCCTCCTGCGCGGGCGTGGCCTCCTTGTTGAGGTACTCCTTGTAGATGTTGCGGGTGAACAGGTTCGCCGCGGCGATCGACATGATGGCGGCCGGGACGAGCGCGCCGATCCCGATCGCGGCGAACGCGACGCCCGCGAACCAGGCCGGGAACTGGCCCTGGAACAGCAGCGGCACGACCGTGTTCGTGTCCGGCGTCTTCGTCCCGGGCAGCGGCGTCACCTTGGCGGCGATCGCGGCGAACCCGAGCAACGCCAGCAGCCCGAGCAGCAGCGAGTACGCCGGCAGCGCCGACATGTTCCGCTTGATCACGTTGCGGTTCTTCGACGCCAGCACCCCGGTCACCGAGTGCGGGTAGAGGAACAGCGCCAACGCCGAACCCAACGCGAGGCTGATGTATTGCAGCTGATTGTTGGCGTTCAGCAGGATGCCGTCGGCCGGGTTGGCCGAAGCCTGGAACTTCGCGTCGGCGGCGGCGAAGATGCCGTCCCAGCCGCCGAGCTTGCTCGGCAGGATGAAGATCGCCGCAAGGATCACGACGTAGATCAGCGAGTCCTTGACGAAGGCTATCAGGGCCGGCGCCCGCAGACCCGACTGATACGTGTACGCCGCCAGGATGGCGAACGCGATGATGATCGGCAGGTGCCGGGCGACCGTGGAGTCGCCGGTGAGGCCGATCGTCTTGAGCACCGCCTCGATGCCGACGAGCTGCAACGCGATGTACGGCATGGTGGCGACGATGCCGGTGATCGCGACCAGCAGCGCCAGCGTCGGCGAGCCGAACCGCACCCGGACGAAGTCGGCCGGGGTGACCAGCCGGTGCTTGTGCGACACCGACCAGAGCCGGATCAGGATCAGGAAGAAGATCGGGTACAGGACGATGGTGTACGGCACGGCGTAGAAGCCCAGCGCGCCCGCGCCGAAGACCAGGGCCGGGACGGCGACGAAGGTGTACGCCGTGTATAGGTCACCGCCGATGAGGAACCAGGTGATCCAGGAGCCGAAGTTACGGCCGCCGAGACCCCATTCGTCGAGGTGCTCCATGGTGGCCGGGCGGCGCCAGCGGGCCGCGACGAAACCCATCGCGCTCACCGCGACGAACAGCACCGCGAAGACGACCAGCTCCACTACGTGGATGTTCTTCCACATCAGCGGTCACCTCCAGACACGGTGCCGCGACGCTTGGTCATCTGGTAGACGACGGTGGTGGTGGTCACGCCCAGCACGATGAAGGCGAGCTGGAGCCAGTAGAAAAGGGGAAAGCCGAGTAGTTCCGGCTCCTTCGCGTTGAACAGGGCGGGGATGAGCGGCACCACGATCGGGATGATCAGCAGCCAGTTCCAGACGCTGCGATCGCCTGCCGAATCGGTGGTGGGCTGGGCAGGTTCACCCATGGAGCGCCTCCTTGGAATCGCGGGTCGCGCGAAGGAGACCAGATCTTGAGAGGGGCCGACAGTCGCGCGTACGCCGCTGAGCGCCGAACGGTCACCCCGCTGCGCCGAACGGTTGTCAGCGGTGTGCGTACGCCACGTAACCGTGTGTGGTGAGCGTCCAGTCCTTGGGGACGATCTTGCGGCAGACGGTCAGGTCACCGGTGCAGACGATGGCGTCGACGTCGGCCGGGCGGGCCGGCGGCCGCTTCGGGATCACCGACTGCAGCGCCACGAACTCGCGTCCGGGCAGTAGGACCCACCACGGGTATTCCCAGTTGTCGTTCTGCTGGACCAGCCCGATCCGCTGCGCTCCGGACGCCTCGATCTGGTCGCGTGCCCACAGGAAGTCGCCGGTCCACTGCGGACGGCGCAGGAATCGCGTGTCGACCGGGCTCGTCGTGAACAGCGACCCCTTCCCGACCAGACGCCGCGGGAAGCCGTACCCCACGGCCAGGGTCGCGGACAACGCGGCCACGACGACGGTCACGACCACGAAGCGCGCGGGAAAGCGCCGCGCCAGCGCCTTGTCGAGCCACAGGCCCGCGAGCGGCGCCGCCAGGACCAGCGCGAAGACGATCAGGCGATTGCCCCAGGGCTGCCATTTCACGGTCGCGACATAGAGGAACCCGGCGAACGCGACCACTAAGACATACGCCCGGAGCAGCCCGGCGGATTCGGTGAAGCGACGGGGCCGGATCGCGCAGAAGAGCAGCCCGAGCAGCGCCAGCGTGCCCTGAATGGGCAGCGAGACCCGGTCTTCGTCGGGATACCAGGCGACGACCGGGAAGTGGGTGACCCCGAACGTGATGTCCCGATCCTGCGGGTCGACGCCGACGGCCCGGGAGATCCCCTCGATCGCCGACGCGACCGCGTGGCTGAGCGGTGGGATGGGCGTATCCAACGCGGTCTGGCCGATGCGCAGCCCGTTGACCAGGATCGCCGCCGGGTCGTGCCGCTGCATCGGGACGGAGTCGGTCAGCCGGGACGAGCCGAGCGGGCTGCCGAACTCCTGGTAGTTCCGGTAGTAGAAGGGAGCGCAGAGCACGGCCGCGACGGCGAGGACGGCCACCGACGTCCCGGCGACGCGGGCGAGGCCACGTACCTTGGCGAGGCGGATTTGGGCGAGTCCCCAGAGGACGAGCATCGGCGCGGCGCCCAGCAGACCCGTCGCCTTCGTGACGGCGGCCAGCCCGAAGCCCAGCCCGATCCAGGCCGCCGTACGCAGCGTCGCCTTGCGGTTGGCGTCGTCGAGCACGAGCGTCGCCACCGAGACGACCCAGCCGGCGACGATCAGGTCGACCTGCGTACTGCTCGCCTGGAGGGTCACCATCGGCGTGGTCGCGACGACGAACGCGGTCAGGAGTTGAGCGCGACGGCCGCCGCCGAACTGAGCCGCGATCCGGGACGCGGCGAAGACGCACAACGCCCCGGCGCTCCACTGCACGAGGTTGTAGAGGGCGTCCCCGCCGGTCAGCAGACGCAGATGGGCCAGCAGGTACTCTGCGCCCGGAGCGAGACTGATCTGTCGCTGGATCGCCGTCGGGTACGCCTGCAGGTTGCCGTCGGCGACCCAGTGCTCGATCCGGGACAGGTGATAGGTCTGCGAGTCGAAGTTGTTCGGCTCGGCCAGAATCGCCATGACCAACTCGATCAGCAGTAGTCCGCCGATGACCGCGACGAGCAGACGCTCCACTCTGGGTGCCGCAGACCACCACGCGCGAGCCATGGACCACCGGCGCGCGGGCTGCATCACAGGCCGGCCCCGGCGCACCCACCAGCCGAGGAACCCGGCGAGGAAGAGCAGCCACACGAGCGCGATCGACCAGCGGTTCAGCGCGTCGAAAGCACTCAGCAGCTCCAAGGTGACCACGGCGTACGCCCCGAGGAGCAGGGCGGCGTGGACGGCCCGAAGGCGAAGCGGCGCAACGGTCTCCCCTGTCACGCAGGGAAGTGAATCACGCCTCCCTGGGCGGTAGGTGACCGGTCTCGTTCACCGAACGCACTGCCACGCCGCCGTCCGGGTAGAGGTCCACCACGCTGATCCCGGCCGGATCCAGATACAGCCGATAGAGGAAGGCGTCCCCGGCCGCGAGCGCGTCCCGGAGGATCAGCTTGATCGGCGAGACGTGCGAGACGACGGCCACCGTCTGTCCAGTGTGCTTCTGGCGTACCTCGGCGACGGCGCGGCGCACCCGGTGGGCGACCCGCTGGAAGGACTCCCCGCCCGGCGGGGCGACAGCGGTGGACTTCAGCCACGCCTGCATCGCCGCCGGATCCCGCTCCCGGGCCTCGGCGAAGGTCAGCGCCTCCCACTGTCCGAAGTCGACTTCGATCAGGTCCGGCATCACCTCGACCGGGATCTCCGCGTCAGCCGTCTCCGCGATGTACGCGGCGGTCTGCGTACATCTCTGGAGTGGCGAGGAGACCACGGCCGAGAGCGGGCCGAGCGCCTGGAGCCGGACGGCGGCCGCCCGGGCCTGTGCCTCGCCCACCGGCGCGAGCGGCACGTCACCGCGACCGCTGTAGCGCTTCTCGGCGGTCAGCGGGGTTTCGCCGTGCCGGACGAGGATGAGCCGGGTCGGCGGATCCTCGCGCGGCTCCCAGCTCTGCTCGGTCGCCGCCTCGGCGAGCTCGGTCTGCGTCGCGGCGTCCATCGCCTGGTTGGCGAGCCGGTCGGCGTGCTGGTTGCGTTCGCGCGGGATCCACTGGTAGCGGACGGACGCGAAGCCACGGACCAGGTCGGCCGCCTGCGCCGCGAGCGGGCGCAGCCCGGGATGCTTGATCTGCCAGCGTCCGGCCATCTGCTCGATGACGAGTTTGCTGTCCATCCGGACGTCGACCTCGGTCGCACCCAGCTCGGCCGCCGCCGTCAGGCCCGCGATGAGCCCGGCGTACTCGGCCGCGTTGTTGGTCGCGATCCCGAGCGACGCCGACCGTTCCGCGAGCACCGCTCCGGTCCCCGCGTCGCGGACGACCGCACCGTAGCCCGCCGGGCCGGGATTGCCCCGGGACCCGCCGTCGGCCTCGACGATGACCTTCACAGCCCGCTCTCGCTGGTCCGCACCATGATCCGGCGGCACTCCTCGCAGCGCACCACCTCGTCCGGCGGAGCGGACTTCACCCGTACGCGGTCCGCCCCGGCCAGTTCGATCCGGCAGCCGCCGCAGCGGCCGTGCTGGACGAGGGCCGCGCCGAGACCACCGGAGACCTCACGGATCTTGTCGTAGAGCGTGACCAGATCGGCCGGAAGATCGGCGGCGAGCGGCTTGCGGGCCGCCGCCTTCCACTCCGCCTCCTTGGCGATCTCAGCCACCGCCTCGTCCCGCTTCGTCTCGGTCGCCGCGCGGTCCTGCCTGGCCTGGGCGAGCCGCTGCTCGACGCCGTCGAGCGTGCTCTGTGCCTGCTCCCGGCGTTCCATCAGCTCGATCTCGACGTCCTCGAGATCCGACTGGCGACGCTTCAGCGCCGTGATCTCATGCTCGATCGCGGTCAGTTCGCGGGCCGGCAGCCGGCCGTCGTCGAGCCGCTGCTGATCCTTGGTCAGCCGCTGGCGTACGGTGTCGACCTCGCGCTCCTGCTTGCTGATGTCCCGATCGAGGTCGTCGACGTCCACCTGCGCCCGCACCCGCTCGTCCGACAACGACGAGATCTCCCGGGCCAGCCGGTCCAGCTCGGCCAGTTCCGGCAGCGTCTTACGCCGGTGCGCGAGCTGGGCCAGGGTCGTGTCGATGGCCTGCAGGTCGAGCAGGCGGCGCTGGTCTTCCGGGTCGGCCTTCATACGTTCCCTCTCTTCGCCCGCTTGTCGCGCTGGTCCCGCTCTGGTGCGCCGATCATGAACTTATCGCCATGATCGGCCGGTGTGTCGTGTCCGCAGCGCCATGATCAACCACGTGGCTCACTGATCAATTCTCCGCCGGAGGCGTACAGGTTCCACGGGTCGGTCCGGATCTGGGAGACGATCGTCTCAATACCGAAGGCGTTTCGCAGCAACCCGGCCACCCTGGGCAGCCACGGCCACTCGGTCGCCCAGTGGGCCGCCTCGACGATCGCCGGGCCGCCGGCGGCGATGTGCTCGCTCGCGTAGTGGTGCTTCACGTCGGAGGTGACGACCGCGTCGGCCCCCTTCGCGACGGCGTCGGCGAGGTGCTCGGCGCCCGAACCCGAGCTGACCGCGAGCCGGGTGATCACCCGATCCGGATCGCCGGCGGCGCGTACGCCCCACGCGGTCACCGGCAGCACCTGCGCCGTCCGCTGGGTCAGCTCGCGCAGCGACAGCGGTGCCGGGAGCGTGCCGACCCGGCCGATGCCCTCCGGCGTCATGAGCTCCCGGTCGGTCAGCCCGAACAGGTCGGCGAGTGCCTCGTTCACCCCGTCCGGCGCCACATCGGCGTTGGTGTGCGCCACGTGCAGCGCGACGCCGCCGCGGATCAGGTCGTGCACGATGCGACCGGCGTACGTGGTCGGCGCGACGGAGGAGACACCCCGGAAGAGCAGCGGATGATGCGACACGATGAGCTGTACGCCCAGGTCGAGAGCCTGCTGAGCGGTTTCCGGCACGACGTCGACGACGCAGAGCACCCGCTCGACGACGGCCGTCGGCTCGCCGAGCACCAGACCGACTCGATCCCAGCTCGCGGCGGTCACGGGCGGATACCACCCGTCCAGTGCGGCGATCACCGCGCCGACCGTCGGCGGTCCCGCCGCAGCGGCCGTCGCCATACCGGCTGGATCAGGGTTCTGGGTCGAATCTTGGGCCAAGATTCGACCGGGAACCGTGTTCTCGCGGTCGGCGGCGTCGCTGGGCGACCCGTTTTCGGGACTCATCCGGATGACGCTACCCGAGCAGCCCGGTGACGTCGGCCAGGCGGTGGGCGAAACCCCACTCGTTGTCGTACCAGGCCACGACCTTCACCGTGTCGCCGACGACGGTGGTGAACTGCCCGTCGACGATGCTCGACTCGGCCGCCCCGACGATGTCGGAGGAGACCACCGGCTCCTCGGTGTAGCCGAGGACGCCCTTGAAGTGCCCGGCCGCCGCGGCGGCGAGGGCGGCGTTGACCATCTCCGCCGAGGGCGCGTTCGGCATGCGTACGACGAGGTCGGCGAGGCAGCCGATGATCGCGGGCACCCGGACGTGGAGCCCGTCGAGCCGCCCGGCGATCTCCGGAACGGCCAGTCCCATGGCGTGCAGACTCCCCGGCTTGAGCGGCACCGGGATCAGGTTGGCGGCCGCCGCCCGGCCCATCCGCGGGTTCCAGTGCGGCGAGTCCAGCAGCGCGCTCTTGGTCGCGTCGTACGCGTGGACGGTGGTCAGCGTGCCTTCCTTCAGCTCGCCGAGATGACGCAGGACGGCGAGGATCGGGACGACGGCGCTGCTCGTGCAGCAGGCGGGCGACACGATCCGGTGCCGATCGCGGTCGAAGCCCTCCTCGTTGACTCCCATGAGGACGGTCGCGTCAGCGTCCACAGTGGCCGTTGAGACGAGCACCCGACCGGCGCCGGCGCGCAGGTGGGCGGCGGCGAGATCGGCCGAGTAGAACTGCCCGGTCGCCTCGAGGACGACGTCGACGCCGAGGTCGCCCCAGGGCACCCGGTCGGGCTCCGCCTCCTGGTACGCCGCCATCGGCAGCCCGTCGACCATGACGGCCCGGGGCGTGCTGGTGATGTCGGCCGGGAGCCGGCCCCGGACGGAGTCGTATTTCATGAGGTACGCCAGGTTGGCGGCGGGCGCGATGTCGTTGATCGCGACCACGTCCAGCTCGGGCCGGGACAGACTCACACGCCAGAAGGTTCGCCCGATGCGGCCCATGCCGTTGATGCCGACCCTGACCGCCACCAGATCGTCCCCCTTGGAGTGTCGACGCCGGCGTTAACGCTCAGCGACCCCACAGTATCCGAGAGGGATCGTCGCAGACTAGGCCACATCAAGGCGTTTGCGGATCTCGCTCAGCGCGAGGTCCCACGGCATCGCCTCGAAATGCGCCTCCCCCTCACCAGGGCGGAAGGCGGGCAGGACGTCTTGTCCCCAGAGGACGGTCACGCCCCAACCGCGGAGCCGGTCGAGCGCCTCGGCGAACGCCGGGTGCCCGGCCATGCCGGAGTTCGTGAAAGGCACGGCGACGATCGGCAGACCGCGGCCGAGCCCTTCGCAGAGCAGCCCGAGGGCGAGGGTGTCGGCGATGCCGGCGGCCCACTTCGCGACGGTGTTGGCGGTCGCGGGCGCGACGATCATCGCGTCGGCGGCCGGGAGCAGGTCCGGCTCACCGGGGTTCTTGAAGGTGCTGCGGACGGCGTATCCGGTCAGCTCGGCGAGCGCCGGCACGTCGATGAACTTGCGGCCGTCCGGGGTCGCGACGACACAGACCTCCCAGCCGATCTCCTGCGCGCCGGTCACCAGGCGTGCCACGTCCCGTGCGGCGGGTGAGCCGCACGTGACTACATATAGGACGGTCAAACGCCGACTCCCATGTGCTCGGCCAGTTCCGCGATGGGCGCCGTCGGGGTGCCCTTGGTGCGGCGGAGGACGTCCGAGAGTACCTCGTGCGCGATGGGACGGCAGCGGATCTCGGCGGCTGCGAGACGGTCACCCTCCAGCAGCATCTCCCCCGCGCGGTCGACGTCGCCGACCTGGGCGAAGCCACGAGCCATGTCGAGGTAGTGATGCGCACGCCGTTCCGGCATCAGCGTCGTGAACGACGACGTCGGAATGCTCTGCTCGTGCACGTTGACCGCGAGGCCGCCCTCGCCGAGTTCGACACTGGCCGCCGCGCGGTGCAGCAGCACGTTCGTGGGGCCGAAGCAGCTCCAGTAGTGGTTCTGATCCTCGCCGACGGCCTGACCGGCGTCGGCCGCCCCGTCGAGCAGGTCGCGCATCGTGGCGCTGTCGCCGATCCGGGCGGCCGCCATCGCGCCCTGGAGCAGCAGCATGCCGTAGACGGACAGCTGTTCGGGGGTGGTGTCGCCACCGCCACCGGGAGCGAGACGATTCGCCACGTTGACGTTGATCTCCAACGCCGGGCGCGCCCGCCCGAGCGCCAGCAAGGCCGAGCCCACCCGATAGGTCGCGGTGCCCGCGAGCAACGGATCGCCGGCACGCTGCGCCACGGCGATCGACCGGTCGGCGGCCAGCCAGGCCAGCTCCAGCTCGCCGAGCTTGCGGAGCACCGACGAGGAGATCTGGTAGACCTGCCCGAGCAGCTTCGCCACGTCGCGCGCCTGGTCCGTCGTCGCGTACGCGGTGTCGGCGGCCTGCGCGTCCCGCAGCAGCTTCGGCAGACTCCGGGCCAGTACGCCGTAACGCGCGTGCTGGAAGGTCAGCCAGGCGTGATTGACCGCCTTGTGCATCTCCGCGACGGGCGGCGGTTCGGCAGCCGGCGAGAAGAACGCGCTGAACGCGTCGTAACGCTCCAACGCGGCGCGGATCTCGGCGACCTCGACGGCGTCGACGCAGTTGACGGACTCCGGCCGGCGCTCAGGTTCCTTGCCCAGCAACAGTTGCACGTCGACCTGAAGCACATCGGCGATCTCGTAGACCACGGAGAACTTGTCCAGCCGGCGTACGCCGCGCTCGACCTTGTCGACCCAACTCTTGGACTTGCCCAGGCGATCGGCGAAGACCTGCTGGGACATCTTCCGGCGGTTGCGCCAGTAGGCGACCCGTCTTCCTATCGGCAGCTCGTCCACGTGCTCGACCTCCCCGGGGCTAGTCGCACACCATGTGCGCTGAGGTTACCGCTCTCGCTCGTAATTTTCGATGCAAGTTGCACAAGCTGTTGCCTGGTCCAACGAGATGTACGCCGTACCGGTGACGCCATACCGCATAGTGAAGTTCGGCAGTGCGGCAACGTCGGAAACACCAGGTGAAAGCACAGCAGGTCAACGGATAGGGGGTTCGACGAGATGCACTGGGCCATCGACAGATGGGTGTCCCACTTCCGACTGCGGCGGGCCGCGATGCGCTTCGCGGAGGAGAACTGGACCGTCACTCCGGGGGCCTGGCTCGAACCCGCGGGCGACGAGGCGCCGTCCCGATTCGAATGTGGACGGCCCGGTTGCGTCACCAGTTCGTGCCATCCGGCACTGGCCCACTGGGACGCCGACGCGACGACCGATCCGGCGCAGATCGAGGAGTGGTGGCAAGACGCGCCGTATTCGTTGCTGCTGGCCACCGG
This sequence comes from Hamadaea sp. NPDC050747, assembly GCF_040654195.1. Lineage (NCBI taxonomy): Bacteria > Bacillati > Actinomycetota > Actinomycetes > Micromonosporales > Micromonosporaceae > Hamadaea > Hamadaea sp. NPDC050747. The sequence continues at coordinate 75,013 of NZ_JBFAHM010000019.1, forward strand.
GCACGGCATCGAGGTCATCGAGGTTCCGGCGCTGCTCGGCGCGCGGGCCGTCTGCGGTCCGGTCACCGGGCCCGGCCGGCCGTCGGTCACCGGTTCGTTGCGCGGCCCCGTCGCCGTCACTCCCCAGGACCGCTGGATGTTCTTCGTGCGTACCGGCCGGGGGCGGACCGCACGGTTGCGCCCGGAACTGTCCTGCCGAGACGACGTCCTGTGCCATGCCGCGAATTCGTGGGTGCCGCTGCCGCCGACCCGCCTGCGCAGCGGCCCCGTCCGCTGGGAGGTCTCCCCGGATGACGTGGGCTGGCGGTTGCCGACCAGCGACCAGGCGCAGCAGGCGCTGATCGCGGCGATGGTGGCGTTGGACGCCTCGTTGCTGGACTCCCGGCACAGCCGGACGATCACACCCGCGCCGCACGCTCCCGCGGCCACCGTGTACCCCATGACACTGCGGAGATCCGCACGGTCTACTGCGGACGCCGCTGTGGAAGTTCTACGCCGTGCCGCCTGAACGTCCGCGATGCCCTGCAGAATGTCCGATTGCGGAGGGTGTGCCAGTGTCCGGCCCCGTCTGCTGTCGTTGGTCGGGGTATCGAAGGAGTTTGACATGGCACACCACAGCACTCCCGCAAACCTAGGACTCCCCGGCCCCGACGTCGACACCCTGACGGGGGTCACCCGTTCGATGAGCTGGGCCGGAACCCGTCCCGCCGGGTCCCGGCCGGTCGGATCCCGCCCGGCGGGCGCGCGGCCGACGTCGTCCCGTCCGCCGCGTCGCTGACTGCCGTCTCCCTGTCACACCCTGCCGCCTGTCCAAAACAGATCAGGGATACGCGGGCTTTCCGCGTATCCCTGAATCTGAGGTCTGGCTCAGAGAATGCGTGCCGACCAGCCGTAGGGGTCCGCGGCCCGGCCCCACTGGATGTCCAGGATGCGCTTGCGCAGTTCGGCGGTGACCGGCCCGGTGCCGCCGTCGGCGATGGTGAAGTCCCCGGCCTCGGACCGGATGGTGCCGATCGGCGTGACCACGGCCGCGGTGCCGCAGGCGAACGACTCCACCACGCGGCCGCTCAGCGCCCCGTCGCGCCACTCGTCCATGCTGATCGGCCGCTCCTCGATGACCCGGCCGTCGGCGCGCGCCAGCGTCATGAGCGAGTCACGCGTGATGCCCGGCAGGATGGTGCCCGTCAGCGGCGGCGTCACCAGCGTGCCGTCGTCAAGGACGAGGAAGACGTTCATGCCGCCCAGTTCGTCGACATACTTGCGCTCCACCGCGTCGAGGAAGACGACCTGGTCGCAGCCCTTCTCCGCCGCCTCGAGCATGGGCGCGAGCGAGGCGGCGTAGTTGCCGCCGCACTTGGCCGCGCCGGTGCCGCCGGGCGCGGCCCGGGTGTACTCACTGGAGACCCACAGCGAGACCGGCTTGACGCCGCCCGTGAAGTACGCGCCGACCGGCGAGGCGATGACGCAGAAGATGTACTCCTTGGCCGGCCGCACGCCGAGGAACACCTCGCTGGCGATCTGGAACGGCCGCAGGTAGAGGCTGGCCTCCTCGGTGCCCGGGATCCAGTCGCGGTCGATGGTGACGAGTTCGCGGATCGCGCCGAGGAACAGCTCCGGCGGCAACGGCGCCATCGCCATCCGCTGGGCCGAGTCGACGAACCGGGCGGCGTTGGCGTCGGCGCGGAACAGGCTCACGCCGCCGTCGGCGAGCTTATAGGCCTTGAGCCCTTCGAAGATCTCCTGCGCGTAATGGAGCACTGCCGTCGCGGGATCGAGCGGGAGGGGTCCGCGCGCCTCGACGCGTGCGTCGTACCAGCCCTTGCCCTCCGCGTACTTGATGGTCACCATGTGGTCGGTGAATACCCGGCCGAAGCCTGGGTTGGCCAGGAGCGCCTCACGCTCCGCCCGCGCGACCGGGTGGGGGTTGGGGTGGATCTCGAACAGGTCTCCCATGGCGGCGTGCCCTCCATCTGATGCCACTGGGGTGACGCGGCCGCGCTGCGGGCGTCACCGTGGTCTGGCTGAAACTTACCTCTAACGGTCGTTCAACTGCAGACCCGGGCTGTGCCGGACAACGGGAGAATGCTCGTGCCCGGCCACGGCCGGGCCGTGGTTTTACTGCGCGCCTACTACGGCGCCGGCTACTCGGTCCCCGACCTCGGCGGTCACGACCGCGGTGCCGGTGCGCTGCGTGAGCTCCGCCGCCACCGCGGCGTTGATCTTCTGGGCCGCCTCGGGGTGACCGAGGTGGTCCAGGCACAGGGCCACCGACAGGATCGCGGCCACCGGGTCCGCGATGCCCTTGCCCGCGATGTCCGGCGCCGAGCCGTGAACCGGTTCGAACATCGAGGGGTACGCCGAAGGCGGGTTGATGCAGCCGCTGGCGGCGAGGCCGATGCCACCGGTGACGGCGGCGGCGATGTCGGTCAGGATGTCGCCGAACAGGTTGTCCGTGACGATCACGTCATAGCGCTGCGGATTCGTCACCATGAACATCGAAGCCGCGTCGACGTGCTGGTATTCAGTGGCGACGTCCGGGTACTCCGCCTTGACCGCGTCGAAGGCACGCGCCCACAGCCCGCCGGCGTGGGTCAGCACGTTCGTCTTGTGGACCATCGTGACCTTGCGGCGCTCCCGCCGGGTGGCCCGCTCGAAGGCGTCGCGGATGACGCGCTCGACGCCGTGGCGGGTGTTCAGGCTCTCCTCGGTCGCCACCTCGGCCGGCGTGCCACGGTGCATGGAGCCGCCCGCACCGGTGTAGAGACCCTCGGTCCCCTCCCGGACCACGACGAAGTCGATTTCGCCCGGCTTCACTCCGGCCAGCGGCCCGGCGGTGCCCGGCCACAGCCGGCTGGGCCGCAGGTTCACGTACTGGTCGAAGTCGAACCGGAGCTTCAGCAGCAGGCCGCGCTCCAGGACGCCCGGCGGCACACTGGGGTCGCCTACCGCGCCGAGCAGGATCGCGTCGTGCTGGGCCAGCTCCTCCTGGACACTGGCCGGCAGCACCTCGCCGGTCCGGTGGTATCGTGCCGCGCCGAGATCGTATTCGGTGGTCTCGACGGAGGGCAGCAAGGCGCGCAGCACCTTGAGTCCCTCGGCGACCACCTCGGTCCCGATGCCGTCACCAGCCACGACTGCGATGCGCACGACGTCTCCACTCCGTTGGGTACGCTCGACTGTACGGGCTCCGTCCTACAAAGCGGTACTCGCGTCTCACTAATTGATACGCCCCCCGCGCGTGGCGGGCAGCCCGCACAATGACGCCATGCCGCTGTCCCCGCAGTCGCTGGCCCCCGAGGAAGCCATCCACGCCTATCGGACGATCGAGCGCCGTGGTTCCCTCGTCGCGGCCGCCGGCATGGCCGGCCTCGTCCTGATGTGGTGGCTGGAAGCCCCGCTCTATCTCGGGATAGCGCTCCTCGCGCTGGTGCTGGGCAGCCTCGCCGTCGGCGTCAAACGCGATTCCAGCCTCCCCCGGGTGGTCGAGGCGCTGCATACGCTGGGCCTCGCCGGTGGTCCCGCGGTCGCCGACCCGGCGACGGTCCGGTCCGAGGTGCGAACGCGCTGGTGGCATCTGGACAACACGTTTCCGCCGATCTGGCTGGCCTACACCGCCGTCTTCGCATGGGTCGGCAACCAGGCGGCCAGCCTCCCGGTCACTGCGATCACGATCGCTGTCATCGCCGTCTTCGTCGCGGCGGAGGCGTACGCCAACCCGTTCATGCCCCGACTGCCTGGAGTGGCGATGCGATTGACCCCGGCCGGGGTCGAACTCCCCAAGGCCCGGCTCACACTGCGCTGGCCGGAGATCGACGCGATCTGGCCGATCCCCGACTCCGGCACCCGTCGCCTGGGACTGGCTCTGCACCTGGCGGACCCGCAAACCACCCTGCCCGGCCGCCGGCAGCGCCGCGCCGTCGCCCGGAACGGCGGCTGCGTCTTGCTGCGGGAGAACTGGCTTCAGGCCCCGCTGGTGGACCTGCTCCGAACAGCGCACGCGTTCAAAAGAGCGTCGATGGAGGGCAGTTGACGATGCGGTGGGGTGAACTTCCGCGGACGACGCGGGACGAAGTTCGACGGCTCGCCCAGAAGGGTTACCCGCACCCGGATCCCGCGATCCAGCGGGCGGCGGCCGACTGGGGCGTACGCGTCCGCCGCCTCCTCGTCTGGCTGTTTCCCCTCATGGCGGTGGCGGTGCTGCCGACCTTCCTGCCCTCGTCGTGGCGATACGGAGCGTCGGGCGTCGTCGACTTCCTCCTCGGTGCCTGGATACGGGGCGCCGAGATCCTCGTCCTCGTCGGGGCGATCTGGTTCACGGTCAGCGTCCGGCACTCCGAGCGGGTCGAACGGGTGAACACCGAGGCGCTGCTCAACGCGGTACATCGTCCGGCGACCGAACCCTTCACCGCACACCGGCGGCTGCTCGTCCCGGGCTACGACCTCGGCGTGGTCACCTGGGGCGTCTTCGCCGCCACGATGACGCTGAGCATGCTCGACAGCGTCGGCGAAATGACGGCCGAGGACAGCCCCGCCATCCTGCGTACGCTGACCCCCTGGGCGGAAAGCGTCGTCATCACCTTCGGCGTCTCACTCGGCGCGATCCATCTCGCGACCGCCGCCATGATTCCCCGCGGGCGGGGCGCCTTGGTGGCGCTGGACGCCGACGGGGTGACGATCCCCCACCTCGGGCTGGCCTTCGGCTGGGCCGAGGTCGACCGAGTGGAATTCGGCCACGGGATGTCGCTGGCCTTCCGCCTACGCGACGCGGACGGCGTCCTGCGGCGGGCCCAGCCGAAGCCGTGGCGGCGCTGGCAAGTACGCCACCTCCAGGGCGTGCTGTCCATCCCGGCGGTTTCGATGCGGGAGCCGATCAGCGAGGTCGTGGCGAAGGCGCGTGCACTGCACTCGGCGTCCCTCGCCGGCACGGCCGCGCGCTAGCCCTTACCCGGCGCAGTCGCCGCACAGGTCGCCCCGGTCACCGCGGTCCCGGTCGCGGTGGCGCGGGGTCGCAGTCGCGCGGGGTCGCAGTCGCGCGCGGTCGCAGTCGCGCGCGGTCGCAGTCGCGCGCGGTCGCGGTGGCGCGCGGTCGCAGTCGCGCACGGTCGCGGTGGCGCGGTCGCAGCGCATGATCAAGTGCCCGTGGGCAGCTCTGCGACGCCGATTTCCAAGATCATGCTCCGGTGGTATGCGGAATGGGCCCCTCCAGCGCATACCACGGGAACATGATCTCCGATTCGAGCCGGAGATCGCAGACCCAGGGCACTTGATCTCGCCGCAGCGCGCTTCCGAATCGAGCGCTTATCGAGACCGGCCGCGACGGTGAGTTGATCAGTACGCCGCGGGATCGATCAGGGCGCTCGGGACACGACACGCCGGCCGATCACGACCGAAGGTTCATGATCGCGCGGAAAGAGCGGGGCGGGAGAGCGCGCCGAAAGAACGGGGAGCGGGAAAGCGCGGGAGGCGGACCCGGGGAAGGTGCGCCGATGGCCGGGACGCGGCAATCGTCCCGGCCATCGGTTTTGAGCACATGCGGGTCGCGTCACCCGAAGACGGACCCGAAGTCCACTGGGGACTTCAGCAGGTTAGCGGGCGTCGCAACGCAAAGCAAGCATCCGGTCACTCTTCGGTGAGGTCGACCGCCGCCGCCGCAGTCGCGCCGATGGACGCGGCCGCCTGCTGCAGCAGCTCGGCGCCGATTCCGCTGTCGACGGTCAGGGTCATCAGCGCCTCGCCACCGGCAGCCCGCCGGGCGACCTGCATCGAGGCGATGTTGACCCCGGCCTGGCCGAGGAAGGTGCCGATGGTGCCGACGATGCCGGGGCGGTCGGCGTACCGGAAGAAGAGGAGCACGCCCTCCGCGTCCAGCTCCAGGTCGAAGTCGTCGACTGCGGTCAGCTTCACCTGGTCGCGGAGACCGTTCGACACGACCGTGCCCGAGACGGTGACGACGCGACCGTTCGGCTTCGCTCCGCGTACCGTCACGAGATTCTTGTGCCCCACGACCTCGGCTGCGGTGACCAGCTCGACCTCGACGCCCCGGTCCGCCGCCAGCAGCGGCGCGTTGACGTAGGTGACCTGCTCCTCCACGACGGCGCCGAAGAGGCCCTTGGTCGCGGCGAGCTTGAGGACCGACACGTCGTGGGCGATGATCTCGCCGCGGACGTCGACCGTGACGCTGGCGGCGACCCCGCCGGCGACCGCGGTGAAGACCTTGCCGAGCTTCTCCGCGAGCGGCAGCAGCGGGCGGACCTCCTCGGCCACGACCCCGCCGGCCTGCACGTTGACGGCGTCCGGCACGAACTCGCCCTGGAGGGCGAGCTTCACGCTCTTGGCCACGGCCAGGCCCGCCTTGTCCTGTGCCTCCGCAGTGGACGCGCCCAGGTGCGGGACGGCCACGACGTTGTCGAAGGCGAACAGCGGCGAGTCGGTGCACGGCTCCTTGGCGAAGACGTCCAGGCCCACGCCGGCGACCCGGCCGTCGGCGACCGCGTCGGCCAGGGCGGCCTCGTCGATGAGCCCGCCGCGCGCGGCGTTGACGATGCGTACGCCCGGCTTGACCATCTTGAGTTCGTTGACGCCGATGAGGCCGAGCGTCTCCGGGGTCTTCGGCAGGTGGATCGAGATGAAGTCGGACTCGCGGAGCAGCTCCTCCAGGCCCACCAGGCGGACGCCGAGCTGAGCGGCGCGGGCCGGCTGGACGTAGGGGTCGTACGCGATGAGCCGGGTGCCGAACGCGGCCATCCGCTGCGCGAAGAGGACGCCGATCCGGCCGAGGCCGACCACGCCGACCGTCTTGCCCTGGATCTCGACGCCGGTGAACTTCGAGCGCTTCCACTCGCCCTTCTTGAGCGAGGCGCTCGCGGCGGCGGTGTGCCGGGCGACCGCGAGCAGCAGCGCGACGGCCTGCTCCGCGGCGGAGACGATGTTGGAGGTCGGCGCGTTGACGACCATCACGCCCCGCGCGGTCGCGGCGGCGGAGTCGACGTTGTCCAGGCCGACCCCGGCACGGGCCACGACCTTGAGCCGGGAACCGGCCGCGATCGCCTCGGCGTCGATCTTGGTGGCACTTCGGACGATCACGGCGTCGGCTTCGGCCAGCGCGGCGAGCAGGGCCGGGCGGTCGGTGCCGTCGACGTGGCGGACGTCGAAGTCGTGAGCGAGGACGTCGAGGGCCGCAGGAGCGAGCTCTTCGGCGATGAGAACGACGGGAGTCACTGTTGCCTCACGGGATTCTTGTGATCCAGGCCGGACGGGCCAGGGCAGAAAAGAGAGAACCGGCCCGCGACATGACGTGTGATGGTGGCACGCCGCAGACGGCCGCTCCGGGTGGGGAGGACCGCCGGAACGCAACGCCGCGCTCGGGCTCTACCAGGCGAATCGTACGGCTTGCCGGGCATCCGGCGCTGGGCTGGCACGGCGTGACGGTCATCACGTCACCCGGGTCCCGGGACGCTATCGGGCGCGTCCCGGGCGGGCAACGGCCTATGCGAGCACCGATGTCTCCCGAACCGTGTCGCGTACGACACCCCGCTCGATCGGCACGACCGTGCGCGGAGTCACAGCGGTCACCTTGTGACCGAACTGACGGAACGACGTCGCCCCACCGGCCAGGACGTCGTAGAGGCGATCGAGGGCGAGCGTGCCGACCGGCGGGTAGACGCGTTCCCGCGGCGGCTCCTGGCCCGGCTCCAGCGCCCCCTGAAGGATCAGGAAATCCAGGATCTCCGTACGCAGGGAGGGCGGGCACACCGGGGAGTGGTAGAGCACGTTGAGCGCCTGGAAGCGCATCGACTGGACGTGCTCGTCGCCCTTGTTGTCGTGGAAGTGGGGATTGCAGGTGCCGATCTGGAGCATCGGCACGCCGACCTCGGGCGGGACCGGGGAGGCGTCCGGCAGCACGCCGCCGAACTGTTCGAACAGCTCGACGAACTGGAACGGCTCGACGGCGAAGCCGCCGGCCATCCGCATCCGCAGCCCCAGCTCCAGGCTCAGCGCGTGCTCACCGGCGTTGCCGGTGACGATCGCGTCGGTGCCGAACCCGGAGTACTCGGCGAGCAGCCGGTTGAGGAAGTCGTTGGTGACCTCCGACGTCCGCCCGCGCTTGCTGAAGAACAGCCGCCCGTCACGGACCTTCGGCTTGGAGTCCCAGGCGATGCGGACCATCGAGTAAGGACTGTCGGCCAACGCCAGCCCGGCCGCGTAGACCTTGCAGTACTCGTGGACCGACCCGGGGACGTAGTTGTCGGCGTCCACGTAGCCGATGTAGCGACGGCCGCTCATCGCGGCCAGGGCCATGGCCAGGATCATCGCCTCGCCCTTGCCGCCGCGTACGCCGCCGGTGGTCTCGTCGACGATCTCGGGCATGCCCGCCGCCTTCATGGCGGCGCCCACCCCGGGATCGCTCTGATGCACCGCCAACGCCGGCCGATTGGCCAACCGGCAGTACTCCTCCAGTGAGCGCAGCTCGATGTCGTACCGGTCCACGGGGGTCCGGTCGCTGTTCGAGACGAGGACGATCAGGCAGTCGTGCGGAATGCCCGCGAGGACTCCCTCGATCACCCGGCGCGGCTCGTTCATGCAGGGGACGACGATGACCATGTCGCGTTCGATTCCCCGGAGCGTGTCCCGGCCGACCACTCGGGTCGAGCCGTCCCCTTGGACCCGCTCGACCTCGTCATCGGCCGCGGAGGCGTCGATCTCGACGACTCGCTGCAACGGGCTGATTCGGACGGCGCCGAACCGCTCCGTTCGGTACGAATACTCCAACCGCATGGCCGGACGATACCTGAACGGACGATAAAGCACCCACCCTTGCGGTTTCAGTTGACGCCAAGCGGATGAACACTCTGTGACGCAGACCGACAAAACGGGCCACGCTTCGAGGGATCGCCCCGGCGTGGCCCGTCTCTTACCTGAAGGTTCGGTGGTCCCGAATTTCTCAGGCGGTCTCGGTGATCGGCCGGTCGACCCAGCTCATCATTCCGCGCAGCTTCTTGCCGACCTCCTCGATGGGGTGGTCCGCGCCCTGCTGCTGCAGCTTGGTGAAGTTCGGGCGACCGGCGTCGTCCTCGGCGATCCACTCGCGAGCGAACTCGCCCGACTGGATCTCGCCCAGGATCTTCTTCATCTCCTCCTTGACGGCGGAGTTGATGACGCGCGGGCCGCGGGTCACATCGCCGTACTCGGCGGTGTCGGAGACGCTGTACCGCATCCGGGCGATGCCGCCCTCGTACATCAGGTCCACGATGAGCTTCAGCTCGTGCAGGCACTCGAAGTACGCGATCTCGGGCGCGTAGCCGGCCTCGGTGAGCACCTCGAAGCCGGTCTGCACCAGCGCCGCCGTACCGCCGCAGAGGACAGCCTGCTCGCCGAAGAGGTCGGTCTCGGTCTCCTCGGTGAAGGTGGTCTGGATGACGCCGGCGCGGGTGCCGCCGATGCCCTTGGCGTACGACAGGGCCAGGGCGAGCGCGCCGCCGGTGGCGTCCTGCTCGACGGCGACCAGACACGGCACGCCCTTGCCGTCGACGTACTGCCGCCGGACCAGGTGACCCGGGCCCTTCGGCGCGACCATCGCCACGTCGACGTCGGCGGGCGGCTTGATCAGGCCGTACCGGATGTTGAGCCCGTGCCCGAAGAAGAGCGCCTTGCCGGCGGTCAGGTTCGGCTCGATGGACTCGGCGTAGATCTTCCGCTGGGCGGTGTCCGGCGCGAGGATCATGATGACGTCGGCCTCGGCGGCCGCCTCGAACGGGGTGACGACCCGCAGACCCTGCTCCTCCGCCTTGGCCCGGCTCTTCGAGCCCTCGGGCAGGCCCACCCGGACGTCGACGCCCGAGTCACGGAGCGACAGCGCGTGCGCGTGCCCCTGGCTGCCGTAGCCGATCACCGCGACCTTGCGGCCGGCGATCACCGAGAGGTCGGCGTTGTCGTCGTAGAAAACCTCGGTCACTTGAACTCTTCCTTCCTGGGCAAACCTTGCTCATCCTGCCGCCGGGCCGTCGCTGGCCCGTACGGTGGGACGGGACGTCTCACAATGTGAACCCGCTGGATCAGGGTTCCGGGTCGAATCTTGGTCCAAGATTCGACCGAGAACCCTGATCCAGCGCAAACGACACGGGTCAGGCGGCGGAGCGGAGTGCCGGAGCGGCGGTGATGGAGCGCGAGCCCCGGCCGATCGCGACCCGGCCCGACTGCACCATCTCCTTGATCCCGAACGGCTCCAGGTCCCGGAGCAGCGCGTCGAGCTTCTCCGAGGTCCCGGTCGCCTCGATGGTGAGAGCGTCCGCCGCGACGTCCACGACGCGCGCCCGGAACAGCTGCACCGTCTCCAGCACCTGCGACCGGATCGGCCGGTCCGCCCGCACCTTCACGAGCAGCAGTTCGCGCTGCACCGAGGCGGCCGGCTCCAGCTCCACGATCTTCAGCACGTTGATCAGCTTGTTGAGCTGCTTGGTGACCTGCTCCAACGGCTGGGTCTCCGCGTCCACCACGATGGTGATCCGGGAGATCTCGGGATGCTCGGTCTCCCCCACCGCGAGCGAGTCGATGTTGAACCCGCGCCGGGAGAACAGCCCCGAGACCCGGGCGAGCACGCCCGGCTTGTTCTCCACCAGAACCGACAGCGTGTGCTTCGTGGCCATCACAGGTCGTCCTCGTCGAAGATGGGGCGCACGCCCCGGGCGAACATGATCTCGTCGTTGCTCGTGCCCGCGGCCACCATCGGCCACACCATGGCATCCTTGCCGACCACGAACTCCACCACGACGGGGGCGTCGTCGATCGCCATCGCGGCCTCGATCGTCTTGTCGACGTCGGCCGCGCTCTCGCAGCGCATCCCGATGCAGCCGAGCGCCTCCGCGAGCTTCACGAAATCCGGGATGCGGTGCTTGTGCGTACCGAGGTCGGTGTTGGAGTAGCGCTCGCCGTAGAACAGCGTCTGCCACTGCCGGACCATGCCCAGGTTGCCGTTGTTGATCACGGCGATCTTGACCGGGATGCCTTCGAGGGCGCAGGTCGCGAGTTCCTGGTTGGTCATCTGGAAGCAGCCGTCGCCGTCGATCGCCCAGACCACGGTCCCGGGCCGGCCGACCTTCGCGCCCATGGCGGCGGGAACGGCGTACCCCATGGTCCCCAGGCCGCCGGAGTTCAGCCAGGTGCCCGGCTTCTCGTACTTGATGAACTGGCTGGCCCACATCTGGTGCTGGCCGACACCGGCGACGTAGATCGCCTCGGGTCCGGCGATCTCACCGATGCGCTGGATGACGTACTGCGGGGCGAGGGTGCCGTCACTGGGCTCGTCGTAGCCCAGCGGATAGGTGGTTCGCATCTGGTCGAGCTGGCTCCACCACTCGGCCAGCCGCTTGCGGCTCGCCTCGTCCTGCCCGGCGAGCGCGGTCAACAGCTCCTCGATGACGTGCTTGGCGTCGCCCACGATCGGCACGTCCACCGTGCGGTTCTTGCCGATCTCGGCGGGGTCGATGTCGGCGTGGATGATCTGCGCGTCCGGCGCGAAGGTCTCCAGCTTGCCGGTCACCCGGTCGTCGAACCGCGCGCCCAGGGCGATCAGCAGGTCCGAGCGCTGGAGGGCGTACACCGCCGCGACGGTGCCGTGCATGCCGGGCATGCCCAGGTGCTGGGGGTGCGAGTCGGGGAACGCGCCGCGCGCCATCAGGGTGGTCACCACCGGCGCGCCGGTCAGCTCGGCCAGCTCCTTCAGCGCGTCGGTCGCCTGCGCCTTCAGCACGCCGCCGCCCACATACAGAACCGGGCGCTTGGCCTGGCCGATCAGCCGGGCGGCCTCGCGGATCTGCTTGCCGTGCGGGTGCAGGGTCGGCCGGTAGCCGGGCAGGTCCAGGACCGGGGGCCAGCTGAAGGTGGTCTGGTTGGTCAGCACGTCCTTGGGGATGTCGACCAGCACCGGGCCCGGCCGGCCGGTCGCGGCGAGGTGGAACGCCTCGGCCAGGATGCGGGGGATGTCCTCGCCTTCCTGCACGAGGAAGTTGTGCTTGGTGATCGGCAGCGTGATGCCCTGGATGTCGGCCTCCTGGAAGGCGTCCGACCCGATCGAGGGCCGCGCCACCTGCCCGGTGATCGCGACGATCGGCACCGAGTCCATGTACGCGTCGGCGATCGGCGTGACGAGGTTGGTCGCACCCGGGCCGGACGTCGCGATGCAGACGCCCACCTTGCCGGTGGCCTGTGCGTACCCGGTCGCCGCGTGCCCCGCGCCCTGCTCGTGGCGGACGAGGATGTGCCGGACGGAGGAGTCGAAGATCGGGTCGTACGCCGGGAGGATGGCGCCGCCCGGAATCCCGAACATCACCTCTACTCCGAGCGCCTCCAGCGACTTGACCAGGCTCTGCGCGCCGGTCACCGAGACGGGTGCGGGCGGCGGCGGGGTGGCCGCCGTGCGATGGGCGGCGGCCCGCTGAGCGAGCGCCTCCGGTGTGGGTCTGGTCATTCCTCTGCCTCTCGGTAACCCCAACGGCCGTCTGAACCCAATAAAAAAGCCCTCGTGCTGTATGCACGGGGCTAGCGCACTCTCGATCTTGCTGAGAGTGCGCTCAGGTAAGTACTCGGGCGACGTGCCGGGTCGACATGGCGTCAACTCTTACGCATCTCAGCCGCTGAGTCAACTTCTCCCAGCTTCTGGGACAACGGTGTCGGCTGTGCCGGCAGCATCGACGGCTGAGCCGAGGCGAGCAGCGCTTCCATATGCTCCGCCGGCACTCCCCAGCCGAAGAGGCTGCCCTGTCCGAATCGGCACCCGGCGCGCTCCACCGTCGCGCGCTGACCCTTGTCGGTGATCCCCTCGGCGATGACCTCCAGCCCGAGCCGGTGCCCCATGCGTACCACCACGTCCACCATCGGAGCGGGCTGCGACTCGCGGACGCCGGTGTCCCAGACCAGGCTGTGGTCGATCTTGAGGATGTCGACGGGCAGATGGCGCAGCTGCCCGAGCGAGGAGTAGCCGGAGCCGAAGTCGTCGAGCGCGATCCGCGCGCCCATGTCGCGCAGCGCCGCGAGCCGGGCCTTCAGCTCGTCGAGGTCGGTCGCGACGGCCTGCTCGGTGACCTCGAAGACGAGCCGCGACGCCGGTACGCGATGCGCCCGCAACACCTCGGCGACGCGCGTCACGTACTCCGCGGGGTGCAGTTCGCGCGGCGAGACGTTGACCGACACCCAGACGTCGTGGCCGTCGGCGAGCCACCGGGACAGCTGGCGGCACGCCTCGTTGAGCACCCACGTGCCGAGCTGGACGATCTGCCCGGACTCCTCGGCGATCGGGATGAACTCGTCGGGCCGGATGGCGCCCAGCTCCGGATGGTGCCACCGCATCAGGGCCTCCGCCCCGATCGGGCGCATCGACGGCAGCGCCACGACCGGCTGGAACACCACTCGCAACTCGTCGCGCTCGATCGCTCCCCGCAACTCGTGCTCGAGCGTCGTATGCCGCCGCAGCCATTCGTCGTACTCCTGCGAGTACTCCTCGACCCGGTTCTTGCCCCGCTGCTTGGCGAAGCGCAACGCCAGATCGGCGTTGCGCATGAGCATCGGCACGCTGTCGGCCTCCTTGCAGCCGGCGAGCCCGATGCTGGCCGAGAGGTAGACCATGCCTTGCCGCGCCTGATACGGCCGGCACAAGACGCCGAGCAGCCGTTCGGCGACGAGCATCGCCTCGGCCGGGCGCGCCCACATGAGCACCGCGAACTCGTCGCCGCCGAGCCGGGCCGCCACGTCGCCGGGGCGCAGGTTGAGCCGCAGCCGCTGGCCGACCTCGACCAGCACGTCGTCGCCGACGTCGTGGCCGCGCATGTCGTTGACGTTCTTGAAGCCGTCCAGGTCGATGGCGAGCAGGGTGCACGGCGGGCCGCCGACGGCGTCCTCGAACAGCGTCCGCAGCAGGCCGCGCCGGTTGCTGAGCCCGGTCAGCGGATCGGTGTGGGCCAGCTCCCGGAAGTGGCGTTCGCTGTCGGCCAGGCGGGTGGCGTACCGCTTCACATCGAGGTAGCCGAGCTGCTGCCGGGCGACCAGGAGCAGCCCGACCACCATGCCGGCGATGATGGTCGGCAGGTCGAGGGTGCCCTCGTTCCGCGACGCCTGGTACGTCGTCGCCACGAGGATGGCGAACACCGGGGTCAGCGCGGTGAGCAGGCCGGAGGTCGGGGCGGGGAGTTCGAGTTCGGCCCGGACGTCGCGCCAGCGCGGGCGGTACGCCATCAGCCCGACGCCGAGCGGCAGCAGCCCGCCGCCCACCAGGATCATCCAGCTCAACCCGTAGCAGATGCCGGTGCCGAGGGCGGTCTCGGCGATCACGGCCAGCGCCGCGCCGAGGGCCGCCCGCGCGATCGGCCGCCGGGGCGGCTGCACGCGGGTGGACAAGGTCAAGGCCAGCCCGGCGGTCAACGGGGTCAGCACCGCGGCGACCGCGATCGGCACGCAGCCGCCCCGGCTCGGCAGCGGGAACAAGGCCGAGTTCGGGTTGACCACGAGCACCCAGCCGCAGATGAACAACGCCGCGCCGATGGTCAGCCCGTCGAGCAGGTGCCTCGTGCGTACGCCCGGGGTGTCGCCGATGCCCGGCAGCCGGAGCAGTCCCCAGCCGAGGATGGGAGCGCCGAGGATGGCGCCGAGGGCGATCAGCCCGCCGAGCATCATGCGTCCGTGCCGATCGTCCTGCCAGCCGTCGGCCAGGAAGGCGAGCGCGGCGACGGTTGCGAGGAGCGGCCCGGCCAGGACCACCACGACCCCGACGGCGAGGAGCCGGGGGCCGCGGGAGGACCGGCCGCTGGCGCGGGCCGCTCGCCACAGGGACCAGGCACCCGGCAGCGCGACGATGGCGCTCACCGTGGCCGCGAGCGCCAGCGGCCGCTCCAGCGGAGCGGCTGCCGGCAGTCCCGGGGGGAGGAGCACGATTCCACTCTGCCGTACCGAAAAGATCCTTTCCGCACCCGCTGTGCGATTCGGAGTTAACAATTCGGCGTTCGAGGGACGGGTTCCCGACAGATGGACCGGGCCGGGTGCGCGGCGAGCCGTTCCGGAATCGCGGTGGCAGACTTTTCAGCATGGTTGAGCTGCGGTCGAGGACCTCCACGCACGGCCGGACTATGGCGGGCGCACGGGCGCTGTGGCGCGCCACCGGCATGACCGACGACGATTTCGGCAAGCCGATCGTCGCCATCGCCAACAGCTACACCCAGTTCGTACCGGGTCACGTCCACCTCAAGGACCTCGGCGGCCTCGTCGCCGACGCGGTGGCGGCGGCCGGCGGAGTGGGCCGCGAGTTCAACACCATCGCGGTCGACGACGGCATCGCGATGGGCCACGCCGGCATGCTCTACTCGCTGCCCAGCCGCGAGCTGATCGCCGACGCCGTGGAGTACATGGTGCAGGCGCACTGCGCCGACGCCCTGGTCTGCATCTCCAACTGCGACAAGATCACGCCGGGCATGCTGCTGGCCGCGCTGCGGCTCAACATCCCGACGGTCTTCGTCTCCGGCGGCCCCATGGAGGCCGGCAAGACGGTGGCGATCGAGGGCGTCGTCCACGAGAAGCTCGACCTGATCGACGCGATGGTCGCCGCCTCCAACGACTCCGTCAGCGAGGCCGACCTCGACCGGATCGAGCGGTCCGCCTGCCCGACCTGCGGCTCCTGCTCCGGCATGTTCACCGCGAACTCGATGAACTGCCTGACCGAGGCGATCGGCCTGGCCCTGCCCGGCAACGGATCCACGCTGGCCACCCACGCCGCCCGTAAGGAGCTGTTCGAGCGGGCGGGTTCGCTGATCGTCGACCTGTGCAAGCGCTATTACGACGGCGACGACGCCTCGGTGCTCCCGCGGGCGATCGCCACCCGTGAGGCGTTCGAGAACGCCGTGGCGCTCGACGTCGCGATGGGCGGCTCGACGAACACCGTGCTGCACCTGCTGGCCGCGGCCCGGGAGGCCGAGCTGGACTTCGGCGTCGCCGACATCGACGCCGTCTCCCGCCGGGTGCCCTGCCTGGCCAAGGTCGCGCCGAACTCGCCGAAGTACCACATGGAAGACGTCCACCGGGCCGGCGGCATCCCCGCCATCCTCGGCGAACTCGACCGCGGCGGGATGCTGCACCGCGACGTCCACTCCGTGCACTCCCCCGACCTGACGTCGTGGCTGGCCGAGTGGGACATCCGCAGCGGATCCACGAGCGACGCGGCGATCGAACTGTTCCACGCCGCTCCGGGCGGAGTGCGTACGACGGAGCCGTTCTCGACGCAGAACCGGTGGGCCACGCTGGACACCGACGCGGCGGGCGGTTGCATCCGCTCGGTCGAGCACGCGTACACCGCCGACGGCGGGCTCGCCGTGCTCCACGGCAACCTCGCCGAGGACGGCTGCGTGGTCAAGACGGCGGGCGTGCCCGAGGAGGTCTGGCGGTTCAGCGGACCGGCCAAGGTGTTCGAGTCCCAGGACGACGCGGTCACCGGCATCCTCGCCGGCCAGATCGTCCCCGGCGACGTCGTGGTCATCCGCTACGAGGGCCCCAAGGGCGGGCCGGGCATGCAGGAGATGCTCTACCCGACCTCCTTCCTCAAGGGCCGGGGCCTGGGCAAGAGCTGCGCGCTGATCACCGACGGCCGGTTCTCCGGCGGCACCAGCGGGCTGTCCATCGGGCACATCTCGCCCGAGGCGGCCGGCGGCGGACTCATCGCGCTCGTCGAGCCCGGCGACATCATCAGCATCGACATCCCGGCCCGCAGCATCGTCCTGGAGGTACCGCAGGACGTCCTCGACGCCCGGCGGGTCGCCCAGGACAAGCGGGACAAGCCGTACACGCCGGTCGACCGGGTCCGGCCGATCAGCGCGGCACTGCGGGCGTACGCGTCGATGACGACCAGCGCCAGCGACGGGGCGTACCGGCGCGTCCCCGACTGACCTGACCCCTTCCCGCCGCCCAGCCTTGAGCGCTGGATCAGGGATCCGGGTCGAATCTTGGTCAAGATTCGACCGAGAACCCTGATCCAGCGCTCAAGCGGGCCGGTGCCCAGGCGGCCGCGTTCACATGAGCGGGATACGTTGGGGCGCATGGCCGTCAACTCCTTCATGGTGGAGCTGGGCACCCCCGCGCCCGCCTTCACTCTGCCCTCCGCCGCGACCGGCGAGCCCGTCTCGCTCGACGACTACCGGGAGTCCCCGGCGCTGCTCGTGGCGTTCCTGTCCAACCACTGCCCCTACGTCCGGCACATCGAGGCGGCGCTCGGCGAGCTGACCACCCGGTACGCCAAGCTCGGTCTCGCCACGGTCGCGATCAGCGCGAACGACGTCGAGAACTATCCGGACGACGCCCCGGCGAAGCTCGTGGAGCAGACCGAGCGGGCCGGCTTCCAGTTCGCGTACCTGCACGACGAGAGCCAGCAGGTCGCGACCGCCTATCGAGCCGCCTGCACCCCGGACCTGTTCCTCTACGGTCCGGCAGACGCCGAGGGACGGCGGCCGCTGGCGTACCGGGGGCAGTTCGACGACTCGCGACCCAAGAACGGCGCGCAGGCGACCGGGGAGTCGCTGGCCGCCGCAGTCGACGCGGTGCTCGCAGGCGAGTCCGTGCCCGAGCCGCACTGGCCGAGCACCGGCTGCTCGATCAAGTGGAAGCCGGGCAACGAGCCCGCCTGACCTCCGGCGAGCCCGACTCACAGGTGCCGTCCAGGCCAGGCCGATCCGCCGCTGACCCGGCCCGGCCAGCCTGGACGCCATGACAGCCCCGACCCTTGCACCCGGTATCGCGCACCCCGCCGACCAGCGGCAACTCGTCCTGGACGTGGTCATCCCGGTCTACAACGAGGAGGCCGACCTCGGGCCCAGCGTCCGGCGGCTGCACGCGTACCTCACCCGGCATCTGCCCTACACCTTCCGGATCACGATCGCCGACAACGCGTCCGTCGACTCGACGCCGCTGGTCGCCGCCGGGCTCGCGGCGGACCTTCCGCACACCCGAGTGGTACGCCTGGAGGAGAAGGGCCGGGGCCGTGCCCTGCGCCACGTCTGGTCCGCCTCGGACGCCGCCGTGCTGGCGTACATGGACGTGGATCTGTCGACCGACTTGGCGGCCCTGTTGCCGCTGATCGCGCCGCTGATCACCGGCCACTCCGACGTGGCGATCGGCAGCCGGCTGGCCCGGCAGTCCCGCGTCGTGCGGGGCGCGAAGCGGGAAGTGATCTCCCGGGGCTACAACCTGCTACTCCGGGGAACCCTGGCCGCGTCGTTCTCCGACGCCCAATGCGGGTTCAAGGCGATCCGGGCCGACGTGGCCCGGGAGTTGCTGCCGCTGGTCGAGGACACCGGCTGGTTCTTCGACACCGAACTGCTCGTGCTCGCCCAGAACGCGGGGATGCGGATCCACGAGGTGCCGGTCGACTGGGTGGACGACCCCGACAGCCGGGTCGACATCGTCGCGACCGTCAAGGCCGACCTGCGCGGGATCGCCCGCGTCGGGCGTAGCCTGCTGACCGGTGCGCTGCCGCTGGCGCACCTCCGCGAACGGCTCGGCCGGGGTCGCCCATACGCCCCCCGCCCAGGCGTGATCATTGCGTCAGCCATGCTGGTGCTTCGGGCATTTCGCCGCCCGAAGCAGCATGGCTGACGCAATGATCAGGAAGCGCCGGCCGGGCGGCTCCCACTCCTACGCCGGCCGGCGCCGCTGAAGCGCCCGGCCTCACTCGGCCCGGACGTTGTCCAGGTCGAAGTCGCCCGAGCTGAGGTAGATCAGGACGCCGTGGACCTCGCCCAGCGCGGTCTGGTCGCACGACACCCCGTTGAACAGGTCGATCTCGATCGTGGTGGACGCACCCTGCGGCACCCAGGTCCACGAGCCCTGGCACCAGGCCCAGCCCGCGCCGACCTGCAACGCGACCGTCGTCGAGGTGCCTGCGGCCGCCCCGGCGCGGATGTCGTACTTCAGGGTCGCCTTGCCTGCGATGTTCAACGGCTGGGCCGCGGTGTTGCCGAACCACCCGCCGTCGGCGGCCGCCACGTGCAACCCATACGCCCCGTCGGTGTGGAAGTCGGCGGTCTGCGCGACGGTTCCGGCGTTGGCCTGCCAGCTCCCCGCGGCCCATCCGTCCACCCCGGACTCCCACGACTCGATGGCGATCGCCGCCGTCGGATCGGGTTTGACGGTCACCACCAGGTCGGCGACGTTCGAGAGGCGGCCCGCCGCGTCGCGTACGACATAGTGCGCGGTCGTCTTGCCCACGAACCCGGAGGTGGGCACGAAGCTCACGTCGCCGGAGGCCGCGGTGAAGACGCCACCGCCGACCGTGACCGAGCCCTGGACCCCGGCTACGTCGGGCTGGAGATCGAGCGACGCCACCCGCAGATACGTCCGGTACGCCACATCGTTGGCGAGCGGGTGCAGCGTGACCGGAGTGTCGAACTCGGTGACGGCGGTGTCGTGGTCGGCGACCGGCGGACGGCTGCTCTGCCCGTGGACGAGTTCGTCGCCGCCGTTGGCGATCGTCGTGCAGACGGGGCTCGGGCAGTAGACCGTGAACCCGTCGTAGTCGGGGTAGAGCGTGCCGTCGTCCTGGGAGCCCGAGAGGATCCAGTAGAGGAAGCCGTTGCCACCGGCGGCCCGCACCGTGTCTGTCCACTCTCGATAGACCGGGTTGCGGGTGGCCTTGTCCTTGTAGCCGAATTCGCCGAGCATCACGGCCTTGCCGAGGCGGTGAGCCGTCGCGATGTGGTCCGAGATCCACCGGGTGCCCCACGACGCCGTCTTGCCCCACCCGTCCGGGTAGAGGTGGAAGGACATCACGTCGACGGCGGGTAACGCGGTGAGCGCCGCGCTGTCGGTGCCCGGCCCGCAGTTGGTGGTCCAGTCGTCGGTGCCGAGGTTGGCGCAGGTGAAGCCCTCCTCCCCGACGCTGACCAGGTGCTTGGGGTCGATCGACTTCACGTGCCGGGTCATCTCGTCGGCCCACGCGGTGATCGTCTCCGGGTGCTGCATGCCGCAGGCGTCGGAGGTCGGGTAGACGCCCGAGCCCTGGCAGCGTGGCTCGTTCGCCAGTTCCCAGGTCATGACCGTCGGATCGTCGGAGTACTTCACGCCGGTCAAGCTGTTGGTGCGGTTCAGCACGTGGCTGATCCAGTCCTTGTACCAGCCCTTGATCCGGGCGTCGGTGTAGAAGTCGTCGTGGTGCGACAGCCCGGCCCAGCGCACGTACTGATCCATGCCGCCGAAGTCGCTCCAGTTGTTGGTGAAGGCGAGGACGAGCTTGATCCCGCTCTGCTTCGCGCGGTAGAGGACGTAGTCGAGGCGCTGCAGCCCGTCCGGCCCGTCGTTGTACGCGGGCGCGCCCGTCACCGGATCCCAGTACTGCAGGTACACGCCGTTGGCTTTGCCGGCGACGGAGTCGCTGCCGTCGGCGTTGCCGATGTCCAGCCAGGCCCACGTACGCAGCACGGTGAACCCGGCCGCCTGCGCGTCGGCGAAGACGTCGTCGGCCATCGCCGGCGACTGGTACATCAGGTAGTAGTTGTTGCTGCCGTAGAACTTGAACGGCTTGCCGTTCAGCTTCAGCTGGGTCCCCTGACGGGTGACGTAGCCCGGGTCCGACGCGTACGCCGGGGTGACGGGCAGGACGACGGCGAGGCATGCCGCGAGCAGCAGGCAGAAGCGCCGGAGCATGGGCGTACTCCTTGAGGCGTCGGGTGGTCCGTGAGAGCGCCATCACATCACTGAACCGGTTAAGTGTCAACACCACGACCGAACCGCCCAGGAGGCGGCCGACGGGGCCGCTGGGCAGGTGGCCTAAACTTCGACAGGTCGCGACTGGCGCGGAACTTCGGGTGGAGAACCACCGGGGAGCGATCCGATCGGCCACAACGCACCGTGCGCCTGGGTGCGGGCCGAGTTACGTCTGCCAGCAGCCTGCCAGGAGGTTGACCCATGCACGAGCCGAAGATCTCGCACCTCGCGGCCGAGGACCCCGCCCTCGCCGACCTGATCGAGCAGGAAGCCCAGCGCCAGCACGACAAGCTGCGCATGATCGCCTCCGAGAACTACGTCTCCGCCGCCGTCCTCGAGGCGACCGGCACGGTCCTGACCAACAAGTACTCCGAGGGCTACGCGGGCAAGCGGTACTACGAGGGCCAGCAGCTCATCGACCCGATCGAGAGCCTCGCGGTCGAGCGCGCGAAGGCCGTGTTCGGCGCCGAGCACGCCAACGTGCAGCCGTACTCCGGGTCGCCGGCTAACCTCGCGATCTACCTCGCCTTCCTGCAGCCGGGCGACACCGTGATGAGCATGTCGCTGGCCCACGGCGGCCACCTCACGCACGGCTCGCCGGTCTCCATCACCGGCAAGTGGTTCCGCCCGGTGCACTACGGCGTCGAGCCCGAGACCGGTCGCGTCGACATGACCAAGGTCCGTGAACTGGCCCTGGCCGAGCGGCCGAAGCTGATCATCGCGGGCGGCACCGCCATCCCGCGGACCATCGACTTCCCCGCGTTCGCCGAGATCGCGCAGGAGGTCGGCGCGATCCTGATGGCCGACATCGCACACATCGCCGGCCTGATCGCGGGCGGCGCGCACCCGTCGCCGATCGGCCTGGCCGACGTCGTCACGACCACCACGCACAAGACCCTGCGCGGCCCGCGCGGCGCCATGATCATGGCCAAGGCCGAGCACGCCACCGCGGTGGACAAGGCCGTCTTCCCCGGCCTGCAGGGCGGTCCGCACAACCACACCACCGCCGGCATCGCGGTCGCGCTCCACGAGGCGGCCCAGCCGTCCTTCAAGGGGTACGCCCACCAGATCGTCGCGAACGCGTCGGCCCTGGCGGCAGCGCTCAACGAGCGTGGCTTCGACCTGGTCTCCGGCGGCACCGACAACCACCTGATCCTCATCGACCTGACCAGCAAGGGCATCCCCGGCAAGCCGGCCGCCAAGGCGCTGGACGCGGCCGGGATCGAGCTGAACTTCAACGGCGTGCCGTTCGACACGCGCCGCCCGTTCGACCCGTCGGGCATCCGCCTCGGCACCGCCGCGCTCACCACGCGGGGCCTCACCGAGGCGCAGATGCCGCAGGTCGCCGAGTGGATGGACCAGACGGTGACGGCCGCCGTCAAGGAGGACACCGCCGCCCTCGACCGGATCGCCGGCGAGGTACGCGACCTGCTCGCCGGGTACCCGATGCCCGGCTACACCGCCTGACCGCTTTCCGTTCTTTCGGCGCTGGATCAGGGATCTCGGCCGAATCTTGACCCAAGATTCGACCCGGATCCCTGATCCAGCGCCGTCTCCGGGGTATCTGAGATGGGTTAGACATCCCATGCGGCTGGACTGTCAAGCGGCGAGTTGTTGGTCTTGCTGGTTGCTGGTCCAGGCGGTGGCTTCGTCGTAGGGCGTGCT
>NZ_JBFAHM010000020.1:0-91403 GCF_040654195.1 Hamadaea sp. NPDC050747
GACTACCCGTGGGGTGTCCAGGCGGTGCGAGTGCTCACCTGCCGGCGGCTACGGAACCGAGTCTGCGTCACAACCCGGCAGAACTCATTAGGCGGATTCGGGGCTGGGGGCGGGGCCGACGATGGCGTGCGGATGGGCGGCGGGCAACCGCGAGGCGAGCCGCCGAGCGCCCGGCAGCGTCGTACGCGCGATCCAGGCCAGCAGGTCCTCGGCCGGCATCGGGCGGGCGTAGAACCAGCCTTGGGCCACCTCACAGCCCTGCTTGTGCAGCATCCGCCAGGTCGGCTCGTCCTCGACGCCTTCGGCGACCACTCGCAGCCCGAGCGCGCCGGCCAGTTCGATGATCGAGCTGACGATCGCGGCGTCGTCGGGGTCGTCACGCATCCCGAAGACGAACGTGCGGTCGATCTTCACTTCGGCCAGCGGCAGCCGCCGCAGGTGCTGCATGGAGGAGTACCCCGTGCCGAAGTCGTCGAGGGCGATGGCCACCCCGAGCTTGTCCAGCTTGGCGAGGGTTGCGAGGACCCGGTTCGGGTCGGCCATCAGGCCTTCCTCGGTGATCTCCAGCTGGAGCTGGTCGGCGGTGACGCCGTACTCGCGGAGCAGGTCGGTGACGTGCTCGACGATGTCGTCGTTGTGCAGGTCCCGCACGCTCACGTTGACCGCGCAGCGCAGCCGCAGCGCCATCGGCCGCCACCGGGCCAGCTGGGCGACGACCTCGGCCAGCACCCAACGGGTGAGCTGCCGCATCACCGCGCTCGGCTCGGCCGCCTTGATCAGCTCCTCCGGATCGACCGGCCCGTACGCCGGGTGCTGCCAGCGCAGCAGCGCCTCCACGCCGACGACCTCGCCGGAGGAGATCTCGATCTGGGGCTGGTAGAAGACGGTCAGCCCACCGCCGTCCGGAGCCTCCAGCGCCTTCCGGAGGTCGGCGACGAGGCTGAGGCGCCGGGGCGAGTTGTGGTCCGACTCGGCGGCGTACACGGCGATGCCGTCGCCGCGGTGCTTGGCGTCGTACATCGCGACGTCGGCGTGCCGCATCAGGGTGGCGAAGTCGGTGCCGTGCTCGGGGTACAGGGCGATGCCGATGCTGCCTGAGATGTCCAGCGGCAGGCCGTCCAGCGTCACCGGGTCCTGGAGCGCCTCGGTGATCCGGGCGGCGAGGCGTACGGCGTCGTCGGGGCTGGTCAGCCGGCCGGAGACGATGGCGAACTCGTCCCCGCCCAACCGCGCCACGAGGTCGCCCTCGCGGATGTTCTTCGCCAGCCGATCGGCCACCGCGACCAGGAGCCGGTCGCCGACGGTGTGCCCGAGCGCGTCGTTGACGTGCTTGAACCGGTCGAGGTCCAGCAGCAGCAGGGCGAACCGCGCCTTGGCCGGCGAGCGGGCGTACTCGGCGGCGATCGCGCCGACCTCGCTGATCAGCACCTTGCGGTTGGCCAGCCCGGTGAGCGCGTCGAGCCGCGCCAGCCGGGTCTGCTCGGTGGACAGCACGGCCAGCCGCTGGACGGCGATCAGCGGAATGATCGCCAACGGCACGTAGAGCGCGCTCTGGTCGGCCGCGGCCGCCAGGATCACGCCGAGCAGGAGTAATGCGCCGGTGGTCAGCGCCTCCGGGGCGAACGGCGCGCGCAGGGTCGGCCACAGTGGACCACCGAAGCGCAGCCAGACGGCCAGCGAGGTCGTCGTGTACTTGCAGAGGAACCAGGCCACGGCGGCGAGTACGCACACCAGCACGGTCCACCCGGGGGCGGCGTCGACCGGCAGCAGCGTCGAGCCGATGTGGATCACCGCCGACGCGGCCGACAGCGCGATCGCGTACTGGGCGATGTTGAAGACCGCCCGCCACGGCCGGTGCTTCATCCGCCAGGAGGAGACGACGACCGCCGCCGCCTGCACCAGCAGCGCCGCCACGAGGTTCGAGTCGATGAGGACGGCGAAGCTGAAACAGATGGACGGGAACACCGCCGAACTCATCCGGCGCCCTGGCGGACTCATCGGAAACGCGTCCGCGGCGAGCGCCATCGCCGCCATCAACCAGATCTCGGCCTCCCAGGTGCCGGAACCGGCGAACGGCGTCGCGAGTTCGACAACAAGGACGGCGGTCGCCAGGACGACCACAATCGCCACATACCCGATAAAACGTCGGGAACCCATGACGGGTGCGGTGTTCCGGAGCGATTCGGGAGGAGCTGTGATGGACGGAGTCTCGGCACCACCGGCGGCCGAGCGTGACGCCGATGCCGTCATGCGTCCCCCACCTTCCCGCATATCTGCAGGTCGGAGCCCTGGTCCGAGCGCCAACACACGAACCTACAGCCTAGGACCTCCGAGGGCGGAGAGCGAGCTTCCCGCCACGCCCGGTTACCGATGTGAGATAGGAAACCACACCGGAGAGCGTGACGGGGAACGCCGAACGTCGCTGTAAGGGGCGGTTTCAGGCAGCGGTCGAGGCGGCGTGGGCCCGGGCGGCGTCCGGCCCTTCGGCGAGCAGGATCGCCAGACCCGCGTCGTCGAGGATCGGTACGCCCAGACTCTGCGCCTTGTCGAACTTCGAACCCGGGTTCTCCCCCACCACGACGAAGCTGGTCTTCTTGGAGACGGATCCGGCCACCTTCGCGCCCTGGGCGGTCAGCGCGTCGGACGCGTCGTCGCGGGTGAAGTCGGTCAGCGTCCCGGTGACCACCACGGTCAGCCCGTCCAGCGGCTTGGGGCCGGTGTCGACGCCGATCTCCTGCTCCATGACGACCCCGGCGGCCCGCCACTTCTCGACGATCTCGCGGTGCCAGTCGACGGTGAACCACTCGCGGACGGCTTCGGCGATGATGCCGCCGACCTCCTCCACCGAGGACATCTGCTCGACGCTCGCCTTGCTGATCGCGTCGACCGAGCCGAACGCGTTGGCCAGCGCCTGCGCGGCCGTCGGACCGCAATGCCGGATGGAGAACGACACCAGCACCCGAGAGAGTGCGACCGTCTTCGCCTTCTCCAGGTTCTCCAGCAGCTTGGCCGCGTTGGCCGACAGAGTGCCGTCCTTCTTCGTGAAGAACGGCGACTGGGCCAGATCCTCGGCGGTCAGCGCGAACAGGTCGCCCTCGTCGGCGATGACTTTGTCGTTGATGAGCGCGACGCCCGCCTTGTAGCCCAGGCCCTCGATGTCGAAGCCGTCCCGGCCACCCAGGTAGAACAGGCGCTCGCGCAGCTGCGCGACACAGAAGCGGGTGTTGGGGCACCGGACGTCGACATCCGACTCCTTCGCCGGTGCCAGCGCGGTTCCGCACTCCGGGCAGTGGGTCGGCATCACGAACTCGCGCTCGGTGCCGTCTCGCAGGTCGACGACCGGTCCCAGCACCTCCGGAATGACATCGCCCGCGCGCCGGATGGTGACCGTGTCGCCGATGAGGACGCCCTTGCGCTTGACCTCCTCCTGGTTGTGCAGGGTCGCGCTGGTGACGGTGACCCCCGCGACGTGGACCGGTTCGAGGACCGCGTAGGGCGTGACCCGGCCGGTGCGGCCGACGTTGACGAGGATGTCGACGAGCTTGGTGTTCGCCTCCTCCGGCGGGTACTTGTACGCGATCGCCCACCGCGGCGCCCGGCTCGTGGTGCCCAGGCGGCCCTGGATCGCCACATCGTCCACTTTGATCACGATGCCGTCGATGTCGTGTTCGACATCGTGCCGGTGCTCGGCGAAGTACGCGATGAACTCCCGCACCTCGTCGAGGGAGTCGACCACCTTCCACCGCAGCGACGTGGGCAGACCCCAGCTCTGCAGCAGCTTGTACGCCTCGGACTGCCGCTGCGGCTCGAAGCCCTCGTGCGCGCCGATGCCGTGCACGATCAGGCGCAACGGCCGGGAGCCAGTGATCGAGGGATCCTTCTGCCGCAGCGAGCCGGAGGCGGCGTTACGCGGGTTGGCGAACGGGCGCTGACCGGCCGCGACCAGGCCGGCGTTGAGATCGGCGAAGCCGGAGGTCGGGAAGAAGATCTCGCCCCGCACCTCGACGAGAGCCGGGACGTTGTCGCCCTGCAAAGTCTTGGGAACGTCCTTCAGCGTACGCACGTTGGCCGTGACGTCCTCGCCGGTCCGCCCGTCGCCCCGGGTCGCCGCCCGGACCAGGCGGCCGTTGCGATAGGTCAGGTTGATGGCGAGGCCGTCGATCTTCAGTTCACAGAGGAAGGGCACGGGGCCGCCGGCGTCGCGCACGACACGGTCGGCCCACCCCGTCAGCTCCTCGTCGGAGAAGGCGTTGTCGAGGCTGAGCATCCGGGCCGCGTGCTGCACCGTGGCGAACCCCGCCGCGGCCTGCCCGCCCACGCGCTGGGTCGGCGAGTCGAGCGACCGCAGCTCGGGGAAGTCCTGCTCGAGGCCCTCCAGCTCGCGCAGCAGACCGTCGTATTCCGCGTCGGAGACGGTGGGCGCGTCGAGCTCGTAGTAGCGCTGCTGGTGCGCCTCGATCTCGCTCGTCAGCTGGGCAATCCGCGACCGGGCTGCATCAAAGTCCTTCTCGCTCACACGAGGAATCTAGCGGCTGCCTACGACACTTCGACGTCCGCGTCAGACCTCGGCGAGCCGCCGACCGGCCTCCCGGCACGCGGCCAGGACGTCGCGCGCATAGGCCGGGGTCGCTCCGGCGAGACCGCAGGCCGGTGTCACCACGACCTGCTCGGGCAGCTGCGACTCGCTGAACCCGAGCGTGCGCCACGTTGTGCGTACCCTGTCGGCGAGCGTGGCGGACGACGGCGCGCGAGTGCCCCGCGTCGGCGCGACCCCCGCGAAGAGCGTCAGCCCGGCGTCGATGAGTTCGCCGACCGGATCGAGGTGCTTGACCTGGTCCAGGTCGAGCGCGACCGCGGCCGCCCCGGCCTCCCGGAACAGCTTCAACGGCGCGTCGGGCGCGCAGCAGTGCAGGACGACCGGCGCGTCCGCGGCCTCGACCACGCGAGTCAACGCCTCGCGGGCGACCGACTCGGCGACCGACCGATAGGTGTGCAGGCCGCTGGCCGTGCGCACCCGCCCCGCCAGCACCGCGGGCAGCGACGGCTCGTCCACCTGCAGGATCACCTGGGCGCCCGGCACGCGGCGGCGCACATCGGCCACGTGCAGGCGCAGCCCCTCCGCGAGCGACTCGCTCAGGTCCCGCGCCGCGCCATGGTCGGACAGCACGGCCTGGCCGAGGGCCAGCTCGATGCTCGCGGCCAGCGTCCACGGCCCCGCGGCCTGGACCTTCAGTGGTCCCGCGAAGCCGTCCGCCTGCTCGGTCAGCTGGTCCAGGTCGCGTTCGAGGAGATCATGGGTACGCCGAAGGTCGCGCCCGCCGCGGGCGGCGATCCGCCACCGTCCCGTGTACAGCTCGACCGGGAGCCCGACGAGCAGCCCGGCGCCACGGCCGATCATCTCCGCGCCCGGACCCCGGCCGGGCAGCTCCGGCAGGTACGCCACCGGCAGCTCGCCCAGGCTGTACTTGACCGCCTCGACGAGGTCCGAACCGGGCAGCGACCCGATGCCGGTCGCACTTCCGCGTGGCAGCTCGATCATGCGGCGCTCGTCGCGGCCACGTCGGCGGTGACAGCCGTGGTGCCTGTGCTCGTGGCGGTCGCGCTGCTGTCGGTGGCGCTGCGGTCGGTGGCGCTGCGGTCGGTGGCGTCGGCGCTCGTGATGGTCGCGCTGGCGAGGACTGCGTCCCCGGCGGCGTCGGACCGGTAGACGACGATCGCCTGACCGGGCGCGATCCCCCGGGCCGGCCGGCGCAGGCTGGCCGTCAACACGCCGTCGACGATCTCGACCACGGCGTCGATCGGCTCGCCATGTGCCCGGAGCTGCACCTGGGCCTCCGTCTTCGGCTCCAGGGGAGCCAGGATGATCGGGCGCGTGGCGGTGACGAAGGTGACGTCCAGCGCCTCGGCCGGGCCGACCGTGACGGTGTTCGTGACCGGCGTGATGCTCAGGACGTAACGCGGCTTTCCGTCGGGTGCGGGTCGGCCGAGGGCCAGCCCCTTGCGCTGGCCCACGGTGAAGGCATATGCCCCGTCGTGGGAGCCGACGACCTCACCGGTGGCCGAGTCGACGATGTCGCCGGGCGCCTCACCCAGCCGCTCCTGCAGGAACTTGCGGGTGTCGCCGTCGGCGATGAAGCAGATGTCGTGCGAGTCGGGCTTGCTCGCGACGGCCAGCCCCCGCTCCGCCGCCTCCTGCCGCACGTCGGCCTTGTGGGAGTCGCCCAGCGGGAACATCGCGTGCGCCAACTGCTCCGGCGTCAGAACGCCGAGCACGTAGGACTGGTCCTTCTCGGCGTCGGCGGCCCGCCGCAGGACCCCGTCGGAGCCCAGGCGGGCGTAGTGCCCGGTCACGACGGCGTCGAAGCCCAAGGCCAGCGCCCGGTCCAGGACGGCGGCGAACTTGATCTTCTCGTTGCAGCGCAGGCACGGATTCGGCGTACGCCCCGCCGCGTACTCGCTCAGGAAGTCCTCCACGACGTCGGCGTGGAACTCCTCGGCCATGTCCCAGACGTAGAACGGGATGCCGATCACGTCGGCGGCCCGCCGCGCGTCGTGGGAGTCCTCCCGCGAGCAGCAGCCCCGGGCGCCCGTCCGATAACTCTGCGGATTCTTCGACAAGGCCAGATGCACTCCGGTCACGTCGTGCCCGGCCGCCACCGCCCGGGCGGCCGCCACCGCCGAGTCGACACCACCGGACATCGCCGCAAGAACTCGCACCCGACGAGCTTACCCGCGGACTACGAACGGTCCTTACGGAGTTTCCCGGCTCGGCGGGCGCGCTCGACGACGGCCGGCAACGCGGCCACCAGCTCGTCGATCTCCGCCGAGGTCGACGTGTGCCCGAGCGAGAAGCGCAGCGACGAGCGGGCCATCACCGGATCGCACCCCATCGCCAGGAGCACGTGCGAGGGCTGGGCGATCCCCGCGGAGCACGCCGACCCGGTCGAGCAGGCGATTCCCTGAGCGTCCAACAGCATCAGCAGGGCGTCGCCCTCACAGCCCGGGAAGGCGAAATGGGCGTTGCCCGGCAGCCGGTCCACCGGGTCGCCGTTCAGGACGGCGTCCGGCACGGCTGTGCGTACCTTGGCGATCAGCTCGTCCCGCAGGCTGGTGAGGTGCGCCGCCGTCGCGGCCTGTGTCGAGACCGCGATCTCCACCGCCGTGGCGAAGGCCACGATGCCTGGGACGTCCAGCGTGCCGGAGCGTACGTCCCGCTCCTGACCGCCGCCGTGCAGCAGCGGGGTGCAGGGGACGTCCCGGCCGAGCAGGAGCGCGCCGACCCCGGTCGGTCCGCCCAGCTTGTGCCCGGTCAGCGTCAAGGCCGACGCCCCGGACGCGGCGAAACCGACCGGAATCTGGCCCACCGCCTGAATCGCGTCCGTGTGCAGCGGTACGCCCCGCGCGGCCGCCTTGGCCGCCAGCTCGGCGATCGGCTGGACGGTGCCCACCTCGTTGTTCGCCCACATCGCGGTGACCAGGGCGACGTCGTCGTCCAGTGCCTCGTCGAGCACGGCCGGATCGATGCGCCCGTGGGCGTCCACCGCCAGCCAGGTGACCTTGGCGCCCTCGTGCTGCTCCAGCCAGTTCACCGTGTCCAGGACGGCATGGTGCTCGACCGAGGAGGCGACGACGCGGCATCGGCCGCCCGGTCGCTGAGCCCAGAAGATGCCCTTGACGGCGAGGTTGTCGGACTCCGTCCCGCCCCCGGTGAAGATCACCTCGGACGGGCGGGCGTCGAGCGCCGCCGCGATCCGCTCCCGGGACTCCTCGACCTTACGGCGGGCACAGCGACCCGGCCCATGGAGGGAGGACGCGTTGCCGACGTCGCGAGCGGTGGCGACATAGGCGTCGAGCGCTTCGGCGAGCATGGGCGTGGTCGCCGCGTGATCGAGGTATGCCATCGCCCCTCAGCCTATCCGCCGAAGCCCCGATATCCCGACCCGCTCCTAGATCACAAGCAGATCAGGGTTCTCGGTCATATCTTGCTCCAAGATTCGACCGAGAACCCTGATCCGGCGCCTTCAGCAGGTCGGCGGAGGCTACTTGCGCTTACGGATCTCCTCGGCGGCCTGCGGCACGACCTGGAACAGGTCGCCGACCACGCCGTAGTCGGCAAGCTCGAAGATGGGCGCCTCGGCGTCCTTGTTCACCGCGACGATCGTCTTCGAGGTCTGCATGCCGGCCCGGTGCTGGATCGCGCCGGAGATGCCCAGCGCGACGTACAGCTGCGGGGAGACCGTCTTACCGGTCTGGCCCACCTGGAAGGCGTGCGGGTAGAAGCCGGAGTCGACGGCCGCCCGGGACGCGCCGACGGCGCCGCCGAGCAGGTCGGCCAGCTCCTCGACCAGCTTGAAGTTCTCCGCGCTGCCGACGCCGCGGCCGCCGGAGACGACCACCGACGCCTCGGTCAGCTCCGGGCGGGCGCCCTTGGCCTCGGCGACCCGCTCCACGACCGTGGCCAGCTTGGCGTTGTCCGGCACGGAGACGGTGACGGTCTCCACGGCCGGCTCGGCCGGCGCCGGGCTCGGCGTGAGCGAGTTGCCGCGTACGGTCACGAGCGGGAAGCCCTTCGTGACCTTGGACTTCACGATCGTCGAACCGGCGAAGACGACCTGTGTCGCCACGCCGTCCGCGCCGAGCGCCACCACGTCGGTGAGGATGCCGTTGTCCAGCTTGACCGCGAGGCGGGCGGCGATCTCCTTGCCCTCCTGGGTCGACCCGATCAGCACGGCGGCCGGTTCGGCCGACTTCACGATCTCGGCCAGCACGGCGGCCTTCGGGGCGACCAGGTAGCCGTCGAGGTCAGCGTCCTCGGCGACGAGGACCTTCTGCGCGCCGTACTCGCCGAGCTTGGCGACCAGCGGCTCGGCCGTGCCCGCGCCACCGAGCACCACCGCGACCGGGGTGCCCAGGTCACGGGCGAGGGTCAGCATCTCCAGCGTCACCTTCTTGACGGCGCCGCCGGCGGACTCCACTACAACCAGAACGTCAGACACTTGAACCTCACACGAACTTCTCGGTGGCGAGGAACTCGACGAGCTGCGAGCCGCCGTCCCCGCTGTCGGTCACCTTCACGCCGCCCGAGCGCGCCGGGCGCTTGCTGTGCTCCACGACCGCGCTGTACGCGCCGGCCGCGCCGACGGAGGCCGGGTCGACGCCCAGGTCGCCGAGGGCGAGGGTGGAGACCGGCTTCTTCTTGGCCTCCATGATCCCCTTGAAGGACGGGTAACGCGGCTCGTTGATGGTGTCCCAGACGCTCACGATGGCGGGCGTGGCCGCGCGCACGACCTCGTAGCCCTCCTCCGTCTGCCGCTCGGCGGTCAGCGTCGAGCCCTCCACGGTGAGCTTGCGCGCTCCGGTGAGGGCGGCCACGCCGAGCCGCTCGGCCAGCATGTGCGGGAGCACCTGGCCCCGCGCGTCGGTGGCCTCCGCTCCGCAGATGACGAGGTCGGGCTCCAGCTGCTGCAGGGCGGCGGCGAGCACAGCCGAGGTGCCCAGCGCGTCCGACCCGTGCAGGGCGTCGTCGACGACGTGCACGGCCTTGTCCGGCCCCATCGACAGCGCCTTGCGGATCGACTCGGTCGCCCGCTCGGGGCCCATGGTCAGCAGCGTGACCTCGGTGCCGGCGTTCGCCTCGCGGATGCGCAGAGCCTCCTCGACGGCGTACTCGTCCATCTCGTTGATCACGTTGTTCGCCGACGCTCGGTCGACGGTGTTGTCGTCAGTACGCAGCGTGCGGTCCGCGCCGGAGTCCGGCACCTGCTTGACGAGTACGACGATCTTCATCGTGCTTCGACGCCTCCTGTTATGCCACAGCCTGAACGTTCGTTCATGCTGCCATGTGACACCGGATTCGGATGTTACCCGCTAGTAGCTTGCCGTGCTCAGCCAGCTGCTTCCGGGACCGAGTGACACAACTCACCTCGTAATGATCGCGGGCCGGTAGAGTCCTATATGCAGGAGGTGTCGCGAATGTCCACACAAATGGCTCCCCTGCCCGTCACCAAGGCCGGGCCGGTCGAGAAAACACGCCCGGCCCCCACCGGAAAGACAACCACGAGCCGATCCGGCCAGGACGGGCAGGTCGGTCATCACACCCGGAAATCACCGAACGAGCACCTGTGCACGTGCGGCCGGCTCCGGGAGGAGTGCGTACGGGACACCGTGCGCGCGCTCTGGCGGGACGCTCAGGCGTAATGCCGGCGCTGCGGCCAGGTCAACTCGGCGCGCAGCCCGTTCTCGGTGAACACCAGCGGATGCCGGGGATCCACCCGGAGCGGCGTACTGGGATCGCGATCGTGGTCGACGGGCAGCCCGGTGGCCTGACGCTCGGCGTTCGGCACGCCGACGCCACCCGGCCCCACCGGAATCCGGTCCGGGTCGCCAGGGTCCTCGTGCCGCCCGGGGAGGACGGTGCCGTTGACGAAGTCGTATTGGTGCGCCATCTCGTGGTAGAGGACGGCGACCGGCGGTGTCGAGCCGAGGAACGTGCTGAAGCCGGCGTTGTAGTCGATCGCCCGTTGATGACCACGCTCGAACGACACATCGGCCGACGCGGCCGCGTTGTGCTCACTCCACTCCCGGATGGTCAGCGTGTCCGGCCCGCGCAGCCCGGCGTCCAGCGCGGTCAGCATCTGCTGGCCGGTCGGCGACGCCGCGAGGAACTCCAGGTCTGACCGCACCCGCGCGGTGAACTCCGGCGAACCCTCCACGTGGATCTGGGCCGGGATCTCCGCCAGCTGGACGGTCACCTCCCGGTCGACGCCCATCAGGGCCGCGTCCTTGTCGTGGTACGCGATGTCGTCGCCGTCGCCCCCGTCGACCACGTCGGCGCCGCCACCGGAGTAGAGGACGTCGGCCCCGGCACCGCCGGAGACGCGATCCGCCCCGGATCCGCCGACGAGCACGTCCGCGCCGTCGTCGCCGGACAGCACGTCACTGCCGTGCCCGCCGTCGAGGTAGTCGCGGCCGTCGCCGCCGTCGATCGCGTCCGCCCCGGCCAACCCGTACGCCGTGTCGTGGCCGTCGCCGCCGGACAGCTTGTCGTCCCCGGCGCCACCACTGAGGTAGTCCGCGCCGGCCGACCCGTAGAGGACGTCGTCACCGTCGCCGCCGTGCAGTTCGTCGTCGCCGTCGCCGCCCACCAGCGTCAGCCGGACGGAGGTCCCGGGTGCGACGGTGACAGTGTCGTCCCCACCCCCGGTACGCAGAATGAGCCGGAGGCCGCCGGGAAAGCGCCACTCTCCGCTCCGGCCGGTGATGATCTGTTCGCCGGTCACCGGATCGACGCGTACGCCGACCTGGTCGTCCTCCGAACCGGTGCTCACCACGACGGTGTCCCCGCTGCGCAGCACCTGCGTCGCCGCGACCTCCCGCGGCACGGTGAAGGTCGCCGACCCCGCCGCGCGCCAGGTCTTCGCCAGGGCTTCCCATTCGGGCAGCGTGGCGGTGATCTCCTTCGCCTGCGCGGCCAGCGTCCGCTCCAGATCGCCCCGGAGCCGGACGGCCTGCGCGACGGCCGCCCGGGCCGCGCCCGCCCCGGCCGGGTCGCTGACGGTGAGGCTGACCGTGCCGTCGGCCGCCGGGCGAGCCTGGAAGACGTCGCACACGACGGAGAAATGCGCCGACAGCCGATATCGGGCGGTCGCCGACGCCTCGGCGCAGACCTCCAGGGCGGCGGCGATGCGGGCCGCCAGGCGCGCGCAGCCGTCCACTCCGCCGGCCAACCGCATCCGATGGGCGTCGTAGGTCGAGGCGGTCGCCCCCGACCACTCGGTCAGCACCCCGGACGCCTGGCCGGACCAATCCAGGCGGTGCGCCTGCGGACCGGCGGCCAACCCGCGCCAGGCCGCGGCGGCTTGGGCGTATCCGTCGTCGGCGAGGTGCCAGTGATCGGCGACTCGCAGCTCCCGGGGCCTCACGACCGCCGCCCCGGCTTGCCCATGCGCCAGGCGGCCCGGTCGTCGGCCGCCTCGTACGCGAACGCGGTCTGCCACAGCCGATCGGCGTCGGCCGCCATCACCTCCGCGATGCGGCGTACGGCGAGATCGGCCTGGGCGGCGGCGGCCTCGGCGGCCCGGCGGGGCGCCGTCCGCGGTGTCGCCGGGGTCAGCAGCGGGCCGTGTTTCCGCCAGGCGTCGGACAACGCCGTGGCCAGGTCGAGCGTCGCCGACGCGAGCCGGCTCACCCGCGCCGGATCGACCTTCGTCTCCTCAGCAGCCATGCTTGCGACGGTAGGACGGACCGGGCGGCCCAGGATCGGCTTGTGGATGACGGCGTTCCCGTCAGAGAACCGGAAATGCCGTCATCACAGCGTCATGGGTTCATTCACCGGCCAGATCGGGTCGGAACATGTACGGCGTCGTGGTGGTGATCGGGATGAGCCCCACGCGCTCCAGGATCGGACGGCTGTCCGGCGAGCAGTCCACCTGCAACAACGAGTACCCGCGCTCGGCGGCCCGCCGCGCCCGGTGCTCGACGACCGCCTTGTAGATGCCGCGACCCCGGAACTCGGCGAGGGTGGAACCACCCCAGAGCGTGGCGAACTCCGTTCCCGGGATGTACCGGGTCCAGCCGGCCGAGACGACCCGATCGCCCACCTCGGCGACCACGACAAGCAGCCCCTGAGGGTCGGCGGCCAGCTCACCGGCCAGGGACTCGGCGAGGTACTCGCGCGACCCGTCGCCCCAGACCTCCTCCTCCATCGCCGCGATGCGATCGAAATCTGCACGGCTGGTCACCTCGCGAAGGCGTACCCCTGGGATCTCGCGCAGCGGCGCGGCCGCTAGCGGGGCGACCGGGCCGATCACGACGGTCTCCTGCTCCTCCGGCACGAAACCGTGCGCGACCAGCCGGTCGGCCAGATCGGCGGGCCGGTCGTGGCCGTGCAGCTTCCACTCCACCTCCTCGCCCCGGTCGGTGAAGGTGCGCACCTGGCGCGCGATCAGCTCGTCCAGCTCGGCGCCGTCGAGTCCGCCCAGGTCGCGATAGGTGAGGTAACCACTGCGGCTGAGCCCGAAGAACCGCACGAGCGGTCCGTCCCGGTCGACCGTCACGCCGGCGGGCAGCCGCTCCGGCACGTGGGCCTTGAGCTGTTCGTCATAGATCTCACGCAGGCGTCCCGCGTCCAAGGCTTCGTTCACGCCGGGATAATAGGCACGTGTTCCGCCTGATCAGGATGTGGTTTTTCCCGCGCGACGTGCTCGAGGTCGGAACCACGCCCGACTACCGCTTCTCGCTCGCCAACGAACGGACCTTCCTCGCCTGGATCCGGACCGGCCTGGCGCTGGTGGGCGGCGGGCTCGCGGTGGCCCAGTTCCTGCCCCCGCTGGCCGTTCCGCACCTGCGCGAGATCTTCGCGCTGGGCCTGATCCTGGTCGGCGCGGCGTGCGCGCTGCGAGCGGTCGACCACTGGGTACGCTGCGAGATCGCCATGCGTAAGGGCAGGCCACTGCCGGCCTCCCGATTCCCGGCGATCCTGGCGTTGCTGGTGGTGGCCGGCTCCATCCTGCTGTTCATCGGCCTCGTCGCATGACGCCTTCCGCCGCCGATCCGGATGGGGGTGCCCAGGCTTCCGCCGATCGGGTTGGGCAGGCTCCCGCCGATCGGGGGGCGCAGGCGGAGCGCACCCGGTTGGCGTGGCGGCGTACGGCGTTGGCGATGACCGTCGTGGCGGTGCTGACAGTGCGACTCGCGTTGCACGCCGGAGTCACCCCCGTACGCGCGGCCGCCCTGATCGCCGGCTGCGTCGTCTGGGTGTTCTTCCTGATCGTGGCGCAGCGTCGCATCTGGTCGCTCGCCCGCCCGGCGGACCGCACTCCCGGCGGCGCACCCCGGAGCGCCCCGGTCAACGCGGCCGTACGCTCCCCCGCGTTGACCGCCGTGTCCTGTTTGGCCATGGCGGCGGTGGGGGCCGCCCTCGCCGTTGATCTTTGGTCGCTACCGCTCTGGCGTTAACGCGAGAATTTCTCTACGCTCCGCGACCATGAGGAGGATCACACTCGGCATCGCGGCCGTGCTGTGCGCGTACCTGGTCATCGGACTCGGTCAGGCGCCCGCCGCCGCTCACGACGAGCGCCCGACCCGGACGCTCGACGGCAGCGGAAGCGTGCCGGTCTACCGGACCGACGGACCGACGCTGCTGGTCTGCAAGACCGACAAGGCGGCGTTCGACCAGGCGATCGCGGGCTTCTCCGCCGATCTCAAGGCGCAGAACGAGGCGCTGTGGACGCAGTGCCAGACCAACGGCTACCGCCATCTGCAGGCGGCGGTCGACGCCGCGAACCTCCCCGGCACGATCATCAAGATGCTGCCCGGCCGCTACCAGGAGGAGCCGAGCCTGGCCCCGGCGCAGGGCGCCTGCGTCAACCTCAGCGGACTGCGGAAGTCGGCGCTCTACAAGTACGACGTGCTGACCTTGCAGCAGCAGCTGGACTGCCCGCACAACCAGAACCTCGTCGCCATCATCAACAAGCACGGGCTGCAGATCGAGGGCACCGGGGCGAAGCCCACCGACGTGATCGTCGACGCGCAGTACCAGAAGCTGAACACGATCCGGGCCGACAACGCCGACGGCGTCTACTTCAAGAACATGACCGCCGAGCGCAGCCAGTTCAACGCCTTCTACATCATGGAGACCGACGGCTTCGTGGTCGACCACACCGTCGGGCGCTGGAACGACGAGTACGGCTTCCTCACCTTCGCCGTCGACCACGGGCTCTACACGGAGGCCGAGGGCTACGGCAACGGCGACTCCGCGTTCTATCCGGGAGCCGCGTCCAACATCAACAAGGACGAGGGCTACACCCCGCCCCGGTACGCCGTCGAGATCCGCAACAGCTACGGACACGACAACATGCTGGGCTACTCGGGAACCGCCGGCGACTCGGTCTGGGTGCACGACAGCGTCTTCACCCACAACTCGACCGGGATCTCGACCGACAG
The DNA here is from genome assembly GCF_040654195.1 of Hamadaea sp. NPDC050747. Taxonomy (NCBI): domain Bacteria; kingdom Bacillati; phylum Actinomycetota; class Actinomycetes; order Micromonosporales; family Micromonosporaceae; genus Hamadaea; species Hamadaea sp. NPDC050747. The sequence continues at coordinate 14,944 of NZ_JBFAHM010000020.1, forward strand.
CGCCTTCCCCGACCACCCCGGCATGCCGCAGAACCACTCCAAGTTCGAGCGGAACATCATCGCCGACAACAACAACGACTACTACCGCTATCACAAGGACGGCACCTGTCAGAAGCCGTACGAACAGCGCGGTTACGAGAACGGCGTCGTCTGCCCGGTCGTCGGCGTACCGGTGGGCAACGGGGTGATCAACCCGGGCGGCAACTACAACATCTGGCGCGACAACTACATCTACGGCAACAAGTACTCCGGCTTCGTAACGAGCTGGGTGCCGGGCTTCGTCCGCAACGACACCTCGTTCGCGGCCCAGTTCGACACCTCGAACCACAACCGCTACCTCAACAACCACATGGGGATCAGCGAGAAGGGCGTCGCCTCGCCCAACGGCGTCGACTACTGGTGGGACGGCCAGGGCGTGGACAACTGCTGGACCACCGCGTCCGACAGCGTCGACGTGACGTCCAACATCGGCCCGGTGCCGTCCTGCGGCTCGGACGAACTGCCGACGGCGCTGGGCACCAAGCGCTTCATCGGCGAGCCCGCCGGGACGCTGAAGATGTACTCCTGCGCGCAGTACAGCCTCCAGAGCCAGAAGATGCCGATCGACTGCGACTGGTGGGGCGCGTACGCCGCTTCCACGTCGGAGCGCATCGAGGTCCGCTGGGCCTTCGGCGAGGCGATCGTGCTGGGCCTGCTCTTCCTCGCGACCTTCTTCCGCCGCCTCCGCCGGTCGCCGGTCGCCACTGGTGGCGTGGTGCTCGTCGCCGCCGGATTCGTCCTCGGCGTGATCGGCACCGCTCAGTACAACGCCCTGCTGGAAGGCGTCGGCCTGGGCCTGGCCGGGCTGGGCTGGCTCGCCCTCGGCCTGCGGCTTCGCCGGATAGGCCGGGGCGCGCTCGGCTGGCTCACCCTGCTCGTGGCGTTCTTCGCCCTGCTGGGCGCGGTGGACCGGGCGGTCGTGATGATCCCGTTCATCCCGGTCGCGCCGTCGCTGATCCGAGTGCTGCTCGAGGTCATCTGGATTCCGTCGGCGATCGTGTCGCTGTTCCTCCGCGACAAGTCCACTTCAGCGGCCGACGCAGCCGACGCGGCCGCTCCCGCCGACACTCCGGACAGTTCGGACACTCCCGACGCGCCGGACTCGCCGGCCGAGGAGGCACCCACCCCCGCTTAGGCAGCGGATCAGGGTTCTCGGTCGAATCACGGGCCAAGATTCGACCGAGAACCCTGATCCAGCGCTGATCATGCGCCGGCGGGGCGCCAGAGGGCGTCAGAGGGCGTCAGGGGGCGTCAGCGGCGTATCAGCGAGGTGTCAGCGACCCCCGGCAGAGTCCGGGGCATGACGAACGCGATTGTTGCGGAAGGGCTGGTCAAGCACTACGGCGAGACCAAGGCCCTGGACGGCGTGGACCTCGCCGTCCGTACCGGTTCCGTGCTGGGCGTCCTGGGTCCGAACGGAGCGGGGAAGACGACCACCGTCCGCATCCTGGCCACGCTGTTGCGGCCGGACGCCGGCCGGGCCGTCGTGGGCGGGTTCGACGTCGTACGCCAGGCGCACTCCGTCCGCGGCCTGATCGGGCTGACCGGCCAGTACGCCAGCGTGGACGAGAGCCTCACCGGCGTCGAGAACCTCCTCATGATCGGCCGCCTGCTCGGCTTCAGCCGTAAGGAGGCCCGGGCGAGGGCGAACGAGCTCCTCGGGAACTTCTCCTTGAGCGACGCGGCCGACCGGGCGGCGAAGACCTACTCCGGCGGGATGCGGCGGCGGCTGGACCTGGCCGCCAGCCTCGTCGGGCGGCCCCGGCTGCTCTATCTGGACGAGCCCACGACCGGTCTCGATCCCCGCGCCCGGCTGGAGATGTGGGACATCGTCCGGACTCTGGTCGCCGACGGCGTCACCGTGCTGCTGACCACGCAGTATCTCGAGGAGGCCGACCAGTTGGCCGACGAGATCGTGGTGATCGATCACGGGAAGGTCATCGCGGGCGGTACGCCGGCCGAGCTGAAGTCCCGCACCGGCGCGCAGACCCTCGCCGTACGCCCCGTCGACCCGGCCGAGCTGGAGATCGTCACCAAGGTCGTGGCCGACGTCGCGCGTACCACTCCGGAGATCGCGGACAGTGTGGTGACCGCGCAGGTCACCGACCCCGCGGCTCTGCCGGCCGTGGTCCGCCGCCTCGACGACGCGGAGGTCGCCGTGGCCGAGCTGACCCTACGCACGTCCACATTGGACGAAGTCTTCCTGTCCCTGACCGGCCACCGCACCGAGCAAGAAGGAGTCCCGGCGTGACCACTCTGGCCGTCCCGAGCGCCGCCACCAGCCGCGTCAGCCCGCTGACCGGGGTAACGAACACGGCGACCCTGGCCTGGCGCAGCCTGGTCAGCATCAAGCACAACCCGTTCGAGATCATCGATCTCAGCATTCAGCCGCTGATGTTCCTGCTGCTGTTCACCTACACGCTGGGCGGCGCGATCGCCGGGTCGACGGACAAGTACCTCGCCTTCGCCCTGCCCGGCATCCTGGTGCAGAACACCATCTTCGCCACGATGAACATCGCGCTGCTGCTCAACAACGACCTGACCAAGGGCGTCTTCGACCGGCTCCGGTCGCTGCCGATCTCCCGATGGTCGCCGCTGGCCGGGCGGATCCTCGCCGACACGGTGAAGCAGGCCTGGTCGGTCGCGTTGTTACTGGGCTTCGGGATGATCCTCGGCTTCCGGGTGCAGACCAGCTTCTGGGGCGTGCTCGGCACGTTCGGGCTCATGCTGGTCTTCTGCCTGTGCGTCGCGTGGATCGCGGTCCTCGTCGGCGTGGTCGCGTCCGCCGAGGACAAGGTGCAGATCTTCATGTTCTCGTTCATGTTCCCGCTGACCTTCACCAGCAACATCTTCGCCCCGACCGAGTCGATGCCGGGCTGGCTGCAGTCCTGGGTGAAGATCAACCCCGTCACCATCCTGGCCGACGCGGTCCGCGCCATGCTCAACGGCGGCGACGTCGCGACGCCCGTGCTGCAGTCGCTCGGCTGGGGGGCCGCGATCCTCGCGATCTTCGCCCCGCTCGCGGTCTGGCGCTTCAAGCGCCGCGTCTAGAGCAGCTCAAGCACGTTCTCCATCGTGTACGCACGACCGCGCTCGACCGCTTCGGTGAACGCCGAGGGGCCGAGCGCGGTGCGTACCGCGGACTCGACGCGGGCGCGGTCGACGACCGCCCGGTCCTCCACTCCGACGATCGCGGCGGCCGCGCCGAGCTGCGTGGCCGCCTTCGCCGGATCCCCCTGACGCTCGGCGAGATCGGCCAGGCCGATGAGGACCATCCCGACGATCGGCGAGTCCCCGGCCGACAGCCCGTCCTCCAGCGCCGTCCGATGCTCTCGGGCGGCGGCGGCGTACTCACCCTGGGCGGCCAGGGTGAGGCCGAGGCCGTTGCGGATCATCGCCCGGAACTGCGGCGCCGCCGAGGCCGGGCCGAGCTGGACCAACGCCGCCTCCATGAGCCGTCGCGCGCCCGGCAGGTCACCGGCCAGCCGGGCCATGTTGCCCCGCCCGAACGAGACCACCGCATGAACGTGCGGCTGGGTGGCGTCCTGCGCCAGCCGGGTGGCCGTCTCGATGGCGTCGTCCACCGCCGCCGACTCCCCCGCCAGGTAGAGCGCCCAGGCCAGGTTCATCCACTGCTGGACCTGATCCTCCTGGGCGCCCAGCTCCTCGGACAGCGCGATCGTCTCGCGGGCGTACTGAGCGGCGGCGGCGTAGTCCCCGGCGTTGTTCGCGATCGTGCCGAGCGCGTCGAGCACGAGTGCGAGCCCCCATCGGTCGCCGAGCTCCCGGAACCGAGCCAGCGCCGCCTCGAAGTCCCCGACGGCCACCGCCCGATCCCAGCCGAGGTTGATGGCGGCGTGGCCGTGCAGCGCCCGGGCCGTCGCCGCGACCCACGGATCGGGATCGTCGAAGTACTCGGCCAGGATCTCCGCCTCACTGCCGAGCCCGTTGATCCCGCTGGACATCAGCGCCCGCATCGGTTCGGCCAGCCGCAGCATCGGGTGCTCCGACTCGTGTCCCCGCGCGATCCGGGCCGCCTCCTGGAGAACACAGGTGGCGTACTCGAAGTCACCGAAGGTCTCGACGTAGATCACCGCGGAGAACACCTTCGCCAGCGCGAAGTGGCGGACCGGGACCTCGCCCGGCAGGTTGAGCGCGTCCTCCACCAGGACGGCGGCCTCCGCCCGGTAGTTGCGCAGCCACCAGTACCAGCCGAGCCCGGCGATGAGGCGTACGGCGGTCTCCTTCTGGCCGTGCCCGACCGCCCAGCGCAGCACCGAGAGCAGGTTGTCGTGCTCGGCCTCCAGCAGCCGCAGCCAGGGCAGCTGATCAGCGGTACGCAGCCGCGCCTCGGCCGCCTCGGCCAGCTCGACGAAGTACTCCGTCCACGCCTTGCGCGCCTCGGCCTCCGCGCCGGACTCGGCGAGCCGCTCCAGCCCGTACTCCCGGATCGTCTCCAGCATCCGGTAGCCGGAGCCCTCCACCCGGATCAGCGACTTGTCGAGCAGCGCGCCGACGACGTCCACGGCGTCCGGGCCGAGCAGCGCCTCGGCCAGGTCGACGCTGATCACCGAGGTCGCCATCGCCAGCCGTTGCCAGCCCCGGCGCTCGTCGTCGCCGAGCAGGTCCCAGCTCCAGTCGATGACGGCACGCAGCGTCTGGTGCCGGGGCAACGCCGTCCGGGAGCCGCCGCGCAGCAGCCGGAACTTGTCGTCGAGGCGATCCGCCAACTGCCCAGCCGGCATGCTGCGCAACCGGGCGGCGGCCAGCTCGATGGCCAGCGGCATGCCGTCCAGCGCCCGGCAGATCGCCACGCTCGCCTCGTCGATCTCGAAATCCGGCCGGACCGCACGGGCCCGTTCCCGGAGCAGCTGCACGACCGGGAAGGTCAGCGCCTGCGCCACCGTCGCGTCCGGCGGCGGCAACCGCAGCGGCTCCACCGGCCACAACGCCTCCCCCGGTACGCCCAGCGGCTCCCGGCTGGTGGCGAGCACGCGCAGCAGCGGGCACGCGGCGAGCAGTTCGTCGACGAGCCGGGCGGCGGCGTCCACCACGTGCTCACAGTTGTCCAGGACGAGCAGCGTCCGGTGCTCGGCCAGCACGGACACGATCCGGTCGAGCGGGTCGGCGGCGTCGAAGAAGACGTCTTTGCGTAGGGCGCGAGCGCGGGCGCCGAGCGCGCTGACGACGGCGGGCGCGACATCCTCCGGCTTGGTCACCGGAGCCAGTTCGACCAGCCACACCCCTTCCGGGTACGCCGGCAGAAGCCCTCGCGCGACTTCGAGCGCCAGCCGGGTCTTGCCCGAACCACCCGGCCCGGTCAGGGTCACCAGCCGCGAACGGTCGAGCGTCTCGCGTACGCGGAGGAGGTCGTCGTCCCGGCCGACGAAACTGGTCCGCTGGGCGGGCAGGTTCGTCCGGGGTCCCTTGACCGGGACGGATTCGCTGTCGCCTCGCAGGATGTCCACGTGCAACTGCCGCAGCGCCGGGCCAGGATCCGCGCCGAGCTGATCGGCAAGCAGCTCCCGATGACGTTCGTACGCCGACAGCGCCTCCGGGCCGCGCCCGGCCGCCCGCAGCGCCAGCATCAGCAGCTCGACCGGCCGGTCCCGGAGTGGCCGGGCCGCCACCCATTCCTGCAACGCCGCCAGTTCGACGGTGCCCGCCTCGATCTGCCGGGCGAAGAGCGTCTCGCTCACCTCGTCGCGCAGAGTGGCCCAGCGCGCCAGCGTCACCTGGGCGAACTCGGCGTCCTCGGCCTCCAGCAACGGTTCGCCCCGCCACAACGCGAGGGCCTCCTCGGCCCGGCCCGCCGTCGTCAGCCGCTCGAAGCGGACCGCGTCGACCGCGTCGGCCGGAATCCGCAGGAGGTAGCCGCCCGGGGCGGCCTCGACGGGGAACCCCGCCCGCCGCAGCCGGCTGACCAGCGCCTGCAAGGCGTTCACGGCGTTGGCCGGGACGTCCTCGGCCCACACCGCGTCGACCAATGCGGCCACGCTCACGGCCCGGCCGGGGTCGAGCGCCAGCCGGATCAGCAACCGCCGCAGGCGTACGCCGCCGAGGTCGAGGCGCGTGCCGTCATCGGCCCGCGCCTCCAACGGCCCCAGCAGCGAGATCTCCACCGGCCCATTCTGCCCGACCGACCCTCCGCGGAAGCGGCTAGGCGAGGTTGGCCGAGCGGGGGTACGCGTCCGCCGGATCGGTCAGCACGTTCACCAGGTAAGGCACTCCGGCGTCGAACGCACGCCGCAACGCCGGACCGAGCTGGGCCGCGTCGGACACCGTCTCACCGGCGCCGCCGAGTGCCGCGACGACCGCGTCGTACCGCAGGCCGGGCTGCAGATCGGCGGCCACGTCGTAGCCGTAGACCGCCCGCATCGGGTGCTTCTCCAGACCCCAGATGCCGTTGTTGCCGACCACGATCACGACCGGCAGCTTCTGGCGTACGAGGGATTCGGCGTCCATCAGCGAGAACCCGGCCGCGCCGTCGCCCATCAGGACGCAGATCTGTCGGTCCGGATGGGTCACCCGGGCGCCCATCGCGTAGCCCATGCCGGTGCCGAGGCAGCCGTAGGGTCCAGGATCCAGCCACGTCCCCGGCTGCGCGGGCTCCAGGTAGCGGCCCGCGTAGGAGACGAAGTCGCCGCCGTCGCCGATGGTGATGGCGTCCGGCGCCAGCACCTTGCGCAGCTCACCATAGACGCGCGCCGGCTTGATCAGGTCGCTGTCCGCCGCCATCTCGGCCGCGTGCTTCTCCGCCGCCGCGGTCTCCACCGCTCGCAACTCGCCCACCCAGTCCGGGTGCGTCGTGCGTACCCCTTCGGCGAGCGCGGCGAGGATCAAGCGGAGGTCGCCCGCGGGCGAGACCGCCACGGACACGTGCTGGGCCCGCTGAGCCGGCGCGTCGACGATGTGCACGACCTGCGCGGACCCGAAGTCGCCGAAGCCGAGCCGGAAGTCCAGCGGCGTGCCGACCACCGCCACCACGTCCGCGCGGTCCAAGGCCGCGCGCCGGGCCTTCGCGAAGGCCAGCGGATGCTCCGGCGGCAAGGCGCCGCGGCCCATGCCATTGGTGAAGACTGGTACGCCCAACGCCTCGGCGGCCGCTCGCAACGCGTCGACGGCGTCCCCGGCGTAGACGTCGGACCCGGCGACGATGACCGGCCGCTGGGCGCTCCGGAGCAGCTGCGCGGCCTTGTCGACGTCGTCGGGATCGGGTTCGATCACCGCGACCTCGGGCGCCTCGACGACGGCTTCGCCGGTGCTGAACACGACCTCCAGCGGGAAGTCCAGGAACGACGGTCCTCTGTGGGCGGTGAGGCTGGCCTCCAGCGCGTGCCGGACGTCCCGGGCGATCTCCGCCGGATCGGTGACCGTCTTCGCGACCTTGGTGACCGGCGCGACCAGCGGAATGTGGTCGATCTCCTGGAGGCTGCCCGATCCCCAGCGGAACTGCGGCGCTCGCCCACCAAGAACGAGCACCGGCACGGCGTTGAAGTACGCGCTGGTCAGCCCGGAGATGCCGTTGGTGACCCCGGGGCCGGCCGTGAGCGCCGCGACCCCCGGCCGGCGGGTCAGCTTCGCGACCGCCTCCGCCGCGAACACGGCGGTCTGCTCGTGCCGCACGTCGTACAGCGGAAAGCCGGCCTGCACCGCCGCGTCGTAGAAGGGAAAGATGTGCCCGCCGGAGAGCGTGAACAGCTCCCGTACGCCCGCCTTCCGCAGCGCGGCCAGCGCGAGTGCGCCGCCGTGGCCCTCGATCGTCTCGGTCATTGGCGCAGCCTACCCACGCTTCCAGAAAATGTGAAGGAGTCTCGTCTTTGCTTCGCGTACGCCTCGCGTCACCGCCTGCGGTCGAGCAGCGCGACCGTCAGCAGTGAATGACGCCAGACCTGGTCCACCGTGTAGTGCTCCAGCAGGAAAGGCGTCTTCCCACCGTCGAGACCGCCTCTCGGATCGCCCGGATCGTCCGCCCGGATGACCCAGATGCGCGGCGCGGGACCCACGCAGGCCACCACGTCGGCGCACTCCACCGCGAGAAGACGGCCGCCGGCTCGTTGCGGGCGGACCATCAGCGCGTCGCGGGGCGTCCGGTCGGCCGGCAGATAGCGGGCGACGATGTCGCGCGGCGACCATGGGATCGACGGATGGTTGTCGCCGTAGACCGCGACGTCGTCGACACCGAATCGGGGGCCGATGATCTGGGCGATTCGGCGGGAGTCCTGGCTGTGCCCGTCCGGTCGCCGAACGGCGACGTTGCCGGCCACGCCGAAGACCATGAGCAGCAGCATCACGACGGTGGCCCGCCGGACCGACAGCCGGTGCAGGCCCGCGGCGGCCAGCAGGGCGAGGCCCGGCAGGGTGAAGACGACATAGCGGGCGACCCAGATCGGGGTCAGGATTCCCGCCGCGAGCAGGAGACCGATCGGCAGCAGTCCCCAGCACGCCATCGCGATTATCCGGCGTTCCCGGCGCAGCGCGAGCAGCCCGAGGAGGAACAGCGTCGCGGTCACGGCGATCGGTCCGGCCACCCCCAGTGACCGCTCCACCACTCCGTTGCGCCCCTCCCACCCGAGCAGGGGAATCCAGGAGACCTGGGCTCGCTGAGTCAGTGCCCCGGCGAGAAACAGCGTCAGCCCGGGAAGGACGGCGGCGAAGGCGCTGACTGCCCACGCCCGTCTGGCGTACGCCGGCCAGGCGAGCACGGCGTGCGCGACGAGGATCATCGCCCCGAAGGGCACCAGGGAGACGGCGATGCCCAGCGTGATCGCGTACGCCGCGAGCCGGGCCGCGCCGGGCCGCTCGGTCCAGCGCAGGAGCAGCAGCGTCGCCAGGGTGAACCCGAAGACCGCGAGCGAGTACCCCCGGGCCTCCTGGGCGAAGCGCGAAAAGACCGGGAGGACGGCAAGGACGAGTCCGGCGAGCAGACCAGCCCGATAGCTCCACAGCCGGGCCCCGACAGCGGCGGTCACGCCGACCGCGCCGACCGCCGCCAGCGCGGACGGGAGCCGGACGGCGATCTCGGAGGTCCCGGCGAACGCCGTCCAGACGTGCAGGAACGCGTAGTAGGGAGCGAGCACGAGGTCGGTCTCACCGAGGAGATCCTTGAGCCGCCCCCAGGTCAGCGCCGCGGCGTTGACCGAGGCGAGTTCGTCGGCCCAGAGCGCGGGACGGCCGAGGTGCCAGGCGGCCAGCACGGTCATCAGCAGCACCGGCGGCGACCACGGTGCGGCGAGCAGCCGACGGCGGACGGCCGGGGTGGCGGGGTGAACGGTCGGGCTCAGGGTCTGCGGCTGAGGGATGGTGGACGGTGGCCTCACCGCAGCCCTCTGACGCGAGCGAAGAACGTGACCATCTGCCCTTCCTTGGACAACAGCGAGCGGCTGCAGCGGTCCCCGTCGACTTCGGGGGGACCGTATATCAAGGACAGAGCCGCTGGTGTCTCATCCCCGACGCTCTCCCAACGAGCGTGGGCGAGCCCTGGTCGCGCGGGGCCGCAATCGCCAGAGGCCGCGTCATCTGTGATAACGCGGCCTCTGCCTGCCGAGGTCAGCGGCCGGTGAACTCCGGCGGGCGCTTGCCGACGAACGCGGCCATGCCCTCCCGCTTGTCGTCGGTCGCGAAGAGCGCCGCGAACAGCTGCGACTCCCAGGCCAGCCCGCCGGCCAGATCCCGGTCGAGGCCGCCGTCGATGGCCGCCTTCGCCGCCGCGAGGGCCTGGGCGGGGCCGCCCACGTACGCCCGGACCAGGTTGATCGCCTCGTCGTAGACCTTGTCGGCCGGAACCACCCGATCGGCCAGCCCGATGGCGAGCGCCTCCTGCGCGTCCACCATCCGGCCGGTGAAGATGATGTCCTTGGCCTTCGCCGGGCCGACCAGCCGGGCCAGGCGCTGCGTACCGCCCGCGCCGGGGATGATGCCCAGCTTGATCTCGGGCTGGCCGAGCTTGGCATCCTCCGCGACGACCCGCCAGTCGCAGGTCAGCGCCAGTTCGCAGCCGCCACCGAGGGCGTACCCGGTGATGGCGGCGACCACGGGCTTCGGAATCCGGGCGACGGCGTCGAACGCGCTGCTCAACGCGCCCGCCCGCTTCGCCATGTCGACGTACGACATGTCGGCCATCTCCTTGATGTCCGCGCCCGCCGCGAACACCTTCTCGCCGCCGTAGATCACCGCCGCCCGGATCGAGTCGTCCGCCGTGATCTGCGCCGCGACCGCTCGCAGCTCCTCCTGGACCTGGATGTTCAGCGCGTTCATCGGCGGCCGGTCCAGGCGGATCGTGCCGATGCCGTCGTTGATCTCCAGGCGTACCAGTTCGCCCATCCGTGTGCCACCTACTTCGTTGTGGGTTCGCGTCTTGCCCGAGCATATGGGGCGCCGACGCGCTGGGCGTGCGAGGATGAGTGAACGTTGATGGGGGTCAATCTTGATCGTTTACTATCGAGATCGGCACGTCCAGGTCACGTCCGAGGCGCTGCACGTCGGCGAGTCCCGGATTCCCCTGGCGCGACTGCAATACGTCTGGCATCGCGAAGGAGTGGCGGAGCCCGCCGTCCGGCTCCGGCGCACCCACCGCGGCATCATCGGATTCGCCGTGATCGTGGGAGCACTGCTCGCCCTGATCGGCGTCCTCTACGTGTTCGCCGGCGTGATCGGTCAGGCGGCCGGCGCCGGGCGCGTACTGTTGCCGCTGGCCGGGGTGGTGGCGCTGATCGGCTTCGCCGGGCCGCTGCTGGAGATGGCGCTCCACCGGGTCGATCACAGCGTCGACCAGGGCCATCAGGTGCACGAGATCTGCGCCGTCATCGACGGGGTGGAACGCCGCCTGATCCGGATCGCCGACACCCACCGATTCGGCAAGATCTACCGGGCCTTGGAACGGGCACTCGAAGACACCGAGGGCGACGCGCTGGAGGCCGCCGAGTTCGCCCAAGGCTCCGAAGACGGAACTTGACGTTTCTCGAGCGGTGCTGGCCGCTCGGGGCGGTGCGGTGCGCGTTTGTCCGGGATAACGCGGCTACGCGGGCGTCCGAAGGCATCGTGATCCCGGATAACGCGATGATCTTGCCGCTGTGGGCAACCGCCTGCGGAAGGGGAGCGGGTCAGCCCACCGTGGCGAGGGTCTGAGTCGCGATCTCCAGCTCCTCCTCGGTCGGCACGACGAGGACCGCCACCTCCGCATCATCCGGCGAGATGAAGGTCTCCCCAGCCGCGTTGCGGACGGGGTCGATCTCGATGCCCAGCCGCTCCAGCCCGCTGAGCGACGCCGCCCGGACGAGTGGCGCGTTCTCGCCGACGCCGGCCGTGAACGTGATCGCGTCCACCCGCCCGAGCTGGGCGTAGTACGCCCCCACATAGGACTTGATCCGGGCGCAGTAGACGTCGAAGGCCAGCTTCGCGCGCTCGTCGTTCGCCGCCGCCTGGGCGAGCACGTCACGCATGTCGTTGACCCCGCTCAGCCCCTTCAACCCGGAACGCTGATTGAGCAGCTCGTCCACCTCGTCCAGGCTCATCCCGCCGACCCGGACCAGGTGGAAGATGACCGCCGGGTCGACGTCGCCCGAACGAGTGCCCATGACCAGGCCGGGAAGCGGGGTGAACCCCATCGAGGTGGCCACGCTCCGGCCGGCCCGGACGGCGCACACACTAGCGCCGTTGCCGAGGTGCAAGGTGATCACATTCGCGTCGGGATTGCCGAGCAGCTCCCCCGTACGCCGGGACACGTAGCCGTGCGACGTCCCGTGGAAGCCGTAGCGGTGGATGCCGAAGCGCTCGGCGACCCCGGTGTCCAGGGCGTACGTGGCGGCCTCGGGCGGCATCGTCCGGTGGAAGGCGGTGTCGAAGACCGCCACCTGCGGCACCTCCGGCAGCAGCTTGCGGGCGACCTCGATGCCCGTCAGATTGGCCGGGTTGTGCAGCGGCGCCAACGGGATCAACTCGCGTACCACGGAGATCAGTTCGTCGTCGACGAGACTGGGCGCGGAGAACCGCGTACCACCGTGAACCACGCGATGGCCGACCGCGACGAGCCCGGTGAGGTCGAGCTGGGCCAGGATGTCGCGCAGCGCCGCCTCATGGTCGGTGACCCGCTCGGTGATGCCTTTCGCGAGCGTCTCCCCGTCGTCGAACAGGCGGTACTTCACCGACGACGACCCGCAGTTGAGCACCAAAACCCGGCTGGTCACGAGGCCGCCTGGATGGCGGTGATCGCGACGGTCGAGACGATGTCGCGGACGGTGGCCCCGCGCGACAGGTCGTTCACCGGCTTGCGCAGCCCCTGCATGACCGGGCCGATCGCGACCGCGCCCGCCGACCGCTGCACGGCCTTGTAGGTGTTGTTGCCCGTGTTCAGGTCGGGGAAGATCAGCACGGTCGCGTGCCCGGCCACTTCACTGCCCGGCATCTTCGTGGCGGCCACGCTGGGGTCGACCGCCGCGTCGTACTGGATCGGGCCGACCACCGGCAGGTCGGGCCGCCGCTTGCGGACCAGATCGGTGGCGTGCGCGACCTTGTCGACGTCCGCCCCGAACCCGCTGATCCCGGTCGAGTAGGACAGCATGGCGACCCGCGGCTCGACCCCGAACCGTTCGGCCGTCTCCGCACTGGAGATGGCGATGTCCGCCAGCTGCTCCGGGTCCGGATCGGGGTTGATCGCACAGTCCCCATACACCAGTACGCGATCCGCCAAGCACATGAAGAAGACGCTCGACGCGATGGACACTCCCGAGGCGGTCTTGATGATCTCGAACGCCGGCCGGATCGTGTCGGCGGTCGGGTGCACACAGCCGGAGACCATCGCGTCGGCGCGTCCGCTGTTGACCATCAGCGTGCCGAAGTAGTTCACGTCGCCGACCTGGTCCCATGCCTTCTCCAAGGTCATGCCCTTGTGCTCGCGCAACTTGGCGTATGTGGCGGCGAACTCGCTACGCCACTGGCTGGCGTTGGGGTCGACGATCCGCGCGCCGCCGTCGTCGAGTCCCAGATCAAGCCCAAGGTCGCGGGCCTTGTCCCGCACGACGTCGGCCGGGCCCAGCAGGGTCAGCTCGCACACGCCCCGCCGCAGCAGCTGCTCGGCCGCACGCAGCACCCGCTCCTCGGTGCCCTCGGGCAGCACGACGTGCCGCAGATCCTCCCGCGCCCGTTCGATCAGCTCGAACTCGAACATCAGCGGCGTCACGCCGTCGGACCGTGTCACGTCCAGCCGCGCCGTCAGCTCGGGAACGTCGACCGACGCCTCGAACGCGCCGATCGCGGCGGTCACCTTCCGCGGATTCTGCGCGGTCAACGCCCCTTCAAGCCCGGTGAGCCGGCCGACGGTGGCGAAGCTGTCCTCGCGTACCGAGATGACCGGGACCTCGCCCCGGAACCGGCCGACCAGCGCGACGACCCTCGGATCAGGTTCGATGCCGAGCGTCAGCACGAGCCCGGCGATCGACGCGTGGCCCGCGAAGTGCGCGGCCATGGCCGCGACGATCAGATCGGACCGGTCTCCCGGCGTCACCACCAGGCAGCCGTCCCCGACGTGGTCCAGGAAGGTGGGCACGGTCGCGCCCCCGACCACGATGTCCAGCACGTCCCGGTCCAGCGCCTGCGGCGAGCTGCCGGACAGCGGCGTCGCGTTCAGCACGTGCATGACCTCCGCGACCGTCGGGGCGCTCACGGCCGCGACGCGGGGCACGGCATAAACCGGCGTTCCCTCAAGATCAGCTGGTACGCCGGAACGCAGCTCGGGCGCGACACGATTGGCCACGATCGCGATCACCGAATGACCGGCCACCGCCTGCCGAGCACCCCGGATCGCGGTGTCGAGATCGGCCGCGCTCCGGCCGTCCCCATCCACCACGGGCAGCAGCGGCGCGCCGAGTTCCCGGGCGAGCCGGAGGTTCATGCCCAACTCGTCAGGGAAGGTCGGCTCGCCTTCGCCCCCGTCCGGCGCACCGAAGTCGGTGCCGACGATGACCACCGCGTCGCAGCCCCGCTCCACCTCGTGGAACCGTTCGAGGATCAGCCCGACCATGGCGTCGACCTGGCCCCGGGCCAGCATCAACGCCGCCTCGTCATATCGGACGCCGGTCGCCGCCGCCGACGACGGCATACCGTAATGATCTCGCAGCAGCGCCACGATCGGGTCGTCGTCGGTCCTCGTGAACGGCCGAAACACCCCGATCCGGCGTACGCGGCGAGACAGCAGCTCCGCCACGCCGAGAGCGATCGCCGACTTTCCGCCGCCCGCGTCCAGGCCGGTCACGTACACGCTGCGCGCCACGTGGATCACTCTACTTCCGCCGCGCCCGGCCTACTCACGGACTGCGCGTCGGCTGTGAAGTTCGGCGCGGTCGGCCGCCGCCCGGCCCTCGGCCCAGCCCTGCCGGTTCGAGACCGTGATCGACCGAGTCCGGAGCGTCGGGAACAACTCCTGGAATCTGCTCTCCACTTCCTCGGTACGCGCCTTCAGCACCGGCAGCAGCGTGCTCTCCCCCACGTCCCGGATCGTCTCACTGACCGCCGCCTCGGTCGCCCCCCGCAGCCGCTCGCCGATGCGCTGGGCGTACGCCGTCAGGAAAGCCTGCCGGAACGACCGGGTGTTGTTGCGCCCGAACCGGTCCTGCCTCGGCCCGGACTGCGTCATCGCGGTCACCGCCTGCACGAGCAGTGAGGTGAACAGCAGCTCGACCGAGTCCAGGTCGCCGGGGAACCCGGTGACGGTGGCGAACCCGTAAGACTCCGTCCACACCGACCGGCAGCCGTTCGCCTCGGCCACCGCCTGAAGCAGCAGAGTCTTCGCCGCCTCATAAGGATTGTCGATCGGAATCCGCCGGACGGCGGGCTCGTCCTTGCCACCCGTCCGCGCCATCAGCAACGCGAAGTCGATGCTGTGCCGGGCCATCAACTCCTGCGCCTTGGCCGTGTACGCCTCCGCCTCCTCCGGGAAGGTCGTCGACTCCGCCTTCGCCAGCAACGCGCGTACTCGGTCGAGCATCTTCTGGTCCACCGTGTGCTGGTGGATGTGCCGAGGACGCGCCTGACCCGGCAGCGGCCCCTGGAACGGCAGATTCGGCAGACGGCGCAGGTGCCAGATGGTTTGGATCACCTGCTGGGGATCGGTCCTCGCAGCTCCCGCCGCGTTGTCCCTATCGCTCGCCGCGCCATCCCTGGATCTCGCGGCGTTGTCCCTGGATTTCGCCGGTGCGATCTGGGTGAGCTGCGCCTGCCAGCGCTCGTCCACCGTGGTGGCGGCATAGGTCCGGGTCTGCGCGATCATCGCCGCCCCGGCGAGCCGGGCGTGCTCCTCGGTCAACGCCTTCCTCACCGACCGGTGCAGCTCGAACGGCTGCCACCCGCGCTGCCACACCGCCAGCACCTCGGCCTGCATCAGCGCGAACACCGCCGTCGGTGCCCCAGGACGCGCAGCCAGCGCCTGCGCCGCCCGGGAAACCTCGGCCGGCCGTCGGGCATCGTAGGCGAAGACACCCTCGGCGACGATGCGCTCGACGATCTCGCGCTCGGACGGCACGCGCTTGTCCCCCACCGCATCCCCCTCCGTCGCGAGCCCAACCGCCTCAGCAACCCTATCGGGCCGGACCGACGCTTCCGGCCGTCGCCGCCGCGCCCGTCTGCGCCGGGATGGTGATCTCCAACTCCCCCTCGCTCACCACTTCCGCGCCGAATCCGCTCGCCCCGAACAGCATCGCGCTCGGCCGAGCGGCCACCGCATCACTCACGACGATCCCGCCCCGCGGACGGCCGGTCTCGTCGAAGTAGCGGAACTGGAGCGCCTGCAAGGCGTCCCCATGCTTTTCGCGGACCTCGGCGTAGCGCGGCGAGTCGTGCACCGTGCCCGGTGAGGCGCCGTACGCCGCGGCAACCATCGGCAGTGTGATCATGGAGGCGAGCATGTCGGCGATCTGAATCCCCGCGTGGTTTCGACTGTCGGCGAACGACGGCACATCGTGCAGCAGCCGGTACGGATCTTCGCCAGTACGCCACTTCTGCGTGAAGATCGAGTGCGCCACCTCGGAGTTCTGGCCTGGGTTTCGGCTGTCCGCGATGATCGCCCCGTGCGATCCTTTCTCCGCCAAATACCGCATGAAGTGAGCAGCAATGTCCTGCATCGAAAAGCCATAGGTCGAAGCCGGCTTCAGCCGTTCACCGGGACGCTTGACCCACACGCGTCCCACGATGCGACATCCGAAGCGCTCCAAGAGATTCAGCAACCCGTATCGAGCATGCTGAACATAGCGACGGCTGTCGCGCGAGTCGCTACGCGTCAGTCGTAGCATCTCGCCGCCCTTCACCTCGATCAAAATGTGGTCGAGCGCGCGGCCCTGCTGAAACCGGATCGCGAAGTGGCGCCGCTTGTACTCCAGAAACTCACGGGTGAGCTCCGGAATCGCGTTTACGTCGACGATCAATCCGAGGATGATCATCGCGGGTGTGGCCGCCGGATGGCCGTCCGGCTCCTCGACTCCGCCGGACTCGTCTAGATAAAGATGATGCACCCAAGGAAATTAGGCCGGAAATTGAGGACATTGCAATACCGCATTTGATCTGTGGATAACTCACCGCATTATGTGGACAAGAAGTGCGGCACTCCAATCAACGTCCACCAAACACTGAAGGCCACCGCAAGGTGGCCTTCAGGGACTGCTTTCAGCTCTCGCCTACGGCATGAATGACAATAGCGGAACAAGAGCGGTGGTGCAACTAGGAGAAGCGAGCGGCCAATTCGACCGTACGCCGCGCCGCCGCCACCATTGCGACATCCACGAAACGGCCATCGGAAAGGACTGCCGTTCCCGCATCGGGATCGAAAGCGGAAAGCAGTGCTTCCGCCTTTTCCACTTCGGGTTCGCTCGGCCGGAACGCCTCGACGATGACGCGCAGTTGCCGAGGGTGGATGGCGGCCCGCCCGAGCAGGCCCAGACCGCGGCCGACGGCGCAGGACGCGGCCAGCCCTTCCAGGTCCGAAACGTGCGGGTAGACCGACATCGCGGGCGGGCCGAGGCCGGCGGCCCGAGCGGCGACGACGACGCGGGAACGGGGCCACGCGAGCCCGGCCTCAGCCGAGACGTGCAGGTCGGCGCTCAGGTCGGCCTCGCCGAGACCGATGGACCCGTCCGGGGCGCAGACGGTCGCGATCTCGAAGGCTGCCTCGACTCCACGGGCTGACTCGATCAGCGCGTGGACGGGGACTCCGGCGAGGGCGGCCGCCCGGACCGCCTGTGGCGTCTCCACCTTCGGGACGCGTACGCCGGACAGGCCGGGCAACCCGGTCAGCGTGTCGAGCTGCTCGAATGCGCTGATGCGTACCTGCACGGGAACTTCATGAGTGGAGCCGAGCAGGTCGGTCACCGCCTCGAGGGCATACGCCTTCCGCGCGGGGGCGACGGCGTCCTCCAAGTCGACGATGACCGTGTCGGCGCCGGAGGCGAGCGCCTTGCCGAACCGTTCGGGCCGGTCACCGGGAACATAGAGCCAGGTCAGCATCAGACCACTCCTCGTTCGCGCAGTCCGGCGATCTCCTCTTCGCTCAGGCCGAGGCCGGCGAGGATCGCGTCGGTGTCGGCGCCGTGCGGGCGGCCGGCCTCACGGATCTCGCCCGGGGTGGCGGAGAGCCGGAACGGGACGTTCTGCATGAGCAGCTCGCCGCCCTCGGCCTTGGGCACCTCGACGAACGTGCCCAGCGCGGCAAGCTGAGGGTCCTCGGCGAGTTCGGGGACCTCGTAGACGGGACCGATGGCCGCGTCGGCGTCGGCGAACGCCTGGAGGACCA
This sequence comes from Hamadaea sp. NPDC050747, assembly GCF_040654195.1. Lineage (NCBI taxonomy): Bacteria > Bacillati > Actinomycetota > Actinomycetes > Micromonosporales > Micromonosporaceae > Hamadaea > Hamadaea sp. NPDC050747. Next base: position 32,756 of record NZ_JBFAHM010000020.1, read on the forward strand.
GGGGCCGAGGGCGGACCGCGATCCAGTCGGCGACCGCCTTGTCGAGCAGGTCGGCATGCTGAGCCCGGCCCGCGCCGGTGGCGAACCAGGGCTCGCCGACGACTTCGGGCATCCCCACCAGGCGCATCACGCGCTCGGCGACCGAGGTCGCGCTGGTGGACACGGCGACCCAGTGCCCGTCCGAGCATCGGTACGCGTTCCGGGGCGCGTTGTTGGCCGACCGGTTGCCGAGCCGGGGTGAGACGTAGCCCAACTCCTTCCACCAGGTGACCTGCGGTCCCAGCATCGCCATGATCGGCTCTACGAGGGAGAGGTCGACGACCTGACCGGTACCCGTGACGTCCCGGGCGCGCAGGGCGAGCAGCACCGCGTACGCCGCGGACAGGCCGGTGATCGAGTCGGCCAGCCCGAACGGGGGCAGCGTCGGCGGCCCGCCCGGTTCTCCGGTCGCCATCGCGAACCCCGACATCGCTTCGGCGAGGGTGCCGAATCCGGCGCGGGAGGCGTATGGCCCGGTCTGGCCGAAGCCGCTGATCCGGGCGATGACCAGCCGGGGGTTCACCTCGTGGAGCACATCCGGGCCGAGCCCCCAGCGTTCGAGCGTGCCGGGCCGGAAGTTCTCCACGAGGACGTCCGCGTCGGCGAGCAGACGCTTGAGCAGCTCCGCACCCTCCGGTGTGGACAGATTGAGCGTGCCGCAGCGCTTGTTGCGCATGAGGACCCGGCCCCAGAGCCCGCCGGGTCCATGTCCCCGGGCGGTGTCGGGCACCTTCGGGTGCTCGATCTTGACGACGTCGGCACCGAAGTCGCCGAGGAACGCGCCGGCGAGCGGCCCCGCGATGACGGTGGCGATCTCGACGACCTTGATCCCGTCCAGCGGCCGCATGCGGCCGGCGTCCTGACGTGGGTGATCGCTCATGGGAGATCCACCGCGATGCGGAAGCCCACGCTCGGCGAACGGTCGAGGCCAAGCCCCATGAGCAGGAGCTTGATGCTCACCTCCGGCGGCTGCGGGCCGCCGTCGAAGTACCACATCGAGCCTTCGGCCCGGTGGGCGCTGCCGCCCTTGAGGATCACAAACCGCGTACGCCCGTCGCTGTGCTCGCTCTCGGTCAGGTTCCACACGAGCGGGTCACGCCGATCGACGACACCGAGTTCGGCCGCGACCTGCCATTCGTCCTCGGTGGGCAGTCGCGCCCCCGCCCACGTGGCGTAGGCCCGAGCCTCGGCGAGCGTCACCCCGGTGACGGGTGCTTCCGGGTCAGCGACCGGCCACGGCTCAGCGCCGACGGCGGTCCGGTACGCCGCGAACTCGGCCTCGCTGACCTCCAGTTCCCCGATCGCGAACCGGCCGAGGTCGACCCGGCGGTGGAGCGTCGCCATGTCGTGCAACCGAGGCGGCAGTGGCTTCCACTCGTCGACGAAGGGCGCTTCACCGTAGAGACCGGTCTCGCGGCGCCGGTGGCGCACGACGAGGTCCCGGCGACCGGCGGGCACCTCGACCAGGCCGCCCGGCGGCTGCTCGGCGAAGACCGGCCGGTGCGGTACGCGTACCGCAGCGCGAGCGGGGAACCCGGTTTCGCCTACGGCGGACACCGCTTGGTCCCCGGCCGACGTGGCAACGGCGATGGCTCCGGCGGGAAGCGGCCCGGCGGCTACGACCTGACCGCCGTCGACGACCCAGGGGCCGTCATAGTCGGGTCCCCGGTTGACGATCGTCCACAGTGTCTCGCCGTCGAGATCCCAGCGGGAGGCGTACACCGCGGTCCCGGCGGGATGACCGGCCAGCGGCGTCCACTCGGCTTCCCGGAAGAACCGCGCGTGCGTCGACCACGTCTGGCGCATGAACCGCAGCAGCGCCTTGTCGCGCTCCGACCAGCCGACCCAGACACCGAAGACCGACTCCCAGACGAGGAGCCCGGTGCCGTTGAACCAGGCCGACTGGAGTTCTTCGAGATGATCCCGATGCCAGCGGCGGGTGTGGTGCAGCATGTGCCGCGGCTCGAACCATTTCGCCCGCAGTACGCCGGGGACCGCAGAGTCGGCGAACCACTGCGCCCAGGACATGGTGTGGTCCTGGATGCGCTCGAGCGGAACGCGGGACTCCCCGGCGAGCACGATGGTCGGAGGCAACGCGTCCACCAACTCGGCCGCGGACTTCAACGTGTCGAGGAAGACTCCGTCGACGCCCAAGTCGGCCACGAGCGTCGCGACCTCGTCGGCCGATCCGCCGTCCCACGGGTTGTAGTCGACGAAGACCTTCACCCCGCGGGCTTGGAAGGCGCGGACGACCTCGCCCAGGCCGGGCACATCGCGATAGAAGGCGAACTGATCGCGTCCGTCCAGCCCGATCACCGGGTACGCGTGCCAGAGCACGACCCCGTCGAAGCCGCCGAACTCCTCGATCGACGAGTCGACGAAGGCGTCGACGGTGAACTCGCCGGTCGCGTGGTCGAAGAGCGCCTCATCCCAGAGCCAGACCAGCGCGATCGCGAAGCAGTCCAGGGGCACCTGCTCATAGCGGGAGCCGTCGTAGTCGAGGCGCTCGCGGGCCGACTTCCGCCAACCAGCCAGCGCGTTACGCCATGCCGGCCACTGCGCGGGATCGTCGGGCGCGGCGAAGATCTTCGCCTCGTCGAGCCCGGACAGATCCGCCCCCAACTCCAGCGGCACGATCGCCGGCTGGTCGATCGGCCGGGGCACATAGGGGTTCACGGCTTCACCGCCAGCTTGTCGATCTCCTCACGCAAGGCCAGCGAGCTGGACGCGCCCAGCCGGGTCGCGCCGATCGCACCGGCGGCGCAGGCCCAGGCCAGCGTCTCCGCGATCGGCTTGCCCTCCGTGTACGCCACGGCGAACGCGCCGACGAAACCGTCCCCGGCGGCGGTCGTGTCGACGGCGTCGATCTTCGGCGCCGGGATCTGCATCCAGGTGCCCTCGCGGTCGGCGTAGAACGCGCCGTCGGCCCCGACGGTGAGCACGACCTTCGGCGCGATCTGCCGAAGCCGCTCCATCAGCGAGTACGCGTGCATGCCGCGCGCCGAGGCACTCGGGCTCCGCCGGGCCGAGCTGTCGATCTTGTCGCCGAGGACCATCTGCGCCTCGATGAGGTTCACGATGAGAACGTCGACCAGAGACAGCAGCTCAGTCGGCAGGTGCCGGGCCGGTGCGGCGTTGAGGAGCACCGGAACCCCGGCGTCACGAGCGACCTGAGCAGCCTCCTGCACCGTTTCCAGGGGAATCTCGAGCTGCATCACCAGCGCGTCGGCGGCCGCGATCGCCGCCCGATCGGCCTCGGTCAGGTAGGTCAGCTTCGAGTTCGCGCCGGGTGCGACGACGATGAAGTTCTCGCCGCTGTCGTCGACCGCGATGAGCGCCACCCCGGACGGGCCGGGTTCGGTCCGCAGCAGGGACAGGTCCAGCCCCGCCTGCGCCATGTTGTCGCGTACCTGCTGGGCGAAGGCGTCCTCGCCGACCGCTCCGACGAAGGTGACCTCCGCCCCCGCGTACTGCGCGGCGATCGCCTGGTTGGCGCCCTTGCCACCCGGGACGGTCGTGAAGCTCTCCCCGAGGACGGTCTCACCGGGCCGCGGCAGGACGGCCGCGGTCGCCACCAGGTCGAGGTTCACGCTGCCGACGACGACGATCTTCATGTGCTCACCTTCATTGTGCGTTCGGCCAACTCGGTGAAGGTCACCTTGTCGCTGCCGGGGATGCTGGTCCGCAGGGTGTCGCGCAACGGCGCGGCCCAGTCGGCGGGAACGGCTCCGGCGAGGGCGGCGGTGATCGCGCCCACGGTCGCGCCGTTGGAGTCGGTGTCGCAGCCCGCGCTGACCACAGCGCAGATCGAGGCGGCGAAGTCACCGCCGTGGAAGGCCAGAGCGGCCGCCACGAGGGCGGCGTTGGGCAGGACGTGCACCCAGTGACGCTTGCCGTAGCGGGCGTAGATCTCGTCGACCACGCCTTCCCAACTGTCGCCCCGGGTGGCCAGGTCACGGCCGTCCATGATGGCGTTGGCGAAGCGGCTCACCGGGGGCACGACCGACTCGCCGGCGTCGAGCACGTCCTCGATGGTGTCGGCGGTCAACGCGGCGCTGCTCATCGCGGCGACCCACATCGCGCCGTAGATCCCGGCCCGCACATGGCTCACCGACGCGTCCCGGTACGCACACTCCGCCGCCAGGTCCGGTCGCCCGGGATGAATCCAGCCGTAGAGATCGGTGCGGATCTGCGCCCCGATCCACTCCCGGAACGGGTTGCCCCGCAGTGCGGTCTCCGGCGGCGTGTGGCCGAGCAGCAGATTCCGGTATGCGATCCGCTCGGCGGTGAAGACGCGCCCGCCCGGAAGCTCGTCCAGCCAGGCCTGGGCCACGTCGTCGGCGGTGAACCCGGGACCGCAGCGCTCCACGAGCCGCAGCGCGATCAGCGTGTAGTTGAGGTCGTCGTCCTCGGGCATGCCGTCGCTGACCCCCGCCGCGAGCGGCTCGGCCAGACTCGTCGGGGCGGACCGCCGATTCCACGGCCAGCGCCGGGTGACCTCGGCCGGCACCGGATCACCGGCGATGTATCCGGTCAGCGGCCACTGCCCGCTGGATCGCAGGATCTCCTGGATGCCTTCGCGGGGAATCTTCTCGACCGGCTTGCCGAGTACGCAGCCCACCGCGCGCCCGACCCACGCGGCATGCAGCCGCTCCAGGTCGTGCCGCGGCTGCCGCCGAGGAACGTTGCGCCACAACGCTTGGACGCCCGCGAAGTCGTCGGGTTCGCCGGGGCGGGCCGGCATCGGCTGCTCGTCGAGCGCGGCCATGAGTTTTTCCGCGAGCGCGTGCAGCTCAGGCGACGCAGGCGTCGCCGAGGCACCGCTGCTGCCCGCGGTGAGCGATCCGCCCGCGTCCAGCCACCGCCAACTCACCTTCGAGACGTCTTTGCCCAGGTCACGGGCGGTCACCAGCTCGTGGGAGAGCAGGTCTTCGGGCTGCACCCAGCTCAATCGCATGGGCATCAAGCTACCGCCGACCACTGACAACGGACCGGGAATCGTTGCGGCATCCGGGATATCGCGGCCTCACGACGCTGTGAGACCGCGATTTCCCGGATAACGCGCGCTTCCGCCATAAGTTCATGATCAACCCACCGGGTTCCGGGGAGAGGGAGCGGGCGACGCAAGGAGCGAGCCGACGAAGGCAGCACGGGCGGAAGCCCGCGCGCCCGCGGCGGCAAGCAGCTCGGAGGCGACGAGCGCCAGCGAGGAGCCGACGGCCGGAAGGTCCAGCCGCGATTCCTCCGACACCGCGGTGACCCATTCCGCGGGCACACCGTCGATTCCGTGGAGCGTCCCGGCGATCGCTCCGGCCATGCTCGCGATGGAGTCCGCGTCCCGCCCGTAGTTGACCGAGCCGAGGATCGTGTCGCGTACGTCGCCGCCGGACACGACCAGCATGCCGAGCGCGATGGGCAGTTCTTCGATCGCGTGCAGCCGGGACGGACGGCGCGATCCCAATCCGGGTTCCCGGTACGCCTCCCCGACCGTGTCGAACGGCGCCATCGCGGCCCGCAGCCCTTTGACGGTCGCCAGATCCAGGCCAGACCGAGCGGCGTACCCCTTGGCGGCGGTGAGCACCGCCGAGATCGCGGCCCGGGTGCCGTCCCGCGCCACCGCGAGCGCCGCCGCCACCACATCGTCCACAGTGGCCGATGGCGGTACCGCGGCCGCGACGCACGCGGCCATGACCCCCGCGGCCTCGCGCCCGAAGCTGTGCTGATGGGCGCCGGCCAACTCGATGGCCTCCCGGTACGCCGCCACCGGATCGCCCGCGTTGACGATGCCCACCGGCGCGATGTACATGGCCGCGCCGCAGTTCACGGCGTTGCCGACGCCGGCCTCGCGGGGATCGGCGTGGGCGAAGTGGAGCTGGGTGATCAGGTGCCGTTCGCCGGCCGCGAGCCGATGCAGCGCGACGGTCTCGCGCTGCAGATCGGGCACCCACACGATCTTCTCCAGCAGGTCGGGCACGAGCAGCCCGGCCATGTCGTACGCGTCCAGGTGATCCCGCTTGCGCGAGTACGCCCGGACGAGCGCGTGGGTCACGAGGGTGTCGTCGGTGATCCGGCCGTGCCCCTTGGCGTAGGGCGCGGTCGGCTTGTCCTCCGGCGCCCGCATCGGCGGGACGATCCCCGTGACGGGTCCCGCGTAGCGGTCCCGAATCTCTTCCGCCGAGTGGCCCTCGACGGCGCCGCCGAGGGCATCACCCACGGCGGCGCCGGCGAGGCACCCGATGCTCTTGGCGAGGAGCACTACTTCAGGACCTGCTTTCCGCCGTCCTCCAGCGTCTTCGCCAGCTGATCGATCGAGATCTTGTTGGCGAAGTACTGCTGGAGCGCCGGGGTGGCGATCTTCGACTTCCACTCGGGGTAGCCCGTGGCCCGCTGGAACGGGGCCTGAACCAGGGTGTCGGCGCTGGCCACGGCCACGTCCCAGCCCTGCTTGCCCTGGGTGGACTGGACGAGCTGCGCGCCGGCCGCCTTGCCGGTCGGCACCAGCCAGTCGCCGTGGGCCAGCTTGGCCATGTTCGTGGCGTTGAGGAAGTTCGCGATGAACTTCATGGCCTGCGTCTTGGCCTTGGAGTCCTCGCTGATCGAGATGGTCTGCGGGTTGGCCGCCTGGTTCTGCGAGGTGCCCTTGAGCGCGGGCAGGGTGACCCACTCGAAGTCCTTGGGCGCCTGCTCGATCATCTGCTGCCGCAGGTAGATCGAGCCCGGGAGCATGGCGTACTTGCCGCCGAAGAAGCCCGGCAGCGGGTCGGTGCTGCCGAAGGACAGCGCCTCGGGCGACGCGGACTTGTCGACGTAGACCATGTCGTGGATGCGCTGCGGGACCGCCTTCTCGCCGTCGCCGACCTTGACCGTCCACTTGCCGCCCTCTTCGTAGAAGAAGGCGCCGTCGTAGTTGAGCGCCAGGTTCATCACCCGGTTGGTCGGCGACTTGAGCGCCCAGGCCACGCCGTACTGACCCGGCTTGGTCAGCTTCTTGGCGTTGGCCGCGAACTCGTCCCAGGTCCACGGGGCGTTCGCGGCGGGCACGGTGATCCCGGCCGCGTCGAGCAGCTTCTTGTTGGCCAGCACGACCTGCGACTCCAGCAGGAACGGCACGCCGACGACCTTGCCGTCGACCGTGACGGTCTGCCAGACCTTGTCGGAGATCTCCGCCTTGAAGTCGGCGGGGATCAGCGAGCTGAGGTCGGCGAGGTAGCCCTGCTTGGCGAACTCGCCCAGCGCAGCCGACTCGTAGTGGATGATGTCCGCCGCGTCGCCGCCCTCGAAGGAGGTCAGCAGCTGGTCGTGGACGGAGTTCCAGTCGCCCTGCACGTACTCGATCTGGATGTCGGGGTTGGCCTTGTTCCAGTCGTCCACGATCTGCTTGTTGGCCGCCAGCGACTCCTTCTGCCAGGCGAGGCTGAGGAATCGCAGCTTGACCGGGCCGGTCGTCTCCGGCTCCTTGTCGTCCCCGCAGGCCGCGAGGAAGGCGGCCGTCGCCACGAGGCCGGGCAGGGCCAGCAGCGATCTTCTGTTGATGTTCACGGGCGATCTCTCCATTGAGGTTTTTCCATCCCTAACCGTTTAACCCTTGACTGCGCCCGCCAGGGAGCCTTCGGCGAGACGCTTCTGAAGCACGGCGAAGAAGACCAGGCTGGGCAGGGTGGCCAGCAGCGAACCCGCCGCCAGCGGCCCGAGCCGCGCGATCCCCTCCACGCCGACGAAGCGAGCCAGGGTCACCGGCAGCGTCGCCAGCTCCGGGCTCTTGAGCAGGACCAATGCGAAGAAGAACTCGTTCCAGGCGCTGATGAAGGCGAACAGCGAGGTCGCCACCAGCCCTGGCGCGAGGAGGGGCGCCACGACCCGGCGTAGCACCTGCAGCCGGGACGCGCCGTCGACCGACGCGGCCTCCTCCAGTTCGCGCGGGATGCCGCGGACGAAGCCCTGGAGCATCCACAACGCGAACGGCAGCGACCAGGTGACGTACACCAGGATCAGGCCGAACCGGGTGTTGGTCAGGCCGGCCTCCCGCAGGATCAGGAACAGCGGGATGACCAGCAGGACGAACGGGAACAACTGGCTGACCAGCACCCAGCCGAGGGTGATCGTGCTGAGCCGGGTCTTGAAGCGCACCAGCGAGTACGCCGCCGGCAGCGCCAGGAGCACGGTCAGCGCCGCCGAGGCGGACGCGACGATGAGGCTGTTCAGCGCCGAGCGCGCCAGATCCTGCTCGGTGAAGGCGGTGACGTAGTTCTGCAACGTCGGATGCTTCGGGATCAGGGTCGGGTGCAGCTCGACCATCTCGCGCGGCTCCTTGAAGCTGATCGACAGCAGCCAGACCAGCGGGAAGCCGAGGAAGACCAGGTAGAGGCCGAGAGTCAGGTACTGAGCGACTCTTTTAAACGTTTTCACCGCAGGCACGCTGGATCGGCGCATCAGTTTGCCTCCCGGAGCCGGCGGCGCAGGTACACCGCGAGGAGCGCGACGATGATGAGGACCATGACGTTGCCCAACGCGGCGGCGTACCCGTAATGGCCGTAGCGGAACGCCTCCTCGTAGGCGAACAGCATGGGCAGCATCGTCTTGCCGCCCGGCCCGCCCCCGGTCAGGACGTAGACCAAGCCGAACGAGTTGAAGTTCCAGATGAAGTCCAGGCTGGTGATCGCCACGACGACCGGCGCGAGCGCGGGCCAGGTGACCGCCCGGAACCGGCGGATCGCGCCGGCGCCGTCCATCTGCGCCGCCTCGTGCAGTTCGCGCGGCACGCCTTGCAGCCCGGCCAGCAGGACGATCGTCGTCTGCGGCAGCCCGGCCCAGATCCCGACCAGGATGACCGCGGGCAGCGCGGTGCTGAAGTCGCCCAGCCAGTTGTGCCGCAACCCGTCCAGGCCCACCCGCGAGAACGCCTCGTTCAGCATGCCCGCGTCCGGGTGGTAGACGAGCTTCCACATGATGCCGACCACGACCGGCGGCATCGCCCACGGCACCAGCGCCAGCGTCCGCGCCAGCCAGCGCAGCCGCAGCGGCTGATTGAGCAGCCCGGCCAGGCCCAGGCCCAACCCGAACTGCAGGATCGTCACCGCGAAGGCCCAGATCAGGCCGACCTTGAACGCGTCCCAGAACTGGGTGTCCGCCACCAGCTCGCGGTAGTTCTCCAGGCCCGTGAAGGTGATGTCCACGTTGCGCCCGGCCCGCGCGTCGGTGAAGCCCAGGAACACGCCGCGGAGCAAGGGCGCCGCGGACAGCATCACGACCGGGAGCAGTGCCGGCAACAACAGGAGATACGCGAAACGCTTGTTCTGATCACGCGATGGCTGACGCGTCGCGCGCGGGGTTTCTTCGAGGACGGCCGTCATGCGGACTCCCGGCGGACGAGCGCGGGGGCGATGCTCTCCCGGCGGGCGGGCAGCGTCGGATCGTCCAGACGAGACAGCAGAAGTTGGGCCGCCTTGCGGCCACGGGCCGCCGCGCCGAGGTCGACGCTGGTCAGCCGGGGGAATGTGAGCTCAGCGATGTCGGTGTTGTCCATGCCGACCAGCGCCACCTCCTCGGGTACGCGAATGCCCGCCTCCAGGAGCGCGTGGAGCGCACCGGCGGCGATGAGATCGTTGGCGGCGAAGATGGCGTCCGGACGGGTGCGTGTGAGCAGCCGCCGGGTCGCCTGAAGTCCGGCGTCGAAGGTGAAGTCGCCGTTCTCCACGCCGACCGGTTCGTGGCCGTGTTTGGCGAGCGCGGCCCGGAACCCGGCGTCGCGATGCGTCCCCGGCACCGTGTCCGGGGCGCCGTTGATCAGGACGATCCGCGTACGCCCCAGGCCGACGAGGTGGTCGACGCCGAGGCCGACACCGGCGATGGAGTCCGCCCGGACGTTGTCGATCGGCGTCTCGTCGGGCAGTTGACCGACGACGACCACCGGAACCGCCGTACGCCCGAGTTCGTGCAGGTGCGCCTCGGTGACCCGCAGCGGCGACATGATCAGGCCGTCCACATAGCGCCGGGCCAGCCCGCGCAGCAGTTCGGTCTCGTTCGCCGTATGCGCGTTGGTCGCCTGGATGAGCAGCTGCCGGCCGGACCCGGCGATCTCCTGCTCGATCGCACGCATCATCTGCACGTAGACCGGGTTGCCGATGTCCGCCACGGCCAGCCCGATCAGCCCCGTACGCTGCGCCTGCAGCGAGCGTGCGATGGCGTTGGGCACATAGCCGACGCGTTCGGCCGCCGCTTTGACGCGGGCGGACAGCTCAGGGCTGCCACCCAGTCCGTTCAGCACCCGGCTGGCGGACGCGATCGAGACTCCCGCCAGGTCGGCGACGGTCCGGACGGTGGCCGGACCGGTGTGAGTCCCATGTTGGAAACGTTTCCGTCCCACGTGCGACGCCTCCGGGAAACTTTTGGCGAACTTTCCCGGGAGCTTTCCTCACGTTGTGGCGGCCGCAACATCATCCGTTCGGCCGGTTCTCATGCCACATGCTCCGTCGCGGCCCGCCATCGTTGTCGCTGGATCAGGGTTCTCGGTCGAATCTTGGGGCAAGATTCGACCCGGAACCCTGATCCAGCGCCCAAACGCGCTGGCGCGATCAGGGGATGGCGGTGATCTCGCGGCCCAGCGGCCACAGCGCGGCCGGCACCAGCTTGAAGTTCGCGATGCCGAACGGGATGCCGATGATGGTCAGGCACTGCGCGATGCCGGTCACGATGTGGGTGAGGGCGAGCCACCAGCCCGCGATGATCAACCAGACCACGTTGGCGATGGTGGACGCGACGCCGGCGCTCGGCTTCTCGGTGATGGTGTAGCCGAACGGCCACAGCGCATAGCGGGCCAGCCGGAACGAGGCGACCCCGAACGGGATCGTCACGATGAAGATGAAGCAGAGCACACCGGCGAAGGCGTACGCGAGAGCGAGCAGGAAGCCGCTGCCGAAGATGAACCACAGGACGTTCAGGATGGTCCGCATGCACTGATCATCCCGCGTCCACGCAAGCCGCCGTCAGCGGTTCTCGAACGGCACCGAGGCCCAGCCGGCGGGCAGCGTACGCGGAGTCCAGGCGGGGTCGGGCTCCCAGGTCGCCCAGCTGTCGTCCCACCAGCGCTCCCCCGCGTCGAGCCGGGCGGCGATCCGGTCGCCCTCCGCCTGGATCTCGGCGACCCGGCCCGGGTAGCGCAGTTCGCCGGTGCGGCCGAACTCCTCGACGTCCTTCCATTCGTAGGTCGGCGCGCCGTCCGGCCAGACGAGGTCCAGCTCATGGTCGAGCGTGTCGAAGCCGATGGGCGTACGCCGCGGCGCGTCCTGCAGGTTGAAGTACCACCCGGTGAACCGCCGCTCGGGGCCCTTCCAGAACACGAAGACCGCGTGGTCGACGCCCGTCCAGTGCAGCGAGAGCAGGCCGTGCCCCTGCCAGCTGCGATGCCCGGCGAGGTCCCACGGATGCCGTCCGGCCGGGAACTCGCCGTCAGGGAACGCGAACGGGCTGCCGGTCGGCAGATAGGTCACCAGCAGCTCGCCGTCGTCCTGCACGCAGATCGACGGCGACGCGAACCACAGTTCGCCCCGGATCACCTCACGGCGTACGACGGTGTCCCCGGGCTGGAAGGGCGTCAAGACGCCCGGGCGCTGAACCGCCCGTCCTCATGACTCACCTTCAAGGGGACGCCGAAAGTCGCCGACAGGTTGTCGCCGGTGATCACATCGTCGAGCAGCCCGGCCGCCACGATCTCGCCCTGACGCAGGAGCATCGCGTGGGTGAAGTTCGGCGGAATCTCCTCCACGTGGTGCGTGACCAGCACCAATGCCGGGGAATCGGGGTCGGCCGCGACTCGGGCGAGCCGGCCGACGAGGTCTTCGCGGCCACCCAGGTCCAGGCCGGCGGCCGGCTCGTCCAGGAGCAGGAGTTCGGGATCGGTCATCAGCGCTCGCGAGATCTGCACGCGCTTGCGCTCGCCCTCGGAGAGGGTGCCATAGAGCCGCTCGGCCAGGTGCCCGACGCCGAACTGCGTCATCAGCGCCTCGGCGCGCGCCAGGTCGCCGGGGTCGTAGTCCTCTTTCCACCGGCCCATGACCGACCAGGCGGCGGTGACGACCACGTTGCGGACGGCCTCGTCGGCCGGAATCGTCTCGGCCAGCGCCGCGGTCGACAAACCCACCCGCGTACGCAGCTCGTGCAGGTCGGTCCGGCCGATCCGCTCGCCCAGGACGTGCATCGTGCCGCTCGTCGGGTGTGTACGCCCGGCGGCCAGGTTGATCAGCGTGGTCTTCCCGGCGCCGTTGGGGCCGAGCACGACCCAGCGTTCGTCCAGCTCGACCCGCCAGGTCAGGTCACGCAGCAGGTGCTGGCCGGAGCGCGTGACGACTACATGGTCGGCCGCGACGGCCAGATCCGGGTCGTCCGCGGCCGGCAAGTCCGGCACGGCCGGAGGATCGGGAAGCTGATCGTGCGCCACGGGCCTATCAAATCAGCTACCCCGCAAGCGAGTACGCCCGGGTCGGCAGGGTGTGCATCCGCTCTCGGTCGCCCGGAAACAGCAGATAATGCTGAATCAGCCAATGGAGTTCGGCCGCGGGGACCGCGTACTGCGTGGCGTCCACCAGGACGCGACTCTGCACGGCCCGCCGGAGGCCGGGGCCGTCGGCGAGTTCGAGGACGAGGTTGTCGCCGTCGAGCAGCGCCGCCGCCAGGCCGGGCCAGGGGATGTGCCGACGCCCCACCGTCACCCCTGACGAAGTCGCCAGCAGCCCCGGCGGGCGCAGGCATTCGCGCACGTACCAGCCGAAGGCGAACACCGCGGGCCAGAACACCGTCTCCGGCGGCAGCTCGGCGTACGGGCCACCGGTCCGGACGATGCCGCCGTAGTACGCGGCCAGCGCGGAACCGAAGGCGACGAACGACAGCCAGCTCCAGAACCGCAGCGCCGCCTGACGAGGCGCCTCGAACCCGCCGCCGGGGAGCGGCCGCCACGAACCGGTCTGCAGCCGCTTCCGATGCCGCCGCACGAGCAGGCGGGCGAGCGCGGCCAGTCCGGCGAGGACCCACAGGGCGAATCGGTCCGGCGCCCGCCAGGCGTACCCGAGGAGGAAGAAGCCACCGAGGAGCGCGACGGAGGCCGCGGCCTCGGGCAGCGCGGACGTCCGTCGAACGTGCTCGATCACAGCGGCCATCGTAGCGAGGCACAGAAATCAGCCGATCGGCTGGAAACTCGCGGTGCGCCCGCGGACGTCATAGCGGGCATGACAGCGGTGATCGAGATACGCGGACTGCGGAAGACCTTCCGCCGGCTGCGCGGCGGCGGGAAGGTCGCCCTGGCCGGCTTCGACATGACGGTCGAGGCGGGCCAGGTGCACGGCTTCCTGGGGCCGAACGGCTCAGGGAAGACGACGACGTTGCGCACGCTGCTCGGGCTGGTCCGCGCCGACGCCGGTGAGATGACCGTGCTGGGCCGGCCGAGCAGCGAGTACGCGCAGGTCGCCCACCGGGTGGGGGCGATCGTGGAGAGCCCGGCGTTCTTCGAGAACTTCACCGCCCGCAAGACGTTGGCGCTGCTCGCGACGGCGGGCGGGGTGGCCGCTCCCCGGGTGGACGAGGTGCTCACGCGGGTCGGCCTGCGGGATCGGGCCGACGAGCGGGTCAAGACCTTCTCCCTCGGCATGAAGCAGCGGCTCGCCGTCGCGTCCGCGCTGCTCAAGGCCCCGGAACTGCTCATTCTGGACGAGCCGGCCAACGGGCTCGACCCGGGCGGCATCCACGAGATGCGCACGCTTCTGCGCGACCTGGCCGCCGAGGGCGTCACGGTCCTGGTCTCCAGCCACATTCTGAGCGAGATCGAGCAGGTCTGCGACACCGTCACGATCATCTCGCGCGGCCGCCGCGTCGTCGCCGGGCCCGTCGGCGACGTGCTCGCCGAGCATTCCAAGGGCGAATATCTGGTACGCGTGAAGCAGCCGGACCGGGCCCGGGAAGTGCTCGAAGGCGCGGGCCTGACCGTCTCGGCGACCGACGGCCACCTGGTCGTGGCCGGGGTCGCCGACGCCGCCGCGATCAGTGAGGCGCTCGGCCGCGCCGAGGTGTGGCTGACCGAGCTCACCCCGATCGGCGCCGATCTGGAGAGCGTCTTCCTGGACCTGACCGCGACGCGGCCGATGCCGGGGGCGTACCGGCAGGTCGACGACGCCGTGCGGGTTCAGTCCGGCGAGATGGAGGTCGTCGCGTGAAGGGCAGTCTGATCCGGGCCGAGCTGCAGCGTCTGCTCTCCCGGCGGTTCGTGCAGATCCTGACGGCCGTGATGATCGGCGTCTTCGGCGTCACCGTCGCCGTGACGATGGCGGGCAGCCATCAGCCGACGGCGGCCGACTGGGCGAGCGCGGTCGTGCAGGCCAACTCGAACAACGAGGTCCACCGGCAGCTCTACGACGAATGCGTCGCGGCCCGGCAGCCCGGCGCCTCGGCCGTCGACCGGGCGAAGTATCCGAACCCGTGCCGGCTGACCGTCGAGCAGCCCGAAGACTTCCTCTACGACACCTACGTCTTCCGGACGTCGATCCGGCCGCTCGTCGGGTTCCTGGCGGCGTATCTGGCGTTGTTCGGGTTCCTCGTCGGGGCCACCTTCATCGGTGCCGAGCTGGCCAGCGGCGGCGCCACCAATCTGCTGCTGTGGCGGCCGGAACGCGTAAAGGTCCTGGCGGCGAAGCTGGCCGTCCTGCTCGGCTCGATCGGCCTGTTCTCGGTCGTGTTCTCGGCGATCTACGTCGCGACGTTCTACGGCATCGCGCAGGCGACCGGCTACGTCGGCGGGGTCGACTCCGACTTCTTCGGCAACCTGATCGTCCTGGTCGTACGCGGCATCGCGTTGGCGGTCATGATCACCGCGGTCTCGTTCGGCGTCGCCACCGTCGGCCGGCACACCGCCGCCGCCTTGGGCCTGCTCACGGCGTACGCCGTCGTGTGGGAGGCGGGTGCGCGCCTCGTCATGGAGGTGCTGGGCTACCGACCGCAGGAACCCTGGTTCCTGTCCACCTACGTCGGCACCTGGATGACGGGCTCATTGCAGTACTACATCGGCTACGACGAATACGGGCACGTCGAGTGGTGGCAGGGGGCGGCCGTTCTCGGGACGCTGGTCGCGGCGGTCCTCGCGGCCGCGTTCGGCACCTTCCGCCGCCGCGACCTCGCCTGACCCCCGATGCGCTGGCACCCTCTCCGGATCGTTGCGCTGGATCAGGGTTCTCGGTCGAATCTTGGGTCAAGATTCGACCTGGAACCCTGATCCAGCCCGAAGAGTGGGCTAGTTGGTGGTGGAGCCGAAGACCTGGTCGCGGACGGCGTCGAGGCCGGTCAGCAGGGCCCCGCGGAGCACCGGCTCGGCGCCGACCTCGGAGACGACGACGCGCGGCGAGACCACCGAGATCGCGGCGACCTCGTGCTGTACGCGGTCGGCGAGCGGCGTGCCGCCAGCTTGGCCGACCTCGCCGGCGAGCACGACGAGCGACGGGTCGAGGACGACGCCGATGGAGGCGACGCCCAGCGCCAGCCGCCGGGCCAGCTCGTCGAGGACGGGGCCGCCCTTGGTGCCCGCCGCGATGGCGGCCCGGACCGCCTCACCCGCCGTACGCCCCTTGAAGCCGTGTTCGCGGGCGACGGCCAGCACCGCGTCCGCCCCGGCGATGGCTTGGAACGCGCCCTTCGCACCCCGCTTGCTGACGTCCCGGGGCAGATCGGCGCCGGGGACGGGCAGCCAGCCGATCTCGCCGGCCGCCCCGGTCGCGCCGCGGTGCAGCCGCCCGCCGAGCATCACGGCCAGACCGACACCGCGGTCGATCCAGACGAGGAGGAAGTCGCCGACGCCGCGTGCCGCGCCTTCGTGTGCTTCGGTGACGGCCGCCAGGTTCACGTCGTTCTCGAAGAACACGTCGGAGATGAGGTCTTCCCGCAGGTTGGCGAGCAGCCCCCGGTGCCAGCGCGGCAGGTCCCAGGCGAAGGCGATGTCGCCCGTCGCCGGGTCGACGAGGCCCGGGGTGCCCAGGACGATCCGGCGGATGTCGCTCAGCGCCGCTCCACCGATCTCGGCGGCCTCGAGGACCGCCGAGTGCACGACGCCCACCGGGTCGTCGGTGTCTCGAGTGGAGTGCTCGACACGGCCTACTATCGACCCTGTGATGTCGGCGCACGCCGCGACCACGTGGTCGGGGCCGACGTCCACACCGACGACGTAGGCACTGGACGGAGTGACCGCGTAGAGCTGGGCGTTCGGTCCCCGCCCACCGGCCTGCTCGCCGACGCGCCGGACCAGGCCCCGCTCCTCCAGGCGTTCGACCAGCTGGGATGCGGTGACCTTGGACAGGCCGGTGCGTTCGCCGAGCTGGGTCCGGGTGAGGGGGCCGTGCTCCAGCAGGAGTTCGAGGGCGGCTCGGTCGTTGAGAGCGCGCAGGAGACGGGGGGTTCCCGGGAGACGAGCAGATGACATGGCGGCAGCCTCTGGCGTTTAGTAAAGTTTCTTATTAGATTGGCAATGCTTTACCACTAACGGCAAGGGTACGACGTCTCAGTAGGTGGGGACGTCCCCCCGGCCCAGCGACACGGCCCCCGCCGCACCGGCGGTGGTCCACCCCGGCACACGACGAACAGTGGGACACGAGATGACGATCGACCCCGGGCTGCGGCGCCTCATCCTGCAGACCCTGCTCCCCTCCTTCGGTGGACGGACCGAATCGGGCGCGGGCATCGGCGCCGGACGGCTCGACGCGGAAGCCCTCACCGCCCCCCGATGGGCCGTCGACCTGGTATCCGAAGGTCTGGCCGGATTCTGCCTGTTCGGGTACAACATCGAATCCCCCGAACAGCTCGCCCGGCTCACCGCGCAGCTGCGCGCGGCCCGCCCCGACGTTCTGCTCAGCCTCGACGAGGAGGGTGGCGACGTCACGCGGCTCTACCACCGCACCGGCAGCCCCTACCCCGGCAACGCGGCTCTCGGCGTGGTCGGCGACTACGGCCTCACCAGCCGCATCTACCAGGCGATCGGGCAGGACCTGCGGGCCGCCGGGGTGAACCTCAACCTCGCGCCCACGGTGGACGTGAACGTCGCCACCGACAACCCGGTCATCGGCACCCGCTCCTTCGGCGCCGCCACCACGCAGGTCGCCGCGCACACCGCCGCGGCCGTCGTCGGCCTCCAGTCGACCGGCGTCGCCGCCTGCGCCAAGCACTTCCCCGGGCACGGGGCCACGGTCAGCGACTCCCACCTCGGGCTGCCGACCGTCGACGTCAGCGAGCAGGTGCTCCGCGAACGCGAGCTGCCTCCGTTCGCCACCGCTGTCGCCGCCGGCGTTAAGTCGATCATGACGGCGCACATTCGCGTACCAGTGCTGACGGGCGATCTGCCCGCGACCTTCAGCCGGCGCGTGCTGCACGACCTGCTGCGGGCGGAGTTCGGGTTCACCGGCGTGATCGTGACCGACGCGCTGGAGATGGCCGGCGCGGCGCAGGCCGCGGGCGGCATCGAGCGGGCCGCCGTGCTGGCCCTCAACGCGGGCAGCGACCTGCTGTGCATCGGCGCGGACGTCGACCTGGCCCTGATCGAGCGAGTCGTCGCCGAGATCGCCGCGGCGGTCGAGCGCGGCGAGCTTGCGCTCGACCGGCTGACCGAGGCGGCCGAGCGCAACGCCCAGCTGGCGGCGTGGACGCAGGGCGCGTTCCCGACCGAGATCGAGCCGGATCTGGGCTACGCGGCCGCCGCGCGGGCGATCCGCGTCGAGGGTTCGGTGGCGGATGTCCAGAACCCGCTGGTCGTGCAGCTCGTCGCGGGCTACAGCATCGCCGAGGGGCCGGTGCCGTGGGGCCTCGCGCAGCACCTCGCGGGTGCCGAGCAGCTCACCACGGACGCGGCGGAGACCTCCACCGGCGCGCTCATCGCCAAGGCGGGCGACCGCCCGATCGTGATCGTGGGCCGGCACATCCACCGCACCGAGCCCGCGCGCCGGCTCACCGAGGCGCTCGCGGCCACGCATCCCACGGTGGTCGTGGAGATGGGCTGGCCGGCCGAGTGGCGTCCGGCGGGCGCCCAGGCGTTCATGAACACGTACGGCGCCAGCCGCGCCAACGGGCACGCTGCGGCGGCGGCCCTCGGCCTGGCGTGATCTCGTCGGTGATCGGACTCCCACGGGGGGAGTCCGATCACCCCTAATTCACGTTGTACGCCTGAAGCCGCCACCGGCTCTTGGACTCGACCCGAAGCTCCACCCAGTGGCAGTTGCCGATCGAGCCGAGGGTGGGCAGGAAGTCCTCGGGCAGCCCGAGGAACGCGGCGACGCCGTATTTGATCGAACCGCCGTGCGTGGCCAGCACCGCCAGCCCGCCCGGTACGCGTTCGGCCGTCTCCCGGATTACCTCGCCGACCCGTTTGGCCAGGTCGGTCAGGGGTTCGATGCCGTCGCCGGGATCCGGGTCGGCCGCCTCCCAGCGCGCCCGGGACTCGGGGAAGCGCACCTTGATCTCCGGGGTCGTGAAGGTCTCCCAGAGCCCGAAGGCGCGTTCCCGGAGGCGGGCATCGCGTTCCGGGCGCAGCTCGGTCAGCTCGGCCAACGCGTCCGCCGTCCGCGCCGCGCGCTGGAGGTCGCTGCTGACGATCAGGTCCGGCTTCAGCGGGGCCAGCCGGGCCGCCGCCTGGGCGGCCTGCTCTCGGCCGAGATCGTTGAGGGGCACATCGGTCTGGCCCTGCACCCGGTGCTCGGCGTTCCAGTCGGTGTTGCCGTGCCGCCACAGGATGATCCGGGTGCCGGCGGTCAAACCTTCCGCACTGGTCATGACGCGGTGTCGGCCAGGTCCCGGTCGACGAACTCGATCCGTGGGCAGTCCTTCCACAACCGGTCGAGCGCGTAGAACTCACGCTCCTCGCTGTGCTGGATGTGCACCACGATGTCCACGTAGTCGAGCAGCACCCACCGGCCCGACCGCTCGCCTTCACGCCGGACCGGCTTGGCCTTCTCCGGCAGCTCCAGCAGCTTCTCCTCGATCGCGTCGACGATGGCGAGCACCTGCCGCTCGTTCGGCGCGGAGGCGAGAACGAAGGCGTCGGTGATGATCAGCTGATCGGCCACGTCGAGCAGGACGATGTCTTCGGCCTTCTTGTCCGCCGCGGCCTGGGCCGCGGTCAACGCCATCTCAACCGCACGCTCGGATGCTGGCACCTGGTTCCTTCCGTCGGGGACGTTTCCCTGACGTCCAGGATCTCACAGGTGGTGGCGTTCGCACCTGCGAGATATGACGCTTATCGCCCTAGCATCTCCGCACGATTAGCGCGGGTGTGGTCGGATTTAACGGTACAAGTGGTGCTTTGCGATGTATTGCACGACACCATCGGGTACCAAGTACCAGACCGGCTGCCCAGCGGCGACCCGCGCCCGGCAGTCGCTCGACGAGATCGCCAGCGCCGGGACCTGCACCAGGGTGACCGCCGCCGACGGCAGGTGCGAGTCGCTGAGGGCGAACCCGGGCCGGGTCACACCCACGAAATGGGCCAGCTCGAACAGCTGGTCGGCGTCCTTCCACGAGAGGATCTTCGCCAGCGCGTCCGCGCCGGTGATGAAGAACAACTCGGCCTGCGCGCCGTACACCTCGCGAAGTTCGCGCAGCGTGTCGACGGTGTAAGTCGGCCCTTCACGGTCGAGGTCCACGCGGCTGACCGTGAACTGCGGGTTGGACGCGGTCGCGATGACCGTCATGAGATACCGGTGCTCGGCCGGAGAGACCTTGCTGTCCGGCTTCTGCCAGGGCCGCCCGGTCGGCACGAAGACGACCTCGTCCAGGTCGAACCGGTCGGCCACCTCGCTCGCGGCGACGAGGTGGCCGTTGTGGATCGGGTCGAACGTCCCGCCCATGATCCCGACGCGGCGACGGCTCATCGCAGGTTCCGCTGGCGTACGGCCCGGCGCAGGTCGTCGGTGGAGTCCGCGATCGACCGGGCGAACTGCGTGTTCAGACCGGGCTGGGCGAGCATCCGCTCGGCGGCCTCCACAGTGGAGGTGTACGCCGCGGTCGCCGGGAAGGCCGCCCCGCCGAGGGTCGCCAGCAGATAGCCGGAACGCCATTCCTGCGACGCGGGCAGCTCGGTGAAGTACCGCTCGACGTACGCGTCGGTCAGCTCCCAGTGCTCGGCCCGCCAGAAGCCCTGGCCGATCGCCTCGAGCATCCGGTTCGACAGTTCGCGGTCACGGACGATCTGCTCGAACGCGGCCGCCTTGGCCGCCGCGTCGGGCCGCGCGGCTCGGCAGCGGGCCGCTTCGACCGCGCCCCGCGCGGTC
This sequence comes from Hamadaea sp. NPDC050747, assembly GCF_040654195.1. Taxonomy (NCBI): domain Bacteria; kingdom Bacillati; phylum Actinomycetota; class Actinomycetes; order Micromonosporales; family Micromonosporaceae; genus Hamadaea; species Hamadaea sp. NPDC050747. The sequence continues at coordinate 53,074 of NZ_JBFAHM010000020.1, forward strand.
CCGTCGCGGGTCTGCTCGGCGTCCAGCTCCGCCTCGGTCAGGTCGCCGAGGACGGCCAACCGCAGAAGCAGGGTCCACCGCACCTCGTCGTCGACGGTCAGCCCGGCGGGCAGATCCTGACCGGCCAACCAGGCGCGTACCGGCTCCGCCGAGGTCATGCCGCTGATCAGAGTGCGGAACGCCGCCAGCTGAAGACTGCCGCCCGGCGTCGCCTGCGCCAGGATGGCCTCGCAGGCGTCGTCGACGGCGGCCTGCCCGGCCGGTCGCGCGTCGACCGGGAGGAACCGGTTGACGGCGATGCCCCGGGCGAATCCGAGCATGTGCTCCGCCACGCCGACGTGCGTCTCGGCCGCCAGCGAGCTGCGGACGAGGTCGAGGAAGGTCATCGCGGGCACCTCCCCGTCCCGGACGGCGTCCCAGACCGCGCCCCAGACGACCGCCCGATCCAGTGGCGACTCCAGCCGCCCGAGCAGCCGGGCCAGGTCGGTGTCCGGGGTGAACCGGATCTTGGCGAAGCTCAGGTCACCGTTGTTGAGCAGCACGTCTTCCATCTCGACGCCGGCCAACTCACCGACTGCCGTCAGCGGGCCGTCCACATCGGTCTCGATCCGCTGCCGGACGCCGTCGGCGGAAGTCCAGCTGATGCCGATCCGATGCGGCCGCAGCGTCGGGTACGCCGCCGGAGCGGTCTGCTCGACGGCGAAACCGTCCGCGGTGCGTACCGGGTGCAACGTGTTGACCTGCGGCGACCGGAGCCACTTGTCGGCCCAGGCGGACAGGTCGCGGCCGGACGCCGCCGACAGCGACGCGAGCAGGTCGTCCAGGGTGGCATTGCCCCAGGCGTGCTTGTCGAAATGCGCCCGCAGCCCGGCGAAGAAGGCGTCGTCGCCCAGCCACGCCACCAGCTGCCGGAGCGTGGCGCAGCCCTTGGCGTACGAGATGCCGTCGAAGTTGGCGAACGCGGACTCGGTGTCGGCGACGAACACCGGGGCGACGGGGTGGGTGGACGGCCGCTGATCGGCGCCGTAGCCCCAGATCTTGCGCTCGCTGGCGAAGTCGGCCCAGGCGTCGGTGAACCGGGTGGCCTCGGCGGTGACCCGATAGCCCATGTAGGTCGCGAACGACTCGTTCAGCCAGATGTCGTCCCACCAGCGCATCGTCACGAGGTCGCCGAACCACATGTGCGCCATCTCGTGCGCGACGATCGACGCGCGCCGGGATCGCTCGGTGTCGGTGACCGGGCCGCGGTAGATGTACTCGTCCCGGAAGACGACCAGGCCCGGGAACTCCATCGCGCCCCAGGTGAACTCGGGGACGAACGCCTGCTCGTACTTGCCGAAGGGCAGGCGGATGCCGAACAGCTCGTGATAGCGGTCGAGGCACTGCTTGGTCAGCTCGAACAACTCCGGCGCGTTCTCGGCCAGCGCCTCCGTGTACGACTTACGGGCGTACAGGGCGAGCGGGATGCCGTCGTGCTCGTCGCGGATCTCCGCGTACGGGCCGCCGATGATGGTGATCAGGTAAGTGGCGACCGGCTTGGTCTCCGCGAACTCCCAGCGGCCCGGCTCGGTCTGCGTACCCGCGGCGTTCGAGCGCACGATCCACGACGGATCTGCGGTCACCCGGATCGTGATGGGCGCCTTCAGATCGGGCTGGTCGAAACAGGCCATGAACAGCGGCGCCTCGGCGATCGAGGGCTGCGCGTAGACGTACGCCTCGCCGTCGGCCGGGTCGACGAAGCGGTGCAACCCCTCACCGACATGCGAATAGGCGTACTCGGCGACGACGACGACCTCGTTGCGGCCGGCCAGCCCGGTCAACGGCAGCCGGCCCTCGGCGAACCCGGCGATCTCCCGGCCGTTGAGGGTGGCGCTGATCAGCCGCGTCGGCCTCAGTTCGAGGAAGGTCTCCGCGCCCGGCTCGTCGGCCCCGAACCGCACGACGGTGGTCGTCCGGAAGGACTCGCTGCTCGTCAGGTCGAAGTCGAGTTCGTACCGCAGGTCGCGAACGACGCCGACGCGCGTCTTCGCCTCGTCGAAGGTCAGGCTGGCCATCCCCCCATCATGCCCGCACCGGCGGCCGGTCGAAGGCGAGGGGTGATCTTCAGGGCAGCTTCTTCTCGAAGCACACCGACAACGGGTTGCCCACGTACTCCCCGAACGGCGGAATCCGCTGGTAGCCGGACGCTTCGTAGAGCGCGATCGCCTCCGGTTGGCGTACCCCGGTCTCCAAGATCACGGTGTCGTGGCCGTCCGCCTCCGCGCGGCGCTCAAGCCCCGCGAGGATCCGTCGCCCCACGCCCGCACGCCGGCTCGCGGGCCGCACCCACATGCGGGTCAGCTCCGCCACTCCCGGCGCGACGGTCGCCACAGCGCCGCAGCCCACCGGCTCGCTCATCTGGTACGCGACCACGAAGCGCGCCAACGGGTCGACGGGGCGGATGCGCTCATCCGGATACCGCGAGAGCAGCTCCTTCTCGGCCGCGAGGACGAGCAGGGTGACGTCAGGATGCGTGACTTCACGGTTCTGGATCAACACTCGCGAGACGCTAGCCAGGGCACGTTTCCGGGCTGTTTCCGGTTCCGCCCAAACGACTCGTGAGAGTGATCACTCCCCGATCATCCGCCCGTTACCGGCCGCTGTCCTCGTCGTCGGCCCATTCGCCCTCGACCTCCTGGTGGACCCGGCGGGCCTTGCGCGCGGCCAACCGGTCGGAGGCGGAGGTACGCGGCGTCGTCAGCGCCTCGTCGATGCGGATGTCGGTGCCCCGGTTGCCGGGCACGTACGAGGCACCGGCGTAGACCGTGGGCTGCCAGTCGAACTCGCGCTCGCCGATGCGGACCGGCGCACCGGGCTCGGCGCCCGCCTTGGCCAGCGCGTCCTCCACGCCCAGCCGGGCGAGCCGGTCGGCCAGGTAGCCGATGGCCTCGTCGTTGTCGAAATTGGTCTGGCGGACCCAGCGCTCGGGCTTGGTCCCGCGAACCACGTAGGTGCCTTCGTCGTCCTGCTCGATGGTGAACCCGTCGTCGTCGACCGCCTTCGGCCGGATGACGATGCGCGTCGGCTCCAGCACCGGCTTGGCCGCCCGCGACTCCTCGACGAGTTCGGCCATGGCGTAGCTCAGCTCCTTGAGCCCTTCCCGGGTCGCGGTGCTGATCTCGAAGACGCGGTAGCCCCGCTCCTCGAGGTCGGGCCGGACGATCTCGGCCAGGTCCCGCCCGTCCGGTACGTCGATCTTGTTCAGGGCGACCAGGCGCGGCCGGTCCTCCAGCCCCCCGTACGCCGACAACTCGGCCTCGATGGCGTCGATGTCCGCCAGCGGGTCCCGGCCGGGCTCCAGCGTCGCGGTGTCGACGACGTGCACGAGCACCGACGTACGCTCGATGTGCCGCAGGAACTCCAGACCGAGCCCCTTGCCGGTGGCCGCACCCGGGATGAGCCCCGGCACGTCGGCGACGGTGAACGTGTGCTCGCCGGCCTGGACGACGCCCAGGTTCGGCACGAGGGTCGTGAACGGGTAGTCGGCGATCTTCGGCTTGGCCGCCGAGATGACCGAGATAAGCGAGGACTTGCCCGCGCTCGGGAAGCCGACCAGGCCGACGTCGGCGACGCTCTTGAGCTCCAGGACCGCGTCGAGGCGGTCGCCGGGCTCGCCGAGTTCGGCGAAGCCGGGCGCCTTACGCCGGGAGCTGGCCAGCGCGGCGTTGCCTCGCCCGCCCCGGCCGCCCCGGGCCAGCTCGAAGGTGGTGCCCACGCCGACCAAGTCGGCCAGCACCTCACCGGACTGGCTCAGCACGACGGTGCCGTTGGGCACCTTGAGCACCAGGTCCTCGCCGTTCGCGCCGTCCCGGTTGCCGCCGGCGCCGCCCTTGCCGTTCTGCGCCTTGATCCGCGGCTTGAAGTGGAAGTCGAGCAGCGTGTGCGCGCCCGGGTCGACGGTCAGGAAGACGCTGCCGCCATGGCCGCCGTTACCACCGTCCGGCCCGCCGAAGGGCTTGAACTTCTCCCGGAGGATCGACACGCAGCCGTGCCCACCGTCCCCGGCCTGCAGGTGCAGCACCACTCGGTCGACAAAGGTTGCCACGGTTCAATCCTCTCAAAACAGTGAGCGGGTGGAGCGCGTCTCGCGCCCCACCCGCTCCTCGCTTTCGTGTGCGGCGAAGCCTCAGGCCTCGACCGGCACGATCGACACGGTCTTGCGGCCGCGCTTGGTGCCGAAGAGCACCGAGCCGTCGGCGAGCGCGAACAGCGTGTCGTCGCCACCACGGCCGACCAGGTCGCCCGGGTGGAACTTGGTGCCCCGCTGGCGGATGAGGATCTCGCCGGCGCTGACGACCTGACCGCCGAACCGCTTCACGCCGAGGCGCTGCGAGTTGGAGTCACGACCGTTACGGGAGCTGGACGCACCCTTTTTGTGTGCCATTTCGGAACGCCTACTTCCCGGTGGAGATGCCGGTCACCTTGACCTGGGTCAGCGGCTGGCGGTGACCCTGGCGCTTGTGGTAGCCGGTCTTGTTCTTGAACTTGTGGATCCGGATCTTCGGGCCCTTGGTGTGGGCCACGACCTCACCGGAGACCGAAACCTTGGCAAGCTTGGCCGCGTCGGTCACGAGGTCGGCGCCGTCGACGACGAGAACGGCCTTGAGGGCAACCTCGTCACCGGGCTGGCCGGCCAGCTTCTCGACCTCGATCACGTCGCCCTCGGCGACCTTGTACTGCTTGCCGCCGGTCTTGACGATCGCGTACATGGGACGCGGACTCCCTTGCGTAGTGATCTACGCCGATCGCGAACGGCCGGCGCTGTCTGGCGGATGGGTGTGCCTACGGCCGCTGCCGCCGCGGACTTGCTCACCTGACGGCGGACGAGTCGCGGCTGGCGCGCACGCCAGCACCCGGCACCCGAGTGGGCACCGCAGGAAAGATTACGCCATGAGCCGCCCAGACCCCAAACCGGGGAGCCCCGGTCGGGCCGGGCGGTGGCCGGAGTCACCCACTCCCGCCGCAGGCGGCAGAGTGACTCCGGCCACACGGACTCACGAGTCGAGATCAACCCCGGCGGCCTTGCAGAGCGTGGTGGCCTTCTTCGAGCCGTCCTTCTGGTCGATCGCGGCCAGCGACTTCTCGATGTCGTCCAGGCTGGTCAGCCCGTTGATCGCGGTCTCCATGTCGGCCTCGGTCGCCAGCAGGGCGGCCTTCAGCTCGGGGTCCTCCGCCGTGGCGGCGGTGTCCTTGACCTGCGCGACCCAGTCCACGAGGACCTTCTTGACCGCGACGACGGTCGCCGCCGTGATCTCCGCCTGGGTCTTCTTGCCCTTGATCGCCTCGGTGACGGCGGTCTGGAGGGTGGTGTCGGACGGCATGGTGCTGAGCTTGGTCTTCAGCTCGGTGCACACCGTCTTGGTGTTCGCGGTGTAGTCCGGCTTGGCGCTGGTGGCCGCCGTCGACGGGCTGCCGGAGGTGGTGGTGTCGGTGGAGGAACCACAAGCCGCCGCGGTGAGCAGGGCAGCGCCCAGCGCGGTCAGGGCGAGTGCACGTCGCATGTCGGGTCGCAATCTTTCTAGGGGTTGGATCGACGAACGCTGCTAGGGTCGGATCGACGAACGCCGCCGGGGATGATCCCCGGCGGCGCCGTGACTGTAGCCGACGGCCTGAGCCGGCCGAAGAGCCCCCTACTCGAAGTTCTTGAGGGTGACGCCCGCGTCGGTGCAGATCTTCTTGACGTTGTTCGACGCGGTGTCGAGGTCGGCCGCGACCGACTCGATCTCGGCCGGCGACGAGAGGTTGGCGACCTTGTCGTACTTGGCTCCGAGGTCGGTCAGCGCCTGCTTCAGGTCCGGCGCGGCGGCCTTGTCGGCCTCCGCCTTGATGGTGGCCGCGGCCGCGGCGAGCAACGGCTTGACCGTCGCCCACGCCTTCGCGGCGGTGGCGGCGTCGCCCGTGGAGACCGCCGCGACGGCCTTCGCGAGGTCGGCCTTGGCGGTCGCGTCGAGGCTGCCGTACAGGGTGTCGATGGCGGTGCAGGCGGAGGTGGTGTTCGCCTTCACGTCCACGCTCGCGGCTGTCGTCGGGGCGGACGACGGGCCGGCCGTGGTCGCGTCGTCGGAGGAGCCGCAGGCGGCCGAGGCGAGCAGGGCGCCGGTGAGGGCGGCCAGCACGAGTACACGTCGCATGTCGCTGTCTCAATCTCGTGAGGGTGGCTGGCGCCGCCCCCTCCCCGGGAGGCGGCACTGCGGCGCACTTTAAGCGATCTCCCAAACTGCTTCAAACCGAGTGCAACCGAGCGAAGGCTCACCTGGTCCAGTAGACCGTGCAGGTCTGCTGGATGGTCTGCCCGGCCTGGGTGACGTCCGGGCTGGTCAGCAACGATCCGGCGGTCTGGAGGTCGGCCGGCTTGGTGATCTGGGCGGCGGCCCGGTCGAACGCGTCGGCCTCGGCGGTCAGCGCCGACTTCAGCTTCTGGTCGAGCGCGAGGGACGCCTGCCCACGCAGCCCGGCCGCCCACTGGCCGAGCAAGGCCTTGATGTCCTGAACGGCCGCGTCGGCGGCCGCCCCGCCGTTCTGGGCCGCGGCCACGGCGTCGGCGAGCTTTCGGGTGAACTGGGCGGCCCCGTCGGCGGCCACCGACCGGATCTGCTCGCAGACGGCGCGAGTGTTTCCGGCCAGGTCGGTCGGGGCGGCACTGACAGTGGCACTCGGGGACACGCCGGCCCCGGCGGTCGCGCTGGCGCTCCCGCCGGACGACGGCGTACCGGTGCCGGAGCAGGCGGTCGCGGCCGCGAGAACCCCGGCGAAAAGCAAGGTGAATCGCAGGGCGGAAGGGGTGTGTCGCATGAGGACTTCGTTACCCGGTCACTCGCCCGGCAAACACCGCAGCGGTTGATCGTTGTCGATCAACCGCTGCGATGGCGTGTTCCTCAGGGGCGCGTACGCCGTCGGGCACCGCCGCGCCGGCCTCGCCGCCGGCCGCCCCGCTCGTCGGACTCCGAACCGTCGCCCTCGTCGCCGTTGAGCTCCTCGGTGTCCTCGACGACCTCGGCCTCGGCCGCGAACGGATCGTCCGGCTCGGCGGGGGCGTCCTCGTCGTCGACCGTCGCGTCGCGGTGAGCGGACGCGGCGACCTCCTTGAGCTTGTCCCCCGTCGCCTTGTCGTGGCTCTTGTCGCCGGAACGCCCGGCACCCCGCTCGGCGATCGGCTCGGTGTGGATCACGACGCCGCGGCCCTTGCAGTGTTCACAGGTCTCGCTGAACGCCTCCAGCAGACCCGCGCCGATCCGCTTGCGGGTCATCTGGACGAGGCCGAGCGAGGTCACCTCGGTGACCTGGTGCTTCGTGCGGTCGCGCCCGAGGCACTCGGTCAGCCGCCGGAGCACCAGCTCGCGGTTGCTCTCCAGCACCATGTCGATGAAGTCGATGACCACGATGCCGCCGATGTCGCGCAGCCGGAGCTGGCGCACGATCTCCTCGGCCGCCTCGAGGTTGTTGCGGGTGACGGTCTCCTCCAGGTTGCCGCCCGCACCGGTGTACTTGCCGGTGTTGACGTCGATGACCGTCATGGCCTCGGTCCGGTCGATCACCAGGTGGCCGCCGGACGGCAGGAAGACCTTGCGGTCCAGTCCCTTGAGGAGCTGCTCGTCCACCCGGTACGCGGCGAAGACGTCCACCGAGCCGGTGTACCGGTGCACCCGTTCGACGAGGTCGGGCGACACGTGCTTGAGGTAGCCCTCCACCGTGTCGTACGCGTCGGAGCCGGCGATGACCAGTTCCTTGAAGTCCTCGTTGAACAGGTCCCGGACGACCCGCACGAGCAGGTCGGGCTCGGAGTAGAGCAGCGCGGGCGCGCCACCGGTCGCCGCCTTGGCCTGGATCTCCTCCCACTGCGCCTGCAACCGGGCGACGTCGCGGGACAGCTCCTCCTCCGAGGCGCCCTCCGCCGCCGTACGCACGATGACGCCTGCGCCTTCAGGGACGAGCTTCTTGAGGATGTCGCGGAGCCGCCGGCGCTCGACGTCGGACAGCTTGCGGCTGATGCCGGAGGCAGTGCCGTGCGGCACGTACACCAGGTGGCGACCGGACAGCGCGATGTGGCTCGACAGCCGGGCGCCCTTGTGGCCAATCGGGTCCTTGGTGACCTGCACGAGGACCGAGTCGCCGCTCTTCAGCGCCTGCTCGATCGAGCGCGACCGCCCTTCGAGCCCGGCCGCGTCCCAGTTCACCTCGCCCGCGTAGAGCACGGCGTTGCGGCCCCGGCCGAGGTCGACGAAGGCGGCCTCCATGCTGGGCAGCACGTTCTGCACCCGGCCGAGGTAGACGTTGCCGACCATGGTCGCGGCGCTGGCCCGGGTCACGTAGTGCTCGACGAGGACGCCGTCCTCGAGGACGCCGATCTGCGTCCGGTCGCCCTTCTGGCGTACGACCATGACCCGGTCGACCGCCTCGCGGCGGGCCAGGAACTCGGCCTCGGACAGGATCGGGGGGCGGGTGCGACGCTGCTCACGGCCGTCCCGGCGGCGCTGGCGCTTGGCCTCCAGCCGGGTCGAGCCGGTGACGCCCTGCACCTCGTCGGCGGGCTTACGGCCGTCGCGGATCTTGACGATCGTGGGTACGCCGTCCTCGTCGATCTCCTCGACGTCGGAACCGCTGCCCTTGCGGCGGCGACGGCGGCGGCGACGGGTCAGCGGCTCGCCGCTCTCGTCCTCCTCGCCCTCTTCCTCCTCAGGCTCCTGCTCCTCGGCCGCCTCGGCCTCCTCACCGGCGTCCTCCGCGGTGCCCTTCCCGCGACCACGTCCGCGGCGGCCCCGGCGACGGCGACGGTGTTCGTTGTCGGCGTCACCTTCGGCCTCGGCGGCGTGCTCGTCCTCCTCGGCCTCGGTGTCGGCCTCGGCGACCTCGGCCGCCTCGACGGGTTCGGCCGCGGCGCCCTTCTTGCGACGGCGTCGGCGGCCGGGCTCGGCGGGCGCCTGCTCGGCTTCGGGCTCCTGGACGGGTTCGTCCCGTTCCGGGCGGCTTTCCGGGCGGCTGTCGCGGTCCCAGGTGTCGCGATCGGCACGCTCGGCGCGGGCCGGACGCGCCGGCGGCGTCACCGGCTCGGGCGCCATGAACAGCACGGTGGCGGCGGGACGGCGGCGACCGCGCGGCTCCTCCGCCGGGGCCGGCTCCTCCGCCGGTTCCTCGGCGGTGTCGGCCGCAGCCCCTTCGGCCTCTTCCGCCTCCTCGGCCAGCTCTTCCTCGGCGGGCTCGGTGTCCTCGACGAGAGGCACCGGCTCCGGCTCGGGGGCGGCCGACCGGCGACGCGTACGCGTCACTCGTCCCGTTTCACCGGAATCGTCGGCGGAGGCGTCGTCGGACGCGCCACGGCGGCGAGTCGTCCGGCGACGCGCCGGCGCCTCCTCGGCCGGAGCGTCCTCGGGACGTGCCAGTGGCGCGGTGTTCTGGGCCTCGGCCGCGGATTCGTTGTCCGCAGCCTCGGCGGGCTCGTTGTCGAGCATCCGGATGTTCTCCAGTTCTGGCAGGCCCCGGGCGCGACGCACGCTGCCACGCAGGACTTGCTCCATAGTCACTCGGACGGCGATTCCCGGCAGGAACCGCCCTTCCTAAGTCTGCCGTCGGACGCTGAGACCTTTCCGGGGTCTAGCGCTCGACCGACGACGCCTCGCGATCCGCGTCCAGCGGATCCACGATCTCTCCGGCCGCGTTCAGGGAACCCTGCGCGAGCCGGGTGGCCCGCGGCGGGACCGGCTGAACCAGATCCGCCACGACACGCAGCCCGGAGAGGACATCGTCGGGTCGCACGGTCGGTGTCACCTGCCGTACGACAAGGTCGAGTATCGCATACGGGGCGTCCGGGACCCCGTCAGGTGGCGAGATCACCGTGATGTTCAGCACTGCCGCGCGGCAGTCGAGGCTGCGCCGGCCCTGTTTGGTCAGGCGTTCGACGAGCACCTCCGGCGCGGCGCGGAACGCCTCGACGGCACGCTCGAGGTCCGGTGTCGGCACCTCCGGCAACTCGACACGCCACCGGGACGCCTCGATCCGGTCGGCCAGGCTGCCCAGCGCGGCCGCCTCGACCACGTCGAGCACGTCCAGCCCCGGCGAGAGGGCGGAGTCCAGGGCGGACCGCAGCTCCTCGGGGTCCACCCGAGCCTGCAGGCCCAGTTCGAGGTACTCGGCCTCGCTGGCGACCCCGGTCGGCGCGGCGGAGGCGAAGGAGATCTTGGGATGCGGGGTGAACCCCTGCGAGTACGCGATGGGCACGTTCGCCCGGTGGATCGCGCGTTCGATGGCACGCGCGAAATCGCGGTGGCTGGTGAACCGCAGCGGGCCGCGTTTGGCGTACCGGATGCGGACCCGCTGGACGACCGGGGCCTGCCCGCCTTCTGGCTGCTTCTTAGGCACGCCCTTCTCCCGCCGTCGCGCGTACGCGGCCGGGGTCGGCCGCACGGATGGTGTCGATCATGCCATCCGGCTCCTCGTCGCTGTCGGAGTCATACCCGACGTAGTACGCGGGCCGGCCCTGGCTCGCCTCGTAGATCCGCCCGACGTACTCCCCGAGCAGGCCGAGACAGAGCAACTGGCAGGCGCCGAAGAAGATGACGACCAGGAACATCGACGTCCAGCCGGGCACGGTCGCCCCGGCGAAGTAGGCCCACAGCGTCTTGACCACCAGCGCGAGCCCCAGCAGTACGCCGACCGCGCCGAGCCAGGTGGCGATGCGCAGCGGTGCGGCGGTGAAGCTCACGATGCTGTCGACGGTCAGCTTGATCATCCGCGTGAGCGGGTACTTGCTGACTCCGGCGGCCCGCTTCTCCCGGGTGTACGCGACCTGCCCGCTGGGGAAGCCGAGCCACGGGACCAGCAATCGGTAGACCGGCGCCCGTTCGGGCAGCCCCCGCAGGGCCTCGACCATGGCCCGGCTGAGGAGCCGGAAGTCGCCGGCGCCGTCGGGCATCTTCTTGCCGACGATGCTGCGCATGAGCCGGTAGTACCACCCGGCGGTGATCCGCTTGAACGAGGTGTCGGTGCTGCGGTCGGCGCGTACGCCGTAGACGATGTCCAGCTCGCCCTCTTCGGCGGCGCGGAGCATCTCGGCGATCGTCTCCGGGGGATCCTGGAGGTCGGCGTCGAGGCTGACCACGTAGTCGCCGCGCGATCGGAAGAGCCCGGCGCTCAGCGCCGCCTGGTGTCCGCTGTTGCGCCGCAGCTTGATCAGTCGCAGCTGCGGCCATTTGGCCCGCATCAGGTGGACGATCGCGGCGGTGTCGTCGCGACTGCCGTCGTCGACGGCGACGACCTCGTAGGTGCGCCCCAAGCCGTCCAGGACGGGCCGGAGTCGCTGGACGAGCAGAGGCAGCACCTCTTGCTCGTTGTACATGGGGATCACCACCGAGAGCCTCGGTGGTGACACCGCGTCCGGCCTCATCACGCTCCGTACTATAGATGCGGGTTCCGCCCGATGTCAGCGCGGCGGACGGGTCCGGCGTCTTTCCGCTGACCATAGTCCGAGCCGTTCTCATATTCCGTACGATCGGAACAATTGGGGCGGACGGTGGACGGCGGACGAATGGACGTGCATACGCGGAGCGCCGACGTGGACGGGGGCTTGCCGATCCGGCCCCGCGCCACCGGCCTGACGGCGTACGCGGGCTATCTACCAGCGCTGGTCGTGACCGCTCTCGCCGTCGCCCTGCTCCGGCTCTACGACGTTCCGCTGCGGACGACGGCCCTCTTCGGGGCGTACACGATCGTGGTGGTCGCCCTGCCCGGCATACTCGTCTGGCGCGCCCTTCGTGGCCGAGCCGGGCTGCTGGCGGAGGACCTGGCCGGTGGACTCGCCGTCGGATACGCCCTCGCCATCGGTACGCAGCTCGCCGCAGTCGCGGTGGGACTCCCCCGGCTCGCCGCCGCCCCGATCGGCGTACCCGTCGTATTCGCGATCGTTCCGCGGCTTCGCCGGTGCTGGCGGGGCTCCGGCCGGACCGCTCCCCCGGCCTGGAGTTGGTCGGTCGCGGCCGGACTCATCTTCCTGCTGCTGTGGTCGGCGGCAACCTTCTACCGGACCATCGGACTGAGCTATCCCGGGAACTCCTCCCCATACCTGGACCTGCCCTACCAGATCGCGCTGACCAGCGAACTGAAGCACCACGTGCCCCCGGTGACCCCCTATGCCGTCGGCGAGGATCTGCGCTACCACTGGTTCTTCCACGCGGCGTCGGCGTCGGCCGGCAACCTGACCGGCGTCGAGACGCAGACCCTCGTCTACCGGCTGGGGGTGCTGCCCGCGCTGCTGATGTTCGCCGTCGCCGTCGCCGTCCTCGGCTGGAAGCTCGCCGGGCGCTGGTGGGCCGGGACCGGGGCGCTCGCCGTCACCCTGTTCACCGTTCGCCCCGGTCAACGCGACAGTTCCGGGGTCATCCTGTTCAACCTCTGGAACAGCCCGACGCAGACCTTCGGAGCGATGATCTTCGCCGGGCTGATGCTCGTCCTCAGCGATGTCCTGCGTGGGCGCCACCGCCGCGCCGACTGGATCCTGGTGGTACTGCTCACGGTCGCCGTCGCGGGGTCGAAGGCCACCTTCGTCCCCCTGCTGGTCTGCGGATTGCTGCTCGTGGCGGCGGTCCAGGCGGTCACGCTGCGCCGGGTGACACGGCCGGTGCTGGTCGCCGGGCTCATCGCCGTCGCCGTCGGAGTCGCCGCGTCCCTCGTGCTCTTCGCGGGCTCCACGACCGGCCTGCGCCTCGTTCCGCCGGGGTCGCTCAGGGTCGCCACGCTGGGCGCGATCGCCGTCGGCTGGCTCGCGGCCTGGGCCGGGCTCGCCGGGCTGGCGTTCGCCCGGGAACGCCGGTCCGATCCGCCGGTCGTGCTCTGCGTCGGCATCGGCCTGGCCGGGATTGGCGCCATGCTGCTCACCACCCAACCGGGCGGCAGCCAGGCGTACTTTCTCCAGTCCGCGCGCCCCTACCTCTCGATCGCCGCCGTCTGCGGCGTCGCCGGGCTACTCGCCCGCCCGGCGCGGATCTGGCGCATCGCGGGGGTCGGCCTGGCCGTGGTCATGGCGCTCACCTTCGTCACGGTCCCCCACCGCTACCTCGATCCGGCTCGGGCCGCGCTTCGGCAGGCCGAGAACTATCCGGTACGCCCAGGGCAGGTGCCGGCGGGCGCGCTCGACGCCGGGCGCTGGCTGCGGCGGCACTCCTCGCCCGACGATCTCGTCGCGACCAACGTCCACTGCGTACGGCTGCCCCGAGGGGTCTGCGACTACCGGAACTTCTGGGTGTCGGCGTACGCCGAACGCCGCGTGCTCGTCGAAGGCTGGGCGTACACGCCGACCGCGTACGAGATCGCCGAGAAATCAGGGGCGAACTTCACTCGCCTGCCCTACTGGGACCAGCGGCGGCTGGCCGACAACGACGCCGTCTTCACCTCCGGGACGGCTGCCGACGTGCACCGTCTGGTCTCGGCGTACCGGGTCCGGTGGCTGTTCGCCGACCGTCGGCTGAAGCCGCGACCGCTCGACCAAGTGGCCACCCTGCGCTACCGCAGTGGCGACTGCGTGATCTACGAGCTGCCGCGACCGTGACGGAAGGTGGCGATCAGCGCCGCCAGAGCGCCCAGTTCTGCCCGACGTTGCCGCCGACGTACTTGAAGCCGTACTGCTCGCCGTTCCAGGTGACACGCGCGGGGTTCCAGACGGCGATCACGTACTCGGCGTCGGCTGGCGGCGGCACGTCGTTTTCGATGATTCGGACGTTGTCCCAGGTCACGGCGTGTGCCAGGTTCAGCATCAGAATCCGGGGGGCGTTGCGGGTGGCGTAGATCCGGTCGCCTTCGGAAACACCGAGCGCCGCCAGCGTCGGCGTCGGCGTCACCCGGGCGAGCTGGCCGGCGGTCGACGGTCGCAACCCCGCGAGCATGGCGACGTTCGCCACGAGGACGAGCACGAGCCCGGCGATCCACAGCCCTCCCCGCCTGGACCAGCGCTCCGGTACGCCCCGGACCAGCAGGAAGACGACGACTCCCACCGCCAGCATGAGGGCGCTGAAGTACAGCGGCTCCACCGGGCCGAACCGCTCGACCGCGATCATCTCCGGCGCCGAGAAGAGGCCGTGTCCCAGCCGGCCGCCCTTGGCCACGACCCGGTCCAGCCGGAGTTGCTCCAGCAGACCGCTCAGCAGCACGGCAGCGGCGGTGAACAGCATCCACCAACGCGCGGTGACTCGGCGTACGGCGGTCAGCCCGGCGACCCCGACCAGGGTCCAGAGCGGAGCGAAGGCCTCGATGTATCGGGCGTAGATGAGATCCTTGGTCGCCGACGGCGTCGTCGCGAGCAGCAGCGCGCAGCCGACGATCACGCCGATGGTCGCCGTCAGCCCAGCGGCCATCGCCCACCGCAGCGAGGACGGCTCCTCGCGGCGGCGCACGATCCGCAGGCCGAACAGCCAGCCGAGCACGACCAGACCGAAAGTGGCGGCCGAGACGTACCAGAGCTGGCTGCCGATGATGAGGGTCATGATCTTCGCGAGCGACCCGGACGAGAACTGCTTGGCAGCGCTGGCGGCGACGTTGGCGTCGCCGGCCAGGTACAGCTTGTCCCCGAGGCTGATCACCAGTCCCTGATGCACCGCGACCAGCGCCACCGCCGTCACGACCGCCACGACCAGCGACCGGAACCTGATCTGGCGGGCGATGGCCAGCACCAGGACCAGGCCGAGATGGACGGCGAGGATGACCAGACCGCGAACGTGGATCATGTAGTAGACGCCGGCGACCGCGGCCGCCCCGGCCGACCACCACAGGCTGGCCGGGCGGCGCAGCCAGAGGACGATCATGAGCACCCAGGCCACCGTCAGCGGGGCGAGCATGACGTCGGTCATCGCCAGCTCGGACCAGAAGGCTGTGGCGGGCATGACCCCGACCGCCAAGGCCAGCACGAACGAGCGCCGCCACGGCATCCGCAGGGCCGACCGGGCGAACAGGTACGCCAGCGGGAAGATGGTCGAGTTGTAGATCGCGTTCAGCACGTGGACCAGGCGATAGCTCGTGCCGAAGGAGTGGTCGCCGAGGAACGCCGGAGAGATCAACCAGGCGTAGCCGACCCGCCGGAGCAGGTTGTTCTCCGAGCTGAAGCCACCCGGTCCGCCCGCGAACACCCGTGCGGTGTTGAGGTAGCTGTCCTCGTCGGTGTGCGCGATCGGCAGGGTGATGCGATGGGTCAGCCAGATCCGGAGGAGCACGTTGGCCAGGTATCCGGCGACGAGCAGCGGAATCAGCAACCGCCGCCCCGGGGAGCGCTCGTCAGTCCGGCCCGGCTCGGCCGAACGCACGCCGGAACCCGGCGACGCCTCCGTCTCCAGCATCCCTACCCCGTCTCCTTGCCTGACCGTACGCACCCGCCGAACGCGAAAACGCCTGTCAGCGTACGGCAGCCGACGGGTCGCGCAGTCCCCCGACGGGGGTCAGCGGCAGAAGCTTACGGCCGGTCGGGCCGATCTGGATCTCGGTGTCCATCGCCGGGCACACGCCGCAGTCGAAGCAGGGCGTCCACCGGCAGTCGTCCTGCTCGTACTCGCGCAGCGAGTCCTGCCAGTCCTGCCAGAGCCAGTCCTTGTCCAGCCCGGAGTCGAGGTGGTCCCAGGGCAGGACCTCCAGCTCGTCGCGCTCCCGGACGGTGAACCAGTCCAGGTCCACCCCGTACGCGGGCAGCACCTCCGCGGCGGAGTCCACCCAGCGGCGGTAGTCGAAGTGCTCGCTCCAGCCGTCGAAGCGGCCACCCTTCTCCCACACCCGCCGGATGACCGAGCCGACGCGACGGTCGCCCCGGGCGAGGAGGCCTTCGATCAGGGACGGCTCGCCGTCGTGGTAGCGCAGGCCGACCGCCCGGCCGACCGACTTGTCGGCGTTGACCGCCTGCTTGAGCTGGCGCAACCGGTCGTCGATGACCTCCGGTCGTTCCATCGGCGCCCACTGGAACGGCGTATGGGGCTTCGGCACGAATCCGCCGATGGAGACGGTGCACCGGATGTCCCGGCTGCCGGTCGCGGCCCGGCCGGCCTTGATCACCTCGTGCGCGAGCCGGGCGATCTGGAGGACGTCCTCGTCGGTCTCGGTGGGCAGCCCGCACATGAAGTAGAGCTTCACCTGGCGCCACCCGTTGGTGTACGCCGTGACGACCGTCCGGATCAGGTCCTCCTCGGTGACCATCTTGTTGATCACCTTGCGCATCCGCTCCGAGCCGCCCTCGGGGGCGAACGTCAGACCGGTACGCCGCCCGTTGCGCGACAGCTCCTTGGCGAGGTCCACGTTGAACGCGTCCACGCGGGTCGACGGCAACGACAGCGAGACGTTGGTGCCCTGGTACTGGTCGGCCAGGCCGGAGCAGATGTCGCCGATCTCGCTGTGGTCGGCGCTGGACAGCGACAGCAGGCCCACCTCGTGGAAGCCGGAGAACTCCAGCCCCTCCTTCACCATCTGCCCCACCGTGGTGATCGACCGCTCCCGGACCGGGCGGGTGATCATGCCGGCCTGGCAGAACCGGCAGCCGCGCGTACAGCCGCGGAAGATCTCGACGGCGAACCGCTCGTGCACCGTCTCGGCCAGCGGCACCAGCGGCTTCTTCGGGTAGGGCCAGGCGTCCAGATCCATGGTGGTCCGCTTGTGGACCCGGAACGGCACGTCCGCCCGGTTCGGCACGACCCGCTGGATCCGCCCGTCCGGCAGGTAGTCCACGTCGTAGAAGCGGGGCACGTACACCGACTCCGTGCGGGCGAGGCGCAGCAGCAGCTCGTCGCGGCCGCCCGGGGAGCCTTCGGCCTTCCACCGGCGGACGATCTCGGTGATCTCGAGAACGGCCTCTTCACCGTCGCCGAGCACGGCGGCGTCGATGAAGTCGGCGATCGGCTCCGGGTTGAACGCGGCGTGCCCGCCCGCGACCACCACCGGGTGCGACTCGTCCCGGTCGGCCGCATCGAGCGGGATCCCGGCGAGGTCGAGCATGGTGAGCATGTTCGTGTAGCCGAGCTCGGTCGCGAACGAGATGCCGAAGACGTCGAACTCGCGGACCGGCCGGTGGGCGTCGACGGTGAACTGGGGCACACCCCGTTCCCGCATCAGCTTCTCCAGATCCGGCCAGACGGCGTAGGTGCGCTCGGCCAGGACGTCCGGCTGCTCGTTCAGCACCTCGTAGAGGATCTGCACGCCCTGATTGGGCAGGCCCACCTCGTACGCGTCCGGATACGACAGCGCCCAGCGCACCGTGGCGGAGTCCCACTCCTTCACCGTCGCGCCGAGTTCCCCGCCGACGTATTGGATCGGCTTGGAGATCAGCGGAAGCAGCTGCTCCAGCTGCGGCCAGACGGTCGGTGCCGCGGTCAGACTGTTCGAACCCATAAGAATTGAGACTACCCGGAGGCTGTGGTCAGCTCTCCACGCGCTTGGGCGCATACCGCGAGACGTACTCCTGGCCGGTCAGGGCCTGGATGGCGGACATCACGGTGTCGGTGATCTCCCGGGCGGCCGACGACGTGTTCTCGGCGTCGCGCCACTTGTCGACGGAGATCGGCGTGCCGAACTTGATCGTGACCTCGCCGCGCTTCAGCTTGGGCAGGACCTGCCCGGTCGGCTGGATCTTGTCGGTGCCCAGCGAGCCCACCGGGATGATCGGCACTCCGGCGGCCAGCGCGAGCCGCGCCACCCCGGTACGCCCCCGGTAGAGCCGGCCGTCCGGCGACCGGGTGCCCTCCGGGTAGACGCAGACCAGGCCGCCCTCCTGCAGGACCGGGATGGCCGAGTCGAAGGCGCTCAGCGCCGCCCGGCCGCCCTCCCGGTTGACCGGGATCGCACCCAGGCCGTTCATCAGGGTCCGGAAGAACAGGCCGCTCGGGCCCTTGCCGGTGAAGTAGTCGGACTTCGCCCAGAACGAGACGCGCCGGGGGCTGACGACCGCGCCGAGCATGAACTCGTCGGCCACCGAGAGGTGGTTGCCGGCGAAGATCGCGCCGCCGGTCTCGGGGATGTTCTCCCGCCCCTCGATGTCGGGCGCCCAGCCGAGCTTCAGGAGTGGACCGACCGTCCACTGACCCACCGTGTAAAGCACGGGCACCGCTTGCCTCCTGCGTCGTCCGCTCGTCCCCACGAGACCGCCGCTGAACATACCGTAGTCAGCTGGAGCCGAAACCGCCGCCGGAACGCGTCCGCGCGTTTCTGGAACGCAGATCACACCGCCTGCCGCCGATCCGGAGCGCATGGGCCCAGGACGGCCCCCGCAAGATCGGGTACGGACGCCCACGGAAGGGTTCGCTCACGGAGTGTCCGGTCCTACCTCGGCCGCCTTGAGCGGGCGGTTGACCACCCCGGCGTCCGACAGTTCGTCGGCGCCGACATCGACCACGTCGATCCGCCGCTGGCCGTCGATGTCCAGCCGTGCATAGTCGTGACTGTTGCTCGCCGCGTCGACCGCCGGACTGCCCGGCGTCAAGCGCAGGATGCCGCCAGACTCCCTGAGCAGCGGGTCGGCAACTCGGATCTCGCGCTCGGGTAGCTCGAGTCCCACTTTCGCCTCGCCGGTCGGCCAGGCGATGTTTCCGCGGTACTTGACGCTCGGATTCGGCCCGAACTCAGCGAACAGGTCACCCTTCGAACCGACGACGATGTTGTCGGCGATCGCCACGTCGACTGGTGCCAAGCCGCCGTCCGCGCCGACCTCGATGTTCGAGCGGTTGTCCACGAAGGTGTTGTTCACCACGACTGCGCGATGGACCCGCCATTTTGAGTCCAGCGGGCCGTCTCCGTCCATGTCGCCGCCGTCCAGCTTGAGCGCGGCCTCGAATCCACTGCCGGTCAGTCCTTGGAAGTAGTTGTTGAAGATCTTGTGATCCGAGCCGTAGACGCGGATGCCGCCTTCGCCCGGCTTTCCGTCGCCGAAGAAGAAGTTGCCGTAAAAGCTGCCGCCATCGCCATGGCGCTGGGAAAGTACCCCACGCGAAGCCCTGAACGTGTTGTACCTGACGATGTTGTCGCTGCTCTTGACGCTGACGATCTCCGCGTCACCGTCGCAGTTCTCGAAAAGGTTGTACTCGACGATCGTTCGGCCGCTGGACCGCGAGATACCACTCCAGCCGATGCGGATGGCTTCCATGCCATTCTCGGTCGTGTAGGTCGTGTTGCGGAAGTAGTTGTGATCGATCTGATCGTCCTGCGACTGCTGCGTCGGCGAACCATCGATAGTTATGAAGTTGCCAAGCTCGTGCTTGTTCTCGAAGAGATTCCGGTCGACCCGGTTGTGGTGACTGCCCGAGCCTCCGATCACCACCCATTTGAGCGGTCCGGTCTCCGTCAGCTCGAAATGATTCCGAGTTAGGCGAACGTGGTGCGAGCTCAAGATCCGGAGCGAGTTGCTGTTGGTCCAGGTGAGACCCTCGATCGTCACGTAAGCGGAATCGACTATCTCGAGCCGACCGGCGGTGACGACCGCCTTGCCACGGTTCTTGGCCATGACGCGGATGGGCGAGGTCGAGGTCCCGCGGGCGCGGTTCATCGAGGTCATCGTGTACGCGCCATCGGCCAGCACGACAACGTCGCCCGCCTGGACGGTGGCCAGTGCCGCCGCCAACTGGTCCGAGGACGACACCTCCACCGTCCGGCGGACCTTGGTCGCCTTCGAGCTCGGTGAGGCACTGGCCGCCGGGGATGTCGGCTGCTCGACGCGCCCGCCACCGTCGGCCCGGACGACGTCGACGTCGTCGAAAGACGCCGAACCTCCGGAGTAGAGCCCAATCCGGCCCGCACTGATTGCCCCGTCAAGAGCCGACAACTGTGGCCCGCCCTCGATCGAGCCGCTCAGCCTCGCACCGACAGCCGACAACGTCAGCTTGTATGCCTGCGTCTTGCTCGCGGTGAAGGGCGACTCGGCCAAACTGAAGGTGCGACCGTAGATCGTCTTCTGTAGGACGACCTTGCCGATGCTGAGCACCAGACTGTAGTAGTCGTAGCTGCTCGCGTACCGCGCGATCACGCCATTGGCGCCTGACTCGGCCGTCACGGTGGCCGTGACCGAATAATCGGACCAGCCCTGTTCCCCGTTGACGGCCACGTGACCGTCGTCGTCGGTCGACTCCTGCTTGAGCGCTCCCGACTTGACCCGCCAAGTCCCGCCCTCCAGCGGAATCGCCCATTCGCCGGCGGGAAAGTCCCGGTAATCGTCGAAGGCGTCGGAGAACAACTTCGGCGAGGACGGAGTGTGGGAGACGAGCGCGAAGGTCAGGAACGCCGCCGAAACCGCCGTCGTAATGGCCAGAAAGGCGAGGATGAACGCACGTCGGCCGAACCGGCGTCGGTCGAGGAGCGTGCGTTTCTTGGGCGCCGGCGACGACGGGTCGATGAGGATGATGACCGGAGCGGACGGAGCCTGTCGCGGCGGGTCCTGTGGGCCTGGCACGAACGGCTCCCCTCTGTCCTGCGCGATCGGCTGGCCGTGACCTTCCGGCGAACCACCCGGCCCGCGTGTCACCGAGTCTGCGGCACCCGAGCGGTTCTCGCGCAGTCGGGTGGACTGTAACCGTAGATCATCAGGGCAGCGGCGCATCGGCGGCATCGCCCGTAGAGACGACCTCCCAGCATTGGGCATCTCGCCCGAGACTGGGAGGCCGTTCCCCTTACCCGTCGTGCTAAGCCTTGGCCACTCCGACGGTCACGGACTCCCCGTCGCCGGCCTCGCCGGTGAAACCGCCTTCTACCGGCGCGTACTCGACCGTGGTGGCCAGCACCTCGCCGGCCACGAAGGACTCGTGCGCCCGGACCGCCGCCTCGACCGCGGGCGAGCCCGCCAGCCGCAGCGTGATCCGATCGGAGACGTGCAGGTCGGCTTCCCGCCGGGCCTGCTGCACGGCGCGTACGACGTCGCGCGCCAGGCCCTCGGCCGCCAGGTCCGCCGTGACCTCGGTGTCGAGCAGCACAACGCCGCCCGGCACGGGGGCCGCCGACTCTCCGGCCGCCGCGACCAGCTTCAACTCGTACTCACCTTCGGCCAAGGTCACCCCGGCCGCCACCGGAGCACCGTCGACGAGCGACCAGTCGCCCGCCTTGACCGCCTTGATCACCGACTGCACCGCCCCGCCGACGCGCGGGCCGAGGACCCGGGGCACCACCGTGAGCACCTGCTCACAGTGCGCCGAGACGTCCTCCGTCAGCTCCACGACCTTCACGTTGACCTCGTCGGCCACCAACTCGGTGAACGGCGCCAACCGGTCGGCCCCCTCGGCCGCCACCGTCAGCTTCGCCAGCGGCAGGCGTACCCGCAGGCCTTGCGACTTGCGGAGGGACAACGCGGCGGAACAGACCTCGCGGACCTGGTCCATCGTGGCGACCAGCTCGTCGTCGGTGGGCAGCGCGGAGGCCGCCGGCCAGTCGGCCAGGTGGACCGAGCGGCCACCGGTGAGCCCGCGCCAGACCTCCTCGGCCGTGAGCGGCGCGAGCGGCGCGACCACCCGGGCCACCGTCTCCAGGACGGTGTAGAGGGTGTCGAACGCCTCCGTGTCGCCTGCCCAGAAGCGGTCCCGGCTACGCCGGACGTACCAGTTGGTCAACGCGTCCAGGTACGACCGGACGGCGCTGCTCGCCCCGGACAGGTCGTACGCGTCCATCGCCGCGGTCACCTCGGCGACCAGGGAATGCGTCTTGGCCAGCACGTAGCGGTCGAGCACGTGCGTGCTCGCCGTGCTCGGCTTCGCCTGGTACCCCGACGCGTTGGCGTAGAGCGTGAAGAAGTAGTACACGTTCCACAGCGGCAGGAGCACCTGGCGAACCGCGTCCCGGATGCCCGTCTCGGTGACCGGCATGTCCCCGCCCCGCAGCACCGGGGAGGAGACCAGCATCCAGCGCATCGCGTCCGCGCCGTACTTGTCGAACATCTCGTAGACGTCCGGGTAGTTACGCAGGCTCTTCGACATCTTCCGGGTGTCGTCGCCCAGCAGGATGCCGTGCACCACGCAACTGCGGAACGCCGGCCGGTCGAACAACGCCGTCGCCAGGACGTGCAGCGTGTAGAACCAGCCGCGGACCTGCCCGATGTACTCCACGATGAAGTCGCCCGGGTAGTGCGACTCGAACCACTCGCGGTTCTCGAACGGGTAGTGGACCTGGGCGAACGGCATCGAGCCCGACTCGAACCAGCAGTCCAGCACCTCCGGCACCCGCCGCATGGTGGACTTCCCGGTCGGGTCGTCCGGGTTCGGCCGGGTCAGCGAGTCGATGAACGGCCGGTGCAGGTCTTTGACTTCGGTTTGGAAGTCGCGTTGGAGCTCTTCCAGCGAACCATAGACGTCGACCCGCGGGTACGCCGGGTCGTCCGACTTCCACACCGGGATCGGCGAACCCCAGAACCGGTTCCGGGAGATCGACCAGTCGCGGGCGTTGGCGAGCCACTTGCCGAACGAGCCGTCTTTGACGTGCCCCGGCGTCCAGTCGATCTCCTGGTTCAGTTCGACCATCCGGTCCTTGAACTGGGTGACCGCCACGAACCAGCTGGACACGGCGAGGTAGACCAGCGGCGTGTCACACCGCCAGCAGTGCGGATAGGAGTGCGAGTAGGTGTCGTGCCGCAGCACGACCCCGCGCTCCTTCAGCTCCCGGATCACCGGCTTGTTCGTCTCGAAGACCTGCTGCCCCTCGAACGGCGGCACGAGCGAGGTGAACCGGGTGTGCGCGTCCACCGTGACGATCGTCGGCACTCCGGCCGCGTTGCAGGCGTTCTGGTCGTCCTCACCGAACGCGGGCGCCAGGTGCACCACGCCGGTGCCGTCGGAGTCGCTGACGAAGTCGGCCGCGAGCACCTGGAAGGCGTTCGGGCCGGCCTGGTCGACGAGGAAGTCGAACAACGGCGTGTACCGCCGCCCGGCGAGATCGGCGCCGGTGAGCGTGCCGACACGCTCGTAGCCCTCCAGCTCCTTGGCGTACGCCTCGACCCGGGTCGCGCCGAGGATCACCTTCTCGCCGTCCTTTTCGAGGACGGCGTACTCGAGGTCCGGGCCGACCGCCAGGGCCAGGTTGGACGGCAGGGTCCACGGCGTCGTGGTCCACACCGCCATCTTCTCGCCGGTTTCGAGCTGGAAGAGCACGTGCAGGGCCGGGTCCTGCCGGTCCTTGTAGACGTCGTCCATCCGGGTCTCGGTGTTCGACAGCGGCGTCTCACAACGCCAGCAGTACGCCAGCACGCGGAAGCCCTCGTAGACCAGGCCCTTGTCGTGCAACGACTTGAACGCCCACATGACCGATTCCATGTAGGGCAGGTCGAGCGTCTTGTAGTCGTCGGCGAAGTCGACCCACCGCGCCTGCCGGGTGACGTACCGCTCCCACTCGCTGGTGTAGCGCAGCACGGACTCACGGCAGTACTCGTTGAACTTGTCGACGCCGAGTGCCACGATCTCGGCCTTCGTGGTGATGCCGAGCTGCTTCTCGGCCTCCACCTCGGCCGGCATGCCGTGGGTGTCCCAGCCGAACCGGCGCTCGACCCGCTTGCCGCGCATCGTCTGATAGCGCGGCACGACGTCCTTCACGAAACCGGTCAGCAGATGGCCGTAGTGCGGCAGACCGTTGGCGAACGGCGGGCCGTCGTAGAAGACGTATTCGTCGTCCTGGGGACGGGCCTCGATACTGGCCTTGAAGGTGTCGTCGGCCGCCCAGTAGTCGAGCACGTTCCGCTCGACCGCCGGAAGATCCGGGCTGGCGGGCACACCTTCGTGATGGTGCAGGGGGTATGCCCCTCGTGGCGTCATCGAGTGGTCCTCTCTCGCGTACAGTCCGTCGGTCCTGTCCGCGAGGACGAACTGGGTTGGGGCCCAGCCCGCGGTACCACCTCGCTTGCCCGCTCCACCCTGGTCAGCGAGTAGCGGGCCGCTCGTTGTCGGCTGTGACGGGCCGTCCCGTCCGGTTCTACTGAGCCTGACCCGTTCATCGCGGTCTGGCGGTTCTTCCGGAGGCTCACCGGTGATGGCCGGGTCGAAGCCTGTAGGTCAAGAATAGCGGGTCGCGCACCTGGATTCCGGGCGAGGCTACTTCGCCTTGGTGAACGTTTCGTACTCTTTGACCACTTCGTCGGTCGGCCCGTCCATGCGGAGTACGCCGCCCTCCAGCCAAAGCGTGCGCTCGCACGTCGATCGGATCGTGCTCAGCTGGTGGCTGACGAGGAAGACCGTGCCGGCCTCCTCGCGCAGTTCCTTGACCCGGTCCTCACTGCGCTTGCGGAAGGTGCCGTCGCCGGTCGCCAACGCCTCGTCGATGAGCAGGACGTCATGCTTCCGGGCGGCCGCGATGGCAAAGCGCAGCCGAGCCGCCATGCCGGAGGAGTAGGTGCGCATCGGCAGTGAGGCGAAGTCGCCACGTTCGTTGATGCCTGAGAATTCGATGATCTCTTCGACCTTCGACTTCGCGTCCGCCAACGACATACCCATGGCGAGACAACCCAAGATCACGTTGCGCTCGCCAGTCAGGTCGTTCAGCAGAGCGGCGTTGACACCTAGCAGCGACGGCTGGCCCTTGGTGTAGACCCGGCCGCGAGCCGTCGGCAGCAGGCCTGCGACCGCTCGCAGCAGCGTGGACTTGCCGGAGCCGTTGCTGCCGATGAGACCGATCGCCTCTCCCTCGTACGCGGCGAAGCTGACGCCCTTCACGGCGTGGACTTCCCGCATCGCCGCCGACTTCGTGCGGGTCACGAGGCGCTTGAGGCCTGCGACCGGGCTGGCGTCCCAGGCGGCGCCGGTGGTGATGCGGTAAACGACGTGCACGTTGTCCACGATGACCGTCGGCACGCGATCGTCGGTCTCGACCTCGTCGGAGATGATCGGCAGCCGGATCGTGGGCGAGTTCCACGCCGCGGCGTACTCCGGCGGCAGATCCTTGACCGCGGGAAGCGTGACGGTGTCGTCGACGAATCCGCCGACGTCCAGGAAATCAACCACGGCCGTACCCCTGCTCCCCCTGCCAGAAGAAGACGAAGCCGGCCAAGCCCACCAGCACGGCCCACCCGCCCGCCATGATGAAAAGCTGACCAGTCGGCAGCATTGACGGGGTCTCGACGAGCAGTGCGCTTCGGAAGATCTCGATGAAGACGACGAGCGGGTTCGCTTGCACTACCGCCGCCACCGGCTTCGGCAGATGCTCGGCGAACACGTCGACGCTGTAGAAGACGCCGGAGCCGTACATCCACGTCCGCAGGACGAACGGGAGCACCTGGCGGATGTCTGCCGCCTTCGCGCCCAACCGGGCCAGGATCAAGGCCAAACCGCCGTTGAAGACGGTGACCAGGAAGATCCCAGGAAGGATCAGCAGCCATTCCAGACGGACCGGCTCGCCGGTGACCACGACGATCCCGAGGAGGACGACCATCGCGACCAGAAGCTGTTGCAGCTGAGTCACCGTCGCGGCGACCGGGAGGCACGCCCGTGGGAACTTCAACGCCCGGATCAGACCCAGGTTCCCCGAGAGCGCCTGAACGCCGTTCTGTGCGACGGCTTGCGTGTAGTTGAAGACGAACAGCCCGACGCAAAGGTAGCCCACGAAGTTCGGAATGCCCTGACGGGTGCCGAGGACGACACCGAAGATCAGGAAGTACACCGCCGCGTTGGTCAGCGGAGTCAGGACCTGCCAGATCCGGCCGAGACGGGACGTGCCGTAGGAGGCGACCACCTTGGCGTTTGCGTAGGTCGTGATGAAATGCCGGTATTTCCAGACCTGAGTGAGGTAGGCCGCCAGACTCGGCCGCTCGGCCGCCACCCCAAGTCCATGCCGCAGGGCCAGCTCACGAAGAGGCAGTCCCGACGGCAAAGGGGCAGCAGCTATGTCTGACATGGCGTCACTCCGGTCTGAGGGGGCACACGACCAGCTGCGAAACGAGGTCGCCCAGGAAGGCTAGCGGGCACGAACGTCGCTACGCAACCGTAGCGTCGTGCGCTACATTGCCCTGCATGGCAGATCGCGCCCGAGAGCCCGCCGGTGCGGCGGTCCGCCGGCCGGAGATCACCGCCGCCGTTCTGGACGCGGTGGTCAGAGAGCTTTCCGAGGTCGGCTTCGGCCGCCTGTCGGTCGAGGGCGTCGCTCGCCGAGCAGGTGTGGCCAAGTCCGCGGTGTACCGGCGGTGGAACTCCAAGCTCGAAATGGTCCTGGAACTTTTGTCCGGCATGGTGAGTCGGCGGATCTCCCTGCCGGACAAGGGCAGTCTCCAAGCCGACCTCACGATGGTCGTAGACATCCTGTCCACGGTGCTCGAGCATCCGATGGCCAAGAATGTCCTGCCCGACCTGCTTGCGGAGGCCGCGCGTAATCCGCAGATCGAGACGACCCTGCATGCGGCGATCCAGGCTGCGCAACGCGATGTCGGCGACCTGCTCGTCAGCCGCGCGGTGGATCGAGGCGAACTGCCGGGAACAGTGGATCGTGAGTTGCTGACCGACCTCATCGCCGGCCCGCTTTACTGGCGCATCTCCGTCATGCGCAGCCACGTCCCACCTGGATACGCCGACCAGCTCAGTGAGGCGATCCGATGCGCCGTCCAGGCCGCCTCCCGCACGGGTCTTGCCCCTCATTGACGGCTCTGGCCGCTCGCTACTCATCACGCCCTGGTACGAGCGCCGAGGTCGGCGTCGGCGCCACCGTCGCCGACCGGCGGAAACGATGTCGCCGGTGGAAACGGCGTGGTCGGCGGAAGGGGGCTCGCCAACTGCGGAGGCGGCGGAAGCGGCGTCGTCGCAACACGCTGTGTCGTCGATGGAAGCGGCGTCGTCGGCGGGACGGCAAGCGCAGGGCCGGCCGCCGCCGGTGGCTGAGTGTCCGCCTCCGACAACCCTCCCCGGTCCCGGCTGCGCCATTCGAGCGCATGACGGATTCCGTCCTCGATGGTCAGTTTGGGCACCCATCCCAGCAGCCGCGCCGATCGCTCGGTACGCGTATAGGCGCCGAGGATGTCACCCGGCCGCCGCCCTGCGGTCTGGTACGGCATCTCGGCGTCGATGACGACGTTGAAGTCGTTGAGCAGCTCATAGACGGTCGTGCCCTTGCCGCCACCAATGTTGATCACCACGTAGCCGGACGGGCTCGTGGCGACGACGTCGTCGAAGCGCATCAGAGCCGCGACATGAGCCTCAGCGAGATCCCAGATGTGTAGATAATCCCGAATGGCAGTGCCGTCACGGGTTGGCCATCCGACGCCTGTGATGGCGAACGGCTCGCCCGCCTCGTACGCCTTGATCATCCGTCCGAGCGCATGGCTGGGATTCTTCACCTGCAACCCCGTACGCATCTGCGGGTCGGCGCCGATCGGGTTGAAATAGCGGAGGGAAATCGCCTTCAACTCGCCCGCGGCTGCGCAGTCGGCGAGGATGTCCTCCACGAACGCCTTCGTCCGCGCGTACGGGCTGAGCGGTTGCGTCGGGGAGTTCTCATCGACTGTCATGTCGGCGGTGGCCCTGTACAACGCCGCGGTCGAGCTGAACACGATTCGCCGGCAGCCGTTGCGCGTCAGATGCTCAATCATGTCGATCGACTTCGACACGTTTTCCCGGTAGTACCGCAGTGGCTCGCGTACCGATTCCGGTACGACGATCAGACCGGCGCAGTGCACGACAGCCGTGATCTCAGGATGCTCGGCGAAAATCTCGTCGACGAGCGTGCCGTCGCCGATGTCACCACGATAGAAGATGCGCCCGGCTGTGAACTCCTCACGACCGGACGACAAGTTGTCGAGAACGACGGGAGTCAATCCCGCGTCTATCAACGCCGACGCGATGGTGCTACCGATGAACCCGGCACCACCAGTAATCAGAACCTTCACAACGTCCCCCGTTGCTTGTACTCCTGCCGCACCGGATCGCTGCGCAGTGCCAAGCGCCTGAGTGCTGCGACATACTACTGGGCCTGCGAACTGCCCGTGGTCCCCGTGGGCTGCCGATCCGCGGCCGCCGGCTCGCGACCACCCGGCACTGCCCTCGTCCGCTGGCGCGGCACCGAGTCGGCGGACCTCTGCCGCGAGCGAGCCGCACTCGCCCGCCAGCGGCTGGTGACGGCGTACAGCCGTCTCAGCAGCGCGTAGAGAAAGTACTGGTCGCGACCCACGAGCGCATGCCGCAACCCGCTCACGCCTCCCGGCCGGGGATAGCCGTCCTCGGGAAGCCAGCGTGCGTAGTCGGCGGCAACCCGGCGGAAGAACGCCCGGCGGGATCGTGCCGGCAGCCGAAGTTTGTTGCCGAGGATGACCAGGTAGTGATTGATCATAATACGGAACAGTTCCGGCCGGAAGTCCTCATATGCCCCACCTGCCGCAGCGACGCCGTCGAAAAGCCGTTCGTACTGGGCGAAGACTTCGAAGTGGCGATCGCTCTGCGTGGTCGTGATACCGCCGGAGGGGCGCTGCCGATAGCAGTAGGAGACTCGATCGAGGCCATCGATGGTCTCCGCACCCATCAGCAGAAGATGACTGTAGAGACTGTCTTCGTACCAGCCGGGCGAGAAGCGCAGGCCGACGCGATCCAGATAGTCACGACGGGTGATCTTGGTGCAGGCCGACTGCGCGAGCCGGAGCAGTTCCCGCCGGTCCCGGAGGTTGATGGGCGACGTTAGCCCTCGCAGAAGATGGTCGCTCGACGGGGCGGCGACCGTGTCCCGGTCGACAACCTCGGCATGATCGACTATGAGCACGTCAGGGCGGGTCCGGACGAGCCGGTCGATCACTACGCCGACACTGCCGTCGGGTAGCCAGTCGTCGGAGTCCACGAACCACACGTACTCACCGCTCGCCTTGGAAAGGCCGACGTTGCGCGCCTCGCTCAGGCCGACGTTCGTGGGCAGGTGCAGCACGGTGAGACGGGAATCCATCTCGGCGTACTCGTTGAGGATCGCCTGGCACCCGTCCGGCGAGGCATCATTGACCGCAATGACTTCGAGCCCAGGACCAGGGTAGGAAAGGATGGATTCGAGGCATTCCTCCAGAAACGACTCGACGCCATAAACCGGCACGACGACAGACAGCGTCGGGCCATTCTCGCTTTCCACGCCGGTGAGGTTGCCAGAACCACGGCAGCGTGCGCCACCTCCCGGACAACACAGTTCGGCCAAGCCGCCAGTGGCCGAGCGTGAGGTCCGTCACAATTAGTCCGTTCGTCGTTCCTGCCCGGCCGATCGCCTCTCGACCCATCGTCCGAAGTGCCGATAGCACTGGGGAATCCAGGCGTCGGAGGGGTTCTGGCCTTGGGCACCATGACATGGCCGAGGTCGGTCTGGCATCCTGTGGAGCCGCACGGCACCACAACACGCGTCACTCGGGGGAAGGCAAAGAGTTCATGGGAGCGCTCGTCCAGCACATCACCGGAGCACGTCCGAACTTCCCGAAGGCTGCACCGGTCATCCGCGCGCTGACAGAACTCGGCGTCGAGCAGCGACTCGTCCACACCGGACAGCACTACGACGAGAAGATGTCGGACGTCTTCTTCCGCCAGCTGGGCCTGCCCCGGCCGGATGTGGATCTCGGGGTCGGCTCAGGTACGCACGCCCGGCAGACCGCGGCGATCATGACGGGTCTGGAGGACCTGGTCATGGCGGAACGACCGGCGCTCCTGATCGTCTACGGCGACGTGAACTCCACCGTCGCGGCGGCCCTGGTCGCGGCCAAGCTCGGCATCCCGCTTGCGCATGTGGAAGCTGGCCTGCGCAGTTTCGACATGACCATGCCCGAGGAAGTCAACCGCCTCGTCACCGATCGGCTCTCCGACCTGCTGCTGTGCACCAGCGCCGACGCCGTCGCGCACCTGGGCAACGAGGGGGTCCACCCGGCGAAGATCCATCTCGTGGGCAACCCGATGATCGATACGCTGCTGGCCAACCTCGACCGGTTCGACGCCGAGGCGGCGCGGGCCGGCCATGGCTTGTCCGACCGGTACGTGGTGGCGACCCTGCACCGCCCCGGCAACGTCGACGACCCCGCCGACGCCGCCGAACTCGTCAAGGCGATTCACTCCGTAGCGGACCAGGCCGAGATGGTCCTGCCGCTGCATCCCCGCGGACGCGCCAAGCTTCAGGAAGCGGGTCTCTTCGATCACCCCGCCCTCCGCATCATCGACCCGCTCGGGTACATCGAGTTCATGGGCCTTGTCCGGGGAGCAGCGGCCGTGGTGACGGACTCCGGCGGCGTTCAGGAGGAGACCACCATCCTCGGCGTGCCGTGCCTTACGCTCCGGCCCAACACCGAACGGCCGGTCACCATCACCCACGGCACCAACCAGCTCGTCACCCGCCAGAATCTGCCTCAGGTGGCGTCCGCCGTGTTGAGCCGGGGCCGCGCCGAGAGCTGGTCCGTTCCGCCCTTGTGGGACGGCAGGGCTGGCGAGCGCATCGCAGCGATCGTCGCCGACCAACTTGCCCGATTCTGAGAACCGGCTGGTCCGGCAGGTGGGGCGGTCGAGCCCATGACATCCAGCTGATCGGCACATTTAGAATACGTGCCGACACCCCTGCCGGGGCCATCCCTCACCCGTGGAGAAGCAATGTCCTCTCGGAGAGCACGGCGCGTACTAGCCGCGATCTGCGCAGCAGCCGGGCCGTTGACGCTCCTCGGCAGTGTGCCGGCCGCCGGAGCGGCTGTACCGGCGTATACATTGGAAGAACGGGCCGAGGCGATCGCCCAGCCGGCGGTCATCTTCACGGAGATCCTCAGCGAGGGCATCATCCGTGATCGGCGCACGCGTAAGGCCGTCACCCCCAAGACGATGACTATCGGGATCCGCTGCAGCGCGGTCGTCATCAGCTCGTCCGGCATCGCGCTGAGCACCAACGACTGCGTGGCGCCTTCACGCAAGCGGCTAGCCGAGCTGGCGTTCGAGCAGCTGGCCAACCAGCTGATCGACCAGAACAAGCTGACCGAGGCCAACAAGAAGGCGTACATCGATCAGCTCACGCTGACCTCCGACTTCACCGCGGCGTCCGGGCCCGGCGATCCGCCGCGGCGGGTCTTCGCCCAGCTGGGCACGGCGACGGCCCGTCTGACGAGTTCGCCCGCCATCACGGTGGAAGCACCGCCGGCGGCGGAGGACGACGAGAATCGACTCACGGCGATCAATCTCGGCGTCAAGGGCCTTCCGGCGGTCGAGCTCGACGACACCGCCACGATCGCCGGCGATGCCGAGGTCGTGGCGATCGGGTACCACCCGATCGTCGCTGGCAAGACCTACGAGGTGACCACCACCGCCACCCATGTCACCGGCACCCGCAAGGGAACTCCAGTCAGTTACAAGTTCTCCGACGACCTGCCCAGCGAGAACCGGGGTGGGGCGTTGGTGGACCTGGAGGGTCACCTGACGGGCGCGCTGCTCTGGAGCGACGCCGGCAACGACGTCGAGACAATCAAGCAGGTGCTCAGCCAGGTCGGCGTCACCAACTCGCTGAGCGACACCGACAAGCTCTACCGCGAGGCCATCGACGACTACTTCGCGGGCCGCTACTCCGCCGCGATGAAGAAGCTCGACACGGTCAAGGCGGCGGCGCCGTCGAACGCCATGGCGGAGCGGTATCGTGCCTTGGCGACGAGCCGTGCGGCGATCGAGGGCGGCGAGCCCGCAACCTCGTTCAACGTGCCGATGTGGGCTATCGCGGCCGCCTCCGGGCTGGTCGGCGCAGTCCTGGCGGTCGTCATCGCGGTCGTGCTTCTACGGCGGCGCCGTACCGACCAGAACCTTGGCGAGACCCTGGTGCCCATCTCGGTCAACCCGTTCGCGCCAACGTCAGGCCCGGGAGCGCATCCCACGTCAGGCGCGGGATTCACTCACTACCCACACGGTGGGTACGCCCAGGTTTCTCCGGCCAGTGGCGACGCCTTCCCGCACCCCAATGTGCTGGAGATCCCCCAAGCCGCACCCCCGGGCATGCCGGTGCCGCGGCCTCCCGTGCAGCAGCCGCCGGCGCAGCACCAGCCGCCCATGCAGCAACCACCCATGCAGCCGCCCGTGCCGCAGCAACCACCCATGCAGCCGCCCGTGCCGCAGCAACCACCCATGCAGCCGCCCGTGCCGCAGCAACCACCCATGCAGCCGCCCGTGCAGCAGCGTCCGGTCGAGCCGGCAGTTCCGCCGGCGCCGATGTCGGCTCCGCCAGCCGGACCGCCTGGGCAGGTTCCACCGCGGCCCGAGGCTCCCTCCAGCGGCCCTCCGTTGTCGCCTGGGCTGCCCGCCATCCCGATGCCGGCGCACCATGCCGTCGAGGTACCAGCACCGGAGAAAGCGGCGCCAGCACCGTTCGCATGGCCCGATGACGAGTCGATCCCGGCCGACGAGGCGGACAACCCTTGGGGTCCGCCGCCGCAGAATCGGGACTAGCGCAAACGGATGATCGGGGGAGAGAAATGGCCCAGATAGCTGGCGCCAGGAAGATGAAGTCGATGTTGCGGCAGCTCCCCTGGCTTGCGGGTCCCGTGAAGGCACCGTCGGTGGTGGCCTGTGCCGAGAACGTCCGCATCAGCGCCGACATCACCTGGCTGCCCTGCCGTCTCGAGCCGGGCACGCGATATCGGCTCCGTGCGCTGACTGAGGGGGCCGCGGAGACGACCGACCGGACGGCGCTCGTATTATTCGACGGCGCCGGCGGCGGCGAAGGTCTTCGTGAATCGGAGCGGCTCGGCCCCATCGCCAAGCTACGCACGACCGATGGTCTTGCCCGGACGGACATCATCTTCACCGTAAAGCGCCCGGTCACCCGATTAGGACTCCGTGCGGCGTCGGCCACGACGGACGTCGTGGTGCGGACACTTGCCATCGACCGCGTGGTCAACGACTCGAGACCGATCGACTTCTTCTTCTCGTTCGACGTCGAAGCCGCGGTCAGCCAGGCGAAGTCCGATCCCATCGACACACTGGTCTGGGGCAAGCTCGACGGCGGAGAATACGGCCTGCGCCGGATCTGTGATGTGCTGGAGCAGCACCGCCTCGTGGGCAACTTCCTCGTCGACTTCGCGACCTGCACCTACGAGGGCGAGCGTCCACTGCGGAACATCGTGGACTTTCTGGCCGGTCGCGGCCACGAGGTCCACATGCATCTGCATCCCAGCGGCCTGGGCAAGCGCTGGGGCATCGACGGCGGCGAGATGCTACGCCTGGAGAAGGCCTCCTACGATATGCAGATCCGCATGCTCGAATACACGACTCGGCTGTATCAGCGCGCCACCGGAAACGATCCACGGGTCTTCCGCTCGGGCGCCTACATGTTCAACCGAGAGATGATTCTCGCCTCTGGCGCGCTGGGGATCGAGATGCTGACGAACGTTCGCGAGAACGTCGGCAGTCCGCTGTCCGGCGGTGACGCGTACACCGGGCGTGAGCCGTTCCGATGGGAGAACGGCGTTCTGGAACTGCCGGTCGACGCGTCCTCCCCCGAGGTCAGCGAGTGGAGCGGCTTCATGTCCAAGTTCGACGCCGCGGTCCGACGCAAGCCGACCTGGCGTACGTTCAACATCGTCATGCACTCCTGGTCGATGATGCGCAAGAATTCCGAGAAGATCTTCGAGGCGTACGAGCCGCGGCACGAACAGAATCTCCACCGGATGTGCGAACTCGCTACCAAGCGCGGCAAGGCACGCGGATACGCCGAGTACCTCGACGACAACAAGCAGGATTTCCCGTCGGTACGTTTGTCGCAGCTGCGGTCCGCGGAGCCGATCGAGACCATCCGACTCGCCCCGAAGGCCGCCGCGGAGCGGCTGGTGACCTGCGTGGTGTGCGACATGTCTTTCGCGGCCCCGTTCGCGGTCGCCGGGAAGTGTCCCGTGTGCGGATCGCACGCACGACACCGCGTCCTTCGCAACGTCCTCGACGAATATCCGGGCATGTTGTCCGATAAGCGGATCGTCGCCGCGGAGGCGACAGAGTTGCGGCTGCTGGGTTTGTTGCCGGCGACCGCCGAGGTCAAGAACCACGATGCGACGGCCCTGTCCGCCGTCGGCCGAGGCTGGGCGGACGCGTACGTAGGCCTGCATCTGATCAACGACGCTGTCGCCGGGCGGGAAACCGTCAAGGAAGTGGCGCGAGTACTCAAAGCGGGTGGAGTCTTCGTCTCCACCGCACGCTGCCGAACCGACGGGGATCAGCCGGCAGAAGCCGGCATGGAGCTCGCTGCATATCTGGATCTCCTGGGCACCAGGTTCGACGTTAGCTCGGTTCCGGGGTACGACCACGTGACCGGCCGGGCGGACCGGGTCTTCCTGGCGATCAAGAAGTCCTGACGACGCCGGAGGGTCGACGACTGAGCCGCCGCAGGCTCCGTGGCCGACGCCTCCGGTCAGGCTCCGCCGCGATAGGTCACCGGGAAACCGGCCGCCGTCAAGGACTTCGCGAGCCTCGGTGTCAAACTCTTGATGTAGGTGGCTGTGATATGCGTGCCCTGTCGATAGATGAGCACATTGCCGATCACCGGCGCGCACCGCTCCGTCGGGCAGATCGCGTCGTTGAGGTCGACAACGCTGACGCCCGCCAGGCCCTCGGCAGCCTTGACCTGCGCCACGGCGGCCGGGCTGACCGACTCTCCCCTGCTGAACGAGCAGGCCGTCATTTTCTTCGGGTTATTCGCCACGCACTCGTACACGTTCATTCCGGGCACGGGATTGTCGGCGATCACGACGACCTTGGACCCGGCGGCAGTCAGTTCGGTCCACACCGCCCGCAGGGCGTCGACCATGGCCTCGGCCGATTCTGTGCCGTCGGCCCGCAACGCCTCGCCTTTGCTCTGTGACGTTATGACGATGTCCGGCGGGTTGGCCGTCAATCTCTCCAAGACCTCGTTGCTCCAGGTCCGGCACTGCCTGAACGGCTTGCCGTCATCCGTCGTCAACGCCCGCGCGAAGCTGCACGAGGATTTCAGATACGTCGTGAGGTGCCAGTTGCTCTGTTGGGCGATCGGTTCGAGCGCAGGCAGCCACTGAGCGATCTTCGAGTCTCCGACGATCGCAACCCGAGTCGCCCCTTGCGGATCGCCGAACTCGCAGGTCACCACTTCCGTCTTGGCGAAGTCCTGCTGGCAGTCCTCCTGGTAGAGCCGGTGAACGTCGGCTGTCGCCTTGATCGGTAGCGGCGTCATCCACGCCACCTCGTCCGTCGGCGCTCCCGCCGGGTCGTCGCGCGGCTCCGCCCGCAGTACCGCAGCGCCGGCGGCCATCTGGGTCGGCACACTGTCGCCGACCGGAACCGGATCGACTGCGACCAAGATGGCAAGGCCGGCCGCCACGCCGGCGAAGGAGAAGTTCAATCCCAGGCTCAAGGCGAAACGAGGCGATCGGGAGAGCGTCGAGGACTTCCGGATCGGATTTTCGAATGCCCGGTGAGCGAGCCATGCCGGCAGGAGCGACACCATCACGACGACGACACCTTGTGTCGCGGTGAGCTTCCCCCAGATGGCAGTGGTGATGGCGATCAGCGGCCAATGCCACAGGTAGAGGGAGTACGACAGTCCGCCGATCCATTGGAGTGGTGCCACCGACAGGATGACGGCCGGTCCCTCACGCGTCGTCACGCAGCCGGCGACGATGACCGCCGCCGCGCCGAGGACCGGCACCAAGGCCGCGTACCCTGGCCATGCGGTCTCCGTGGAGAACAAGGCGCCCGATGCCAGGACCGCGGCCAGCCCCGTCCAACCGAGGATGACCGTCGCCCGTCGCGACAGTTTCGTCCACAGCCCGGCGGTCATCGCGACGAGGGCTCCGACGCCCAGTTCCCAGATCCGGGTAGTGCTCACGAAGAACGCTTTCGTGGGCTCCTGGCCC
Organism: Hamadaea sp. NPDC050747; assembly: GCF_040654195.1. Taxonomy (NCBI): domain Bacteria; kingdom Bacillati; phylum Actinomycetota; class Actinomycetes; order Micromonosporales; family Micromonosporaceae; genus Hamadaea; species Hamadaea sp. NPDC050747. The sequence goes on from NZ_JBFAHM010000020.1 coordinate 88,841, forward strand.
GTCAGCTGAATCGACCAGATGAACGACGGGACGACAAGCAGGCCGAGCCCGACATGGAGCATCCGATCCGGCCGCCGTTTGACCCGCTTCGCCAGCACCGCGATCGCCAGAACCACCAGCGGCCATACGAGGTAGAACTGTTCCTCGACGGCGAGGGACCAGAAATGCTGCACCGGCGAGGCGACGGAGTCCTCCGCCAAGTAGTCGACCGAACGGTCGGCCAGCCGCCAGTTGATCAGGTAGAGCGCAGCAGCGATGATGTCACCGCCGACGTCCTGCCACTGTGTCCGCGGAATGGCGAATGCCGTGAGCACAGCCGTCACGATGAGCACCAGGGCCGTCGCCGGCAGCAGTCGCTTCGCCCGGCGTGCGTAGAAGCCGAGCAGGGAGATCCGGCCGGTACGGCCGAGTTCTGCTGTCAGCAGCGACGTGATCAGGAATCCGGAGATGACGAAGAAGACGTCGACACCTACGAATCCACCAGCGAGGAACGGTACGCCGGCGTGGTAGAACAGGACCAGTCCGACGGCGATGGCTCGCATACCCTCGATGTCGCCACGGAAGCGGGAGGCACCGGGTTCGCCAGTTTCCGCCTCCCCCGCCGACCAGACGTCGCGCATCCGCGGGCTCACCTCGGCATCCCCAGCTGTCGTCATGCTCCGGAACTCGGTGCGAACGGATTGTCCTGGACGCCGGCATCGAGGGTGTCCGCGAAGCAGAACACTGTGCGGAACTCATGGTCGCTTACGCCGAGCACCTCGAACCCGACCGACCACGCGGGGGTGAACCGGAGATCCACCTTGGACCGCCAGCCACGGAGTGGCTCTTGCTGACCCTTCACCGGCTCGATCAGCGTCGACCCGGAGTGCTCCCGCAACCACAGCCGCCGGTCGGCGGTCGGCACTGAAATTCCCAACCCACCGTCTTCCTGCACCTCGGGCGTCACTTCCTCCGGCATGTTCCACCAAACCCGATAATCATGCGACTCGCCGTCAAGTGCGGAAACCGTGTCGATTACCTGGAGCCACTCCCCCGGCCGGAAGACGACCTCGCGACGGTGCTTCCAGGTAACATGATCCACCGAGCCGAGCAGCCGGAAGACGCCGTCGCGCTCCTCGGCTGCCTGGATCCCTGAGCCATAGGGCTCGCGCCCGCGCCGGAGATGATCCGTACCATCGGCTTCAACCGTGTTGTGGGCACGGGTCGACTCTATGTACTGGCGCTCTGGAGCACTGTAGAAGAAGCCCTTCTGGCGCAGTGGTGAGTCGGCCGGCAGCAGATCCACGTAGCCGAAACGGCCGGCGTCGATCAACAGCTCATGTCCGTGGTCGCACCAGGTCAGCAACAGGTCGTCCGCGTGCTTGTGGGTACGCGAGTGGAAGGCAGCCGCCATGAGCAGATACCCAGCGCGGTCGTGGTCGGCCACGCCGACCGGTTGCGGATGACGCACGATGGCGTACCCGCTGTCCGGCATGACACGCAGCGACTCCGCGGTCGGCGTGCCGCTGCGCCCTCGCGACATGTGGAACTCCGTGAAGGGGCTCGCGGTGATCGGCTTCGACGACCGCATCTTGATGGCTCGGCTGTCCCCCAGCTGGACGAGTTCGCCGTTCGGCTGGATGAACCAGCCCAGGACGTCCTCGGCGGACGCGATGCGCTCGCGGAGCTGCGGATCGTCGAAAAGCCCGGCGGTAATCCCGCCCCGGAAGGAGTTCAGGAGCATGCGGTGATAGGCGGGCGAATGCTCGAGGTGGCCTCCGTCCGCGGCGAACTGAGTCTTCGTCACGACCGCGAGGCGGTCGCGGCCTTGCCGCTCCATGACGTCCATCCCAGCGAGCGGTGCCAATCGCCGGGCGAAGGCGAGCTGTCCGAGTGATAGATAGACGCCGTGGTTGTTGCGCGGGTTGAAGATCCGGTCGTCGTAGAACTCCCGCTGGTGCCGCACGACGCAAGTCAGCAGCGCCGCCAGCACGTCCTTCGGGTAGCCCCGCAGTACACACTGCTCGACGAGGTACGCCAGCCGGTACGCCCGGAGCCCGATCGCCATGTCGTACCACGCCATCGTGCCGCGGGCGTCGCCCTCGTTGAACGTCTCCGCCCAGGAGACCGCCCGCTCGACACACCAGTCGAGGTAACGGGATTCACCGGTCGCCTCGTACGCTCGCAGCACCGACCCCATGAAGTCCCACGCGTGCACCGAGAAATTGGCCGACCGGTTCTCCATGTAGAGGGTGGTCCACTCGATCGGCGGCGCCAGGGTCAACCGTGGTTGATCGCCATGGGACCACCCTTCGGAGAGGTACACCTCGGGGTCGCCCTGGGTGTCCGTCTCGTAAAGCAGTTCTAGAGGGATCGCTTCGCGGGACTCGAATTCCCGATGCAGACCGGCGACGCTGATCCGCTCGGCGCTCAGGTTCGCCATCCGCAGATCTCCGAAGGGTACCGCCCCCAGCTGCTCATAAAGCCGGAGGTAGGTGTCGGCGTTCGCGGCCCAGGTGCGTTCGGTACGCACCCACGCAGCACCGGCTTCAGCCAGCCGCTGCCGACGCGCCGGGTCGGCCAG